>NZ_JBXVWA010000026.1:0-519 GCF_057219735.1 Phenylobacterium sp. T106 | reverse complement strand
GGCGTGGAGCTCGCGAGGGGCCTCATGGCCCATGCCGCCGAGGGCCAGGACATCGAAGGCTTCGAACGCTGCGGCCGAACGGCCAACGCCTTCGCCCGCACCGTCGGCCAGGTCGTCCTCCTGAAGCAGCGCTTCGACCGCGAGCAGGCCGAGGCCGCCGCCGGCGCCCGCCGCGAGGCCGAAGCCGCCGAGACCCGCGCGCGCAAGGCCGACGAGGCCGCCCGCGAGCATCACCGCAAGCGCGTCGACAACCGTCTCGCCCGCCTGGTGTGGGGCCGCTTCGGACAGGTCGAGGCTCTGGACGTCTGGGAGGATCTCGAGCCCCGCCTCGCCGAACTCGCCCACGACGACGACTTCCTGGCCACCCCGGTCGAGGCCCTCGTGCAGCGCCTCGCCGACGAGTTCGGCCTCCACGATCAGCCCGACGGCGACGACGACGACGACACACACGACGCCGCCTACCCGGCCGACGTCGGCGACTTCGGCCCCGTTCCCGAGGCCGCGCCCGAACCTCCGCCC
>NZ_JBXVWA010000025.1:0-586 GCF_057219735.1 Phenylobacterium sp. T106 | reverse complement strand
AGGACGGCTTTGGCCTGGAAGCCTGCGAGCAGCGCCCTGGCGGTGAGGTTGTCGTGGCGCTGGCCGGCCGTCAGCATGAAGCGGAGCGGCCGGCCCAGGCCGTCGCAGACCATGTGGATCTTGGTGGTCAGACCGCCTCGGGAACGCCCCAAAGCCTGAGTTTGGGCCCCCCTTTTCCGGCGGCCGCCTGCTGGTGGACGCGGACCAAGGTCGTGTCGAGCATCAGGTACTCATTGTCCCGATCCCGGATCAGCTCGGCGAAGACCTTCTCCCAGACCCCCGCCTTGGCCCATCGGGTGAAGCGCGCATGCACGCTCTTCCACTTGCCGTAGCGCTCCGGCAGATGCTGCCAGTGCGCACCGGACCGCAGCACCCAGAGCACGCCGTTCACGAACACCCGGTTGTCTGCGCCGCTCCGGCCAGGATCGCCCACCTTGCCCGGCAGCAACGGCGCGATCCGCTCCCACTGCGCCCTGCTCAGCTCGTAGCGCTTCACGCCCATCAACCCGCTCCGAATCAGAAACCCGGAGACGGATTGATTCAGCACCCTTCAGATCTGGGAATCCTGAATGTGGATTGGTCCTAG
>NZ_JBXVWA010000024.1:0-802 GCF_057219735.1 Phenylobacterium sp. T106 | reverse complement strand
TAGGGTGAAAACTCGATCAGCTTGTTGATGGTGTTTGCCAAATCGTGATTCAAGCTCTGCGGAGGTGGATCATGAGCAACGAATTCTGGTTCAGCGACGAGCAGTGGGCGAAGATCGAGCCGCACTTGCCGAAGAACCGGCCGGGCGCGCGCCGGAAGGATGACCGCCGGATCATCAGCGGGATCGTACATGTGCTGAAGAGCGGTTGCCGGTGGCAGGATTGCCCGACCCGCTACGGCCCTGCGACGACGATCTACAACCGCTTCCGACGCTGGACGATGCAGGGCGTCTGGCGACGGCTGTTCCAGGCGCTGGTGGAAGTCGCCCCCGGCGAAGCGCAACTGATCGACTCCACCACCGCCAAGGCCCACCGCTCGGCCGCCGGCGGAAAAGGGGGGACGAGGTCCAGGCGATCGGCCGCTCGCGCGGCGGCCGCACGACCAAGATCCACGCCGTCGTCGACGGCTCGGGCCGGCCAATAGCCTTCGAGATCACACCCGGTCAGCTCGGCGACGTGCGCGCCGCCATGGCCCTTCTCGGCCCGCTTCCGCCCGCGGCCCTCTGCGCCGCCGACACCGCTTACGACAGCAATGGCCTGCGCGAGTTCCTCATCGCCCGCGGCACCCTGCCGGTCATCCCCAACAATCCTACCCGCAAAACTCCGCACCCCTTCCATCGCCCCCTCTACCGAGAGCGCAACCTCATCGAGCGCATGTTCTGCCGCCTGAAGGACTGGCGGCGCATCGCTACCCGCTACGACAAACTCGCAGCCGTCTTCGCCGCGACCGTCTACCTCGCCGCC
>NZ_JBXVWA010000023.1:0-908 GCF_057219735.1 Phenylobacterium sp. T106 | reverse complement strand
GCCTTGAAGCCTGGATCGAAACGCTTGGCGGTGATGGCGGCGAGGTAGAGCATCCGGCGCGGCCGGGCGCGACCGCCGGAGATGAAGCGCAGGCCTTTCCACTGGCCGGAGTCGCGGTCGAAGGGGGCGACGCCGAGGAGGCTGGCGGCCTGGCCGCGCTTCATGCCGCCCAGTTCGGGCATGCGGATCACCAGGCTGGCGGCGACGATCGGGCCGATGCCTGGCAGGCTCGTCAGCAGGCGGAAGCGGGCCAGGAGGTCGGCCTCGGCCTTGATCCGACGCAGGATGTCGAGGCTGAGCCGGGCCTTCAGGCGCTCGAGGCTGCGGATCTGGGTCCGCAGCAGCGCGGCCAGGTCCTTGAGCGTGACGCTCTCCAGGAAGGTCTTCAGCCCGACGATCTGATCGGTGATCTGCTCGTAGGCCGTCAGCCGCTCGGCGAGCTCGAGCAGACGCGGGTCCTGGGCGGCCTTCACCGCCTCCACCTGCGCTGTGGCCGCCGCGATCAGCTGCGCGTCCAGCCGGTCGTTCTTGGCCCGCCAGCGCTTCATCTGCGCAAACCGGCGCACCTCCAGCGGCTGGTGCACCACCACCTCGAAGCCGGCCGCCTCCAGCGCCGCACGGACGCCCCGCTCGTAGCCGCCCGTGGCCTCCAGGCCGACTCGGCCGACCTCACGCGCCTTCAGCCACGCGACGAGCTCGCTGAACCCTGCCGAAACGTTGTCCACCCGCACCGCGTCCTCCAGGCCGTGCACGGCGATATCCAGCCCGCGCTTGCCGACGTCGATCCCTGCCACCTTCGTGCTAGACTGACGCTGTTCCACTCGACCCCTCCTTGTGGCTCCGGACCTCAAAGTCCCTGCAACCATCCGGGTCATGGAATGTCGGCGGCGGCCCAGCTCCCCTGCAGC
>NZ_JBXVWA010000022.1:0-1577 GCF_057219735.1 Phenylobacterium sp. T106 | reverse complement strand
GAAGAACCGCACCTTGATCCGCGGACCCGAGGTGGCGAACGTCTCCTTGCGCCGCAGCGCCGCATAGATGGCGTCGCGGCTGTTCTCCTCCGCCCAGACACCCGCCAGGCCCGAGGCGCCCCAGGCCTGGTAGCGGCCGCCCGCCGCGGCGGCGTCGACGCCCTCCCAGCTCTTGGCGCCGTTCGGCGGCGCCGACCCGCGCAGGTCGGGCCGGGAATCCGGCCGGCCGGTCTTGGAGAAGTAGTTGGGCTCCTCGACGCTGCCGGGAGAGGCGTTGTGGGTGTCGGACGAGCTGATGAAGCCGAACTTGAACGGGTTCGCGCCGACCTTCTCGCGGAAGATGATCCCGTCCTGCAGGGCGCGGCGCACGTAGCCGCCGGCGAACTTCGTGATCGCCCGGTTCGTGCCGATGTAGCTCTCCATGATCTCGAAGTTCGCCCACTCGTCGTTGGGCGACAGCGAGGGATGGGTCTCGGACGTGCCCTTGATCTGGCTGATCTCGACCAGCGGCTCGTTTCGCATACGCAGGTCGGCGTAGGCCCTGTCGATGGGCTTGCCGTTCATCCGGACGGTGTCGAACATCAGCCCGTCCGAGCCGTTCGAGTTGTGCGGGATCGCCAGGGCCTCGACGCCGTTCGCACGCCAGCCGTCCATGGCCTTCCAGAGGTTCTCCGGGTCGCGCGACGCGTTCGCCGTGTAGGGCAGGGCGGCGACCTTCGAGCCCTTGAAGATGACGTTCCGATGCAGGTTCCGGCCGTCGGGCGCCGAGGTGTACTCGTAGCCGATGAAGGTGGTGAACCGGCCCGGCGCGTAGTTCCGCGCGGCGGCGTCCTGCACCTCGCGCCAGGCGCGCGAGGCGATCTCGGGCGAGCTGAACTCCGGCGGCAGGGTGCCGTCCCGGAAGCCCGTGACCACCCGCTGGAACGCCTGCCCGATTTCCTTGGGATCGTTGGAGAAGAGGCCCTGGGTGATCGGCAGCTTCGACAGCGGGCTGTGCGGATCGGCCGCCTCGCGGATGGCCCCCATGAACTCGGCGTGGTCGGTGACGCCCGCGAAGTCCAGCGGCCCGCCCTGCAGGCGGATGTCGAACCCGGCGGCGTGGCCGATCGCCTCGCCCTTGGCGAAGCGGTAGGCGTCGTCGGGCGATTTGCGGACGTTGAAGATGTAGGCGTCGAACGACAGGTAGGTGTGGACGTGCAGGTCGCCGAAATAGGCGTTGCGGTCGGTGTTGTGACCGGGCAGGCGGGTGGGCGCCGGGGCCGCCTTGGCCGCGGGCCGCGCGGCGGCGGCCGGCTTCGGGGCCGGCTTCTGGCCCTGCACGGCCTGCGCCACGACGGCGCCGCCGCCGATCAGGACGCCGACCGCAACCGCGGGCGCCGCATAGCGCAGCATGGCCAGTTTCTTGGTGGTCATCGCGGGCCCTCCCGGCCTGACGTTCGAGTTTCTCTTATGCCGCCGGCTCGTACCAGATGGGCGAGGACCAGGCGCGTTCCATGATGGTGGGTGCGAGCTTGGGGTTGGGGGGCGTGCCGTTGCGCAGGGCGTCCCAGGTGGACCAGCGGCAGGAGGGGTTCTCG
>NZ_JBXVWA010000021.1:0-3266 GCF_057219735.1 Phenylobacterium sp. T106 | reverse complement strand
CCGAACCCAGTCGTTCGTGGCTCTCGCGCGTCCTGCGGGAGCCGCTGGTTCATTTCATCGTGCTGGGCGCCGTCCTCTTCGGCGTCATCGCGTTCGCGAACCACCTGAAGCGGCCGGTCGTGCGCATCGACGCGCAGGAGATCGAGCAGCTCGCGGGCTACTGGGAGCTGCAGAGCCAGCGGCCGCCGACCCGCGCCGAGCTGTCCGCCCTGATCAACGAGCGCGTCGACGAGGAACTCCTGGCCCGCGAGGCGATCCGGCTGGGCCTCGACAAGGACGACATGATCGTCCGCCGCCGGCTCGCGCAGAAGATGGCCTTCGCCAGCGAGGACATCGCAGACATCCCCGAGCCGGACGACAAGACGCTGCAGGACTACTACGACGCCAATCGCGACCGCTACGCCGTGCCTGGCCGCGTGGCGCTGCGGCACATCTACTTCAGCCGCGACCGCACCGGCGAAACGCCCCAGGCGGCCGCCGCCGCGGCCCTGGCGACGCTCAAGGCCGGCGGGTCCGCCACGAGCGACCCCTCGCTCCTGCCCCTCACCTACGCCGACATCGCCGAGGCGGACCTGACGCGCGACTATGGTCCGGACTTCACGGCGGCGGTGCACAAGGCGAAGGTCGGCGAGTGGACCGGTCCGGCGCCCTCGGCCTATGGCCTGCACCTGATCCGCGTGGAGCGCCGGCTGCCGCCCGTGACCCCACCCCTCGCCGAGGTCCGCGACGACGTCCGCGCCGCCTGGCTGGCGGACCGGCGCGAGGAGGAGAACCGGAAGTTCCGCGCCAGCCTGCGCAAGCGCTACAAGGTCGAGATCGCGGGCCTGCCCCAGTCATGAGGGCTCTGATCGCGATCTGGGTCGTCCTGGCGGCGCTGCTGGCCGGCCTTGCGCCGGCCCAAGCCCACGAGGTTCGCCCGGCGCTGGTGCAGATCCGCGAGACCGGACCGACCGCCTACGAAGTCGTCTGGAAGCGTCCCGTCGTGGGCGACATGGCGCTGCGGCTGGTCCCCCACCTCTCGGGGGGCGCGCTGGAGAAGCCGCCGGCGGCCGAGCAGGCGGCGCCCGGCTATGTCACCCGCGTCTGGCGCGTGAACGGGGGGCCGCCCCTGGAAGGCCAGACGCTGGAGGTCGAGGGCCTCTCCCAGAGCGTCACCGATGTGATCGTGCGGATCACCGCCCGGGACGGCCGCACGTTCGACCACGTCCTGAAGCCGGCCCAGCCGCGCATGAAGCTGGCGATGGCGCCCGCCGCCGGCGTCGCCGTCCCGGCCTACCTCGTGCTCGGCGTGGAGCACATCCTCATCGGCATCGACCATCTGCTGTTCGTGCTCGGCCTGCTGCTGCTGATCGGCCCGAACTGGAAACTGGTGAAGGCGGTGACCGGGTTCACCGTGGCGCACAGCCTCACGCTGGCGCTGGCCGCGCTGGGCTACATCAGCTTCCCCTCGGCGGCCATCGAGGCGCTGGTGGCGCTCAGCATTCTCTTCGTCGCGGTCGAGCTGATGCCCGGACGGCGCGCCGCCGACGGCCTGGCGCAGCGGCGTCCATGGCTGATCGCCTTCGTCTTCGGCCTCCTGCACGGCATGGCCTTCGCCGGGGTGCTGGCCGACATCGGGCTGCCCCCGGACGCGGCGCCGCAGGCTCTGCTGCTGTTCAACGTCGGCGTCGAGATCGGCCAGCTCGTCTTCATCGGCGCCGTCCTGCTGCTGATGGCGGCAGGCCGCTGGGTCGTCAGCGCGCGCCGCTGGACCGTGCCCCGCTGGGCCCCCGTCGCGCCGGCCTATCTGATCGGTTCGCTGGCCGCGTACTGGCTGATCGAGCGGACCGTGGCGGCGATCTGACGCTATTCGGGTCCGCCGCCGTAGAGCAGGCTGCGGGGATCGACGGGCCGGCCTTCGACGTACGCCGCGATCATGCCCTTCACCTCGCCGGCCGCGGAGCGCTCGGTCCGATTGAGGGAGCCCCACGCCGGCGGCGGCATTTGGGATGACCACCGCGTCCAGTCGGCCTGGAGACGGGAGAGGATGTCCGGCCGCGCCGCGGCGAGGTCCTGCCGCTCGCCCATGTCCCGCGAGAGGTCGAACAGCCACCAGCGGTCCTCGGCCCGCACCGCCTTCCAGCGGCCCGAGCGGATGGCGCCCTGCGGCCCCAGCCGCCAGTAGAGCGCCCGCTCGGGCGGCCGGGCGCGGCCCGCCAGCGCGGGACCGAGGTCGGCTCCGTCCAGGTCGGGCGTACGCGGGGCGCCGGCCGCCGCCAGCAGGGTGGCGGTCAGGTCGACGCCGGTCCCCACCGCCGGCGAAACCCGCCCCGCGGGCAGCCGCCCCGGCCAGCGGAAGATCGTGGGCACGCGCACGCCGCCCTCGAGAACCGTCGCCTTGACCCCGTTCAGGGGGCCGTTCGAGCTGGTGGTCTGCCAGGTGGGCCCGCCGTTGTCGCTGGTGAAGACGATCAGCGTATCGCGCGCCAGGCCGGCGTCGTCGACGGCGCCGACCACACGGCCGACCGCCTCGTCCATCGCCGCCAGCATGGCCAGGTACGCCCGGCGCCTGGGGTCCTTCACGGCCGCGAACCGGCCCAGGTAGGCGGCCGTGGACTGCAGGGGCGCGTGCACGGCGTTGAACGCCAGGTACAGGAAGAACGGCCGGGTGCGGTTCGCCTCGATGAAGGCCACGGACTCGTCGGCGAAGGCCTCGGTCGTGTGCCCGGGCATGGGCGTGGCCGCCGACCCGCGGACCATGTCCTTGGCGCCCGAGGGCGCGTCGGGCGTATAGGCCATCGCACCGCCCAGGAAGCCGTAGAACCGGTCGAAACCGCGGGCGGTGGGCAGGTTCTCGGGCGTGAACCCGATGTGCCACTTGCCCACGGCCGCCGTCGCATAGCCCAGCGCCTTCAGCCGCTCGGGCAGCGTCCCGCCATGATCCCGCGGCAGGCCGACCGCCGGCGACGTCGATTGGGCGACGCCGGGATTGTTCTCGAAGCCGAAGCGATGCTGGTAGCGACCGGAGAGCAGCGCCGCGCGGGCGGGCGCGCAGCTGGGATGGTTCGAGTAGAAGTCGGTCATCCGGACGCCCTGCGACGCCAGACGGTCGATGTGCGGCGTCGCGACGTCCCGGCCGCCCTGCACGCCCAGGTCGCCGTATCCCAGGTCGTCGGCGACGATGAGGACGATGTTGGGCCGCCGGGCGGCGGCGCCCGCCGCGCCGGGCGCCAGCGCCGCCGAGCCGAGCAGCGCGAGCAGTCGGCGGCGGGGAAGCGGTGCGGTCC
>NZ_JBXVWA010000020.1:0-5226 GCF_057219735.1 Phenylobacterium sp. T106 | reverse complement strand
TGAAGGTCAGCTTTGCGCGCCGGTGTCGTCGGCCGCTTTCGACCCGTAAGGGACCTTGCCTCCCCCGTCGCGGCAGCGACGGCGGGAGGGGGACCGCTCGCCGAGGCGCAGCCGAAGAGCGAGTGGTGGAGGGGGCGAGCCGCCGGCAGGGGCGAGCGTTCAGGCTGTATCCCGCCCAGCGGGCGCCGCTCGCCCCCTCCACCCCCCGCTCTCCAGCCGGCTCGCGCCGGCTTCGGCGGGCGGTCCCCCTCCCGCCGCTTCGCGGGGGAGGTAAGGCGCCGCCATCGGCCGTTGCTGACGGTCTGCTCCCGGCGGAGCGCCCAGAGGCCGCGTTCGACCCGTTGCGGACATCGACGCCTGCGCCCCAACCTCCGTCATCCCGGCCGGAGTTTGGATGGAGTTCGGCGTCCCGACTTGTGAGAAGCTCTAGGCGAGTTCGACGGCTTCGCGGCTGCGGGGAGAGTCGGTGCGCAGGAAGGTGAGCAGGGGCCTGGACCAGGCGTCGGCCGCCGCGCGCGTGAGCGGCGCGCCCGACTGGTTGTGCTTCATGAGGTTGCGGTAGAACTCGGACGCCGCCAGCGTGAGGCGCAGGTCGGTGGCCAGCGACTGCAGGGTCGTGGCCTGGGTCAGCATGGCGCGCATGGCCTGCTGCGGATCGCTCTCGCAGGCCGCGACGGCGGCGCGGACGATCTTCAGCGCCTGGTTGACCTTCTGCTGGTAGGGCGTCTCGGAGCCGTCGGTCTTGCGCTTCAGGGGGCCCGCGTACTCGCCCGAATTGAACCGCCGCCGGTCGGGGCCGATGTATTCCATCCCCTCCACCCAGTCCCGCTCCTTGACCGTGACCGCCTCGAGGCGGCGGAGGAGGTCCTTCATCGAATAGGGCTTGCGGAGGAACTCGTGCACGCCGGCGTCGCGCGCCGCCAGGATCATCGCCGCGGTGGCGGCCCCGGTGACGGTGATGATCGGCGCCTTGCGGCACAGCCAGTTCGAACGGCGGATCCGGCGGGCGATGGCCAGCCCGTCGACCTCGGGCGTGCCCAGCTCCAGGACGATGAGCTGCGGGTCGCAGGTCTCGGCGATGCGGAGCGCGCGCTCGGTCGTCCCGGCGACCCAGACGTGGCTCTGGGCGATGTCGCGCATCAGGTCGGTGAACAGGCGGGCGCTGGCCGGCTGCGGATCGGCGACGACGACGCGCTTCAGCCTGGGCGCGATCTTCTCGATGATGCGTTTGTCGCCGTCGAACAAGGCGCTGGCTCCCCCCGGACCTTCGGAGGAGGTCATACCTCGTATCCGTAAAGAGACGTTTGATACGCCCGGGCGCCCGTGGGGTGTCCTGCCTTAACCGCAGAGATCGCGGAGGATGCGCGGAGGGCGCGGAGGTCTCTGCGCTCTCTGCGTGCTTCTCTGCGTCCTCCGCGGTTCCAATCGAGCGTCTCCGGCGTCCGGCGACCGAAGGACTGTCCTCCCCGCGGGGGGACGCGGTGGAGGGAACTTCCCGCGGAGCCAGCGCCCCCTCCACCATGCTGCGCATGGTCCGGACCGGGGCGCGGCCAGCCCCCGCTGTGCGGGAGAGGAAGGGAGCCCTCAGTCCTGGAAGGGGTCGCGCATCAGGATGGTGTCGTCGCGCTGGGGGCTGGTGGACAGGAGCGCCACGGGGGCGCCGATCAGTTCCTCGATGCGGCGGACGTACTTCACGGCGTTGGCCGGCAGGTCCTTCCACGAGCGGGCGCCCTGGGTGGTCTCGCTCCAGCCCTCCAGCTCCTCGTAGACCGGCGTGAGCGCGGCCTGCGCCTTCAGGCCGGCGGGCAGGTAGCCGATCTCCTCGTCGCCGAGCCGGTAGCCGGTGCAGATCTTCAGCGTCGGCAGGCCGTCGAGCACGTCGAGCTTGGTGAGCGCGATGCCGGTGATGCCGTTCAGGGCCACGGACTGGCGGACCAGGGCCGCGTCGAACCAGCCGCAGCGGCGCGAGCGGCCGGTGACGGTGCCGAACTCGCGGCCCACCGTGCCCAGGTGCTGGCCCACCTCGTCAGTGAGCTCGGTGGGGAACGGCCCCTCGCCCACCCGCGTGGTGTAGGCCTTCACGATGCCCAGCACATAGCCCGGCCCCTTGGGGCCGAGGCCCGAGCCGGCGGCGGCCTGGCCGGCCACGGTGTTGGAGGACGTCACATAGGGATAGGTGCCGTGGTCGACGTCGAGCAGCGCGCCCTGGGCCCCCTCGAACAGGACCCGGCGGCCGGCCTTGACCTCGCCGTCGAGGAGCAGCCAGGCGGGCCGGGCGAAGCTGAGGATGCGCGGCGCCAGCGCCTCGAGGTCGGCCAGCAGGGCCGCGGCGTCGACGTCGGGCAGGCCCAGGCCGCGGCGAAGCGGCGCGTGGTGGGCGAGGAGGCGGTCGATCTTGGCCTCCAGGGCCGCGCGGTCGGCGAGGTCGGCGACGCGGATGGCGCGGCGGCCGACCTTGTCCTCGTAGGCGGGGCCGATGCCGCGGCCGGTGGTGCCGATCTTGTTCGTGGCGGCCGCCTCGCGCGCCTGGTCCAGGTCGCGGTGGATGGGCAGGATCAGGCAGGCGTTGTCGGCCAGGACCAGCAAATCGGGGGTGATGGCGATCCCCTGCTGGGCGATGCCGTCGATCTCCTTCAGGAGGTGCCAGGGGTCGACGACGACGCCGTTGCCGATGATCGACAGCTTGCCCTGCACCACGCCAGACGGCAGCAGCGACAGCTTGTAGACCTGGTTGCCGACCACCAGCGTGTGGCCGGCGTTGTGACCGCCCTGGAAGCGCACGACCACGTCGGCCCGGTTGGAGAGCCAGTCGACGAGCTTGCCCTTGCCCTCGTCGCCCCACTGGGCGCCGATCACGGTGACGTTGGCCATCTGGGTACGATCTCCCGACCTGCCCGGAGAACGCGCCACGGCCCTTCGACAGGTGCTCGGCCGGACGCGGAGATCGAAATGCGCGCGGGGTTTAGCGGAACGCCCGACGGCTGTCATCAGGTCAGTTGGCGGAGCGCCCTTCCCGCGGCGGTCATCGGGCCCCACGCCGTTGCGCCGGGCGACAGCCCTAGCCCCGCGCCTATGCGAACGCGGCGATGCGGGCGTCGAGGCGGTCGCGGACGGCCGGCCACTCCTCGTCGGTGACCGAGAAGAAGACGGTGTCGCGGATGCGGCCGGTCCAGGTCCTGCGGTGCTTGCGCAGGACGCCCTCCTGGACGGCGCCCAGCTTCAGGACCGCCGCGCGGCTGCGGGCGTTGATGGCGTCGACGCAGAACTGCACCCGCATCGCGCCGCTGTCGAAGGCGTGGCCGAGCAGGAGGCGCTTGGCCGAGGGGTTCGCCGCGCCGCCCCGGACCGCGGGGTCGTAGTAGGTGCCGCCGATCTCCACCGTGCCGTGGAGCCGGTCGATGGCCATCAGGGTGGTCATGCCGCGGCAGGCGCCGTCCGCGACCACCGCGTAGGGGATCGTCTGGCCGGCCTCGGCTTCCCGCATCAGGCGCGCCCACTGGGCGTCGAAGCCGTCGCCCAGCATCGTGTAGGGGTAGAGCTCGTTCCAGGTCCCGGGGTCGGCGGCGCAGGCGGCGCGCAGGCCATCCTTGTGGGCCTCGGCGAAGGGTTCGAGGCGCACGTGGGCGTTCGCGAGCACTTCAGGTCTGAGATCCATGGCGGGGCCCCCTAGCGGTCAGGAGGCCGCCATACCGGCTTGGTGGTCTGGTCCAAACGACCAATTTCCGGCCAAGCGCCAGACCACTTCCGCCGGATGCGGCGCCGTCGGAAAAAAGCGGCGCCCGCAGCCCTTGCAGCGGCGGCCGGGCGACATATGTGAGGCGTGCCCATTCCTGGGCGTTTCCTCCCTAAGAACTTGGCCGGGCCTCGCGCCCGGCCTTTTTTCTAGCCGCCGGCGGCGAACAGCTGGGCCGCCTGGATCAGGTAGGCCACGCCCACCGCGGTCACGATCCAGCGCGTCCAGCGCTTGAAGTTCACGTCGCTCATCCGGTCCAGGATCCGGCCGCCCACGGCGGTCCCCGCCATCGACAGCGGCACGGCGAGCGCGAAGACCCACCAGGGCGGCAGGCCCACGCCGGCCGCGGACCCCAGCGCCAGCGGCGAGCCGTAGACCACGATCTTGGCGAGATGGGCGAAGACCTGGGTGGCCGCCTTGGTGGCCACGATGGCGTGGCGGTTCAGCTCGGTCTTGACGAAGAAGATGTCGAGCAGCGGCCCGGCCACGCCCGCCGTCAGGTTCACGCCCGTCACCGCCAGCCCCGAGGCGAAGGCCTGCGGCGGGCGCGCCGCATCGAGGTTGATCCAGCGCTGCGGCAGCCAGGTGAGGAACGGCACCAGGCCCAGCAGCAGGAACAGGAGCGGCTTGGACGGCACGAACGAGAGCGCCAGCACGACGGCCATGGCGATCGCCGAGGCCGCCGCATACCACCCGACGATGTCCCAGCGGACGTGCCTACGATGCAGGATGGCGCGCCAGCCGTTCGCCACGAGCTGCAGCAGCCCGTGGGTCACGAAGGCCGCCTGGACGGGCAGGACGAGCGCCAGCGCGCCCATCAGCACCAGTCCGCCCGCCATGCCGAACACGCCCGAGAGCGTGGCCGTCAGGAAGGCGATGGCGACCACGAAGGCCGCGGAAAGAGGGGTCATGGAAGTCCTCCGGAGTTGCGATGGGCTCCGGAGGACGGGCACAGGCCGCCTCCAGTCGCTCATCAACTGCGCGTCGCGCGCGGGACGGAGAGGGCGCTGCAAGCCGCATCGGGCGAGCGCCGCGGGGGCCACGACCGCAGTCGGGCGAGGTATCGGTGTCTGCGTAACGCAAGGCCAGGCCGGCTTACACCGCCGCCGCGGCAAGCGCTACCTTGGCGGGCGCGGGCGCCGCCGCCCCCTCTCGCTTCGCGAGCTCCCCCAAGGGGGGAGCATCTGCGGGCCGGGGTCTC
This sequence comes from Phenylobacterium sp. T106, assembly GCF_057219735.1. Lineage (NCBI taxonomy): Bacteria > Pseudomonadati > Pseudomonadota > Alphaproteobacteria > Caulobacterales > Caulobacteraceae > Phenylobacterium > Phenylobacterium sp. T106. Next base: position 292 of record NZ_JBXVWA010000020.1, on the reverse strand, counting down.
CCGTCCGGACGCCGCAGGCGCTCGATTGAACCGCGGAGGACGCGGAGAAGAGCGCAGAGGGCGCAGAGATCTCCGACCCGCCGGGGGACGCCGCGGGGCCGGGCGGATGGTCTGCGGGGTGGTCGCCCGGCTTGCCCGCAAACTGGACGCGCTTGGTCCTCCCCTGCAAGGGGAGCAACCATGTTTCAGTTGGCGGGGTGAGTGAGCCATGGCTGGCGACGTCCGAGGACGAGGTTGGCGGCTTCGATGAGCTTTCGCATGACGGCGACGGTGACGAGCTTGCGGGCCTTGC
>NZ_JBXVWA010000019.1:0-22708 GCF_057219735.1 Phenylobacterium sp. T106 | reverse complement strand
CCCCCCCCAAGGAGGGGGCAGCCGGCAAGGCCTTCGCCGCAAGACCCCCTCTCGCTTCGCGAGCTCCCCCAGAGGGGGAGCATCGTCCCCAAAAGATCCTCCCCCCTTGGGGGAGGTCCGGCGGCGCGACGCGCCGGCGGGGAGGGGGTGGCCGGCAGGGCCTTCGCCGCAAAGCCCGGGGAACATCCTCCCCAAGGCCCCGCCAGTTCTACGGCCTGGACGCGCCCGTCATCGCGGTGAGCTTCTCGGCGAAGCTGATGAGGCATACCTCGGACTCGGCCAGCGGACCGGTGTCGTAGCCCGAGCTTTCCATGCCCTCCTGGACGCGGCGGATCAGGACCGTGTCCTCGGCGTTCACCTGCCGGTTGATGCGCCAGTTGAGGTAGCGGGCCGCCCGCACCTCCCGCCGGGCGTCGGGCCGGACGTAGGCGATCTCGCGGATGACCGTCTGCGTCGGCGAGACCGGGATCCACTGCATGAAGTCGATCTGGTCCGGATAGACGTCGAAGGCCATGTTCGGCCAGAGCTTGTAGTAGTTCCAGCGCCGCTGGTCCCGGCCCTCCAGGTGGCCGAAGTGCGGCAGCAGCGCCTGGTAGCCCCGCTCGACCCAGTTCGGGGACGGCGTCTCGACGATGTCGCCCCACATCTTGTCGACCCAGGGCCGGGCCTCGATGCCGTAGCTCGCTCCGAACAGCCGGGTGAGCCCCGGGTGCGCCACCGGGATGTGCAGGCTGTCGGAGTAGTTGTCGCCGACGTTCTTCCAGTTGACCGGCCGCGGCCGCAGCGTGACCCGGCCCTGGGGCAGCAGGTCGGGCGGGCAGTGCGGCGCCAGTTCGTCGGTGTAGGGCGCCATCATCTCGGCCACGCTGGGCAGCCCCGGCGCGAAGCGCACGAAGACGAAGCCCAGGTAGATCTCCTGGTCCAGCGGCTTCAGGCCGTGCTCGGCCGGGTCGAGGCCGTCGAAGCCCTGCCACGCCGGCACGTTCGCGAGGCGGCCGTCCAGCCGGTAGCTCCAGGCGTGGTAAGGGCAGACGAGGCGGCGCCCGCAGTTGCCGTGGCTGCCGTCGGCCAGCCGCGAGGCCCGGTGGCGGCAGACGTTGTGGAACGAGCGCACCTGCCCGTCCTCGCCGCGCACCGTCAGCACGCGCTCGCCCAGGATGTCGAAGGCCTGGTAGTCGCCGGCCTCGGGGATGTCGTTCAGGTGGCAGACCACCTGCCAGGCGGTGCGGAACACCGTCTGGCGCTCGCGCTCGAAGAACGCGGGGTCGGTGTACATCCAGGCGGGCAGGCTCTCGATGGTCACGCGAAAGCCTCCCGCCCGGCGCCCGGATTCAGCCGACGGCCGCGGGCTGGCGGCCGGCGAAGCGCGCGAGGCGGACCGCGATGATCTCCTCGGCCTCGCTCATGATGCGGTCGACCAGTTCCTTAACGGTCGGCACGTCGTGGATCAGGCCCGCGACCATGCCGCAGCTCCAGCCGCCGGCGTCCATGTTCCCGTCCTTCATGATCGCCGGATAGACGCCGGCCACCTCGGGGGCGATGTCGGCGAAGGTGATCTTGTCGCCCAGGGTCCGCTCCTTCTCGAGCAGGCGCTCCACGCCGGCGTTGTTCAGCACGCGCTCGGTGTTGCGCAGCGGGCGCATGATCAGGCGGGTGTCGAGCTCGGTGGCCTTCACCAGCGCGTCCTTCACGTTCTGGTGGATCGGCGCTTCCTTCGTGGCCATGAAGCGGGTGCCCATGTTGATGCCCTCGGCGCCCAGCGCCAGCGCGGCCACCAGCTGGCTGCCGGTCGCGCAGCCGCCCGAGGCGACGAACGGGATCTTCAGCTCCTCGGCGGCGCGGGGCAGCAGCACCCAGTTGCCGACGTCGTCCTCGCCCGGGTGGCCGCCGCACTCGAAGCCGTCGACGCTGACCGCGTCGCAGCCGATCGCCTCGGCCTTCAGCGAGTGGCGGACCGAGGTGCACTTGTGGATCACCTTGATCCCGGCCTCCTTCAGCGCCGGCATCCACTTCTGCGGGTTGTTGCCGGCGGTCTCCACGGCCTTCACGCCGCTCTTGATGATCGCCTCGACGAAGCCCGGGTAGTCGGGCGGGGTCACGGCCGGCAGGAAGGTCAGGTTCACGCCGAACGGCTTGTCGGTCATCTCCCGGCAGCGGGCGATTTCCTTGGCGAGGTTCTCGGGCGTGCCCTGGGTCAGGCCGGTGATGATGCCGAGCCCGCCGGCGTTGGACACCGCCGCCGCCATCTCGGCGTAGCCCACCATGTGCATGCCGCCCTGGATGATCGGGTGCTCGATGCCGAACAGTTCGGTGATGCGGGTCTTCATGGCGACGTCCTCCGGCTCATGGCTTTACGTCGTATTGGCCTGCCCGCGCCGCCGCCGCAAGAAGCCGCTGCGTCATCCCTGCTGCTGACACGCCGCTGGCAGCAGCGGTGTCGCAGTCTGTGGCGGTCCGCCGCCGGAGCGCCTAACTTGGACCTCATGCCCAGCCCCGCAAGTCCGGGCGTCTCCGACATGTCCGGAGCGTTCGACTACGACGAGAACACCATGCCCATGCTCTGGAAGCCGCACCGTCCGGTGCGCCCGGAGAAGAGCGAGGGCGGGCGGAAGTTCAAGCTGGTGAGCGACTACGCCCCCGCGGGCGACCAGCCGCAGGCGATCGCCGAGCTGGCGGGCGGCCTCGGGAACGGCGAACGGGACCAGGTGCTGCTGGGCGTCACCGGCTCGGGCAAGACCTTCACCATGGCCAAGATCATCGAGGAGACGCAGCGCCCGGCGCTGATCCTCGCGCCGAACAAGACGCTGGCGGCTCAGCTCTACAGCGAGTTCAGGAGCTTCTTCCCCGAGAACGCGGTCGAGTTCTTCGTCAGCTACTACGACTACTACCAGCCCGAGGCCTACGTCCCGCGGACCGACACCTACATCGAGAAGGACAGCTCGATTAACGAGCAGATCGACCGGATGCGCCACTCGGCCACCCGGGCGATCCTGGAGCGCGACGACGTCATCGTCGTGGCCTCGGTCAGCTGCATCTACGGCATCGGCTCGGTCGAGACCTACTCGGCCATGACCTTCGACCTGAAGCCCGGCGACCGGATCGACGAGAAGCGGCTGATGGGCGACCTCGTGGCGCTGCAGTACAAGCGCAACGACCAGGCCTTCGAGCGCGGCAGCTTCCGCCGGCGCGGCGACACCATCGAGATCTTCCCGGCCCACTACGAGGACCGCGCCTGGCGGCTCAGCCTGTTCGGCGACGAGCTGGAGTCCATCACCGAGTTCGACCCGCTCACCGGCAAGAAGACCTCGGAACTGGCCGGCGTGCGCGTCTACGCCAACAGCCACTACGTGACGCCCCGGCCGACGCTCCGGCAGGCGATCAACCAGATCAAGGCCGAACTGAAGGAACGCCTCGACTGGCTGGTGGCCAACGGCAAGCTGCTGGAAGCCCAGCGGCTGGAGCAACGCACCACCTTCGACATCGAGATGATCGAGGCCACCGGCTCCTGCGCCGGCATCGAGAACTACAGCCGCTACCTCACCGGCCGCCGGCCCGGCGAGCCCCCGCCCACCTTCTTCGAGTACATCCCCGACAACGCCCTGCTGTTCGTGGACGAAAGCCACCAGACGGTGCCGCAGATCGGCGGCATGTACCGCGGCGACTACCGCCGGAAGTTCACGCTCGCCGAGTACGGCTTCCGCCTCCCCTCCTGCATCGACAACCGCCCGCTCAAGTTCGAGGAGTGGGACGCCATGCGCCCGGACTCGGTGTTCGTCTCCGCGACGCCCGGCCCCTGGGAGATGGAGCGCTCGGGCGGCGTCTTCGCCGAGCAGGTGATCCGCCCCACCGGCCTCATCGACCCGCCCGTGGAGGTGAAGCCGGTCTCGAAGGACGGCTTCAGCCAGGTGGACGACGTCATCGACCAGGTCCGGCAGGTGACGAAGCAGGGCTACCGGGCGCTGATCACGGTCCTCACCAAGAAGATGGCCGAGGACCTGACCGAGTACATGCACGAGCAGGGCCTGCGCGTGCGCTACATGCACTCCGACGTCGACACCCTGGAGCGGATCGAGATCATCCGCGACCTGCGCCTGGGCGCCTTCGACGTGCTGGTGGGCATCAACCTGCTGCGGGAGGGTCTCGACATCCCTGAGTGCGGCCTGGTGGCGATCCTCGACGCCGACAAGGAGGGCTTCCTGCGCTCGGAGACCTCGCTGATCCAGACCATCGGCCGCGCCGCCCGAAACGTGGACGGCCGCGTGATCCTCTACGCCGACACCGTCACCGGCTCGATGGAGCGGGCGATGGCCGAGACCCAGCGCCGCCGCGAGAAGCAGCAGCAGTACAACATCGAGCACGGCATCACGCCCGAGAGCGTGCGCAGCCAGATCAAGGACATCCTGGCCAGCCCCTACGAGCGGGACCACGTCACTGTGAAGGCCGGCGTGGCCGAAGGCGCGACCCCGTTCCTGGGCGACAACTTCAAGACCACGCTGAAGGACCTCGAATCCCGGATGCGCGAGGCCGCCGCCAATCTGGAGTTCGAGGAGGCCGCCCGCCTGCGCGACGAGATCAAGCGCCTGAAGCTGCTCGACCTGGAGTTCGCCGCCGACGCCCTGTCCTCCGGCGGCGAGGCCGGCGACAGCCGCGAGACGGTGAAGCAGCTCCGCTCGGAAGCCCGCGCCGAGAAGGCCGAGGAATACCGCAAGATGCGCGGCCGGCGGCGGAAGGGGCCGTAGGCCGGCCCGTTGTCAACCTATTGTTTCAGATCCACAATTCAGCCGGACTTTGGCGAAGGATGCTGAAATGCCGCTGTACTCGGTGCGCCGGCGCGTGGACGCCTACGTGTGCTACGTGACGCAGATCGAGGCGGACACTCCGGAGGCCGCCGCCGAAATCGCGGGCGAGCAGGAAAGCGAGCTCGCCTGGGAAGAGGAGGGCGTCGACCAGTATGACGCGCGGCTCTTCATCACCCTCGATGACGATGGCGCAGAGATCGAGGCGACTGAAGTACGCTGCTTCTGAACCGGCGTCGGAAGACCCGGATTGCTCCTTAGGTCCATGGCCAGATTGCAGCCTCGGGCTCGGATCGGGTCAAGGACGGCCCGGCGGGCCGCCGCTTCGCGGCGCGCGCCTTGCGCGCGTCCTTGACGCGGTCCGAGCTCGAGGCAGACTCGCAACCATGAACTTAAGATGCAGCCTACCCTGCGCCTGAGGCTCAAGGCTGCCGGGCGTGGCTCGCGCGAAGCAACTGCGGGGTAGCTGCGTGAGCGATGACCATCGGCCGCTCGGCCTTGAAGAGGCTCCAGCCCATTTCGAGAGTGCGTCGCAGAGGGCTCGCGTCTCGACCGAACTCTGGGCGCGACGGACTGGATGCCCGAACTGCGGCGCGATAGCCCTGCGTTCGCTGCCCGCCAACAGGCCGGTGGCAGACCTCCAGTGCCCTGACTGCCTTGAGGAATTCGAGCTCAAGAGCAAGCGTGGCCGCTTCGGGCCAAGAGTGCCGGACGGCGCCTACGGCACGATGTGCCGGCGCCTCGTGGACCAGAACAACCCTCACCTGATGCTGCTGGCCTACAGCGCCTCGCCCCATGAGGCGACGGACATCGTGGTCGTGCCAAAGCACCTGTTCGTCCTCGACCTGATTGAGCGGCGGCCGCCGCTTGCAGCCACCGCCCGGCGGGCTGGCTGGGTGGGGTGCAACATCAACATCTCCAAGGTGCCGCCCTCGGGGCGCGTGGTACTGCTTCGTGACCGTCGATGGACGCCCCGGGAGGAGGTGCGCCGACAGTGGCAGGCCACGCTGTTCCTGAAGGATGCGTCGCTGGAAAGCCGAGGGTGGCTGCTGGAGGTGATGAAGGCTGTTGAGGCGGTGGGACGGCCGGAGTTCACGCTCGACGAGGTCTACGCGTCTGAGACCCGGCTACAGGCGCTCTACCCAGCGAACAACAATGTGCGCCCCAAGATACGCCAGCAGCTCCAGGTGCTTCGCGACGCGGGTTATCTAACTTTTGTCGGTCGTGGCCGGTACCGCTTACGGTCCTCGGCGGGCTAGGGCCCTCCCCACCCGCTGGACTTCCCGTAGGTCCGGGTTCCACACTCGCCTCCAGACCCTGCGTCCGGAGGATGCCGCCATGCCGTTCAGACCGCTTGTCCTGATCGCGGCCGCGGCCCTCGCCGTGCCCGCCATCGCCGCGGCGCAGGCCTATCGCGCGCCGCGCGCCGTCGGGAACCAGCCCAGTCTCGAGGGGACCTGGACGAACGCCACCCTCACGCCGCTGGAGCGGCCGCGGACCCTCGGGGAGCGCCGCGCGATGACGGCCGCCGAGGTCGACGCCGCGGAGGGCCGCCGTGCGCAGGTCATCGCCAAGAGCCTCGAGCCCACCCGGACCGACGCCGACTTCGAGAAGGAGCCCTGCTACGCCGGCAACACGCTGTCGGGCGGCGCCACCCACGACTGCGGCTACAACGCCTTCTGGACCGACCACGGCGACACCGTGATGCGGGTGAACGGCGAGCCGCGCACCTCGCTGATCACCTTCCCCGCCGACGGCCGCATGCCGAAGCGCCTGCCGCCCCGGCCCGGTGCGGGGCCGCCCGTGCGCGGGGTCTACGGCGTGGCCGGCGACAACCCGGAGAACCAGACGCTGGGCGAACGCTGCATCACCTCGTTCGGCTACCACGCGGGCCCCGTGATGCTGCCGTCGTTCTACAACTCGAACTACCAGATCGTGCAGGGGACGGACGCCGTGGTCATCGTGGTCGAGATGATCCACGACGCCCGCGTGGTCCGCCTGAACGGCCGCCACGGCCCCAACAAGGTCTGGTACGGCGACAGCATCGGCCGCTGGGAGGGCGAGACGCTGGTGGTGGAGACCACCAACTACCACCCGCACCAGAACATGTTCGGCGGCACCAGCGACATGAAGGTCACCGAGCGCTTCACGCGCGTGGGCGACCAGCGGCTGCACTACGCCTTCCGCGTCGAGGACCCCGCGGTCTGGGCCGAGCCCTGGGGCGGCGAGTACGAGTTCAGCCCCGCCAAGGGCGCGGTCTACGAATACGCCTGCCACGAGGGGAACTACGCGCTTCCGGGGATCCTGCGCGGCGCGCGGGCGGCGGAGGCCGAGGCGGCGAAGGCCGCGGGCGCGGCGCCCGGCGCGCGCTGACGCCGGCGGTCAGGCCGCCGCGGGCCTGCGCCGCCGCAGCGCCCTGCCGGCGGCGCCGAAGCCCAGGATCATGAGCGCCCATGCGCCAGGCTCGGGCACGCCGCCGCCGCCGATCTGCTCCGTGATGCTGTAGCCGAACTCGCCGTTCATGACGGCGCTGTAGTCGAAGGCGGTCCCGAACACATCGGCCACGGTGGAGATCGTCACGAGATAGACCTCGCCGGCCGTGATCTGGCGCTCGAACGCGCCGTTCGACTGCGAGAGCAGGAGGCTCTCGCCACCGCCGGCGCCCGTCCAGCCGATGTTGAAGCCGCCGAAGCCGGTCGGCAGCCCTGTAACGCCGAACTCATAGGTCAGCCGCAGCACCCCGTCGCCCTGCGCCTGGAAGGTGTAGCTCCAGTCCGGGAACCCGCCGACCTCCGCCTCGGTGACGAGCGGACCGGGCGGCGCGTCGAAGTCCCATCCGGCCGCGATCGACACCTGGCCGGCGTTGGCCCCGAAGTCGGCCGCCACGCCATGGTAGGCGTAGACCTCGCCCCCCGGCCCGGCCGAGACGGCCCGCGATACGCCCAGCGCGGTCGGCGCGAAGAGCCACTGCGCGCCCGTCGAGTCCATGGCGTCGAAGCCGGCGTAGTTGGCGAACACGCGCGAGCTCACGAACCCCTTGATGGGCGTCGCCGCCAACGCGGCCGCGGGGACGAACGCCATCGCCATCGTCATCGCCGCGGTCATGGCTCGGGTGATCGTCACGGGCCTGCTCCGGTCTTGCGCCCGTCGGGGGCGACCGTCGGAGGCTACCGCCGCCCTGCGCCCGGGGGGATCGCCGATTGGGGGGTCTTCACGTCCTCGGCGGCCTGCATCGCGGGCCGCGGCAGCCCGCTCTGCATTTTCGCATCAGACCTATGCGTCGGGTTAACTACATACTGTGCCCCGGAATCCCCACTTGCAGGGTGCGGCAGAGTTAACTGGCGCCGTTCATGCGACTGACAGGGAACCTGTGCTGTCTCAGGACGTAAGTTGATACGGCCAGGGTGTTCCGGCTGGGGGGCGAAATCGCTCCACAGCCGCATCGGAACCTTGGGGATCGAATTGAGGTACTTGAAGATGTCACCGTCTCTCAGTGTGGTCGCCGACAACGACCTGAAGGTCGTCACCCCGAAGACCGAGACCGTCGCCGAGCGCGTGCGTCGCCTGCAGGCCGAGGCCAGGCAACTGGCCAAGGACCATGTGAAGGCGCTCACCACCGCCATGGTCGACCTCGAGCAACTGGCCGCCGAGATCGCGGACGGCGGCGACGCCTACGCCCCCGGCGTGCGCGACGTGGCCCGCCGCCTGGTGGAAGACCTGGACAGCCGCGTCCAGACGCTCGAGGCCATCGTCGCCCGCACCTGACGCCGGGCGACGGACAGGCTTAACGCCCCGCATCGGCCGTCGGCGCGTCGCGATTCCCGACGATCGGACCCGCCTCGCGGCGCGTTAACCAGTCCGGGACACACGCTTTCCCCGGCCGGTTGAATGGTCACTCAAATCGGCGCTTGAACGTCCATTCAAGCCATGCTTGGTTGAGTTGAACGCTCGACCAAGGCCCATGGACGAACTTCCCACCCGCGACCGCCTGGTCTTCGCCGCCATGAAGCTCTTCGGCGAGAAGGGCTACCTGTCGACATCCGTGCAGGACATCCTGCGCGAGGCCGGTGCGAACGCCGGCAGCCTCTACCACTTCTTCCCCACAAAGCAGGACGTCCTCGTCGCTGTGCTCGACATGTACCGCGAGGGCATCGAGCCCATGCTGCTGGCTCCGGCCTGGGAAGGCGTCGACGACCCCATCGCGCGCATCTTCGCCCTGCTGGCCAGCTACCGGCGCGCGCTCGAGATCAGCGACTGCCTCTACGGCTGCCCAATTGGCTCGATCGCGCTGGAGCTGCATGAACCGGACCCGCCGGTGCGCGAACTGCTGTCCATCAACTTCCATCAGTGGGTTGGCCATGTGGAGCGCTGCCTCGTCGAGGCGGGCGAACGGCTGCCGGCCGACCTCGACCGGCGCCAGACGGCGATCCTCGTCCTGAACGTCATGGAAGGCGGGGTCATGCAGTCCCGCACGCACCGCAGCCTCGAGGCCTTCGACGCCTCGGTTTCGGGGCTTCGCGACTACCTCGACCGGCTGGAGCGGGCCGCCTCCGCCGGACACAACGCCGCGGCCGGGGGATCAGACGGATGAGAAGGGTGATGGGAGCCGCCCTGGCGGCGGCCGCGCTGGCGGCAGGCGCCGCCCAGGCGCAATCGATTAAGGACTTCCCGGACGTGACCGACAGCTCGTTCGTGCAGGCGAACGGCGGCAAGGTGCTGAAGATCGCGATCACGGTCCCGGCGCCGCGCGAGAAGGTGTGGGAACGCGCCCTGACGACCGAGGGCTACAAGGCCTGGGCCACGCCGGTCGCCAGCGTCGACGCACGCCTCGGCGGCGTCATCGAAGGAAACTACTCGACCAAGGGCCGGCTCGGGGACCCCGACAACATCCGCAACCAGATCGTCCTGTTCTCGCCCGGCCGGGCCTTCGCGATCCAGAACATCAACGCCCCCGCCAGCCTGCCGGGCCGGGAGGAATTCGGCGACATCGTCACGGTTATGGAGTTCGACGACGCGGGCCCGGACGCCACGAGGGTCACCCTGACGGCGGTCGGCTACAAGCCGAAGGAGCCCTACCTCACGCTCTACCGGCACTTCAGCTGGGGCAACGCCTACACGCTGGTGAAGCTGCGCGACAGCTTCACCAAGGGTCCCATCGACTGGAAGAAGCAGGAAGCCGAGGCCGAGGCCCGTGCCGCGGCCGCCAAGGTCCAGGGAGGCCGCTGAGATGAACCAGACCCTCATCGTGGCCACCACGAGCGGCCTCATCCTGCAACTCGCCATGGTGGTCAGCGGGCACTACGTCGCCTTCGTGAAAGACAACGTCTTCGCCATCGGCGGCATGGTCATCTCGCTGCTGGCGGGTCTGCTGTTCGCCAAGCTGGCGGCGGCGGGCTGGACCCCCAGCTTGGCGGGCGGACTCGTGGCCGGCGGCGTCTGCGCTCTGCTGGGCATCGCCGTCTCCGTGGCGCTGAAGGACACCGCCCCCATGATCCTCGTCGTGGGGACGCTGGGCTCGGCGGTCGCCGGCCTCCTCGGCGCGGCGGTGGGCAAGCTCCTGGCCTGAGGCGGCTTCTGTTGCAGCCCGCCGCCCCGGCTGGTAGCGGTTCGGACCTTGGGCCACGCGCCTTCGTTTGAGTCTCGGAATTCGGATGCGGCGACCTCTACAGCGGCCGGACGGCTCGGGCGGGCAGTTCTTCTGGGACCTCCTGACCTTCGAGCGCCTGCTGACCGGAACGGTGTTCCACCTGGTCTACTGGGCGGGCCTGGCCATCATCGGCATCATCGCCTTCGGCGTCCTCGGCGCCTCGGTCGGCGTCGCGATCCGCGAGGGCGGCTGGGGCATCCTGCTGGCGGTCGGCGTCCTGGGCGTCGGCATGATCGGCGTCTTCACCGCCGTGCTGCTCTGGCGCGCCTTCTGCGAATTCTACGTCACGATCTTCAAGATCGCCGAGGACCTGCACGTCCTGCGGCAGGACGTCGAAGCCGAGCGGTCCCGGCAGGGCCGCTGATCGCCTCCTGACTGCGGTCGGGACTTCGATTCACCTCTCAAGCGAACGCTGTTGCGCCAAGGTGCATCGCGGCGCTTCCTGATGCGCATTGTTGCGCGCGGGCGCGGCGCGCGCGGATGGGATTGGGGACTCTGATGAAAATCCTTGGATTCGCGACGATCGCAGCGACCGCCGCTCTTTTCGCCTCGGCCGCACAGGCCAATGTGCTGACCTTCGACGGCAATATCTGCAACGGCGGCTCCGTCTGCGGCGACGGCGCCGAGATCGACGACACCTACGGCGACGTCGCGGGCGTGATCGACGTCCAGTACAACGACGACCGGAACGACGGCGGCGGCAACACGACCCTCCAGTGGTGGGCCGCGAGCTACAGCGACCTCAGAAACGTCGCGTGGGGCGGCGACAACGATAACGTCGGTTCGCCCTCGATCTTCCTGGTGCCGCTGAGCGGCCTCGCCGTGACCCTGAACGGCTTCGACCTGGGTGCATGGCCGAACACGAGCCGCACGACCCAGGTCACCATCCGCGAGATCGGCGGGAGCACGCTCTACTCGTCCGGCACGATTCAGATCGATGGGCAGGCCCATAGCCACTTCAGCTTCAACCTGACCAGCACCAGCGGGCTCGAGATCAACTGGGGCCCGAACGGCTACAACGTCGGCATCGACAACATCGACTTCAGCGTGGGCCAGTTCAACGGCGCGATTCCCGAGCCGTCCACCTGGGCGATGATGATCCTCGGGTTCGGCGCCGCCGGCTCGATCCTGCGCCGCCGCACGCTCGTCCGCGCCTAGAGCGCGTTTCGGAAGGCGGGAGCCGGTTGTTCTCCCGTTCGGACGGTTGCGTCTGAGCGGGAGAGCCTCTAGCGCGCGGCGATCTTCCGAAGGCCGAGTTCGTCCAGGGCCGCCGCCTCGCGGCGGCCCGTTTCCTTGCGCGCCGCCAAACGGATGTTGTCGGCGATGTGCTCGTACTTCTTCTGGGCCTCGAAGGCCTCGGCGAGGGCGTCGCGGGCGCCCTGCTCTTCCAGCAGGATGGCGTCGATCTCGGCCTGCACCTTCGCCTTGCGGATCTTCAGGCCCTCGAAGAAGCCCGCGCGGTAGATCCCCGCGGCGGCCTCCTGGGCTGAGAACATCGCCTCGGCCTCCCCTTCCGCCTCCAGGAGGGTCAGCCGCATCTCCACGGCCAGTCGGCGGTCCACGATCTCGGCCAGGCGCTTCTGCAGCACCTCGGCCTCGTAGCTGGACAGCTTGATGAGGGAATCGGCCCAGCTCACCTATTCGGCTCCATTCAGGATGTCGGCGAGACGGGAGAAGCTCTCGTCCAGGCTGGTCGCATCGCCCGGCTGCTGCGACAGAAACGTCTCGACCGCCGGGTTCAACTGGATCGCCCGGTCGATCAGCGGGTCGGCGCCGGCGCGGTACGCCCCGATCCGGATCAGCTCTTCCATGTTCGAATAGGCGGACAGGGCCTCGCGCGCCTGGCGGACCACCTCTCGCTCCTCCATCGACTGGCAGCCCGGCATCGTCCGGCTGATCGACTTCAGCACGTTGATCGCGGGGAACCGGCCACGCTCGGCGATGGCGCGCTCCATCACGATGTGCCCGTCGAGGATCCCCCGCACGGCGTCGGCGATGGGCTCGTTGTGGTCGTCGCCGTCCACCAGCACGGTGAAAAGGCCGGTGATCGGGCCGGCCTTGGTGCCGTCCGGGCGGATCGGGCCGGGCCCGGCGCGCTCCAGCAGTTTCGGCAGCTCGGTGAAGACCGTGGGCGTGTAGCCCTTGGTGGTCGGCGGCTCGCCCGCCGCCAGGCCGATCTCCCGCTGCGCCATGGCGAAGCGGGTCACCGAGTCCATCAGGCAGAGCACTTCCATGTCCTGGTCGCGCAGGTACTCGGCGATGGCCATGGTCATGTAAGCCGCCTGGCGGCGCTTCAGCGCCGGCTCGTCCGACGTCGCGACCACCACCACGGCGCGGCGGAGTCCCTCCTCGCCCAGCGTCTCCTCGATGAACTCGCGGACCTCGCGGCCCCGCTCGCCGATCAGCCCGACCACGACCGCGTCGCAGTCGGCGTTCTTGGCCAGCATCGACAGCAGCACCGACTTGCCGACGCCCGAGCCGGCGAAGACGCCCAGGCGCTGGCCGCGGCAGCAGGTCGTGAACACGTTCATCGCCCGCACGCCCAGGTCCAGGCGCTCGCCGACCCGGGCCCGCGCGTGGGCGCTGGGCGGCGAGGCCCGCAACGGGTAGGCCGCCAGGCCCTGCGGCAGCGGTCCCTTCCCGTCGATGGGCTCGCCGAACGCGTCGACGATGCGCCCGAGCCAGGCCTTGGAGGGGCGCACGGCCGAGCCCAGAGGCTGGATGCGGATCTCCGCGCCCGGCGCGACGCCTTCGACGGGGCCGAAGGGCATGAGCAGCGCGCGGTTCTCGCGGAAGCCGACGACCTCGGCGGCGATAGGCCGGTGGTTGAAGCGCGCGATCTCGGCGCGAGCGCCGACCGCCAGCCGCGAGAGACCGCCACGCGCCTCGATCAGGAGGCCGTTCACGGCCGCGACCCGTCCCGAAACCGTAAGTGGATCCAGCCGCTCGACCGCGGCCACCAGACTCTGCAAGACAACGCCCCTGGGTCTCGGACGCATGGTCGCGCCGACACGCTTAAGGGGTTGTGAAGAACAGCCTTGGCTTTAGCGGAATCTGCCCGCGTCGCGGCGTCGCAGCCTGCCGCCTCAGTTGATGTCGGTAGAGACCGTCGGACCGTTGGCGGCCGGGGGCTTGCGCTTGGTGCGGGCGGCCACCGCCTCGCCGGCGCCCTTCGCCTGCTCGATCAGCGCCTCACCCTTCGCCCGCGCATCTTCCACGAGCGCATGGCCCTTCTGGCGGGCGTCCTCGAGGAGGGGCTCGGCCCTGGCCGCGATCCGGTCGCGGTTCCGCCAGGCCGCCATGCCGGCGACGCCCACGACCGCTGCTCCGATAAGGATGAACGGGTTCCTGCGCGCGAAGGCCAGGGCGGGGCCGGCGAACGGGGCCAGTTGCCTGATGCGCTCGCCGCTCAGCGGCAGGCGGAAGGACTGCCGAGGCTCGTGCGTGTAGGTCATGCGAAGTCTCCGGACGTTGTTCCGGCAACGAAAACCCCTTGCGCGACAAGCCGTTCCCACCCGCCGCTTCGGTCGGAACGTCCAATCACAAAAGATTCAACAGAGGCGCCGACGGCCCCTTCGGCAGCTCAGCTTGAGTCGGATTCTCAAATCAGATTAACGATTCGGCTGACGGGGCCACCACCATTAACCGGTCTTAAAGGACGGCGGGGCAGGTTAACGGGCGAGGCATACGCGGGTCCGCTGGGTCCGTGGGGGAATGCGGGGACGCGGCAGGAGAGGCCAATGCGCGTTTTGTTGATCGAGGACGACAGCGCGACCGCGCAGAGCATCGAGCTGATGCTCAAGTCGGAAGGGTTCAACGTCTACACCACCGACCTGGGTGAGGAAGGCGTCGATCTCGGCAAGATCTACGACTACGACCTGATCCTGCTCGACCTGAACCTGCCCGACATGAGCGGCATGGACGTGCTGCGCACGCTGCGCGTCGGCAAGATCAATACGCCGATCATGATCCTGTCGGGCACCGCCGAGATCGAGACCAAGGTGAAGACCTTCTCGGGCGGCGCCGACGACTACATGACCAAGCCGTTCCACAAGGACGAGCTGGTCGCCCGGATCCACGCGGTGGTCCGCCGCTCGAAGGGCCACGCGCAGTCGGTCATCCGCACCGGCGACATCGTGGTGAACCTCGACGCCAAGACCGTCGAAGTGAACGGCATCCGCGTGCATCTGACCGGCAAGGAATACCAGATGCTGGAGCTGCTCTCGCTCCGGAAGGGCACGACCCTCACCAAGGAAATGTTCCTCAACCACCTCTACGGCGGCATGGACGAGCCCGAGCTGAAGATCATCGACGTCTTCATCTGCAAGCTGCGCAAGAAGCTGGCGGCCGCCGCCGACGGGAAGCACCACATCGAGACCGTCTGGGGCCGCGGCTACGTGCTGCGCGACCCGCAGGAAGGCGCCGTCGCCGCCTGACCGGGCCGCCCCGTGAACGACGAGACGCCCGGCCGCTGCGCCGGGCGTTTTCGTTTGCATCGGCTCAGTCTAGCCTCGCGGTAACCGGCTCGGGAGGACGCGCGCACGATGGGCAGACTGCTTGCGCTTCTTTTCGCGCTGATCGCCGGGTCGTACCTGGCCTACCTCGACCAGCAGCTGCCGGAGTCGCAGCCGGTCTCGATCTCTCCGCTCGAGTTCTCGGGCGAACGCGCGTTCCAGGACGTCAACTTCATGGCCGCCGTCCCGCACCCGACGGGCTCGGTCGCCAACGCCAACGTGCGCGACGCCATCGTCGGCAAGATGCTGAAGTACGGGCTGTCGCCGGAAGTCCGGCCGGGCGTCGGCGTCCAGGTCTCGAAGTGGACCCGGAATCTCGTCGTCGCGGGCCATGTGGAGAACGTCGTCGGGATCATCCCGGGCCGCGACCGGAACGCGCCGGCGCTGGCCCTCATGGCGCACTACGACAGCGTGCCGGGCTCCCCCGGGGCCGCCGACGACCTGCTGGGCGTGGCCGTGGCGCTGGAGACCGCCCGGGCCATCCAGGCGCGCGGCGTGCCGGCGCGCGACGTCGTGCTGCTGATGACCGACGGGGAGGAGGCCGGCCTCCTCGGCGCGAACCACTTCTTCCAGCGCGATCCGCTCGCCCGCCGCATCGGCTTCGTCATCAACCTGGAGGCGCGCGGCTCGGCGGGCCGCGTGCAGATGTTCCAGACCAGCGCGCGCAACGGCGAGCTGATCCGGGTCTTCCAGGAGACCGCGCGCCGCCCGTCCTCCGGCTCGCTGTCGGTGATGCTCTACGAGCTGATGCCGAACGACACCGACCTGACCGAGACCCTGAAGGCGGGCATCGCCGGGATGAACTACGCCATCATCGGCCGGCAGTTCGACTACCACAGCCCCACGTCCACCGCCCGCAACCTGGCGCGCGGCTCGCTCCAGGACATGGGCGACCAGGCGCTCGCGATCTCCCGCGAACTCGCGTTCGCGAGCCGGCTGCCCGAGCCCGCCCCGTCCCCCGTCTACTCGAACCTCTTCGGTGACACCGTCATCGCCTATCCGGCCTGGTTCGGCTGGGTGATCCTGCTCGTGGTCGCGGTGCTGCTGGCCTTCGCGATCCGATGGGCGCGTCATTCCGGCGAGTTTCCGGCGACGGACCTGGCCCGCGGCGCAGGCGCGTTCGCCTTCGCGGGCGTGGGCACGGCCGCCATCCTCGAGTTCGCCCGGCGCCTCACGGGCGCGGACTTCGGCTACCTCGAGCAGCGGTTCCTGCTGGCCCAGGTCGACCGCTGGGAGTGGGCCATCATGCTCACCTCCCTGGGCTTCATGATGCTGACGGCGGCCGAGCTGTCGCGCACCCGCCGCTGGGTGGCGTTCCTGCCGCTCGCCGCCGGTCTCGGCGCCTGCGCCCTGGCCGGCGAGATCGACTGGATCGGCGTCGTGGCCGGCGTCGTGGCGACGGCGATCGGCTGGTTCACGTTCGGCCGGCCCGTCAGCCGGAAGGGCGCCTGGGGCGGCGGCCTCCTCTTCAGCTTCGGCCTGACCGTCGTGCTGCAGGCGCTCGCGCCGCAGGCCGCCTTCGTGCTCGCCTGGCCGCTGCTGGTCGCCGCCGTCGCCGCGGCGGCGACCTCGCTCAGCGCCAAGCGCGGCGTCCTTTCGCTCGTGCTTCTGGCCGTCATCGCCGCCGCCGCGCTCGGCTGGCAGGGCGGTCTCTCGCATTCCGCCTTCGAGAGCATGGACCTGATGCCGATCTTCGCGGTGCAGATGATCACCGCCGCGATGGTGCTGTGGCCCCTCGCCCAGCCCGACTGGGGCCGTTCGCCCGCCCGGATCATCGGCGCCACGGTGCTCCTGGGGGGGCTTGCCCTGACGCTCATCGTCCGCTCGGCCGACCCGTGGACCCCGCGCTACCCCGCGATCACCTATGTGGGCTACCAGATGGACCAGGACACAGGGCGGGCGTGGCGCTTCGCCCTGCCCGGCGTCGGCCGCTACTGGACCGACCAGGTCCTGAAGGCCGACGGGGGAACCGTTCAGCGGGTGAAGCAGTGGTGGTGGGGCCGGCCGCACGACATGGCCCCCGCAAAGCCGATCGCCGAGCCGTCGCCCGTCATCGGCCTTTTCCGCCAGGGCGGGAGCGACACGCTGCAGCTGTCCGTCGCACTCCCGGCGGAGGCGCGCACGCTGGAGCTCCGGGTGCGCTCGACCATCCAGGCGCAGCTGACCGGCCTCAACGGCGCGCCCCTGGCGCAGGTCCTGCCCGCCGGGCAGTGGGTGCGCGTGGCCTGGGTCAGCGGCGGCCCGCCGCTCCAGCTTGCGCTCAAGCCCCTGGGGCCAGGACGTCTCGACGTGAACTACGTCGCAGGCTTCGACCGGTGGCCGCGCGCCGCGATCCCCCTGCCCGCACGGCCGGCGGATCTCATGCCCTGGGATGATTCCGACTCCACCTTCGTCACGGGCGCCCGCGCCTTCACTTGGTGAGCCGGCCGCGCTATCCCGCGCGGATGAACGACGTCACGATCTACCACAACCCGAATTGCGGAACGTCCCGCAACACGCTCGCCCTGCTCCGCGAGAAGGGGATCGAGCCCACGGTCGTCGAGTACCTCAAGGCCGGTTGGACCCGCGAGCAGCTCAAGGACATCCTGGATCGCATGGGCGCCGGGGCGCACGACATCCTGCGCGTCCGCGGGACGAATGCCGAGGAACTAGGCCTCACCGCGCCGGGGGTTTCGGACGACGCGATCATCGCCGCGATGATCATCGAGCCGGTGCTTGTGAATCGCCCTATCGTGGTGACCGACAAGGGTGCGGCGCTGTGCCGGCCCGCCGAGCTCGTGCTCGGCCTCATCCAGGACCCGTGACGGGCGCCGGCTTCGGCCGGTCGGAACGACTGCTGGGGCGCGGGGGCGCCTGGCGGGCCGCCTTCGGAGCCCGCGAACCGAGTTGAGTCAGCGGACGCGCCCATGCTGCAATCCGATTTCAAGAACGTTCGAGCGAGACCCCGCACCATCGCCGCGGCCGGCGCCGTCGCCGTGTGCGCGGGGATCGTGGGATGGCAGGCCGCCGCCCGCCTGGACCCTGCGCCCGGCCCCACGCTCGCGCCCGAGGCGGCGGCCGCCCTGCAGCATGCCGCCTTCACCCAGGCCGAGGCCCAGCCGGGCTACGGACGGCCACGGAACGTCGAGGTCAGCGTGCGCCCGGGCGAGACCCTCGAGCGCGCCGTGCTGCGCGCCGGCGTGACGCCGGACGAGGCGCGGCAGGTGGTCGAAACCCTCGGGCGCGCCATGGACACCGTCCGCATCAAGGCGGGCCTCACCTTCGACGCCGCCATCGCCACGCCCAGGTCAGAGGGCCAGTCGGCGCGCCTGATCGGGCTGTCGCTGCGCACCGGCCCCGCCACCGCGGTGACCGTTTCGCGCACGTTCGACGGCGCCCTCAGGCTGCGCGCGCTGGAGGAGAAGGTCAGCCAAGAGACCACGGTGGCCGACGGCGAAATCTCCGGCTCGCTCTACGAAAGCGCGGCCCGCCTGGGCGCGACGCCCGCCATCATCCACCAGACGGCGAAGCTGTTCGCGCACAAGCTGGACTTCCAGCGCGACATCAAGCCGGGCGACGACTTCCGCCTCGTGTTCGATCGCAGGGTGACCGAGAGCGGCCGCACCATCGAAACGGGCGACCTGGCGTACGCCGAGCTGCGCGGGGTCAGGTTCTTCCGCTTCGAACGCGACGGCGGCGACGTGGAGTACGTGGACGAGCACGGCAAGAACGTCCGCGGCTTCCTCCTGCGCACGCCGGTCGACGGCGCCCGCATGACCTCGAGCTTCGGCCGCCGGCGGCACCCCATCCTCGGCTATGCACGGGCCCACCAGGGCGTGGATTTCGGCGCGGGGCACGGCACGCCGATCCTGGCTGCCGGCGACGGAACCGTGGTGAAGGCGGGACGCTGGGGCGGATACGGCAACTGGCTCCAGATCCGCCATGCCGGCGGCTGGGACACCGGCTACGCCCACATCTCGCGCTACGCCAAGGGTGTCCGCGCGGGCGCCCGCGTGCGGCAGGGACAGGTGGTGGCCTACGTGGGCTCCACCGGGATGTCGACGGGCCCCCATCTGCACTACGAGGTCTGGCAGCGGGGCAAGCGGGTCAATCCAGTCGGCGCCAAGGTTCCGCAGGGGACCGTCCTCGCGGGCCGAGAACTCGCCCGCTTCCGGACCGAGAAAGCCCGGATCGAGCGCCTGCTGGCCCAGGGACCTTCGCCGGCCGTCACGCTGGCCGACACGCGGGGGGCGACCCCCTGACCTTGCGATGTCGCCCCGCGCGGCCTAACCCGGATGGCCGCAGCATCCGAGAGTTGGCATGAGCGTCACGGCCGTCGTCGTCAATCTGGTGCGCGAGAGGGTCGCCAAGTGGCCGGCTGACCCCGGCCAGGGCGTCGTCTTCGACCTGCTCCGGCTGCTCTCGCGCTGGCGCTCGCAGATGCTGGCGAACACCTACATCCACCTTCAGGGGCGCCGGATCTGGAGCGGCCCCTTCGTCGGCATGGAATACGTGGACAGCGCCACCGAGGGGGCCCTGATGCCGCGCCTGCTCGGGACGTACGAGTCCGAACTCCATCCCCACCTTGCGAGTCTCGCCGCCGAGGGGCTGGACGGGGTGATCGATGTGGGATGCGCCGAGGGCTACTACGCCGTCGGCCTGGCGCGGATGATGCCCGACGTCACCGTCTACGCCTACGACATCGACGAGAAGGCGCGGGCCTCCTGCGCCGAGCTGGCCCAGCGCAACGGAGTCGCCGACCGCGTCGTGGTGGGGGGCGAGTTCAAGCCTGACGGGTTCGAGGCGTTCGCCGGGCGGCGCATGCTGGTGCTGGTGGACACCGAGGGCGCGGAGCTCGACATCCTGCGGCCCGATCTCTCGCCGGCCCTCGCCGGGATGAGCATCATCGTCGAGACGCACGACGTGTTCCGGGCCGGCGCGCTCGAGACCCTGCAGGCCCGGTTCGCGGCCACCCACGACATCGTGCGCGTGGATCAGCAGCCGAAGACGTTCGAGATGCCGCCGTTCCTGAGGCCCATGACCCACCTCGACCAGCTGCTGGCGGTGTGGGAATGGCGGCTGCAGCCGACGCCGTGGCTGGTCATGCGGCCCAAGCGGACCTGACCGCCACGGCGCGGCGGGACGCCGTCAGGCGTCGAACACGATCACCGAGCGCGCGACTGCGCCGGTCTTCATCTCCTCGAAGGCCTCGTTGACCTGTTCGAGCTTGATCCGCCGGCTGACCATGTCGTCCAGGTGCAGCTTGCCGGCCATGTAGGCGTCCACCAGGCGGGGCATGTCCACCGGGAAGCGGTTGGAGCCCATCAGCGAGCCCTGGATGCGCTTCTCGCCCAGGAAGGCCGCGCCCATCAGGCTGATGGTCTGGCCGACGGGGATCATGCCGATGACATTGGCCGTGCCGCCGCGGGCCAGCATGTTGAACGCCTGCTCCGCCGTGGCGGCGAGGCCGATCGCCTCGAAGCTGTGCTGCACGCCGCCGCGGGTCATCTCCAGCACGGTCTTCACCGCGTCGGGACCGCCGAGGACGAAGTCGGTCGCGCCCATGGACTTGGCCAGGTTCTCCTTACCCGGGGCCATGTCGATGGCGATGATGCGGCCCGCGCCCGCGAGCGCCGCGCCGTTCACCGCCGCCAGGCCCACGCCGCCGCAGCCGATGACGGCCACGGTGTCGCCCGGACGGACGTTCGAGGTGTGGATGACGGCGCCCACGCCGGTCATGACGCCGCAGCCGATGAGGGCGGCGCGGTCGAGCGGCATGTCCTTGCGGATCGCCACGCAGGCGTTCTCGTGGATCAGCATCTGCTCGGCGAACGACGACAGGTTCAGGTACTGCAGCATCGGGCCGTTCGGCGCCGACAGGCGCGGCTCGTCGTCCTCGCGGCGCTTGGTCTCGGGGCTGACGCAACGGGCCATGTGGCCGGTGACGCAGTGATCGCAGTGGCCGCAGAAGGCCGAAAGGCAGGTGATCACGTGGTCGCCCGGCTTCACCGTGCGGACCTCGGAGCCGACCGCCTCGACGATGCCGGCGCTCTCGTGGCCCAGTACGGCCGGAAGCGGGTGCGGGTACTTGCCTTCCACGAAGTGGAGGTCGGAGTGGCAGACGCCGGCGGCTGCGGTGCGGATCAGCACCTCGCGCGGGCCGGGCTTGGAGATCTGAACATCTTCGATCTGAAGCGGCTTGCCCACTTCGCGCAGCACGGCGGCCTTCATGGCGTCCCTCCTCGAACAGTTGTTGGAGGAAGCCTTATCGCCGTTCAGATGCGGCTGGGAAGCCCCTATCGACAAGCCGGCGCGCGCCTTCCATCTAGAGCGCGTCCCGCCGGGGATGAGTCAGCCGCAGGCGACCAGGATGCGCTCCAGACGAAGGACGACGAGCCCGTTCCGCCCGACGGGCCTGATTCAACCCGGTCGCGACGGGCTCTAGGGGCATGGACGCCGCGCCCCCGATGAAGGCCGTGACTGCGCTCGACGTGTTCCTGGCGTTCCTCCGCCAGGGCCTGATCTCGTTCGGCGGGCCGGTCGCCCACATCGGCTACTTCCGTCGCGAATTCGTCGAGCGGCGAGGCTGGGTGTCGGAGGGCGCCTTCGCCGACCTGATCGCGCTCTGCCACTTCCTCCCCGGGCCCGCCTCCAGCCAGATGGGCATGGCGATCGGCCTGCGGCAGGCCGGACTCCCCGGCGCGCTCGCCGCCTTCGCGGGTTTCACCCTCCCCGCCGCGGCGGCCATGATGCTGTTCGCCGCCTACTCGCCCGTGATCTCGATGCGGTTCGGGACCGAGTGGATCCACGGCCTGAAGGTGGCCGCCGCGGCCGTGGTGCTGCAGGCGGTCGTGCAGATGGCCCGCAACCTCGCCACAGGCCCGATCCGCGCAGGACTGGCCATCGGCGCGGGGCTGGGCCTCTTCTTCGTCCAGGGACCGGCCGCGCAGATCGCGACCCTGGTCGCGGGCGGCGCCTTCGGCGCGCTGCTGCTTCGGAACGCGCCCGCCGGAGAGCTTCCACCGGACGAGGCCTCCAGCGCCGTCGACGCCCAGAGCGCGGTGATCGCGCTCGCCATCTTCGCGCTGCTCCTGGTGGGCCTGCCGCTGCTGGCGAGCGTGCTTCAGAACACGGGCCTGGGCCTCGCCAGCGTCTTCTACCGCACGGGGTCCCTGGTCTTCGGCGGCGGGCATGTCGTCCTGCCGCTCCTCGAGCGCGAGGTCGTCGGCCGCGGCTGGCTGGACGAGCAGAGTTTCCTGGCCGGCTACGGCGTCATGCAGGCGCTGCCCGGACCGCTGTTCAGCTTCGCGGCGTTCGTCGGCTACCGGCAGGACTACGGCCCCGGCGGGATCGTGGGCGGCCTGATCGCGCTCTTCGGGATCTTCCTGCCCAGCCTTCTGCTGGTGACGGGGGTTCTGCCCTTCTGGGACCGCCTCAAGCGCGAGGGCTGGGCGCGCGGGCTGATGGCCGGCGTCGGCGCCACGGTCGTGGGCATCCTCGCCGCCGCGCTCTGGGACCCCGTCATCATCACCACGGTGGAACAGCCGGCGGACTGGGCGCTCATCGCCGCGGCGTTCATCTTCCTGCAGATCGCGAAGCTGCCGCCCTGGCTGGTCGTGATCGGCTTCGCCGTCGCGACGGGGATCTTCCTCTAGGACGAATCCACATTCAACGCAGCCAGAGCATGATGGCGGCGATGTGGATGAAGGCGAGGAAGTGGTCGGCGCGCCGGTCGTAGCGTGTGGCGAAGCGTCGGAAGTGCTTGAGCTTGT
>NZ_JBXVWA010000018.1:0-29138 GCF_057219735.1 Phenylobacterium sp. T106 | reverse complement strand
GACGGACGTGACGGGGATCATCAAGCTGAAGGAAGGCGTGGAGATGATCATGCCCGGCGACAACGCCGAGCTGAACGTCGAGCTGATCACGCCGATCGCCATGGACCAGGGCCTGCGCTTCGCGATCCGCGAGGGCGGCCGCACGGTGGGTTCGGGCGTCGTCAGCAAGATCATCAAGTAAGCCGCAAGGCCGCTTGAACGAACACCAGGGCCGCCGGGCATCCCCCGGCGGCCTTTTTCGTGCGGTGACGATCCTGGAGCTCTCCACCTGGGCGCTGACGATGCGCCGGCGCTCCATGACAACGGCGTCATGACGCCGAATTAAGCTGTGACCCGTTCGGGCCCGCCCTAGCCTCGCTTCGAACCTGGGCGGGAGAGGGCGATGAGACTAGCGGTTCGACTGACGAGCGCCGCGGCGGCCATCGTCGCGGCTTCAGCCGGCGCGGCGCACGCCGCCTCGGTGGAGATCAAGGACGCCGTGGCGCGCGTGACCGTCGTGCCCGCCGACCGGTCGGATGTCAGGGTCGAGGTGGTCAGGCCCAACGCCGCGCTCCCGCTCACCGTCCGCAGCGAAGGCGGCCGCGTGGTTGTGGACGGCGGGCTTCACCGCCGCATCCGCGGCTGCGACGCCCTGTCGGCCCGTCCGCGCGTGAGAGTACGGGGCGTCGGTCGGGTCGACTACGACGAGATGCCGCAGGTGGTGATCCATACGCCGCGCAGCGTCTCCCTCTCCGCCAGCGGCGCGGTGGTGGGCGCCATCGGCCGCTCCGCCAGCCTGGACCTGTCCAACTCCGGGTGCAGCGCCTGGACCATCGCCGACGTGGCCGGCGCCGCCGAGATCCACGAGTCGGGCGCCGGTTCGATCCGCATGGGCGCGTCCGACCGCCTGGAGCTGCATCTGTCCGGCGCAGCCGACGTCCATGCGACGCGGGTGCGCAACGGCCTGGACGCCCGTCTCTCGGGCGCCGGGAACGTGCAGGTGGGCGAGGTGAACGGCGACGTTCAGGCGCGCGTGTCCGGGGTCGGGAAGATCGGCGTGGAGAACGGCCGCGCCGACCTGATCCGCGCCTCCGTTTCCGGCGTCGGGTCGGTCGACTACGGCGGCGCGGCCCGCGACCTCGACGCCTCGATCTCGGGCCTCGGGGGCGTCCGCGTGCGGGAGGTGACCGGCCAGGTCCGCAAGTCGGTGTCCGGCGGCGGCCGCGTCAGCATCGGCGGCCGTCCGCGCTGAGCGCTACGGCTTGTGGCGCTGCGGGGCGCCCTCGGTCAGGTCCGTCTCGGCCTGGTTGGGGGAATGGCCCGGCTTCTGGCCGCCGCCGCTGGCCGGGTCGGTGAAGGTCTTGGCGCTTCGCGCCGAGCCTTCGGACCCCTCCGGTTCGGAGGCTGCGCGCGGGGAGGCGCCCTCCCGGGGCTTCTGGTCCTCGTCGCGATTGTAGGCGTCGTCGTGGGTGCGGGACATGACGCCTCAACGCCTCGTCCCCGCCTTCGATCCCGGTGAAGCCCCTTGAAACGGCCGCGCCGTTGCGTCATACGCCTGCGTCCTACCCGACATCGTTGGAGTCTGCTTTTCTAGCCGCCACGCGCGGCGACGGGTGTTCCCCCGGAAGCCGGAAGAAGCAGGCCTCGAAGACGTCGGGGAGGGTGAGCGAAGGAGTGTAGCTCAGCTGGTAGAGCATCGGTCTCCAAAACCGAGGGCCGGGGGTTCGAGTCCCTCCACTCCTGCCACCCTATATAAGTCCGACCACAGGAACCGGAGCGCCGCGGCCGCGGGCTCCAGATGAGAGTTTGAAGAGCCGCATGGCCAGGAAACCGAGCCCGCAAGCCATCCGCGAGCGCGCCGCCAAGACCGCCGCCGCGATGGCGACGCCGGGGGCCGCCGCCGCCCCCAAGAAGGGCGGCCTGATCGAAGGGCTCCGCAACCTTCCCCGCTTCGCCGCCGAGGTCCGCGCCGAGGCCCGCAAGATCACCTGGACCAGCCGCAAGGAAACCTGGATCACCTCCGTGATGGTGGCGATCATGGTGGTGCTGGCGGCGATCTTCTTCTTCGTCGTCAACTGGGTCCTGAACACCGCCATCACGTGGCTGCTCAAGCTCGCGACCGGATAACTGCACATGTCTGAAGCCGCCACCGCGCCCGCCAAGGGCAATCCGCGCCACAAGTGGTACATCGTCCACGCCTACTCGAACTTCGAGAAGAAGGTGAAGGAGTCGATCCTCGACCAGGCCCGCCAGCATGGGCTGGAGGAGCAGTTCTCCGAGGTGCTCGTGCCCACCGAGGACGTGGTCGAGATCCGGCGCGGCCGGAAGATCAACGCCGAGCGCAAGTTCTTCCCGGGCTACGTGCTCGTGAAGATGGAGCTGACCGATGAGGCCTACCACCTCATCAAGAACACGCCGAAGGTCACCGGCTTCCTGGGCAGCGGGTCGAAGCCGATCCCCGTGTCCGAAAAGGAGGTCGAGCGCATCATCGGCACGATCGAGGAGGGCGTGGAGCGGCCGAAGCCGACCATCACCTTCGAGATCGGCGAGCAGGTGCGCGTCACCGACGGGCCGTTCGCCAGCTTCAACGGCTCGGTCGAGCAGGTCGACGAGGAACGCGCCCGCCTCCGCGTCACCGTCTCCATCTTCGGCCGCGCGACGCCGGTCGAGCTCGAGTACGGCCAGGTCGAGAAGATCGGCTAGCGCCGGGCCCGCCCCGCCGCCATGGACGAGTTCGAAGAGGAGCGCCGAAGCCTCGTCGCCGGGTTCCGCGAGCGCGGAGCCCTGGAGGACTACGTCTTCCGCGCCGTGGAGATCCTGCGCCAGACGTGGCCGGCCGACCTCGCAGCGGCGAGCCGCGACGAGCTTCTGATCGAGAGCCTCAAGAGCTTCGCGGTCTTCCCGGAGTGGTACGAGCGGCGGATGACGGCCATCCGGCGGACCCTGCTGTTCGCCCCCGCCACCCCTGGAACAGAGCGCTTCCTCGCCGCGCTGGCCATCCAGTGCCAGCTCAACGAATACGCCTGGAACGAGGAGGCCGACGAAACGGCGGCCGTGGCCGCGCTCGAAGCCCGTGGCGCCGACCTCACGCCCGAGGAGACGATGGCGCTGGCCTGCTACCGGCTGCTGTCGGACCTGCCCGCCGCCGACGACTTCCTGGCGAAGGGCTGGACGGGGCCCGTGGAAGAGGTGCTGTTCGAGCAGATCGGCGCCGTGCGGATCGAGCGCGAGATCGCCGAGACGCTTCCGGCCGTGACCGAGATCCGCGCTGGGGTCTCCTCGAACGTGCGGTCGCAGTACGAGACCCATCCGTATCCCCGGTGGCGGCGGGCGCCGAAGGTGGGCTTCGCCACGCACATCCACGGCAGGCCTCTGCCGCCGCGCGCCGAGGTTCTCGTCGCCGGCTGCGGCACGGGGCGACAGGCGATCCAGGCGCACGAGTACCTGGCGGCAGGCCGGACGGTCGCCGTCGACCTCAGCCGGCGGAGCCTCGCCTACGCGGCCCGCAAGACCCGGGAGGAGGGGATCGCCGGCATCGAGTACGTGCACGGCGACATCCTGGAACTGCCGGAGCGCTATCCCGAAGCCTTCGATGTGGTCACCTGCGTGGGCGTGCTCCACCACATGTCCGACCCCTTCGAGGGCGCGCGGGCGATCTGCCGGACGCTGAAGCCGGGCGGCCTCGTGAACATCGGCCTGTACAGCTCGACGGCGCGACAGGGGCTGCGGGCCGGGCAGGAGCTGGCGCGGCAATACACGCCGCAAACGGTGCGCGAGCTCCGGCAGGCCATCCTAGGCTGGCCGGAAAGCAACCCGATGCGCTGGCCCGCCGCGTCCCGGGATTTCTACACCACCTCGTCCTGCCGCGACCTTCTGATGCACGTGCAGGAGCATCAGATGAACTTCGCCGACCTGCGGCGGATGCTCGACGAGAACGGGCTCGTCTTCCTGGGCTTCATCGTGCCGGATGCGGTCATGAAGATGTACCGGGCGGCGTTCCCGCACGACCCGGCCGGCGTGGACCTGAACGGCTGGGAGCAGTTCGAGGCGCAGAACCCCCGGACCTTCGCGCGGATGTACATGTTCTGGGCCCAGAAGCCGTCGCCGCGGGCGGCGGCCGCGCCGGACGTGCGGGAGACGTCCCTGGGCAGCCTCGAAGACTGGAAGGCGCCGCAAGCCCGCGCGGCCGTCTGGGCCGACCTCCGCCGCGGCGCGCGCGGCGTGCAGCCGTCCGGCCAGCCGGCGATTGTGCACCTGCGCTACAACTGGCCCGCGACCGATGCGGCCGTCGCCTCGGACGGGTTGCTGGCCGAGGTGCTCACGTCCACGCCGGTCTATCCCTATTGGCTGGAGGGCCGGCTGACGACGATCCGCCGGCGCCTGCTGTTCGGGAACGAGGTGGAGGCGCTGAAACCGATCCTGCCGGCGCTCGCGATCCAGTGCTTCCTCAACGAGTACTGCTGGGCGCAGGACGCCATCGAGACGCAGCTGGTCGATAGAATGGCGGCGCGGATCGATCGGCTCACCCCGGACGAGGTCATGATCCTGGGCTGCTACAGGCCGCTGTCGGACGTGCCCGGCGCGGAAGCGCTGCTCGACCGGGGGTGGATGGGCGGCGTGGCCGATGTGCTGCGCGAGCAGCTCGCCAACGTCCGGGACGAGCGGGCTCTGGCCGCCGGCCTGCCGACGCTGACGCCCATTCGCGGCGGCGTTTCCGAGGCCGTTCGCAGCCAGTACGAGACGAACCCCTATCCACGCTGGCGGCGGGTGACCCGCCTGCCGGCCGCGACCGGCATCATGGGCCGCGCGATCCCGCCGGCGGCCGAGGTGCTGTTCGCCGGCTGCGGCACCGGCTTCCACGCGATCCATGCGGGTCAGCGCTACGGCCCCGACGCGAAGGTGCTGGCGGTCGACCTCTCGCGCGCGAGCCTCGCCTATGCGCTGCGCAAGACCCGCGAGGCGGGTCTCGTGAACTTCACCTATGCGCAGGCGGATCTGCTGGAGCTGGGCGCCATCGGACGAACGTTCGACGTGATCGAGTGCAGCGGTGTGCTGCACCATCTGTCGGATCCGTTCGAAGGCGCGCGCGTCCTCGCAGGCCGGCTTCGGCCGGGCGGTCTGATGAAGCTCGGCCTCTACAGCCGGCGCGCGCGGGCGCGCTGGGCGCCCGCGAAGGCGCTGGCGCAGACATACACGCCCGAAACCCTGCGCGAGCTGCGGCAGGCCATCGTGGCCGCCCCGGACGGCGACCCGTTGAAGGCGGCGATGGACACCACCGACTTCTATGCCGCCAGCACGCTGCGCGACCTGGTGATGCACGTGCAGGAGCACGAGCACGAGATCGCCGACATCCGCCGCATGTTGGCCGAGACAGGGCTGGAGTTCCTCGGCTTCGTCTCCATCGGCGGGGCGATGCCCGCCTACCGCGCCGCCTATCCTGCGGACCCGAACGGCCTGGATCTCGCCAATTGGGACGCCTTCGAGCGCGCCAACCCGCTCACCTTCATGGGCATGTACCAGTTCTGGGCCCGGCGGCCGGGCTGACCCCCGCGGTTGTGCCGTGGGCCCTTTGCTGCTAGATGCGCGCGCCTCGCGGCGCTCTGCGTCCGCGGGCTGTCACGACCGTGACATCAAATCCGTGGGAGGGGGCGGCTGTCGTAACCCCGCACCACGGCTCAAACCGGCTCGCATGAGCCACTGAGGAGCAAAGATGGCCAAGAAGATCTTGGGCTATATCAAACTGCAGGTGCCTGCCGGCTCCGCCACGCCTTCGCCGCCCATCGGGCCGGCGCTGGGTCAGCGCGGCGTCAACATCATGGGCTTCTGCAAGGAGTTCAACGCCCGCACCGAAAAGGAAGCGAAGGGTACGCCGCTTCCGACCGTGATCACGGTCTACCAGGACAAGTCGTTCACCTTCGTCACCAAGACCCCGCCCGCCAGCTACTTCATCAAGCAGGCGCTGGGGCTGAAGTCGGGCTCGCAGAAGCCCGGCCGTGACAGCGCCGGCAAGATCACCCGCGCCCAGCTGCGCGAGATCGCCGAGAAGAAGATGAAGGACCTCAACGCGAACGACGTCGAGGCCGCCGCCAAGATCATCGAGGGCTCCGCGCGCTCGATGGGTCTGCAGATCGTGGAGGCCTGAGCGCCATGGCCAAGCAACCCAAGCGCATGAAGGCGTGGACCGGCGATACGCAGGCCACGCACCCGCTGGCCGACGCCGTGAAGCTCGTGAAGGCCAACGCCAACGCCAAGTTCGACGAGACCGTCGAGATCGCCGTGAACCTGGGCGTCGACCCGCGTCACGCCGACCAGCAGGTCCGCGGCGTGGTGGCCCTGCCGTCCGGCACCGGCCGCGACGTCCGCGTCGCCGTCATCGCCAAGGACGCCAAGGCCGAGGAAGCCAAGGCGGCCGGCGCCGAGGTCGTGGGCGCCGAGGACCTGGTGGAACGGATCCAGGGCGGCTTCATGGACTTCGACCGCGTGATCGCCACGCCCGACATGATGGCCCTGGTGGGCCGTCTAGGTAAGGTGCTGGGCCCGCGCGGCCTGATGCCGAACCCGCGCGTCGGCACCGTGACGCCGAACGTCGGCCAGGCCGTGAAGGACGCCAAGGGCGGCTCGATCGAGTTCCGCACTGAGAAGACCGGCATCATCCACGCCGGCATCGGCAAGGCCTCGTTCACCGAGGACGCGCTGCAGGCCAACGTGAAGGCCCTGGTGGACGCCCTCAACAAGGCCAAGCCGTCGGGCGCCAAGGGCACCTACATCAAGAAGATCAGCCTCTCGTCGACGATGGGCCCGGGCTTCAAGGTGGACCAAGGGTCGCTGGGCGCCTGAGCCCCCTGATCCGGTGTAGTTTGCGGAGGCGCAGCGGCGACGCTGCGCCTTTTGCATTTGGGGGCGACGTCATGGCGGACGTGATCCTGGAGCCGGCCGGTCCCGACCGACGCGGCGCGATGTCGAACCTCTTTCAGCTCTACACCCACGACTTCACCGAACAGTGGGCCGGAACGGCGCGTGGCGAGCTGGGCGAGGACGGCCTCTTCGAGGCGTACCCCCACCTGGACGCCTACTGGACCGAGCCCGACCGCGAGCCGTTCCTGATCCGCGCGGACGGCCACATCGCCGGGTTCGTTCTGCTCAACCGGCACAGCCACGCCGGCCTGCCGCTGGACCACGCGATCGCCGAGTTCTTCGTGGTCCGAAAGCACCGCCGGGGCGGCGTCGGCCGCGCGGCGGCGCTGGCCGCCATCGCGCCGCGTCCCGGCCAGTGGGAGCTGGCGGTGGCGCGCCGGAATCTCGCCGCGCTGGCGTTCTGGCGCAGCGTCGCCGCAGAGGCCGCCGACGGCCCGGTCGACGAACTCGACCGGGACGACGATCTCTGGAACGGCTTCATCCTGCGCTTCCGGGTGGCATAGTGGCGGGCATGGAACTCAAGGCCACCCGCTACGATGTCGCCGACGGGATCGCGCTCGTCACGCTCGCTCGCCCGAAGCGCCGCAATGCGTGGACCGGGCGGATGCACACCGAGTACCGCTGGATCCTGCGCGAAGCCGACAAGGACCCGGCCGTCCGCGTGATCGTCGTCACGGGCGATCCGGAAGGCGGCGCCTTCTGCCCCGGCGCCGACCTCCAGGCGCTGGAGGGCCACTCGGCGCGCGGCCAGTACGACGCCGGGACGCCGGACGACATCGCCGAGCCGGGCTACGGCGTGCACGAGGAATTCGATGCGACCTTCGCCTACCACTTCGGTCTGACGAAGCCGGTGATCGCAGCGATCAACGGCGCGGCGGCAGGGGTGGGGCTCGTCCTGGCGGCCTATGCGGACCTGCGGTTCTCTGTGCCCGGCGCGAAGTTCACGGCGGCCCACGGCCGCTACAACTTCCCGGCGGAGTACGGCCTCTCGTGGATCCTGCCGCGGATCATCGGCCTGACCTTCGCCAACGACATCCTGCTCTCCAGCCGGGTGTTCACCGCCGAGGAAGCGGATCGGATGGGCTTCCTGAACCGCATCGTTCCGGCCGACCGGCTGATGGACGAGGTGATGGCCTACGCCCGCAGCCTCGCGGCCAATGTCGCCCCCGGCTCGGCGCGCGAGACCAAGCGCCAGATCTACCGCGACCTCCACCGCGACGCCGCCAGCGCGGTGCAGGAGGCCGAGTCGTTGCTGGTCGAGATGTCGAAGACGCCGGACTACCGCGAGGGCGTGAAGGCCTTCATGGAGAAGCGCGCGCCGGCCTGGAAGGGCTGAACCTCTTGACGATCCGGCCGCCGGGCCGCAGGTGACGTCAAACGACCGTTCGGGAGGACACCCACGTGAGACGCGCCGCCATCGTCAGCCCCATCCGCACCGCTGTCGGCAAATACCTGGGCGCGCTCAGCGACATCCCGGCGGGGGAACTGGGCGCCGTGGTGCTGAAGGCGCTGGTGGAGCGCACCGGCATCGATCCCATGAAGGTCGACGACGTGATCTTCGCGCAGGGCTACGGCAACGGCGAGGCGCCGTGCATCGCCCGCTGGTCGGCGCTTGCGGCGGGCTTCCCCATCGAGACCCCCGGCTACCAGCTCGACCGCCGCTGCGGCTCGGGGCTGCAGGCCGTCGTGGACGCGGCCATGATGGTGCAGACGGGCGTCGCCGACGTGGTCATCGCGGGCGGCGTCGAGAGCATGAGCAACGCCGAGTACTACACGCTCGACATGCGCAAGGGCGCGCGGGCAGGCTCGGTGACGCTGCACGACCGCCTCTCGCGCGGCCGCGTCATGAGCCAGCCGATCGAGCGCTTCGGCGTGATCAGCGGCATGATCGAGACCGCCGACAACCTGGCCCGCGACTACCAGATCAGCCGCGAGGAATGCGACGAATACGCCGCCATGAGCCACCAGCGGGCCGCCAAGGCCTGGGCCGAGGGCAAGTTCGACGACGAGCTGGTGCCCGTCGAGGTGAAGCAGAAGAAGGGCGACCCCATCGTCTTCAAGCAGGACGAAGGGGTGCGCGCGGACGCGACGCCCGAGAGCCTCGGCAAGCTGAGGGCCATCGAGAAGGACGGCGTGGTCACCGCCGGCAACGCCAGCCAGCAGAACGACGCGGCCGCCGCCTGCCTGGTCGTGGCCGAGGACAAGCTGGCCGAGCTGAACCTCGAGCCGATGGGCTACTTCGTCAGCTGGGCCGCGGCCGGCTGCGACCCGTCGCGGATGGGCATCGGCCCGGTGCCCGCCGTGAAGCGCCTGTTCGAGCGCACCGGCATGGGCTGGGACGACATCGACCTCGTCGAGCTGAACGAGGCCTTCGCGCCGCAGGTGCTGGCCGTGCTCAAGGGCTGGGGCTGGGACGACCGGGACCGCCTGAACGTCAACGGGTCGGGCATCTCGCTGGGCCACCCGATCGGCGCCACGGGTGGTCGCATCCTGGCCAACCTGCTGCGCGAGCTGAAGCGCCGCGACGGCAAGTACGGCCTGGAGACCATGTGCATCGGCGGCGGCCAGGGCATCGCGGCGATCTTCGAGGCGGCTTGAGGCCGGCCGCATGCTGACCGGCAGCTGCCTCTGCGGACGCGTCGCCTACGAGGCGGACGCCGAGATCACCGGCATCGCGCACTGCCACTGCGAGACGTGCCGCAAGGCGCATGGCGCGGCCTTCTCCAGCATCGCCTCGGTTCCCAAGGCGAGCTTTCGCTGGGTGCAGGGGGAAGAGGCGTTGGGGAGCTACGAGTCCTCCCCCGGGAAGGTCCGGCGGTTCTGCGGCGCCTGCGGCTCGCAGCTCACTGCCGAGCGGGCGGACCGCGACGTGATGATGCTGCGGCTGGGCTGCCTGGACACGCCGGTCGCCGGCGGCGACGACCAATGGCACATCTGGCTGTCGGACAAGGCCTCCTGGTACGACCCGCACGCGCCGTTCAGGTCCCGGGACGAGGGGTTCTGACCTTGGCGGCCGAGCCGGCGCGCACGGCATGACGCCTGCAGAGGTCCGGCTGCTGTTCGAGCGCGTGTCCGAGGACCTGGATGCCTTCGCTGCGCCCTGGTCGCTGATCGGCTCGGGGGCGCTGATCCTCCTGGGGGCTCCGATCGAGAGCGCCGGCGACCTCGACGTGGTGACCGACGTGAACGGCGCAGCGCGCCTGCGCGCCGCGTGGGCCGGCTGGCTGGAGCGCGGCGAGGCGAGGGCGCCCGACGGCCCGTTCCGCTCGGAGGACTTCGCGCGCTACGCCACGCCCTGGGGGGCCGTGGAGGTGATGGGAGGCCTGCGGGTGCGCGGGCGACCCGTCGCGCTGTCCGGGCCGCTCCCCGGTCTGCAGGACCAGCTGCAGCTACTGCGCCTGTTCGGGCGGCCCAAGGACCTCGAGAAGGCCGTGAGGCTGGAAGCCTGGCTCGCCGCGGGTTGAGTCCGCGGGAGGCTTCGTATATAGGCCCGCGCTTCGCAGCTCCCTCGGGAGAGGCGAGGACGGGCGACCCCCCGGGGTTTCCCATCCTGTCCAAGAACTGTGCAGCCGCCGGGGTCGCCGGAGGCCGTAACGCGAGGAGGGGCCCCTCCTCAGGCGCAGGGAGACGGGAAGATGACGGCCTGATCGGTCCACCGCAATGCGGCGGCGCGATGGCTGCGGCTTTCCTCATCGGACAGGTGCTTACCCGCGTGCGCACTCTCGCGCGTGCGGAACCTGAGTATGGAGACCGCAATGGACCGCGCTCAAAAGCAGGACGCCATCGAAGCGCTCAAGGGCGTCTTCGCTGACTCCGGCGCCGTGGTCGTGACCCACTACATGGGTCTGACCGTTGCGGAAATGACCGATCTGCGGGGCAAGCTGCGTGAGCAGGGCGCCCAGCTGCAGGTGGTGAAGAACACCCTGGCTCAGAAGGCTCTGAACGGCTCGGCCGGTGAAGCGGGCGACGCCCTCTTCAAAGGCCCGGTCGCGATCGCCTTCGCCGCCGACCCGGTGTCCGCCGCCAAGGTCGCGACCCAGTACGCCAAGGACAACGACAAGTTCACCGTCGTCGGCGGCTTCATGGGTCAACAGGTGCTGGACCAGAAGGGCATTTCGGCGCTCGCCACCCTGCCTTCGCTGGATCAGCTCCGCGCCAAGATCATCGGCCTCCTGCAAGCTCCGGCCACTAAGGTCGCGGGCGTCCTGCAGGCGCCGGCTGGTCAGCTGGCTCGCGTCATGGGCGCCTACGCCGCCAAAGACGCCGCCTGATCGTCACTTCCCGACAAACCTCTCTCTTAAGGACCTCATCACATGGCCAACCTGCAACAACTCGTGGACGACCTGTCCGCCCTGACCGTCCTGGAAGCCGCTGAGCTCTCCAAGCTGCTCGAAGAAAAGTGGGGCGTCTCGGCCGCCGCGCCGGTCGCCGTCGCCGCTGCCGGCCCCGCCGCGGGCGGCGCCGCTCCGGCCGAAGCCGCCGAAGAGCAGACCGAGTTCACCGTCGTTCTCGCCGCCGGCGGCGACAAGAAGATCAACGTGATCAAGGAAGTCCGCGCCGTCCGTCCGGACCTCGGCCTGAAGGAAGCCAAGGACCTCGTCGAAGGCGCTCCGCAGAACGTGAAGGAGAACATCTCCAAGCAGGAAGCGGAAGAGATCAAGAAGAAGCTCGAGGAAGCCGGCGCGACCGTCCAGATCAAGTAGTCTGGACGCGCTGGATCAGCGCTTCTTTCGAAGATCGAAGGGCCGGGAGCGATCCCGGCCCTTTTTCGTACCCCTGATCGGGGGAGGCCGGGGCCGCATGACCGGCGCACGATGCGCAGGCTGGAGAGCTTGCGTGGGGGCGCGACGATGCGACAGACACTGCTGACGGGAGCGGCCGCGCTCGTCGTGCTGGTTCCGGTGACGGGCGCCAGGGCGCAGTCGGCGTACGAGATCAACCGACTGAACGCCGCGATCCAGATCTGCAACTCGCCGGCCGGCGCGACGATGGCCGAGTGCGCGCAGTTGCGCGCCAAGCTGGGCTCGACCTCGCCGGCTTCGCCGGGGCTTCCGGGCGGCGGTCTCGGGGGCCTCGTGGGCGGCAACAAGGCGGCGGTGGCGTCCGGCGTCCTGGGCCTCCTCAACCAGGCGCGCGCCCCGGCGCCCGCCGCGCCCGCGCCTGCCGTCAACAGCGCCGCCATTCAGGACGCGATCCGGATGTGCGTGCAGAACGCGGCCGGCGACAGCACGGCGATCCAGGCCTGCCTGCGGATCGCGAGCGCCGCGACGCCGGCGCCCGCGGCGCCGTCTCCCCCGCGGCTCGGGATCGGCGCCTACCAGGCCCCGGGATTGCCGGCCGCTCCAGGCGGCGCGACCGGCCTGAACAACGGCGACGTCGCGGCGATGGGCATCTATCGGGCCGGCCAGAGCTACCAGGCCTGCGCGGCCGCCAACCCGAGCAACTGGCAGTCCTGCCTGCCGCTCCTGAACGGCGGATCCCCGCCGCGCTGAGCCCTACGGGGCGTGTTAGCCTGGGCGGCGATGAGCGAATCCGTCGCCCTGATCAGCGCATTCGTGCACGGCCTGGCGGCCGGTGCGATGCTCGTGGTGAGCCTCGTGGTCTGGCGCAGCGGGCTCAATCCGCACATCCGCCTCTCCACCGTGCTCGTCACCGCGAGCATCGTGGGGATGGCGGTGAACGAGTCCCGGCCGCTCTGGGCGGCGATGGGCGAGCCTGCGATCTCGCTGGTGCTGGCCGCACCGGTGGCGGGCCTCCTCTGGCTGTTCATCCTGACGGTCTTCGCCGACTGGAGGATCACGCCCCTCACCCTCGCGCCTGCGGCGGTCCTGCTGCTGACCGGCGTGATCCAGCCTCTCGTCCAGGACGACGCCGTCACGGGACTCTGGGGCGCGCGAAACCTCTTCAGCGCCGTCCTCGCGGTCCACGCGGGCGTGCTCATCCTGCGCGGCTGGAGCGATGACCTCGTCGAGCGGCGGCGGCGGCTCCGCGCCGTCGTCCTGTCGCTGGCCTGCCTGTTCGTCGTGGTCCAGGTGTCGGCCGGCTTCGCCTTCCGGCTCAGCCACGATCCCGGCTGGCTGGACTATGTGGTGGGGCGTCCGATCGGGGGCGTGGTCGTGGCCGCGCTCGCACTGGGCATGGCGTCGGTCGCCCTGACGGTCCAGCCGACCGCTTTCGGGGCCGCGGCGAGGCGAGTTGAGGCCGCGGCCGATCCCCGCGCCGACGCCGCCGACCGCGGGCTGGTCGAGCAGCTGAACGCGACGATGGCGCAGGAGATCTGGCGCCGCGAGGGGCTGACCATCGGCGGACTGGCGAGCGAACTCGGGGTCCCCGAGCACCGACTGCGTCGCCTGATCAACCAGCGGCTGGGGTACCGCAACTTCGCCGACTTCCTCAACGGGCGGCGGATCGAGGCCGCCAAGCGGAGGCTCTCCGATCCCGCCGAAGCCCGCACGACGATCGCCGTCATCGCGTTCGACCTGGGCTTCGGCTCCCTCGGCCCGTTCAATCGGGCGTTCCGCAACGCGACGGGCTCGACCCCCACCGAGTGGCGGCGGGCGGCGCTGGCCGGCGCCTTGCCGGAACTGGAAGAAGCCGTCTGATTTCGGAATCGGCGAGGGTCGCGCCGACTTCGGCAAGACCCGCCGCCTCGGCCGCAGTCCTCTGGCGTCCAGCCAATACGAGGACGCCGCCATGCCCCCGATCCTGCCGAACATCCTGGACCTGTGGTTCCGCGAAATGGAGCCCACCCTGACGCGCTACGTCATCTTCGCGGTCGGCGTGTGGTTTCTGCTTTGGGTCGTCCTGCGGCCGCTGCTCGCCGCCAGGAAGATCCGCGAGGAGACGCCGCCGGCGCGGCAGCTGGCGACGGAGCTGCTCTATTCGATCCGCTCGATGGCGATCTTCGCCACCGTCGGCGTGGCGCTGACCCTGATGTACCGCGCAGGGCTCTATCCGCTGGCGCACGTCGCCAACGACTGGGGCCCGGTCTGGTATGCGGTCTCCCTGTTCGCGGGGATCGCCGGCCTCGACGCCTGGTTCTACTGGTCGCACCGGCTGATGCACGATCCGCGGCTGTTCCGCCGCTTCCACCGCCGTCACCACCGCAGCCACAACCCGTCGCCCTTCACGGCCTACAGCTTCGACGTGGGCGAGGCGCTGGTGCTGATCGGGTTCGTGGTGGTGTGGCCGTGGGTGTTTCCCATGCCCGATGGCTCGATGCAGTGGGTGATGCTGTATCAGATCGTCACCAACACGCTGCTGCACTCGGGCTACGAGCTGATGCCGGCCCGGCGGGACGGCCGCCCGATGCTGGACTTCATCGTCACCACCACGCACCACGATCTGCACCATGCCCAGGCCGGGTGGAACTACGGCGCCTGGTTCACCTGGTGGGACCGCTGGTTCGGGACCGAGCATCCCGAGTATCACGCGCGCTACGCGGCCAAGGCCTGGCGTCCCTTCGGCGCCGCTCCCGCGCCGCAGACCCTGGCGGCGGAGTAGGGCGGCCCGCTGGGCCCGCAAAAGGAAACCCGCGCGGCGCCTGGCCGTTGAGACTTCGAAGGACCGGGGCCCGGTCCAGACAGCCGAGCAAGCGGCGTGAAGCGGAGGCTTCGCGCCGCTCTTGCCGTTTTCCCCGCTGAGGGGACTTCACAAACGTTGCGAATGGGACTATCTCCCGCCGCTCGCGAAACATCCCCGACTCACATCTCCAGAGATGCGGCCTTCGCGCGTGCAGGCCCCGAGGCATGGTCCGTCGCCCTCCGACCATGCGAAGGGGCGCTCCCGACGACACGGGGAGCCTTCCAGGGTCCGGCTTCCCGCACGGGGAGTCCGACAGGGCGGACCCGGAATGACAGCACTCGGCGCCTGGACTCCGTGCCTGGCGCCCTCAAGGGATCAAAATGGCGCAGTCCTTCACCGGTAAGAAGCGGATCCGGAAGTCGTTCGGCCGCATCCCCGAAGCCGTGCAGATGCCGAACCTGATCGAGGTTCAGCGCTCCTCCTACGAGCAGTTCCTGCAGCGCGAGGTCCGCGCCGGCGAACGCCGCGACGAGGGGATCGAGGCCGTCTTCAAGTCGGTCTTCCCGATCAAGGACTTCAACGAGCGCGCCGTACTCGAGTACGTCTCCTACGAGTTCGAGGAGCCGAAGTACGACGTCGAGGAGTGCGTCCAGCGCGACATGACCTATGCCGCGCCGCTGAAGGTGAAGCTGCGCCTCATCGTGTTCGAGACCGACGAGGAGACCGGCGCCCGCTCCGTGAAGGACATCAAGGAGCAGGACGTCTACATGGGCGACATCCCGCTCATGACGGAGAAGGGCACCTTCATCGTCAACGGGACCCAGCGCGTCATCGTCAGCCAGATGCACCGCTCGCCGGGCGTCTTCTTCGACCACGACAAGGGCAAGACCCACGCCTCGGGCAAGCTCCTGTTCGCCGCGCGCGTGATCCCCTACCGCGGCTCGTGGCTCGACTTCGAGTTTGACGCCAAGGACATCGTCTACGTCCGCATCGACCGCCGCCGGAAGCTGCCGGCGACGACCTTCCTGATGGCCCTGGGCATGGACGGGGAGGAGATCCTCTCCACGTTCTACGACACCGTGCCCTACGAGAAGAAGGGCGACGGCTGGGCGACCCCCTACCGCCCCGAGCGCTGGCGCGGCGCGAAGCCCGACTTCCCGCTCGTCGACGCCGACACCGGCGAGGAGATCGCGCCTGCAGGCCAGAAGATCTCGGCGCGCAACGCCAAGAAGTTCGCCGACAACGGGCTGAAGACCCTGCTGCTGGCGCCCGAGGCGCTCAACGGCCGCTACCTGGCGCGCGACCTGGTCAACTTCGAGACGGGCGAGATCTACGCCGAAGCCGGCGACGAGCTGGACGCCGGCCTGCTGGCCAGCCTCGAGGAGCAGGGCTTCAGCACGCTCGACGTGCTCGACGTCGACGACGTCACGGTCGGCGCCTACATGCGCAACACCCTGCGCATCGACAAGAACACCGTCCGCGAGGACGCGCTGTTCGACATCTACCGGGTGATGCGTCCCGGCGAGCCGCCGACGGTGGAAGCCGCCGAGGCCATGTTCAAGTCGCTGTTCTTCGACGGCGAGCGCTACGACCTGAGCTCGGTCGGCCGCGTGAAGATGAACATGCGCCTGGAGCTGGACTGCCCGGACGACGTGCGCGTCATCCGCAAGGAAGACGTGATCGCGGTCCTGCGCACCCTGGTCGGCCTGCGCGACGGCCGCGGCGAGATCGACGACATCGACAACCTCGGCAACCGCCGGGTCCGCTCGGTGGGCGAACTGCTCGAGAACCAGTACCGCGTGGGCCTGCTCCGTATGGAGCGCGCGATCAAGGAACGCATGAGCTCGGTCGACATCGACACGGTCATGCCGCACGACCTGATCAACGCGAAGCCGGCGGCCGCGGCCGTGCGGGAGTTCTTCGGCTCCTCGCAGCTCTCGCAGTTCATGGACCAGACGAACCCGCTGTCCGAGATCACCCACAAGCGCCGCCTCTCGGCGCTGGGCCCGGGCGGCCTGACGCGCGAGCGCGCGGGCTTCGAGGTCCGCGACGTGCACCCGACCCACTACGGCCGGATCTGCCCGATCGAGACGCCCGAAGGCCCGAACATCGGCCTGATCAACTCGCTCGCCACCCACGCGGTGGTGAACAAGTACGGCTTCATCGAGAGCCCGTACCGGCGGATCCGTGACGGCAAGACGACGGACGAGGTCGTCTACATGTCGGCCATGGAAGAGGCGAAGCACGTCATCGCCCAGGCGAACATCAAGCTCGACAACGGCTCGATCGTGGAAGACCTGGTCCCCGGCCGGATCAACGGCGAACCGGGCCTGCTGCAGCGCGACCAGGTCGACCTGATGGACGTGTCGCCGAAGCAGGTCGTCTCGGTCGCCGCCTCGCTGATCCCCTTCCTCGAGAACGACGACGCCAACCGCGCCCTCATGGGCTCGAACATGCAGAAGCAGGCCGTGCCGCTCATCCAGTCGGATGCGCCCCTGGTCGGCACCGGCATGGAGAGCGTCGTGGCGGTGGACTCGGGCGCCGTCGTGGTGGCCCGCCGCTCGGGCGTCGTCGAGCAGATCGACGGCACGCGTATCGTCATCCGCGCAACGGAAGAGACCGACCCCACCAAGCCGGGCGTCGACATCTACCGCCTGCAGAAGTTCCAGCGCTCCAACACCTCGACCTGCATCAACCAGCGTCCGCTGGTGCAGGTGGGCGACCGGATCCAGGCCGGCGACGTCATCGCCGACGGCCCGTCGACCGAGCTGGGCGAGCTGGCCCTGGGCCGCAACGCGCTCGTCGCGTTCATGCCCTGGAACGGCTACAACTTCGAGGACTCGATCCTGATCTCCGAGCGGATCGTGCGCGATGACGTCTTCACCTCGATCCACATCGAGGAATTCGAGGTCATGGCCCGCGACACCAAGCTGGGTCCGGAAGAGATCACCCGCGACATCCCGAACGTCGGCGAGGAAGCCCTGCGCAACCTCGACGAGGCCGGCATCGTGGCGATCGGCGCCGAGGTCCAGCCCGGCGACATCCTGGTCGGCAAGGTGACGCCCAAGGGCGAGAGCCCGATGACCCCGGAAGAGAAGCTGCTGCGCGCCATCTTCGGCGAAAAGGCCTCGGACGTGCGCGACACGTCGCTGCGCCTCCCGCCGGGCGTGTCGGGCACGATCGTGGAAGTCCGCGTCTTCAACCGTCACGGCGTCGACAAGGACGAGCGCGCCCTGGCCATCGAACGCGCCGAGATCGACCGCCTGGGCAAGGACCGGGACGACGAGTTCGCGATCCTGAACCGCAACTTCCAGGCCCGCCTGCGCGCGCTGCTCGTCGGCAAGAACGCCGTCTCCGGTCCCAAGGGCCTGGGCCGCGGCGAGATCACCGAGGAGAAGCTTGGCGAGATCGCGCCGGGCATGTGGAGCCAGATCGCGCTCGACGACGAGAAGGCGATGGGCGAGCTCGAAGCGCTGCGCAAGCAGTTCGACGACGCCCGCAAGCGCCTGGACCGCCGCTTCGAGGACAAGGTCGACAAGCTGCAGCGCGGCGACGAGCTGCCGCCTGGCGTGATGAAGATGGTCAAGGTGTTCGTGGCGGTGAAGCGCAAGCTGCAGCCGGGCGACAAGATGGCCGGCCGTCACGGCAACAAGGGGGTGATCTCCAAGATCCTGCCGATCGAGGACATGCCCTACCTCGAGGACGGCACCAGCGTCGACATCGTCCTCAATCCGCTGGGCGTGCCCAGCCGGATGAACGTCGGCCAGATCTTCGAGACGCACCTGGGTTGGGCCGCGGCCGGCCTCGGCAAGCAGGTCGCCCGGCTCCTGGAGGCCTGGCAGCATGGCGGCCAGAAGCAGGCGCTGATCGACCACCTGAAGGACGCCTACGGCGACGACCAGGAGCTTCCGGAGACGGAAGAGGAGCTGATCGAGCTGGCCCGGAACCTGTCGAAGGGCATCCCCTTCGCCACCCCGGTGTTCGACGGCGCCCACATCGACGACATCGAGAACCTGCTGGAGAAGGCGGGCCTCGACCGGTCGGGCCAGTCGTACCTGTACGACGGCCAGACGGGCGAGCGGTTCAAGCGTCCGGTCACGGTCGGCTACATCTACATGCTGAAGCTGCACCACCTGGTGGACGACAAGATCCACGCCCGTTCGATCGGCCCGTACTCGCTCGTGACCCAGCAGCCGCTGGGCGGCAAGGCGCAGTTCGGCGGCCAGCGCTTCGGGGAGATGGAGGTGTGGGCCCTGGAAGCCTACGGCGCCGCCTACACCCTGCAGGAGATGCTGACGGTGAAGTCGGACGACGTGGCCGGCCGGACCAAGGTCTACGAGAGCATCGTCCGTGGCGACGACACCTTCGAGGCCGGCATTCCGGAGAGCTTCAACGTGCTGGTCAAGGAGATGCGCTCCCTGGGCCTGAACGTGGAGCTGGAGAACAGCTGACGGATCGCAGAGCCCTCTCCCGGCGACGGGGGAGGGCGCTCCGCCCCGCCCAGCTCTGACGACATTTCGCGGCGAACGCCGCAGAAGGAACCAAGATGAACCAGGAAGTCCTGAACATCTTCAATCCGGTCCAGGCCGCTCCGACCTTCGACCGCATCCGTATCGCCCTCGCCAGCCCGGAGAAGATCCGGTCGTGGTCGTTCGGCGAGATCAAGAAGCCCGAGACCATCAACTACCGCACGTTCAAGCCCGAGCGTGACGGCCTGTTCTGCGCGCGCATCTTCGGTCCGACGAAGGACTACGAGTGCCTGTGCGGAAAGTACAAGCGGATGAAGTACAAGGGCATCATCTGCGAGAAGTGCGGCGTCGAGGTCACCCTGGCGCGCGTCCGGCGCGAGCGCATGGGCCACATCGAGCTCGCCTCGCCAGTCGCCCACATCTGGTTCCTGAAGTCGCTGCCGTCCCGCATCGCGCTGATGCTGGACATGGCGCTGAAGGACATCGAGCGCGTCCTCTACTTCGAGAACTACATCGTCACCGAGCCCGGCCTGACCCCGCTGAAGCAGCACCAGCTGCTGTCGGAGGACGACTACCTGCGCTTCCAGGAGGAGTTCGGCGACGACAGCTTCACCGCCGAGATCGGCGCCGAGGCGGTCCAGGGCCTGCTGAAGGGCATCCACCTCGAGGACGAGGCCGAGAAGCTCCGCGAGGAGCTGAAGACCACCACCTCGGAAATGAAGCTCAAGAAGGCGTCCAAGCGCCTGAAGCTCATCGAGAGCTTCATCGAGAGCAAGAACAAGCCCGAGTGGATGGTGCTGACGGTGATCCCCGTCATCCCGCCGGAACTGCGCCCGCTGGTGCCGCTGGACGGCGGCCGCTTCGCGACCTCGGACCTGAACGACCTCTACCGCCGGGTCATCAACCGCAACAACCGCCTGAAGCGCCTCATCGAGCTGCGCGCGCCGGACATCATCATCCGCAACGAGAAGCGGATGCTGCAGGAAGCCGTCGACGCCCTGTTCGACAACGGCCGCCGCGGCCGCGTGATTACGGGCGCCAACAAGCGTCCGCTGAAGTCGCTGGCCGACATGCTGAAGGGCAAGCAGGGCCGCTTCCGCCAGAACCTGCTCGGCAAGCGCGTCGACTACTCGGGCCGTTCGGTCATCGTCGTCGGCCCCGAGCTGAAGCTGCATGAGTGCGGCCTGCCGAAGAAGATGGCGCTCGAGCTGTTCAAGCCGTTCATCTACGCGCGCCTGGACGCCAAGGGCCTGTCGGGCACCGTGAAGCAGTCCAAGCGCATGGTGGAACGCGAGCAGCCCGCGGTCTGGGACATCCTGGACGAGGTCATCCGTGAACACCCGGTTCTGCTGAACCGCGCGCCGACCCTGCACCGCCTGGGCATCCAGGCCTTCGAGCCCAAGCTGATCGAAGGCAAGGCGATCCAGCTGCACCCGCTCGTCTGCGCGGCGTTCAACGCCGACTTCGACGGCGACCAGATGGCCGTGCACGTGCCGCTCTCGCTGGAAGCCCAGCTGGAAGCCCGCGTGCTGATGATGAGCACGAACAACATCCTGTCGCCTGCCAACGGCCGGCCGATCATCGTGCCGTCGCAGGACATCGTGCTGGGGCTCTACTACCTGAGCCTGGCCAAGGACGCCGAGCCGGGCGAGGGCAAGCTGTTCGCCGACCTGGGCGAGATCGAAGCGGCGCTCGACGCCGGCGTGGTCACGCTCCACACGAAGATCAAGGCGCGCCATACCGAGATGGACGCCGAGGGCGTCGTGGTGACGAAGGTCATCGACACCACGCCGGGCCGGATGAAGATCGCGGCCCTGCTGCCGAAGAACCCGGCCATCGGCCACCGTCTCCTCGAGAAGAACCTCACCAAGAAGGAGATCGGCAACCTGATCGACGCCGTCTACCGGCACTGCGGCCAGAAGGCGACGGTCATCTTCGCCGACCAGATCATGGGCCTGGGCTTCCGCGAGGCGGCCAAGGCGGGCATCAGCTTCGGCAAGGATGACATCGTCATCCCGGCCC
Organism: Phenylobacterium sp. T106; assembly: GCF_057219735.1. NCBI lineage: Bacteria > Pseudomonadati > Pseudomonadota > Alphaproteobacteria > Caulobacterales > Caulobacteraceae > Phenylobacterium > Phenylobacterium sp. T106. The sequence goes on along the minus strand of NZ_JBXVWA010000018.1, from coordinate 8,229 downwards.
GCAAGGCCCCGATCGTCGAGGAGACCCGCAAGCTCGTCGAGGAGTACGAGCAGCAGTACGCCGACGGCCTGATCACCAAGGGCGAGAAGTACAACAAGGTCGTCGACGCCTGGGCGAAGGCCACCGATCGCGTGGCCGACGAGATGATGGCCGAGGTTTCCTCCGCGCCGATCGGCGCGGACGGCCGCCAGGGCGAGATCAACTCGATCTTCATGATGAGCAACTCGGGCGCCCGCGGTTCGCAGGCCCAGATGAAGCAGCTCGGCGGGATGCGCGGCCTGATGGCCAAGCCGTCGGGCGAGATCATCGAGACGCCGATCATCTCGAACTTCAAGGAAGGCCTGACCGTGCAGGAGTACTTCAACTCCACGCACGGCGCCCGTAAGGGCCTGGCCGACACGGCGCTGAAGACGGCGAACTCGGGCTACCTGACCCGCCGCCTGGTCGACGTGGCGCAGGACTGCATCATCACCGAGGAAGACTGCGGCACCACGCGCGGCATCACGTTGCGCGCCGTGGTCGAGGGCGGCGACGTGCTGGTTTCCCTGGGCCAGCGCATCCTGGGCCGCTTCGCGGCCGAGGACGTGAAGGATCCGGGCGCGGGCGACGTGATCGTTCCGGCCGACACCTACCTGGACGAGAACATGTGCGACCTCGTCGAGGCCGCCGGCGTCCAGGCCGTGAAGGTCCGCTCGGTCCTGACCTGCGAGACCAAGACCGGCGTCTGCGGCGCCTGCTACGGCCGCGACCTGGCGCGCGGCACGCCGGTGAACATCGGCGAGGCCGTGGGCGTCATCGCCGCCCAGTCGATCGGCGAGCCCGGCACGCAGCTGACGATGCGGACCTTCCACATCGGCGGCACCGCGCAGGTGGCCGAGCAGTCGTTCTTCGAAAGCGCCAACGACGGCGTCGTGAAGATCGACGGCGGCAACACCGTCACGGCGCCGGACGGCGGCCTCATCTCGATGAGCCGCAACCTGGCCCTGACCGTGCAGGTCGATGGCAAGGACCGCGAGGCCTACAAGGTGCCGTACGGCGCGCGCCTCATGGTGAAGTCGGGCGACAAGGTGAAGCGCGGCCAGCGCCTTGCCACCTGGGACCCCTACACCACGCCGATCATCACCGAAGTCGGCGGTAAGGTGCGCTTCGAGGACCTGGTCGAGAACTTCTCGTTCCGCGAGGAGGCCGACGAGGCCACGGGCATCTCCAACCGCGTGGTCATCGACTGGCGCGCCAGCTCCAAGGGCTCGGACCTGCGTCCGGCCATGGCGGTGCTGGGCGACGACGGCGCCTACAAGCGCCTGTCGAACGGCGGCGAGGCCCGCTACCTGCTGCCCGTGGGCGCCATCCTCTCCGTCGGCGACGGCGATGAGGTGAAGCCCGGCGAGGTGCTGGCCCGGATGCCCACCGAAAGCGCCAAGACCCGCGACATCACCGGCGGTCTGCCGCGCGTGGCCGAACTCTTCGAGGCCCGCCGTCCGAAGGACTGCGCGGTCATCGCCGAGATGGACGGCCGCGTCGAGTTCGGCCGGGACTACAAGAACAAGCGCCGCATCAAGATCACCCCCGAGGATGGTGGCGAGGCGGTCGAGTTCCTGATCCCGAAGGGCAAGCACATCGCGGTCCACGACGGCGACGTCATCCGCAAGGGCGAGTACCTGATCGACGGCAACCCGGACCCGCACGACATCCTGCGGATCCAGGGCATCGAGGCGCTGGCCGACTTCCTGGTGAACGAGATCCAGGAGGTCTATCGACTGCAGGGCGTGCCGATCAACGACAAGCACATCGAGACGATCGTCCGCCAGATGCTGCAGAAGGTGGAGATCCTCGAGCCGGGCGACACCGGCCTGCTCAAGGGCGACCACCTCGACAAGCTCGAGGTCGAGGAAGAGAACGCCAAGACGGAAGCCCGCGGCGGCCGCCCGGCGCTCGTCCAGCCCGTGCTGCTCGGCATCACCAAGGCGTCGCTGCAGACCCGCAGCTTCATCTCGGCCGCCTCGTTCCAGGAAACCACCCGCGTGCTCACCGAAGCCGCCGTCCAGGGCAAGAACGATACCCTGGAAGGCCTGAAGGAGAACGTGATCGTGGGCCGCCTGATCCCAGCGGGCACGGGCTCGTACCTGCGCAACCTGCAGCGGATCGCCGCCAAGCGCGACGAGGCGCTGACGGCCAGCCGCGAGGAGGCCATGGAGCCGCTGCCGGCGGAGATCGCCGACGCCGCGGTGGCCGAGACGATCGAGTAGCCAGCTCTCCAGTAACGTCACGCGTACGGACGGCCCGGGGGCGACCCCGGGCCGTTTCGCGTTCAAGGCCTTGGCTTTGGCGCGGGGGCGCCTAGATCAAGGGCCCCCAACCCGGAGGTCCTCCGTGCCGCTGCTGCTCTGTCCCAACTGCAACACGTCCATGCAGAACGTCTCGCGTTCCGGCGTGGACATCGACATGTGCCCCAGCTGCCGGGGCGTCTGGCTGGATCGCGGCGAACTCGAGAAGCTGCTGGAGGGGCAGCGGGCCGAGCAGACGGGGATGCAGCAGGATCGTCAGAAGTTCGAGCGCGAGGTCGAGCACTTCCATCGCGACCCGGACGACTGGAAGCGGCGTCACGCCTATGACAGCCACGAGCACCGCTACAAGTACGACGACGACTACCACTACCGGAAAAAGAAGAAGAAATTCGACATCTTCGACATCTTCGACTGAGGGCCGCGAGAGCCCTCCCGACCCGCCCAGGCGGGGCGGGGCTCGTCGTCCGACGGCTGAAGCGCGGTCGCGGCGCAATGAGCTGCGAGATTGACTCAGATCAAAGATGACGCCGGCGTCATTTTTATGATCCCTGCAAGGCCCGGAGCATCCGGGCGGCCAGGGAGATCGCGATGCTGCACGTCCAAGAGGTCAAGGGACCGCCGACCGAGGTCCAGTATTTTGACGACGAGGAGCTGGCCCACCGGCTGACCGACCACGACGTCGAAGTGATCCGGGAAATCTTCCGCACCCCGCTGACCGGTTCCTACAACTGGGACTACGAAGCGGCGAACGCGCGGATCCGCCGGCTGTACGAGCTGGGCAAGCGCTTCAACTGGAACTCCGAGCTCGACGTGGACTGGACGCTGCCCGAGCGCGACCGGGAGCCGGCCGGCGCCGGCGGGCCCGAGGGCTTCGCCGCCCATCCCAAGTGGCAGGCCCTGAGCCCCGAACAGCGGGCGGAGTTCATGCGGCGGACGAACGCCCAGACGCTGTCGCAATTCCTGCATGGCGAGCAGGGTGCCCTGATGGTGGCCTCGCAGCTCGTGACCTGCGCGCCCACCCACGACGCCAAGCTCTACGCGGCCTCGCAGACCTTCGACGAGGCGCGTCACGTCGAGGTGTTCCACCGCTACCTGATGGAGCGGTGCCACATGATCTATCCGATCAACCCGAACCTGAAGTTCCTGCTGGACAAGGTCCTCACCGACGAGCGCTGGGACCTGAAGTTCATCGGCATGCAGGTGCTGATCGAGGGCCTGGCGCTGGCGGCGTTCCAGACGATCCACGCCAACACGCCCGATCCGCTGCTGCGCCAGATCGTTGGCCTCGTCATGCGTGACGAGGGCCGGCACGTGGCGTTCGGCGTCAACTACCTGGAAGACTGGATCCGGGCGCTGCCGCAGGAGCAGATCGAGGAGCGCGCGCAGTTCGCCTACGAGGCCTGCGTGGTGATGAAGAACCGCCTGATCTCCACGACCGTGGCCGAGGAGTTCGGCTTCACGCGCGACGAAGCGCTGGAGATCAACGCCAGGAGCCAGGGCGGATCGGCGTTCCGCACCTTCCTGTTCGAGCGGATGATCCCGAACCTGAAGCGCGTGGGGCTGCTCACCGACGCCATCCGGCCGAAGTTCGAGGAACTGGGCGTGCTGTCGTTCGAGAACCTGAAGCACGACGGCGAGATCGACTGGGTCCGGCTGGAGGCGCCGCTGGAGACCAAGTCGCGCATCGCCGCCTGAGGCCCCGGACGGCGGCGGCTAGAAGGGAACCTTGAGCTCGCGACGGCTGTCGTTGCCCGTCGCGCGCCCGAGGTCCTCGGACGTCGCCCCGATGCCGGTGCTGGGCTTGTCGGGCTGCTTGATGGCCCCGGCGTTGTACCCGCTGCCCGAGACGCCCACGCCGCCGGGGGCGGAACGCTTGTAGACGTAGTCCTCGGCCTTGCGCCGGGCGGCGGCTTCGAGGGCGCGCGCCTTGTCGCGGTCGACGCCGAGACCCTGGAACGGCTGGTCGCGGCCCCGCTGCCCGAACCGCTCGACGCAGGCCTCCCGCTCGGCGCGGGTGAGGGTGGGGCTGTCGCAGTCCAGCTGACTTCGCAGCGCGCGCCGCGCGTTCTGCACGAGCGCGTCGTCCGCCCGCGGCCCGATGGTGGGGCGGATCTGGGGGGAGGGCGCGGCCTTCGGCGCGGGCGCCGCCGGCTGCACCGGGGCGATCAAGGGCGCGATGGGCGGAGGTTCGGCGGAGAACGGCTGGCGGCGGCGATGCAGCCGGATCGGCGTGGGCCTGGCCCCGGCCGGCGCGGCTGCGGGCGGGGGCGCGCGGGGGATCAGCAGTACGGGGATGATCGCCTCGGGCGGAGCCGACGCGGGCGCGGGCGCGGTCAGCCGCGGCGCCTGCACCCACACGAGCGCGAGCAGGATCGCGTGGACGGCCACCGAGGCCGCCACGATCCCAATCCCCCGGCCCCGAGCGGCTCTCGCCGGCATCCGATCTCCCGAACCCTGAAGCTGCGCCTTGAGAGAGAACGCTCGAAAGGCGAATTCATGACCGATCCGTCGCCCGGCGAGTCAGATTGACGGGACGGCGCTTCGCGACTATGTAGCGCCCTCTTTCGAGGCCGGGGATTCTTCCCAGCTCCGATGAGCCGATACCGCCGGGACGCCCGAAGGGGTGACCGGCGTGTTTTGCGTTCATGGGACGGCTTCGATCATTTGACCATGAAGACCCAACTGAGGCGCCTCGGCCAAACGGCACACGCCTCCACGAAGCGAGAGTAGATGCCGACAGTCAACCAGCTCATCCGCAAGCCGCGCCAGGACAAGCCCTCGCGGAACAAGGTCCCGGCCCTGAAGGGCTGCCCGCAGCGCCGCGGCGTCTGCACCCGGGTCTACACCACGACCCCGAAGAAGCCGAACTCGGCGCTTCGTAAGGTCGCCAAGGTGCGCCTGACCACCGGCATCGAAGCGGTGTGCTACATCCCCGGCGAAGGCCACAACCTTCAGGAACACTCGGTCGTGCTCATCCGCGGCGGCCGCGTGAAGGACCTTCCCGGCGTCCGCTATCACATCCTCCGCGGCGTGCTCGACACGCAAGGGGTCAAGGACCGCAAGCAGCGCCGTTCGCTCTACGGCGCCAAGCGTCCGAAGTAAGGAATTCCGAAGATGTCCCGTCGCCGTCGCGCAGACAAACGTGAAGTGCTCCCGGATCCGAAGTTCGGGGATCTCGTCGTCACCAAGTTCATGAACTACGTGATGTACGAAGGTAAGAAGGCCGTGGCCGAGAACATCGTCTACGGGGCCTTCGACATCCTGGAGACCCGCCGCAAGGACCAGGGCCCGCTGGAGACGTTCCACGCCGCCCTCGACAACGTGGCGCCCGCCATCGAAGTGCGCAGCCGCCGGGTCGGCGGCGCGACCTATCAGGTTCCCGTGGAAGTCCGTCCCGAGCGCCGCCGCGCGCTGGCCATCCGCTGGCTGGTGAACGCCGCCCGGAACCGGGGCGAGAACACCATGACCGAGAAGCTGGCCGGCGAGCTGCTGGACGCCTCCTCGAACCGCGGGTCGGCCGTCAAGAAGCGTGAAGACACGCACAAGATGGCCGAAGCCAACCGGGCCTTCTCGCACTACCGCTGGTAAGCCCGACACCAGTCACGCTTTCCGGCGCGGGCGGTTTGAGATAAACCGCCCGCGCCGTTCGTTCAGCCTCCTGAACCGCACCCCTTTTTCCAGGCGATTTCGCTATGCCCCGCACGCACAAGATCGAGGACTACCGCAACTTCGGCATCATGGCGCACATCGATGCCGGCAAGACGACGACGACCGAGCGGATCCTCTACTACACCGGCAAGTCGCATAAGATCGGCGAGGTCCATGACGGCGCGGCCACCATGGACTGGATGGAGCAGGAGCAGGAGCGTGGCATCACGATCACGTCCGCTGCGACGACCGCGTTCTGGAACGGCAAGCGCCTGAACATCATCGACACCCCCGGCCACGTGGACTTCACCATCGAGGTCGAGCGTTCGCTGCGGGTGCTGGACGGCGCCGTCGCGGTGCTGGACGGCAACCAGGGCGTCGAGCCGCAGACCGAGACGGTGTGGCGCCAGGCCGACCGCTACAACGTTCCGCGCATCGTCTTCGTCAACAAGATGGACAAGATCGGGGCCGACTTCCAGATGTGCCTCAGGACGATCCGCGATCGCCTGGGCGTGAAGGCCGTCCCGATCCAGCTGCCGATCGGCGCCGAGTCGTCGCTGAAGGGCGTCGTCGACCTGGTCCGCATGAAGGCCGTGGTGTGGGAGTCGGAAGGCCTCGGCGCCAACTACCACGACGAAGAGATCCCGGCCGACATGAAGGCGGAGGCCGAAGAGGCCCGCAACTACATGATCGAGAACGCCGTCGAACTCGATGACGAGGCGATGGAAGCCTACCTGTCCGGCGAGGAGCCGACGGAAGAGGTGATCAAGAAGTGCCTCCGCAAGGCGGTGCTGACCGGCGCGTTCTATCCGATCCTCGCGGGCTCGGCCTTCAAGAACAAGGGCGTGCAGCCCCTGCTGGACGCGGTGGTCGACTACCTGCCGTCGCCGGTGGACATCCCGCCGACCAAGGGCATCGACTTCAAGACCGAGGCCGAGGTCGAGCGCCGCGCGTCCGACGACGAGCCGCTGTCGGTCCTGGCGTTCAAGATCATGGACGACCCGTTCGTGGGTTCGCTCACGTTCTGCCGCATCTACTCGGGCAAGCTCGAGACGGGCATGGGCCTGCTTAACTCGACGCGCGACAAGCGCGAGCGGGTCGGCCGGATGCTGCTCATGCACTCGAACAACCGCGAAGACATCAAGGAAGCCTACGCCGGCGACATCGTCGCCCTGGCGGGCCTCAAGGACACCCGCACGGGCGACACCCTGTGCGACCCGGTGAAGTCGCCGGTGATTCTCGAGAAGATGAACTTCCCCGAGCCGGTGATCGAGATCGCCATCGAGCCGAAGTCGAAGGCCGACCAGGAGAAGCTGGGCGTCGCCCTGGCCAAGATGGTCGCCGAGGACCCGTCCTTCACCGTCCACACCGACCAGGAGTCGGGCCAGACGATCATGAAGGGCATGGGCGAGCTTCACCTCGACATCAAGGTCGACATCCTGAAGCGCACCTACAAGGTCGAGGCCAACATCGGCGCGCCGCAGGTGGCCTATCGCGAGAGCCTGGGTAAGACCACGGACATCGACTACACGCACAAGAAGCAGACCGGCGGCACGGGCCAGTTCGCCCGCGTCAAGATCAAGTTCGAGCCGGGCGAGCCGGGTTCGGGCTTCGTGTTCGAGAGCGCGATCGTCGGCGGCGCGGTGCCCAAGGAGTTCATCCCGGGCGTCCAGAAGGGCCTGGAGTCGGCCAAGGAAAACGGCCTGCTGGCCGGCTTCCCGCTGATCGACTTCAAGGCGACCCTGTACGACGGCGGCTTCCACGACGTGGACTCCTCGGTCCTGGCGTTCGAAATCGCCGCCCGCGCGGCCTTCAAGGAACTGCGCGAGAAGGGGGCTCCGAAGCTGCTCGAGCCGATCATGAAGGTCGAGGTCCTGACCCCCGACGAGTACATGGGCGACGTCATCGGCGACCTGAACTCGCGGCGCGGCCAAATCCAGGGCACCGAGACCCGCGGCAACGCGCAAGTGGTCACGGCCTTCGTGCCGCTGGCCAACATGTTCGGCTACATCAACAACCTGCGTTCGTTCTCTCAGGGCCGCGCGCAGTTCACGATGCAATACGACCACTACGACCCGGTCCCGCAAGTCGTGGCCGACGAAGTGATCAAGAAGTACGCCTGACCATCCAACCCTAGTTAGAGGACAAGCCCGGACAGGGCTGGAGCTTGAAAATGGCCAAAGAGAAGTTCGAACGTAACAAGCCCCACTGCAACATCGGCACGATTGGGCACGTGGATCATGGGAAGACGACGCTGACGGCGGCGATCACCATGGTTCTGGCGAAGACCGGCGGG
>NZ_JBXVWA010000017.1:0-33911 GCF_057219735.1 Phenylobacterium sp. T106 | reverse complement strand
CGCCTGAAGGACTGGCGGCGCATCGCTACCCGCTACGACAAACTCGCAGCCGTCTTCGCCGCGACCGTCTACCTCGCCGCCGTCGTCACCTGGTGGACCTGATTGAGTCCGGAACCTAGAGCCCCTGTCGGAACGCGCCCTAGAGGACGCAGCTCGTCAGGCCCTCGCGGCGAACGGCGCGGGCGTTGCGGTTGATGCTGCCGGCCCGGCGCTTCATGTAGGGCCCGGGCTTGGCGGCCTTCCAGGACAGGGGCTTCGGCACGATGGCGGCGAGCCGCGCCGACTGCTGGACGGTCAGCTTCGAGGCGGGGACGTTGAAGTTCTTCCGGGCCGCCATCTCGGCGCCGTAGACGCCGGGACCCCACTCGATGGAGTTCAGATAGACCTCCATGATCCGCTCCTTGCCCCAGCCGATCTCGATCAGGACCGTGAACCAGGCTTCGAGCCCCTTGCGGACCCAGTCGCGGCCCGGCCAGAGGAAGATGTTCTTGGCCGTCTGCTGCGAGATGGTGGACCCGCCGCGCAGCTTCTTGCCGGCGGCGTTGGCGGCCATGGCCTTCTCGATGGCCTCGAGGTCGAAGCCCTTGTGCTCGCAGAACCGCGCATCCTCGGCCGCGATGACGGCGCGCACCAGGCTCGGCGAGATCCTCTCCAGCGGGACCCACCTGCGTTCCAGGCCGTGGCCTTCGAACACGCGCTGCACCATCAGGAAGGTGATCGGCGGGGGCACGAAGCGGTAGATGGCCACCACCGCGATGGGTCCGATCACGAAGATCATGAGGCCGGCGACGACCACCGCCTTCACGAAAGCCCCGAAGCCGCCCTTGCCGCTCTTCGCCACGCCGCTTGCCTTCACCTAGGGTGCTGATGGTAGGCGCCATTCTGACAGAGTCGGTCAACGGCCCGCTAACGGCCAGGAACGGGGGCGGCATGCAGGTTTCAGAAGCGATCGAGCGGCGGGTTTCCATCCGGGCCTTCAAGCCCGATCCCGTGCCGGGCGCGGTGGTGGCCGAGATCCTGGAGCGGGCCGCCCGCGCGCCCTCCGGCGGGAACCTGCAGCCCTGGCGGGTCTACGCGCTGGCCGGCGACGCCCTGGCCGGGCTCAAGGCCGCGGTCGCCGCGAACCCCTTCGGCGAGACCCCGGAGTACGACGTCTACCCGCCCAACCTCTGGGACCCCTTCCGGACCCGGCGGTTCCAGAACGGCGAGGACCTGTACGCGGCCATCGGGATCCCGCGCGAGGACAAGCCGGCCCGCCTGCGGCAGCTCGCGAAGAACGGCGAGCTGTTCGGCGCGCCCGTGGGCCTGTTCTTCTGCCTGGACCGCAAGCTGGGCCCGCCCCAGTGGGCGGACCTGGGCATGTATATGCAGAACGTCATGCTTCTGGCGCTCGAGCGCGGGCTGGACACCTGCGCGCAGGAGTACTGGGCCCGCTACCCCCAGACGGTGGCCAAGGCCGTCGGACTGCCCGACGATCACATGCTCTTCTCGGGCATGGCGCTGGGCTACCGGGACGATGCGGCCCCGATCAACACGCTGCGCGCCAGCCGCGACCCGGTGGACGTGTGGTGCGAGCTGAAGGGCTTCGAATGAACCCGAGGCGGATCCTGCTCGCGGCGGCGATCCTGGCCGGGACGACCTACGTCGCATCCTGGTTCCTGCCGTTGCCCGCGGCCGCCTCCGTCACCTGGAAGGGGGCGGGCGTCGCGCTGCTGGCGGTCTATGCGGCGACGATGGCGCGAGGCCTCGACGGCTGGCTGCTGGCGGCGGTGCTGGCGTTCGGCGCCCTGGGCGACGTGCTGCTCGAGACCCACGGCCTGGTCACCGGCGCGCTCGCCTTTCTGGCCGGCCACGTCACGGCCATCATCCTCTACCTGCGCAACCGCCGCCCCGCGGCGGCCGGGGACTGGGCCGTCGCGCTGGCCCTGTTCGTGGGGGTGCCGGTGATCGCCTATCTGCTGCCGCCACAGCGGGAGGGCGCGGGCCTCATCGCCCTCTATGCGGCCGGATTGTCCGCCATGGCCGCCGCCGCCTGGCTCAGCCGGTTCCCCCGGGCGCTGGTGGGGGCGGGCGCCATCATGTTCGCCGTGTCCGACCTGCTGATCTTCCTGCGCACAGGCCGGCCCGCCCTCGACACCTTCCCCCTGGGCCTCGCCGTCTGGGGCCTCTACTTCGCCGGGCAGGCCCTGATCGCGATCGGGGCCACGAGGGCGCTGGGCCGGGGCGCGGCCGGCAGGACTTCCTAAACCACGCCTCTTCAACCCGCCTTCACCCTGGCGTGCGCATGGTCGCGGCCGATCCCGGCCGAGCAGAACGCATGCGCCTCACGCCCCACCTTCTCATGCGCGCCTTCCGCGCCGCGAGCCTGCTGGCCGCGGCCGCCGGCGTGGCCGCGCTGGCCGGTCCGTTCAAGTACTCCGACCTGAACCTGCCGTTCCCGGACACCGTGGCGCACGCGCTGCTGTTCTATGGGCTGACCGTGGCGGCCATCGGCGGCCTGCCGCGAAGCCGGGCGAACGAGGTGGCACTTCTGATGCTCGGGGCCGGCGTGGCGAGCGAGGTCGCCCAGCAGATGGTCGGGCGGCAGATGTCGCTGCACGACCTGGCGGGCGACGCGGCAGGCGTCGCCCTGGCCTATGCGCCCATCGCGGTCACGCGGCTGCGGGAACTGGCGCGCACCCATCCGCACATGACCTTCGCGGAACTTCGCCGGATCGATCCGCGGCACGCGGCGCGCGGTCGCCGGCGCGCCGCCTCGGCGGCCGAGAACGCGCCGGCGGCGCCGGGCCCGTAGCGGACTTCGTCCCGCCGTGACACGCTCCCGGAAACACAAGGGAGTGACGTCATGGGTGCGAAATGGTGGGCGGCGGCGGCCGTCTGGCTGGCGGCGGCGGGCGCGGCGCAGGCGCAGGACGCCTGGCACCCTTCGCCGTACGGCAAGGACGACCTGCGGGGCGCGGTGAACAACCTGTCGGCCGAAGGCGTGAAGCGGGCGGCGGCGCTCGTCCGCACCGGCAAGGTGTACGCCCTGGGCGTGCCCACAGGCCCGGACAGCCCGGCCTACGGCGACCGGAAGTACAGCGCCGAGATCATCCAGACCCCGCCGCCCGGCCAGCCCCCGATCGGGCCCAACAAGGTGACCGCCCACGACGAGAAGGTGACGACCAGCATGGGGATCGGCACCCAGATGGACGGCTTCGGCCACCTGGGCATCGACAACCGGTACTACAACGGCCTGAAGGGCGAGGACCTGCGCACGCCGAAGGGCTTCAGCCGGCTGGACCTGGCCGACGTCCCCCCGATCGTGACCCGCGGCGTGCTCATCGACATGACGCGGCACTTCGGCAAGCCGATGCTGGACGGAGGCCAGGTGATCACCCGCGCCGATGTGCAGGCGGCGCTGAAGGCGCAGAAGCTCACCATCGGCAAGGGCGACGTGGTGCTCTTCCACACCGGCTGGATGAAGGTGATGGAGACCGACAAGGCTCGCTTCCTGGCGACCGAGCCCGGCATCGGCGAGGAGGCGGCGGTCTGGCTGGCCGACCAGGGCGTCGTCGCGATCGGCGCAGACACCGTGGCGCTGGAGCATATCCCCTTCGCCGATCCGGACCGCCAGTGGGTCGTCCACCAGACGCTCCTGGCCAAGAAGGGCGTCCACGTGCTGGAGAACATCAACACCGCGCCGCTGGCGGCGGACGGGGTGGGCGAGTTCCTGTTCGTCCTGGGCCAGCCGCGGTTCGTCGGCACCGTGCAGGTGGTGATCAACCCGATCGCCATCCGCTAAGAGGCCGCCGGCGCTAGAGGCCGTAGAACCGCACGAAGCTCTCTAAGGGCGCGGTGACGGCGAGCATGCGGTAGGGGAACACCTCCCAGGGCGCCTCGGGGTTCATCGCGGGCAGGCTCGCCACCACGGCGTCGCGGACGTCCGGTCGGATGCGTTCCCGGCTGTCGATCACCTGGCCCCAGGTCGCCGTGCCGCGCAGCCCGATGGGCGGCGCATGCGGCGCGCGCGAGGCGACGTAGTCCGGCGGGAAGAGGCGCCGGTAGGCCTCGAGGTTGTAGAGCCAGGATCCGCCGCGGATCTGCGTGGCCTGCGGATGGACCCGCCGCATGTTGGCGACCAGCGCGCGCAGTTCGGCGCGCCGCCGCGGGACCTTCGTCGCGGCGAGGGGCCCGCCGTCGTCGTCCGTGTCCAGGTTGTGGAAGTGGATGCGGACCACGCCGTCGTCGGTCGCGGGATCGTGCGCGAAGCAGCCGAAGCCGGTTTGCCCGGGATGCGGCAGGACCTCGTCGGACGCGGCGATGAAGGCCTCGCGGGTCAGCGCCAGCTGCGCGGCAAGGTCAGGCGCCGCTTCGAGCGCCTCGGCGTAGGGCGCCCAACCCGCGGCGGGCGGGCCCTCGCGCCAGACGCCCAGGCCCAGGCGGCGATGCAGGTTCGTGTGGGTCAGGGCGGTCTCGCCGAGCGGCGCGCCGGTGAGCTCGGCCATCCGGTTCGCGAGGCGCAGCTGCACCTCGAAATAGGGCGCGATGCGATCGGCGCGGGCGATCCGGTCGGGCGAGCTCATGGACCGGGCTGTAACGCGAGTCCCGTGCATTCGCCGTGGAGCTGTGGTTCCCTCGCGGCGAAATCCCGCCGCAACAATCGCCGTGACGCTTGGCGGCCAAGGACGAAGCCAGGGAGGTCTCCATGTGTGACGACGATATCCACGTCGGCCTGATCCACGATCCCACCGTGTCGCGCCGGACGTTCGGCCTGATGACGGCCGCGGGCGCGGCGGCGGCGGCCAGCGCCGCGCGCGCGCAGGCCAAGGTGGTGGAGAAGGACGTCGAGGTGAAGACCGCCGACGGGACCGCCGACGCCGTCCTGTTCCATCCGTCAGGCAAGGGGACATGGCCGGCGGTCCTGATCTGGACCGACATCGCCGGCCTGCGCCCGACGTTCCGCGAGATGGGCCGACGGCTCGCGGCCGAGGGCTATGTCGTCCTGGTTCCGAACCCCTTCTACCGGTCCGTGAAGGGCGTGGTGGCCGGCGAAGGGTTCAACTTCGCCAATCCCACGGACCGGGCCCGGGTGATGGGCTACAGGCAGGCCATGACCAACGCCGGGGTCGACGGGGACGCCAAGGCGTACCTGGCCTTCCTCGACGCGCAGCCGCAGACCAACAAGCGCAGGAAGGCCGGCGTGCAAGGCTACTGCATGGGCGGCCCGCTCTCGTTCCGGACCGCGGCGGCCGTGCCGGGGCGCATCGCGGCCGTGGGCAGCTTCCACGGCGGCGGGCTCACCACCAAGTCTCCCGACAGCCCGCACCTGCTGATCCCCAAGACCAACGCCAGCTACCTCGTGGCCGTGGCCGAGAACGACGACAAGCAGCAGCCCGACTCGAAGGACATCCTGAAGGCGGCCTTCGCCGAGGCGAAGAAGTCCGCCACGGTGGAGGTCTACCCGGCGGCCCACGGCTGGTGCGTCAAGGGCAGCCAGGTCTACAACGAGGCGCAGGCCGAGAAGGCCTGGGCCGAGCTTCTGAAGCTCTACAAGGCCAGCCTGGCGTAGGTCGCCGCCGTCACTTCGGGACGGGAGGGGCCCCGGCGCGGTCGAACGCGCCGGCGGCGCCGGGAAACACCACCGGGCTCTCGTGGCCGTCGGGACCGATGGCGCTGACGCCGAAGAACCAGTCGTCGATGTTGACGGCCTTCAGCACCGCCTGGCCTGTGGGCGGGACCACGCGGGAGAAGCGCCACTGAGGGTCGGTGGTGGCGCGCCACCAGACCCGGTAGGCCGCCGCGTCGGGCGCCGGCGTCCACCTGACCGTCGTGTCGGCGCTGACCGCGCCCGAGATCTCCACGCCCGAGGGCGGACGGGGCGCCAGGGCGAGGGCCGCCATGGACGCCACGTTCAGGCGCGTCACCTGGGCCAGGTAGGCGAAGTCCACGCCGTCGATCGTGTCGCCGTACCGGATCCCGTTCTCGGTGCGCAGGTTCTGGTGCTGGCGGGTGTAGTTCTCCACCGCCTCGGTCACGCGGACGGCCGGGAAGCCCGCGCGCAGCATCTCCACCTGGTCGCCGCCCCGGCCGTAGCGGTCGGTGCGGTAGACCATCACCACGTCGAGGTTGGTGAGATAGCGGTCGGCGACGACGTCCATGAAGCGCGCCAGGTTCCGCGAGGGGCTGTCCACCTCGCCGCCGTTGTAGCGGCGGCGGTCGGCCTGCGCGGGCGTCTCGGTGGAGCGCGTGCCTTCCGAGAAGACGCGCACGTGGGTGTTGTCGCGGACCCCGGACAGGCCCTCGGTGTTGCCGATGATGTCGTTGTTGAGGTTGGCCGCTACGAACCAGCCCCGTTCGACCGCGTGCTCGGCGAGGATGCGTCCGCCCAGCAGGCCCTGCTCCTCGCCGGCCAGCGCCGCGAAGACCAGCGTGGCCGGGAAACGATGCCGGCAGAGGACCCGCGCCGCCTCGATGACGGCCGACGTGCCCGAGCCGTCGTCGTTGGCCCCGGGCGCGTCCGAGGTGAAGTCCTTCGCGTCGGTGGCGCGGCTGTCGTAGTGGCCCGAGATCACGATCACCCGGTCGGGGTCGGTCGTTCCCGGCAGGACGCCCAGGACGTTCACCACCTCGGTGGGCCCCGCGAGGCGCTCGGCGGTCATGGTGCGCGACAGCGTCTCGACCCGCAGGCGTCCGCCGCAATCCTTCGAGATCGAAGCGAACTCGGCCGCGATCCAGCGCCGCGCCGCGCCAATGCCCCGGCGATCGGACCGGGTTTCCGAGCCCGTGTGCCGGGTCCCGAACGACACCAGCCGCTCGATATCGGCGCGCTGCCGCTGCGGCGACACCTCGGCGACGATATCCTTCAAGATCGAATGATCTCCGCCGAGCGGCTGGGCCGCCGGGGCCGTCGCGGCGGCGCAGACCGAGAGGGCCAGGGTGAACGCAAGGGAAGCACGCATGGCCGCGGACCTTGCCTCGCCCCCGGAACGGTAGCAATACGCGGGGCGTGAAGGCGGTCCCCCTGACGGGGGCCAAGAGGGAACCGGGGTGAAACTCCCCGGCTGTGCCCGCAACTGTGAGCGGCGAGGGCCGCGTCCGATCCTGCCAGCCTCGGCCCGGCAGGACGCCACTGGGAAGCCCGACGGGACTCCTGGGAAGGCGAGGGCGAGGCCTTGTGACCCGCAAGCCAGGAGACCTGCCGTCTTCTTCCGTCGCTCGTCCGCGGCCCGGGACCAGGCCAACGACCGGCAGAGCCGAGGCTCTGACGCAGGCGACTCCGAAGCTGGAGTCTGACGTCAATGCGATCCTACCTTCTTGCCACCGCGGCCCTCGCCGCGGCCGCCGCCGCGCCGGCCTGCGCGGACACCTCGGTCGACGAGGTCGTCGTGACCGCCGCGCGCCTGCCGGTGGACCCCGAGGAGATCACCGGCGCCCGGGTGATCGACCGCGCCGAGATCGAAGCGCGGAACACTGCCTTCGCGGCCGACCTCCTCTCGACCGTGCCCGGCGTGTCCATCGCGCGCACCGGCGCGTTCGGCGGCGTGGCGGCCATCCGCATCCGCGGCGCCGCGCCCGACATGACCCTGGTGCTGATCGACGGCGTGCCGGTCGGCGACGGCGCGGCTCCGAACGGCGACTACGACCCCTCGTCGCTGCAGACCGCCGACCTGGAGCGGGTCGAGGTCCTTTCCGGGCCGCAGGGTTCGCTGTGGGGCTCGGAGGCCATCGGCGGGGTGGTCAGCTTCACCACGCGCGAGCTGGACGGGCTGGAGTTCGCAGCCGAAGGCGGCTCGTTCACGACGGCGCGGGGCTTCGCCGGCGCGGGGACGCGCAGCGAGCGCTACGCCCTCAGCGCCACGGTTACGGGCTTCCGCACCGACGGGATCTCGAAGGCCGACACCGGCGCCGAGGACGACGGCTTCAGGACCTGGACCGCCAACCTCGGCGGCCGCTTCACCGCCTCGCCCCAGGTGCGCCTGGACGGGCGGTTGCGGTACACCCGCTCCACCGTCGAGATCGACGGCTATCCGCCGCCGCGGTTCGAACTGGGCGATACGCCCGACCGGGCGAAGACCCGCGCCTGGCAGGGTTTCGCGCGGGCGAGCGTGGACGCGCTGGGCCTCACGCACGAGATCAGCCTCAGCGCCTACGACCTGCGGCGCCGCAACCTCTCGTCCTTCCCGTCCGTGGTCGACGCGGACCGACAGGTGCTCCGCTGGACGGCGACGCAGGGCGACCGCTTCGTGGTCGGCGCCGAGCATCAGGCCAGCGAGGCCGACCTTTCGACCGGCCTTTCGCGCAACCTCTCCAACACCGCGGTCTTCGCGGTGGGGCAGGCGCGGCTGGACCGGCTGACCCTGACCGGCAGCGTCCGGCACGACGACCCCGAGGCGTTCCGGGCCCGGACCACCGGCCGGCTCTCGGCGGCGCTCGACGCGGGCGGGGGCTTCCGCGTGGTGGCGTCGGCCGGCACGGGCTTCAAGACGCCGACGGTCAGCCAGGTCGTCTGCGACTTCTGCTTCGCGCCGCCGGTCGCCCTGCGGCCCGAGCGCGCCGAGGGCTATGACCTTCGGCTGGGCTGGTCGAACGCCACGGTCTCCGCGGCCCTGACCGCGTACCGGCTGCTGGTGCGCGACCAGATCGCCTACGTCGCCAGCCGCTACATCAACATCGCCAAGACCAGCTCCAGCGGGCTCGAGGCCGAGGTGGACGCGCGGCTCGCCGAGGGCGTGCGCGTGAAGCTGGCCTACGCCTGGACGGACGCCATCGACCGCTCGACGGACCGCAGCCTGCTCCGCGTTCCCGACCACGCGGGGTCCGCGTCGCTGCTCTGGGACCGCGGCCCCTGGTCGGGATCGGTCTCGGTGCGGGCGGAGTCGAGCCAGTCCGACACAGCCCGGGACGGCTTCAGCCGCGCCGTCCGAGGCGGCTTTGTCACGGCCGACGTCTCGGCCGCCTACGCGGTGAACGAGGGCCTGACCCTGACCGCGCGCGTCGAGAACCTCGCCGACAGGCGCTACGCGGAAACCCTCGGCTACCGTGAGCCGGGGCTGGCGGCCTATGTGGGGTTGAGGCTGCGGCGGTAGGCGGCCAATCGCGCGAGACTCCTGACTCGGAGCCTCATCGTCCCGTTCAGACGGTCCGTCTGAACGGGAGAGGCTCCGGGATCGGCGCCGGCGGTTTCAGCCGGTGCGCCGCGAGGGCCTCGTAGTGGGGTCGGGCGGCGTCCGCGATCCGCGCGAGGTGGTCGGGCAGGCGCGGATACGCGCGGCGCTCCGGGGCCTCGAAGGCGGTCGAACGCTCCACCGCGTCGTACCAGGCGGGCGCCCAGACGCCGTCCGAGGCGCGGCGTCCGGCCGGCCAGCTCAGCATCTGTTCGCGGAAGGGGATATCCAGCGCATCGCACAGGGCGCAGAGCATCGCCGGCGGATGCGCCAGGATATCGGCGCCCCGCACCACGGGCGGCGCCTGCCCCAGCGTGTCGGCCACGCGGTCGAACAGCGCGCGCTGCTGCACGACGCCGATGTCGTCCAGGGTCGCCTCGGCGCGCCTGGCGACGTAGGAGGCCAGCACCTCGGCCGGGTCGCGGATCAGGAAGGCGCTGCGCCGGCCCGCCACCCAGTCCAGGCCGAAGCCGGGCAGCATGTGGTGGGTCATGTGCTTCTCGTAGACGAGCGGGCCGCCGAGGGCGTCGAGGCCGGTCACCACGTCGCGCCAGTCGTGCGGCTGGGCCGCCAGGACCTCGTCCCGCATGGGATGATCGAGCCCGGTGCGGGCCAGGTAGGCCGCATAGAACGGCTCGTCCACGACCTGGCAGTCGGGCCGGTTCTCGAAGCTGCGCATCATCGCCGTGGAGATGTTGCGCGGCCCCGACCACATGGCGATGCGGATCGTCATGCGTTGCGCCGCCCGTCGCGGGCGTCCTCGTCCTTGAGCGCCTCGTAGTGCGTGCGGAGCCGGGCGGTGACGGGGCCGGGGAGGGGGTGCGGGAAGTCCCGGCCGTCCAGCGACCGGACCGGCGTGAGGCCGCCAAAGGTGCCGGTGACGAAGGCCTCGTCCGCCTCGGCCACGTCGGCCAGCTCGAAGTCGCCGAGGGTGATCGGCACGCCGTGGCGGCGGCAGAGCGCGATGACGTTCGCCCGGGTCACGCCGTTGAAGCAGAAGTCGCCGGTGGAGGTCATCACCCGCCCGTCCTTCACCCAGAAGAAGTTGGTGGCGTTGCAGGACGAGACGAAGCCGTTCGGATCCAGCATCAGCGCCTCGTCGCCGCCCTTGCCGATGGCGTCGATCAGCGCGCGGATCAGGGCGAGGCGGCTGTGCGAGTTGAGCCGCATGTCGAACATCTCGCGCGGCGTGCAGACGATCTCGGAGGTGGCGAGCGCGAGGCCGCGGGCGGCGACCTCGGGCGAAGGGCTCTTGTACTCTGCCGTGATGACGATGGTGGGCCTGCCGAGCCAGTTGCGGGGGTCCTGGTTCACCGCCGCCTTCTCGCCGCGGGTGACCATCAGGCGCAGGTGCGCGCCGTCCACCATGCCGTTGGCCGCCAGGGTGCGTTCGATCTCGGCGGTCAGCTCGCTGGGGGTGAGGCCGAGCGGGAGCTGGATCGCCTCCAGGCCCGCGAACAGCCGCTCCAGGTGCGCCTCGAGGAACAGCAGGCGGCCCTTGTGCAGCCGCAGGCCTTCCCAGACGCCGTCGCCCAGGACGAAGCCTGCGTCGAACACCGACACCCGGGCCTCGGCGCGCGGCACGAGGTCGCCGTTCACGTAGATGCGCAGGTCCGCGTTCCGCGGGTCCGCCGCGAAGTCCTGACTCCCAGCCATGCCCCAGCCTATACACGGGATGACGGAGCGAAGGAGCAGACATGGCGATCGGCGGATCGACGGCCGAGGCGGAGCTCGCGGACCTGGGCCCCTGGTCCACCCCGGCGCCGCCGATCGCGCGCGCCGAGCGGCTGGCGCGGCTGGCGAAGGCCCAGTCGCTGATGACCACCGACGCCCTGATCATCGGGGCCGGCGCGTCGCTGCGCTACTTCGCCGGCGTCGGCTGGAACGCGACCGAGCGGCTGGTGGCGATGATCCTGTCGAAGACCGGGACGCCGGTGATGATCTGCCCGCGCTTCGAAGAGGGATCGCTCCTGGCCTCGCTCGGCGTCGAGGCGCCGCTCAGGCTGTGGGAGGAGCACGAGAGCCCCTACGACCTGTCCGCGCAGGTGCTGGCCGGGATGGGCGCCCGCTCGCTGGCGGTGGATCCGGCGCTGGCGTTCGCGATGTTCGACGCGCTGCGGATCGCGGCGCCCGATGTGGCCATGGCCAACGCCGCCCCGGTGGTGGACGGCTGCCGCATGATCAAGTCGCCGGCCGAGCTCGCGCTCATGGCGCAGGCCAAGGCCATGACCCTGGAGGTCCACCGCCGCGCCGCGCGGATCCTGCGCCCGGGGATCACCACCGGCGAGGTGCGCCGGTTCATCGACGCCGCGCACCGGGCGCTCGGGGCCGACGACGGCTCGTCGTTCTGCGCGGTGCAGTTCGGCGAAGCCTCGGCCTATCCGCATGGCCTGCCGGGCGAGCAGGCGCTGAGCGACGGCGACCTCGTGCTGATCGACACGGGCTGCCGGGTGCAGGGCTACAACTCCGACATCACCCGCACCTACGTCTTCGGCCAGCCGACGCAGGAGATGCTCCGCGTCTGGGCGGTGGAAAAGAAGGCCCAGGCCGCTGCCTTCGCGGCGGTGAAGCCCGGCGTTCCGTGCGAGGAGATCGACGCCGTGGCGCGAAGGGTCCTGGCCGCCGAAGGCTTCAGTCCGGACTACGACCTGCCCGGCCTGCCGCACCGCACCGGCCACGGCATCGGCCTGTCGATCCACGAGGCGCCGTACCTAGTGCGCGGCGATCGCACGCCGCTGCAGCCCGGCATGTGCTTCTCGAACGAGCCGATGATCGTCATCCCGGGCGCGTTCGGCGTCCGGCTGGAAGACCATTTCCGCGTGACGGAGGAGGGCGCGGCCTGGTTCACCCCGCCGCAGCCCGCGATCGACCAGCCGGTCTAGGGTCCGTCCTCAAGATCCGGTCATCCCGGCGAAGGCCGGGATCCAGATGGAAGGGCTCAGATGCGGGTTCCGTAGGCTCGGAGCCCCTCCAACCACGATCTCGCACGTGAAATCTGGGTCCCGGCATTCGCCGGGACGGCCGGAAGTTGTTGAAATCGCTGATGTCGAAGTGAGTCCGAACCCTGCCGCATCCCGCGGCGGATCAGGCGGCCGCCCAGTTCAGCGCGTCGGGGTCGTCGATCGCCATCTCGTCCCAGTCCAGGTCGGGCGGCGGGCTCATGGCGGCCGCGACGACGGCGCTCATCTCGGCGGCCGAGGTGACGCCCACGAGCACGGCCGTGGCTTCCGGGCGGGTCAGCGCAAAGCCTAGAGCGGCCTGCAGCGGGTCGGACTTGCCCTCGGCGATCAGACGCCGCGCGCGGCTGATGCGGCCGGCGGCGGCCTTCAGGTGGCTGGGCGCCCGGTCGGGCGGCAGGAACAGCACCCCGTTCAGGAAGATGGATCGCAGGTGCACCTCGATCCCCATCTCGGCCAGGGTGGCGAGCGAGCCGTCCAGCAGCAGCCGCTGGTCGAGGAGCGAGGCCGGCGCCTGGACGACGTCGGGCTTGAAGCGCCGCGCCACGCCGACCGGGTCGTCCGAGGCGTAGACCGGCACGCCGATCCGCCGGCAGACGCCGGCGTCCTTCAGCGCCCTCAGCCGGTCCCAGAGCGACGCGCCCTGCGGGGCGAGCAGGTCGGTGGCCGACGGCGCGAGGATGGTGTCGACACGCTCGACGCCGAGGCGCAGCATCTGGGCGCGAAGCTCGGCCTCGGCCACTTCGGGGCCGCGGTCGGGGCGGATGCTGGTGAGCGTGACCTTGAACGGGTTCGGCTGCGGCAGCGCGCCGCGAAGCAGGGTGTCGGCCGTCGTCGAGCCGCGCACGACGTCCAGCACGCCCATGCCCGAGCGCCCGGCGATGGAGAGGATGTCGCGAGCCTCGGCGTCGCGCGGCCGGCCGCGGCTCATGGCCGGCTGATCGAGGCCGAACTGGCCGGTTCCGAGGCCGAGCTTGCTGAGGGAGGCGGTCATGCGGCGGGCAGGCTCGGCGGCTGAAATGCTTGGTGGAATCCGTTTCCGAGACCATTTTGTCGCAGGAAAGCTAAGAAGGCGTATCCGAGGGTGATTGACGTTCCCGGTCCCGACTCGCCCCTTCCCGAGTGGCCTACCTTCGGCCTCGACGAGGACGTCCGCCCGGCCCTGCGCCGCGCGGCCGAGGCGGGAAACCCCCTGGTCCTGGCGACGCTGGTGGCCGTGGAGGGCGGTGGCCCGCGGCCCGAAGGCACCCAGATGGTCTTCGCCGAGGGGGTGCTGGCCGGCTACTTCTCGGGCGGCTGCGTCGAAGGCGACGTGGCCGGCCACGCCTGGGCCGTGCTCGCGGACGGGCAGGCCCGGCGACTGGTGTACGGCGAAGGCAGCCCCTGGCCCGACATCCGCCTGCTCTGCGGCGCCCGCATCGAGATCTTCGTGGAGCGGGTGGGACCGCACGATCCCGCGCTGGCGGAGCTGCTCGCGGCCGAGGCAGAGCGTCGGCCGGTGACCTACCTGAGCGACGGCGCCCGGCGCAGCTGCGGACCGGACCCCGCGCCGTGGCCGGGCGTCCAGGTGGTGCGGCGTCACGAGCCCAGGCCGCGGCTGGTGATCGTGGGCGGCGATCCGACCGCCCTGGCCATCGCCGAGCTGGGGGTGAAGTCCGGCTTCGAGACGACGCTGGTGCGGCCCAAGGGACCGTCCACCCCGCCGCCGATCCCGCACCTGGCCTACCGCCGGGACGATCCGGGCCCGGCGCTGGCGGCCATCGGCCTCGACCCGTGGACGTACGTGGCCGTGGCGACCCACGACCTGGAGACCGACCGCGAGGCGCTGAAGGCGGCGCTGCCCTCCCGAGCGGGCTACGTCGGCCTGCTGGGCGCGCGCCGGCGACTGGCCGGGCGCGTCGCCGAGCTGGAGGACATGGGGATGCCGGCGGCGGCGCTGGCGCGGCTGCACGCCCCGATCGGCCTGGACATCGGCGGCAAGGCGCCGTTCGAGGTGGCGGTCTCGGTGATCGGCGAGATCACCGCCGTCCGCTACGCCCGCGCCAGCGGCAGCGCCTCGACGACGTCGCCCGCGGACAGCGCCGGCGCATCCGCCGGCCGCCGCAGCAGCGCGTTGGACGCGTTGAAGACCCCGATCAGCGAAGAGTCCTGATCCGGGAACGCCTCGATGGTGACGCCGCCGTCCGCGTAGGCGAGGCGCGCACGCATCCAGTGCTCGCGGGAGCCGTTGGCGGGAAGCGGCCGGGCGAGCCGGGCCGAAAGGGTCGGCGGCGTCGGGTCCGCCCCGGCGTAGGCGCGCAGCAGCGGACGGAGGAACAGCTCGGCGCAGACCAGCGCGGACGCGGGATTCCCGGGCAGGCCCAGCAGCCTGCGCCCGTCGCCCAGGACGCCGAAGAAGGTGGGCTTGCCCGGCCGGACGTTGACGCTGGCGACCCGCAGATCGAGGCCCAGCGCCGCCGCGGCGGCCCGCACCAGGTCGTGGTCGCCCACCGAGGCCCCGCCCACCGTCACCACCAGGTCGCCCTTGGCGTCCCGCAGCGCCTGGATCGTGGTCTCGAGGTCGTCGCGAACCGGCTTGGCGCGCCGGACCTCGCCGCCCCAGCCCGCGATCAGCGCCTCCAGGGCCCGGGAGCCGGAGTCGTAGATCTGGAAGGGCCCGGGCGTGGCCGGCGCCTCGACGATCTCCTCGCCGGTCGAGAACAGCGCCACCTGGGGCCGGCGGCTCACCGACACCTCGGCCCGTCCGGCGGCGGCGGCCAGCGACAGGCGCCAGGCGTCGATGGCGACGCCGCGCGGCAGCAGCACGTCGCCCGCCGCGAAGTCGCCGCCCGCCGGGCGCAGGTGGCGCCCTGCCGGGGTGGCGGGGACGGCGACGGCGTCGCCGTCGCGCCGGGCGTCCTCCTGGATCACGATGGCGTCGCACCCGGCGGGCACGGCGGCGCCGGTGAAGATGCGGACCGCCTCGCCGGGACCGACCTCGCCCTCGAAGCCGCGCCCGGCCGCGCTCTCGCCGACGATCCGCAGGTCGCCCGGCGTGTCCGCCGCCCGCACGGCCCAGCCGTCCATGGCGGAGGCGGCGAAAGGCGGCTGGTCACGCACCGCGCGGACGTCCTCGGCCAGCACCCGGCCGACGGCGGCGGGCAGGGGAACCGTCTCGGCCGGCAGCGCGGCGACCTCGGCCAGCATCCGGGCGCGGGCGTCGTCGACGGGGAGCAGCTTCATGCCGACCAGTCGCCGCTCTTGCCGCCGGTCTTGGAGACCAGCCGGACCGCCTCGATGACCATGCCCTTCTCGGCCGCCTTCAGCATGTCGTAGAGCGTCAGCAGCGCCACCGAGCAGGCGGTCAGCGCCTCCATCTCGACGCCGGTCTGCCCCGTGGTCTTGACCCGCGCGGTGACCGAGAGGCCCTCGTCGCCGGGCTCGACCCGCACCTCGGCCTTGGCGATCGGCAGGGGGTGGCACATGGGGATGAGGTCGGACGTCTTCTTGGCGGCCATCACGCCCGCGATCTCGGCCACGGCGCGGACGTCGCCCTTGCGGCCTTCGCCGGACATCGCGAGCGCCAGCGTCTCGCGCGACATCCGCAGGAAACCCTGCGCCACCGCCTCGCGGGCGGTCACCGCCTTGTCCGAGACGTCGACCATGCGGGCGCGACCGGTCTCGTCGATGTGGGTGAGCTTTCCGGCCACTAGGCTTCCATCAGCCGCGGCATCAGCTCGACCATGTTGCAGGGGCCGTGGCGGCTGTCGAGCTGGGCCGAGATCACCTTGTCCCAGCCGTCCTTCACCGCGCCGTTCGAGCCCGGAAGGCAGAAGACGAAGCAGCCCTTCACGATGCCGGCCAGCGCGCGGCTCTGCAGGGTGGAGAGCCCCACCGACTGGTAGCTGACCAGGTGGAACACCACCGAGAAGCCGTCGATCTCCTTGTCGAACAGCGGGCGCACGGCCTCGGGCGTGACGTCGCGGCCCGTGATGCCGGTGCCGCCGGTGGAGACGATGGCCTCCACCCCTTCGCCGACCCACTTCAGGATCTGCGCGCGGATCTGCTCGACGTCGTCCTTGACGATCCCCTTGGCGACCAGTTCGTGCCCGGCGTCCTTCACGCGGCCCGCCAGCAGGTTGCCGGAGGTGTCGCTTTCCTCGTCGCGGGTGTCCGAGATCGTCAGCACGGCGACGCGGACGGGCTTCAGCGGCTTGGCGGTGTCGATCTTTCCGCCGGGGCTCAGCACAGGGGCGTTCATGTCGGACTCCTTCGCCGCCCTTCTAAACCGTCATCCCCCCGGAAGCGAAGCGCCAGTGGGCTGCAGGCGCTGGCCGAGCTCGGAGCCAAGGACCCCTCCACCCTGCTGCGCAGGGTCCCCGCACCCCGGAACGAAGCGACAGGAACCACGGAATACTCGGAACACGCGGAATCACACGGAAGACCCCTGGGCCTCCCCGCAGGGCCCCTTCCGCGTATTCCGCGGTTCCGACGCGAAGCGTCCTCAAGAGGAACCACGAATGAACACGAATGCACACGAATGGGACCCGGGCCTTTCCGCGACCATTCGTGTTCTTCGTGTGCATTCGTGGTCGACAAAACGGGCCTTCGGCCGATCAGCTCAACGGGTTCCCCGCCCCTCGTCGGTGAGGACCAGGATCCAGGGAGCTCGCAAAGCGCGCTTCCTCGAACCGATGTCATCCCGGGTTCCGCGCAGCGGAACTGGGACGGCGGGGGCGGCCGCGGACCTCACTCGACGGTGACGGACTTGGCGAGGTTGCGGGGCTGGTCGATGTCGCGTCCGAGGCCCTGGGCGACCTGGTAGGCCAGGAGCTGAAGCGGGACGTTCATCAGGATCGGCGCGAGCTCGGGCTCGGAGCGGGGGACCGCGAAGGCCGCCTCGACGCCGTCGACCTTGACGCCCGGATGGGTGATCGCCAGCACCGGCCCCTGGCGCGTGCGCACCTCGGCGATGGTGGAGAGGTTCTTCGCCAGCAGCTCGTCGTCGGGCAGGACGACCACCGTCGGCGTCTCGGGCGCGATCAGGGCCAGGGGGCCGTGCTTGAGCTCGGAGGCGGCGTAGGCCTCGGCGTGGAGGTAGCTTACCTCCTTCAGCTTCAGCGCGCCCTCCATGGCCACAGCATAGCCGGCCGCGCGGCCGATGAAGTAGGCGTGCTCGCTGCGGACCAGGCGGGCGGTGAGCGGCGCCAGCTCGGCCTCGCGCTCGACGATCCCGGCGATCTGGTCGGGCAGGGCCGACAGCCCGGCCAGCAGCCGCGCGCCCTGGGCCGCCGACAGATCCCGCACCCGCCCGAGCTGCAGCGCCAGAAGGGCGAAGGCGACGGCCGTGCAGGTCCAGGTCTTGGTGGAGACCACCGCCACCTCGGGCCCCGCGTGCAGGTAGACGCCCCGGCCGCACTCGCGCGCGATGGTCGAGCCCACCGTGTTGACGACGCCGAGCACCCGCCCGCCCTTCCGCTTCACCTCCTGGATCGCCGCCAGGGTGTCGAAGGTCTCGCCCGACTGGCTGACGGCGACATAGAGCGTGTCCTGCTCGATCACCGGGTTGCGATAGCGGAACTCCGAGGCGGGCTCGGCGTGCGCAGGGATGCGGGCCAGCGTCTCGATCAGGTGCGCGCCCAGCACGCCCGCGTAGCCGGCCGAGCCGCAGCCGAGGATCTTGACCCGGCGGATGTCGAGCATCTCGCGCGCCGCGAGCTCGATGCCCCCCAGGTGCGCCGTGGAGAACCGCGCGTCGAGCCGGCCCATCAGCGTGCGGCGCACCGCGTCGGGCTGCTCGGCGATCTCCTTGCGCATGAAGTGGGCGTAGTCGCCCTTGTCGAAGCCCGCGGCCTCGCCCTCCAGCGCCTGGGTGGCCTTGGCGGTTTCGGTCCCCTCCAGCGTCAGCACCGAGAAGCCGTCGGCCCGGACCTCGGCGATCTCGCCGTCGTCCAGGTGGGCCACGGTCTTCGCATGCCCCATCAGGGCGGAGGCGTCCGAGGCGACGAACATCTCCGCGTCGCCCACGCCGATCACGACCGGGCCGCCGTTGCGGGCGGCGACGATGGTCCCGGGCCGCGCGGCGTCGATCACGGCGAGGCCATAGGCGCCCTTCACCTGCCGCAGGGCCGCGCGGACGGCGTCGAGAAGGCTGTTCTCGGGCCGGGCGGCGATCAGGTGCGCCAGCACCTCGGTGTCCGTCTCGGAGCGGAAGGCGAAACCGTCGGCGGCCAGCCGCGCCCGCAGCTCGGCGGCGTTTTCGATGATGCCGTTGTGCACGACCGCGATGCGGCCCTGGGCGTCGGTGTGCGGGTGGGCGTTGGCGTCGCTGGGCTCGCCATGCGTGGCCCAGCGGGTGTGGGCGATCCCCGTCGTTCCCGGGAGGCCCGCCGCGGGCAGGGCGGCGTCCAGCTCCCGCACCTTGCCCTTGCGCTTGTGGACCGCGAGGCGCCCCTCGTGCGCGACCGCCACGCCCGCCGAGTCGTAGCCGCGGTACTCGACCCGCCGCAGGCCTTCCATCAGCAGCGGCAGCGCGGCGCGCTCGCCGACGTATCCGACGATGCCGCACATCAGCGCGCCCCCTCAGCCGTAGATGATCCGGCGGATCTGGCGGATCGAATAGGGCGGGGCCGGAAACCGCCGCTGGGCGAGCTCGTCGGCGATCCGCGCGTAGATCTCCTCGTTCCGGCACCCCAGCCTGAGCAGTGCGGCATGGCGCCTGCGGATGAAATCCTGCGGGCTTTCGCCCAGGTACGAGAGCACGTCATCGACGATCCGCCTTGCCTGCGAAGGATCGAGCCCGCTGGATCGCGCCACGTAGGCCACGAGGTCGTCCAGGTCGCCCGCATCCGACATCGGTGGTGGATCTGCCTCGGCCATCCTCCGCAGACAACGCGCGTGCCCGAAATCGGGCAAGCTCAAAATCGCGCGCCGGGAAGCGTCGCCAATCGGCCTGAAGCGTGTTTTCTCCGGCGTCCGTTTTCCGCGTGGAGCGTCCGGTGATCTCGTCCGCCCGTCTGAAGGTTCTCGTCGACGCCCCGCCGAGGATCCCCGCGCGCTACGTGCTCTACTGGATGCAGCAGTCGCAGCGGGCGGACTTCAATCCGGCGCTGGAGTTCGCCATCGACGAGGCGAACGCGCTCGACCTGCCGGTGCTGGTCTGCTTCGGCCTGACGGCGTTCCCGGAGGCGAACGCCCGCCACTACGGCTTCATGCTGGAGGGTCTGGCCGAGGCGCGGCGGCGTCTGGCCGATCGCGGGGTCGGCTTCGTCATCCGCAAGCAGCCGCCGCACGAGCTGGCCCGCGCGCTCGCGGCCGACGCCGCGCTGGTGGTCTGCGACCGGGGCTACCTGAAGATCCAGCGCACCTGGCGCGCCCGTCTCGCCGATGGCCTGGACCGGCGGCTCGTGCAGGTGGAGGGCGACGTCGTGGTCCCGATCGAGCGGGCCTCGGACAAGCACGAGTACGCCGCCCGCACGCTGAGGCCGCGCCTGCATCGGGTCTGGGACGAGTTCCTGGAGCCCCTCGAGCCGCGCGAGCTGCGACGCCGCATGGACCGGTTCGACCTGGAGGGCGCGCTGGACCTGGACGACGTGGCCGCCATCCTGGCCGGCCTGAAGATCGACCATTCTGTTGGCCAGGTCCGCCGGTTCCCGGCCGGCGAGGGCGCGGCGCGAGCCCGGCTCGACGCCTTCGTGGCCGACGGCCTGCATCGCTACGGCGCCGAACGGGGCAAGCCCGAGGCCCGCGCCGCCTCGCTCATGAGCCCCTACCTCCACTTCGGCCAGATCTCGCCGGTGGAGATCGCCCTGGCTGCGCGGCGGCACAGCCGCGGCGACAACCGGACCAGCTTCCTGGAGGAGCTGATCGTCCGCCGCGAGCTGTCGATGAACCACTGCTTCTACGAGACCGACTACGACCGCTACGCCGCCATGCCGGAATGGGCGCGCAAGACCCTGGCGGACCACGCGGGCGATCCGCGTCCCCACGTCTACAACCGCGCCCAGTTCGAAGCGGCCGGGACGCACGATCCCTACTGGAACGCCGCCATGCGCGAGATGACGGCCACCGGGTACATGCACAATCACCTGCGCATGTACTGGGGAAAGAAGATCCTGCACTGGTCGGCCTCGCCCGAGGAGGCGTTCGAGACGACCCTGGCGCTGAACAACCGCTGGTTCCTCGACGGGCGCGATCCGAACTCGTTCACCAACGTCGGCTGGCTGTACGGCCTGCACGACCGCCCGTGGGGGCCGCAGCCGGTGTTCGGCACGGTGCGCTCGATGGGTCCCAACACGTTCAAGAAGTTCGACGCCGCCGCCTATGTGCGCGACGTCGCGCGGCTGGCGGCGGCGGAGACCGGCGGCCCCGATTGACATTTCCGAATTTCCAGAAATATTGAACCGCAGGTGTGAGGGAGCCTGCGATGTCCGAGACGATGCCGAGCCGTCCGGCGATGCCCGCCGCGCGCCTGACCTCTCCGGACGTCTGGTCCGGCCGCGACCTCGCGGGCCTCGCGGACTGGCGCTACGCGTTCACTCCCGCGGACATCGACGAGCTGATCGCGGCGGTCCGGCGGGCGGCCGATCGCCCGTGGCGGGCGTGGCGGGCGTGGCGGCGGGAGGACGTCCCCCTGCCCACGCTGGGTCCGCGGATCGCAGAGTGGGTTCGCGAGCTGGACGCGGGGCGCGGGTTCGTCCTCCTTCGCGGCTTCCCGGTCGGCGACCACCCGGAGGACGTCTGCGCCGGCGCCTACTGGGCGCTGGGCCTGCACATGGGCCGGGCGATCTCGCAGAACACCGACGGCGATCTGCTGGGCCGGATCGAGGACACGGGGGCCGATCCGAAAGCCTATGGCGTGCGCCTCTACAAGACCCGCGCCGAGCAGGATTTCCACACCGACGCCGCCGACATGATCGGCCTCTTCTGCCTGCAGGCGGCGAAGTCGGGCGGCGTCAGCCGGATCGTCAGCTCGCCGGCGATCTTCAACCGGATGCTCGCCGAGCGGCCCGATCTCGTCCCCGTGCTGTTCGAGCCGTTCCCCTTCGACACGCAGGGCCAGCACAAGCCCGGCGAGAAGGCGTGGTTCGAGATCCCGCTCTGCCGCTGGGACGGCCGGCGCCTGCGCACCTTCTTCGTGCCCTGGTACATCCGCGAGAGCCAGCAGCACGCCGCCTGTCCGCGACTGTCGCGGGCCCAGGTCGAGGCCATCGAGTTCATCGAGCGGGCGGCGAACGACCCGGACGCCTACCTCGACATGAACTTCCGGCCCGGCGACATGCAGTTCCTCAAGAACGCCGCCGTCCTGCACAAGCGGACCGAGTACGAGGACTGGCCCGAGCCCGAGCGCAAGCGGCGCCTGCTTCGCCTGTGGCTGGTGGATCCCAACTTCTCGGCGGGCGACGAGCGCCTGCGCCGCGGCGTGGCGGCCGGCCAGAGCCTCATCCGTTCGGACGGAACCGGCTGAACCCACGTTTCGGAAACGCGCTCTAGCCCCAGCGCTCGCGGTCGGCGTGATCCTGGGCGGTGGGCTCGATCCAGCGCTCGCCGTCGGGGCCGTGCTCCTTCTTCCAGAAGGGCGCGCGGGACTTCAGGTAGTCCATGAGGAGGTCGCACGCCTCGAAGGCCGCGCGCCGATGACCGGCGGCGGTGGCCACGAAGACGATCGGCTCCCCCGGCTGGATCCGGCCGACGCGGTGCAGGATCGCCAGGTCGTGCAGGCCGAAGCGCGCCCGGGCCTGATCGGCGATCCGCCCGATCTCGGCCTCGGTGAAGCCGGGATAGGCCTCCAGTTCCAGGATCGCGGTGCGGCCCGCCTCGGCGCGCGCGATGCCGGTGAAGGTGGCGACCGCGCCGGTCTCGCTGCGGCCGGACGTGAACGCGGTCAGGAGCGCGCCCGGGTCGAACGGCGCTTCGGTGAGCCGGATGCTCATCCGCCGCTCATCGGAGGCAGGAAGGCGACCTCGCTGGCCGGGCCCAGGGCCGCGTCGCCGCGGACGACCGCCTGATCGACGGCCACCTGGACGCCCTTGCCGCCGAGCGCCGCGCCCAGCTCCGGGTCCTCGGAGGCCAGGGTGGCGCGCAGCTCGTGGACCGACGCCGCGGCGATCTGGCGTTCGCGCCAGCCGGCGAGGTCGCGCAGGGGTCCGAACAGCAGCACGCGGGCCATGACTCAGCCGCCCGTGGTGGACATGTGGCGGGCGACGGCCGGCGCCTTGCGCGCGATCTGGAAGTCGTGGCCCTTCGGCTTGGCGTCGACGCCGCCGCGGATCGCCTCGGCCAGCTCGGCGTCGGTCGCGCCTGCGCGGATCACCGCGCGCAGGTCCGTGGCGTCCTCCTGGCCCAGGCAGGTGTGCAGCGTGCCGGTGCAGGTGAGGCGCACGCGGTTGCAGGATTCGCAGAAGTTGTGGCTGAGCGGCGTGATGAAGCCCAGCCGGCCGCCGGTCTCGGCGACGCGGACGTAGCGGGCTGGCCCGCCTGTCGACAGGGGCAGGTCCTCGAGCGTCCAGAAGCTCTCGAGTTCGGCGCGGACGTCCCTCAGCGACAGGAACTCGTCGGTGCGGTCCACGTCGACCTCACCCATCGGCATCGTCTCGATCAGGGTGAGGTCGCAGCCGCGCTCATGGGCCCAGCGGACCAGTTCGGGGATCTCCGCCGCGTTGGAGTCCTTCAGGGCCACGGCGTTGATCTTGACCGACAACCCGGCCGCCTGCGCCGCGGCCACCCCCGCCTGGACCTTGCCGAGGTCCCCGCCGCGGGTCAGCCGGCGGAAGAGGTCGGGCTTCAGGGTGTCCATCGAGACGTTGACCCGCCGCACCCCGGCGGCGGCCAGGTCGGGCGCGAACTCGGCGAGCCGCGTGCCGTTGGTGGTGAGCGTCAGCTCCTCCAGCGCGCCCGTGGCCAGATGGCGGCCGAGGCCGCGGACCAGGTCCATCATGCCCTTGCGCACCAGCGGCTCCCCGCCGGTCAGCCGGATCTTGCGCGTCCCCAGGGCGACGAACGCCGAGGCGATCCGGTCGAGCTCCTCCAGGGTCAGCACCTCGACCTTCGGCAGGAAGGTCATGTGCTCGGCCATGCAGTAGACGCAGCGCAGGTCGCAGCGGTCGGTGACCGAGAGCCGCAGATAGCTCACCGTGCGGCCGAACCCGTCCACCAGCGGGGCGGCCGCGACGGGGCTGGGCCTGGGCGCGATGTCATCGTAGGGCGTCATTCACGCAGCAAGATAGGGGGAAACCGATCGTGGCGACAGGCGCCGACTTCGCGGCGGTGGTGCTGGCGGCGGGCTCGGCCTCGCGGTTCGGCGGCGGCAAGCTGATTGCGCCCTATCGCGGCGCGCCGCTCCTCCACGGCGCCCTGGCCGCGGCGAAGGCGGCGCCCGCCGCGACCATCACCGTCGTCACCGGCGCCGGCGCCGAGGCGGTCGCCGCCTGCGCGCGGGCCTTCGACGCCGACGTCCGCCTGGTCCACGCGCCCGACCACGCCGAAGGCATGGGCGCCTCGCTGCGCGCGGGGATCGCCGCGCTCGCGCCCGGGGTCGCCGGGGCCTTCGTGTTCCTGGGCGACATGCCCCGTGTGCCGATCGGCGTCCTGGAACCCCTCGCCCAAGCGGTGCGGGCGGGCGCTCCGGCCGCCGCCCCGACCTTCAGGGGCGCGCGCGGTCACCCGGTCGTGCTGTCAGCGGCGCTGTTCCCGCAGGCCCTGACCCTCTCGGGCGATGTCGGCGCCCGGCCCCTGATCCAGGCGTTGGGCGGGCGGCTTGCGCTGGTGGAAGCGCCCGACGATGGCGTGCTGTTCGACGTCGACGAACGCGGCGATCTCGGTCGCTAGACCCGGATGTCGAGCCGTCCGGCGGTGGGCGAGGGCGCGATGCGGACCTGGTCGGCCATGTTGAGCTTGCGCGCCGTCGCGGCGACCGTCTGCGCCACCTGCACCGAAGTGGGCAGGGTCAGGGCCGTCCAGAGCCCCTGTCCGGAATTTCGCAGCTGCACGCTGACCATAGCGCCCGCCTCGACATTCTACCCCTCAGGAGTAACTTAGCGCCCTTAATCGGCGGTTAAAGAAAAGTTCACTTTCTGGTTGCAGTACAATCTGTCGCACCCGTTATGGGTATTCCTCACGTTTCAGCGGGTTTTCCGCCGTTTTCGGCGCCTTCCCATAGGCATCTTGCCGCCCCGCGTTCTGCGAGCGATCCTCGGCCCATGATCAGACGGTTTGTTTCCCCCCTCGCGGCCGTCGCGGTCCTTGCCGTCGCCCCGGCCGCCGCGGCCGGCGACTACATCGTGGTCGCATCGACGGATCCTTCGCTGGTGCGGGGCCAGGCGCTGGACGCCGGCGGGCGGGTCGAGCTCGCGCCCGGACGCACGCTCACCCTGATGCACGCCTCGGGCGACGTCCTCCGGCTGAAGGGCGCCCCCGGCGGGATCGTGCTGCCGGCGCGCAAGGCCAACCAGGCCGAGGCCGACCGCCTGGCCATCCTCAGGGTGATGGTGGCGCCGGCGGCCCGGCAGACCGTCGGCTCGACGCGGACGCGTTCCGGGATCTGCCCTTCGCCGGAAAGCCTCGCCACGCTCGACGCCATCGTCCAGGTGCACGCGGCGGGCTGCGCGAGCTCGGCCGGCGAGGCGCTCGAGAGCTGGCTCGCCGCCCACACGCCGGCGGAATCCTAGGAAGGGGCGCCGCGGGCGCCTACACCTTGACCACCAGCTCCAGGCCGCCGCTGAACGGCAGGGTCATGGTGCGCAGGCCGTTCGCCGGGTCGTTCACATAGGCGAAGAAATGGCGGTAGGCGTGGCGGAAGACGTCGCCGGTGTTGTCCGCCACCACGATGGCGCCTGGACGCAGGTGCGGCCCCACGAGCTCGATGGCCGGCCGCGCCATCTCGGTCCAGATGTCCATCAGGACGAAGTCCACCGGCCCCTCGATCACCTTGAGCGTCTCGCGCAGATCGCCCTCGCGCAGGTCGATCAGGTCGGCGAGCCCGGCCGCCGCGAAGTTGGCCCGCGCGGCGGCGGCCTTGGCGGGCTCGTACTCCGTTCCGATCACGACGCCAGCCCCGTCGGGCCCGCAGACCTGCCGCACCGCGTCGGCCAGGTAGAGGGTCGAGACGCCGAAGGAGGTGCCGATCTCCACCACGCGCCGGGCGCGCAAGGCGAGGCACAGCATGTGGCAGAACTCGGACTTGATGGGCTCCAGCGCCACCATCTTGTCGGCCATGAAGCGGTTGGCGGCCGCGTCGAGGGCGTCCCAGGACAGGTCGCCGCGCTTGGCCCGCTCGCCGAAGTAGCGGACGGTCTCGGCTTCCTGGGCGGCGCTTCTGGCCTGCAGGGCGTCGATGCGCGCCTGCAGCGACGGATCGGTCAGGACGCTCACGGCGCGGGCCTCTCGTACTGCATGGCGCCGGCGATATTGCCTTCCGTGTCCTGGAACCAGACCAGCCGGCCGACGCCCTGGATGTGGAACGGCGCCATCAGGACCTTGCCGCCGTTGGCCTCGATGGCCGCCACGGCCGCCGCGATGTCCTCGACGCCGAAGGTCACCTCGATCCCCGGCATGGCCTGGCCGCCGACGGATCGCCGCCCCTGCACCGCGCCGCGCAGGCCGGGCGTGGGCGTCTCTGCGCTGAAGAAGTCGGGCGGCCCCCACGGCGCGAACGACCAGCCGAAGACCGTTTCATAGAACCGGCGCGCCCGTGGGACGTCGTCGGCGTTGATGGCGAAATGGCGCAGGGCTCCAGGCATGGCGGGCTCCTCCCTCTCGAGCCAGGCTAGGCGTTTGCCCCGAGGCGCGCTCGCGCTAGTCTGACGAATTATGTCGTCAGCGCGCCAAAACGTGCGGGACCTGGACGGCTTTCCCGTACGCGGCCTCGCCGTGACCTACGGAGACAAGGCCCGGCTCGACCGCCACACCCATCCCTGGGCGCAGCTCGTCTATGCGGCGAGCGGGGTGATGGTGGTCTCCACGCCCACGGCCTCCTGGATGGTGCCGCCGACGCGCGCCATCTGGGTGCCGGGCGGGACGCCGCACGAGATCCAGATGCGCGGGCAGGTGGCCATGCGCACCCTCTACCTCGCGCCGTCGGGCGCGGATTCGCGGCTCGACGTCTGCCGGGCGATCGAGGTCGCGCCCCTCCTGCGGGAGCTGATCCTCCACATCGTGCGCCTGGGCATGCTCGAGATGGACGACCCGGCCCACGCCCGGCTGGAGGCGCTGCTGCTGGACCTGCTGGCCGCCGGCGAGACGGCGCCGCTCGAACTGCCGCTGCCGCAGGATCCCAGGGCCCGGGCCTTCGCGGCCCGGCTGATGGACCAGCCGGGCGCGGCGGGTTCCCTGGCCGAGCTCGCCCGCGGCGCCGGCGCCTCGCTCCGCACGCTGCAGCGCCTGTTCCTGGCCGAGACCGGGCTGCCCCTGGAGGCCTGGCGGGGCCGGGCGCGCATGCAGCAGGCGGTGGTCTCCCTCAGCGCAGGGGCGTCGGTCACGGCCGCCGCGCTCGACGCCGGCTACCAGAGCCCCTCGGCCTTCATCGCCGCGTTCCGGCGGACCTTCGGCGTCACGCCGGCAAGGTGGCGGGCCGCCTGACGGCCAGGTCGCGCGCCCTGGCCAGCCGCCGGACGCCCTCGTCCAGCGTGGCGTCGGCCTTCGAGAAGCACAGGCGCATGATCGAGGTCACCGGGTCGTGCTCGTAGAAGGCCGACACGGGGATCGCCGCGACGCCGGCCTCCCTGACGGCCATGAGGCAGAAGTCGCGATCCCCCAGGCCGACGCCCGAGCCGGGGAGGTCGACGTTGAGGAAGTAGGTGCCTTCGCTCGACAGGACCGAAAAGCCCTCGCGGCGCAGGCCCTCGGCGAGGCGGTCCCGCGACGCCTGCAGCTTGCGCGGCATCGTCTCGAACCAGTCGTCCGGGTTCTCCAGGCCCCAGGCCACGGCGGCCTGCAGGTTCGGGGGCGTGGTGAAGGTGAGGAACTGGTGGGTCCGCGCCAGCGCATGCGTCAGACGCGGCGCGGCGCAGAGGAAGCCCACCTTCCAGCCGGTGAGGCCGAACATCTTGCCCGCCGAGCCGATCTTCACCGTGCGATCGCGCATCCCGGGAAAGGCGATCAGCGGCCGGTGGCGCGCGGCGCCGAACACGACCTGCTCCCAGACCTCGTCGCACACGGCGACCGCGTCGTGGGCCACGCAGAACTCGGCCAGGAGCGCGAGGTCCTCCTCGGGCAGAACGACGCCGGCCGGGTTGATCGGGTTGTTCAGCACCACCAGCCTTGTCCGCGCGCTGAAGACCGACTGGAGCATTTCGCGGCTGAGGCGCCAGTGAGGCGGCGAGAGGCTGACGAGCCGGGTCACGCCGCCCGCGCGCCGGATCATGGGCAGGTACGAGTCGTAGGCCGGCTGGAAGACGATCACCTCGTCGCCTTCGTTGACGAGGCCCAGGAAGCTGGCGGCCAGGGCCTCCGTGGCGCCCGACGTCACCGTGACTTCGCTCGCCCAGTCGAGGTCGAGCCCCTGGCGCCGCGCATAGTGCGCCGCCACCGCCTGGCGCAGCTCCGGCAGCCCGGCCATGGGCGGGTACTGGTTGTAGCCGTCCAGCACCAGCTCGGCCGCCCGCGCGCGGATCGGCGCGGGGCCGGGATCGTCCGGGAATCCCTGGCCGAGATTGATCGCGCCCAAGGTCCGGGCCAGCCCCGACATCTCCTCGAAGATCGTGGTGGGCAGGGATGAGAAAATCGCGTTGACCATCGGTCCGATCTTGGCGGCAGACTTCGCCCATGACCATCGCGATCGTCGAGTTTGAGCCCGGCCACGCCGAAGCGTTCCGCACGCTGAACGAGGCGTGGATCTCGAAGCACTTCGCCATCGAGCCCAAGGACCGGGAGGTGCTGGGCGATCCTCAGGGGAAGATCATCGCCCCGGGCGGCCGCGTCTTCATGGCCCTGCTGGGCGGGGAGCCCGTCGGCTGCGTGGCGCTCATGAAGATGGGCGACGGCGGCTACGAGGTGGCGAAGATGACCGTGGCCGAGACCCTCCGCGGCTCGGGCCTGGGCCGCCGGCTGATGCAGCGCTGCATCGACGCCGGAGCGGAAATGGGCGCCTCCCGGCTCTACCTCGAGACCAATTCCAGCCTCGGTCCGGCGCTCGGGCTCTACCGCGCCATGGGGTTCAGGGACCTCGCCCCCGTCGAGACGCCCTACGCCCGCGCGGACGTGTTCATGGAGCGGCGCTACTAGTTGCGAATGACTCGCAACTGCAATAACCTCCGACTCCCTGGAGGCCACGTTCATGCCCACATCCGATGTCCGCGACCCGCTCACCCACGGCGAGCGGCTGCTGATCCGCGCGGTGCGCCTGCTCGCCCTCGGAGGCTGCGCCGGGCTGCCCGGCCACTTCGACGCCGCCTGCGGCCTCCACGGCGCGGAGACCTACCGGATGCTGACCGCCTTCGTGCAGCAGCTGTCCCTGGCCGGCCGGCGCCGCGTGCAGCTGTCGCCGCCGCGGGCGGCCGCGCTCAGCGCCGACGAGGCGGCGATCCTCGACGTCTTCGGCGCGGCCCAGGCCGACGACTACCGCACGCTGGACGAGCGCCTGACGGCCCTGGCGGGTGGACCGCCGCCCGCCTCGCTGGGCGCCGCGGCGTGCTGGGTCGCGGAGGCGTTCGCGCTCAACGGCCTGACCTTGCGCACCAGCTTCGACGCGGCCGCGACGCCGGTGCTCTACGCGGCGGAGTGAGGGATCAGGGCTGGGCGGCCAGCACGACGCCCAGCAGCACCGCGGCCCAGTGCGCGGCGGCGGCGGCCACGACGTGCCCGTGCCAGATGGCGCGCGCGAACTTCAGCCGCTTGTTCACGTAGAAGATCACGCCGGTGGAATAGAGCACGCCGCCCGTGACCAGCAGGGCCATCGCGTACCAGGCCAGGCTGTCGATCATCGGCTTCATGGCGATCACCACGAGCCATCCGAGCGCGAGGTAGACCACCACCCAGAACTTCCGGTCGATGCCGGTCAGGAACAGCTTGCCCAGCGCCCCCAGCGCCGCGATCGACCAGACGGCCGCGGTCATCCCCCAGCCCCACGCCCCCGGCAGGTTGATGGTGAAGGGCGTGTAGGAGCCGGCGATCATCAGGAAGATGCCGGCGTGGTCGAGACGCCGCAGGGTCGGCCGGTAGCGGTGGTGCGCGAAGTTGTACGCGGTCGAAAAGGCCAGCATGGCCACGACGCCCAGGCCGTAGATCGACACGCCGACGACCTGGCTGATCGAGCCGCCCGCGACCGCCAGAGCCAGGAGCACCACGCCGCCGACGAGCGCCAGCGTCAGGCCCATGACGTGCACGACCAGGTCGGCGCACTTGGCGCCCGGCGTGGGGTAGTGGCGCGGCGGCTTGACCGACAGTTCCATGGGCGGCTCCTTACACCGCCACCGTGTCACGCGTATGGCGCCGGGCGCTAGTGCCCGGGCGACACGGATCAGCCGGCTTCCACCGCCGCCAGCACCGCCCTCGTCGCGGGCCGCTCGCCCATCCGCGCGAAGTGGTCGGCGAGCCGCGGGAAGGCGGCCATGTCCAGGCCGTCGCGCGGCAGCCAGCTGGTGATCACATAGAGGTAGGGATCGCAGACGCTGAAGGCCTCGCCCAGCGCCCAGGGCCCCGCGAACAGTCGCTCGTCGATCAGGCGCAT
Organism: Phenylobacterium sp. T106; assembly: GCF_057219735.1. Classification (NCBI taxonomy): domain Bacteria; kingdom Pseudomonadati; phylum Pseudomonadota; class Alphaproteobacteria; order Caulobacterales; family Caulobacteraceae; genus Phenylobacterium; species Phenylobacterium sp. T106. Next base: position 4,167 of record NZ_JBXVWA010000017.1, on the reverse strand, counting down.
GGCCTCGCCGAAGACCTCCGGCGCCTTGCGCCGCATGTCGGCGATGGCCGCCGGATCGTCCGCCCACCGGTATCCGCGGTAGCGGTGCGCCGCCGCCGGATGAACCCACGAGCAGAGGTAGGACATGAGCGATTCGGCCTGAGCCATGGCGAAGGCGTCGCCCTCGGGCATCAGGCGCGCCTGGGGGAATGTGCGGGCGATGTAGCCGAGGATGGCCGGGGCCTCGGTGATCACGCCGCGCTCGGTCTCGAGCGCCGGCACGCGCGACTTGGGATTGACGGCGAGGTAGGCCGCGCCCCGCTGCTCGTTCTCGGCGAAGTTGAGGCGGTGGGCCTCGTAGTCGGCGCCGGCCTCGGCCAGCGCGAGTTCGCAGGCCAGCCCGATGGTGCCCCTGCCGGTGTGAAGCCTCAGCATGACGTCTCCTCCCCGGCCGCGATCTGAACGCGTCCGGCAGGCCCGGCAAGGCCCTGCGCGGATCGCCGGATTGAACCGGCCCGCGAAAGCGGGTGGTATCGCGCCACGGGATGAGGGGACCGCCGTGACCGCAGACACCGCCGACAGCGGAATCGCCGCGCGCGAGGCGAATCGCCTGCGCTCCATCCTGGCCGGCTCGGCTGGGAACCTCGTCGAGAGCTTCGACTGGTTCGTCTACGCCGCGTTCGGCCTCTACTTCTCGCAGGTTTTCTTCCCGGGCGGCGACCGGACGACCCAGCTCCTGAACACCGCCGCCATCTTCGGCGTCGGCTTCCTGGCGCGGCCCTTCGGCGCCTGGATCATGGGCCTCTACGGCGACCGCATCGGGCGCAAGGCCGCCATGGTGGCCTCGGTCAGCCTCATGTGCGCGGGTTCGCTGATCATCGCGGTCTGCCCCGGGTATGCGCAGATCGGCGTCGCGGCCCCGGCCATCCTCGTCTTCGCCCGCATCCTGCAGGGCGTGAGCATGGGCGGCGAGTACGGGGCCAGCGCGACCTACCTGTCGGAAATGGCGAGCCGGAAGAACCGCGGCTTCTGGTCGGGCGTCTTCTATTCGACCCTGATCGCGGGCCAGCTGATGGCCATGGGCGTGCTCCTGCTGCTCACCGCCGTCCTGTCGCCCGAGGACATGCAGGCCTGGGGCTGGCGGATCGCCTTCTTCATCGGCGGCGGCCTGGCGATCGCGGTATTCTGGCTGCGGCGCGGAATGGACGAGACGCCCTCGTTTCACGCGCGGACGGGACCCAAGGCCACCACCTGGGGGCTGATCGCCAGCCACCCGAAGGAGAGTCTGACGGTCATCGGCCTGACCGTCGGCGGGACGCTCGCGTACTACACGTACACGACCTACATCCAGAAGTTCCTGGTCAACACCTCGGGCTTCACCAAGGACCAGGCGAACCTGATCACCGCCGGCGCGCTCGCCGTCTTCATGCTGGTGAACCCGCTGATCGGGTCGCTGTCGGACCGGGTGGGCCGTCGCGCGATCCTGCTGACGTTCGGGGTCCTGGGCATGACGCTCACCTGGCCGCTGCTCTCGACGCTGGCCAACACGCGCGACGTCTGGCTCGCCTTCCTGCTGGCGGCGGGCGCGCTGGTGATGGTGGCCTGCTACTCGTCGGTGAACGCGGTGGTGAAGGCCGAGCTCTTCCCCACGGCCACGCGGGCGCTGGGCGTGGCGCTGCCCTACTCGCTGGCCAACGCGGCGTTCGGCGGGACGGCCGAGTATGTGGCGCTGGCCTTCAAGCAGGCCGGCCACGAGACGCGGTTCTTCACCTACGTCAGCGTGACCATCGCCGGTTCGCTGCTGGTCTACCTGCTGATGCCCGACACCCGGCGCCACAGCCGGATCGCGGAGGACTGATGGCCCGGCTGCTCGCGGACCTGGTCGCCGGGGTGTCCCGGCGGGCCGCCGGACAGGAGGTGTTCCTGCTCGGCGTCACGGGCGGGGTCGCCGCCGGGAAGAGCACGCTGGCGCGGGCGATCGGCGACGGGCTGGAGGCCGCGGGGCATCCGGTCCAGATCGTGGCCACCGACGGGTTCCTGAAGCCGAACGCCCAGCTCGAAGCCGCGGGCCTCGGCATGAAGAAGGGCTTCCCCGAGACCTATGACACCGGCGCGCTGCACGCCTTCCTCGAAGCGCTGGCGGCGGGGCGCGCCGCGCAGATCCCGGTCTACAGCCACGTGACCTACGACGTCCTGCCCGGCGAGGCCCGGACCGTCGACGGCGCCGGGGTGGTGATCGTCGAGGGCATCAACGTCCTGCAGACGCCGCAGGCGCGGTCGCGCTTCGGGCTCTCGCTCTACGTCGACGCCGACCCCGCCCACGCCAAGGCGTGGTATCTGGCCCGGCTCCACGGGATCATCGAGGCCGATCCCGAGAGCTTCTTCGCCAGGCTGGACCCGGTCCAGCGCGACGCCATGTTCGAGGCGGCCTGGACCCATCTGAACCTGGTGAACCTGCACCAGCACATCGCGCCGACGATGGCGCATGCCGACGTCGTGGTGCGCAAAGCCGCGGATCACACCCTGCAGGAACTCCGCTGGCGCTGACCACCGTCGTCATCCCGGTTTCCGCGGTGGCAGAAGACCTCTATCTGGCGTCCCTTGGGACATCGAGTCGACGGGACGCCGAAACGGCGTTGCCTGGACGGACGGGGAGAGCTGACGTGCTGGGGACCTGCGACGCCGTCGCTTTCGTCACGACCACGGACTATGCGCGCGCCAGAGCCTTTTACGAGGGCGTGCTCGGCCTCGCGTTTCGCAGCCAGGACGACTTCGCCCTCGTCATGCAGGCCAAGGGCGTGAAGCTGCGCATCGTGCGGATGCAGACGGTGGATCCCTCGCCGCACACCGTCTTCGGGTTCGAGGTTCCGGACGTGCGCGCGACGGCGCGGGTGCTGCGCGAGAGGGGCGTGACGTTCGAAATCTACGGGTTCTTCGGCGACGCCCAGGACGCGGACGGAATCTGGACGCCGCCGGGCGGCGCGGACGGCGTGGCGTGGTTCAAGGATCCGGACGGCAACCTGCTCTCGATCTCCCAGGCGGGCGGCTGAACCATCCACCGTTTGGCCCCGTCCGAGGCTTAAGCGCGGCGTCTCGGCGCCCTATATCGACGCCCGTCACTCAACGGAGAGCCACCCCCCATGTCGCAGGGCCCCTGGAGCCACCATCACCGCAACGCCGGCGTCGCCGACGACATCGAGTTCGAGATCAAGGGCGGGGACCTGCAGTTCGTCGAGATCGAACTGGATCCCGGGGAGAGCGCCATCGCCGAGGCGGGCTCGTTCGTCTGGAAGGACGCCGCCGTCGACATGACCACGGTGTTCGGCGACGGCTCTGGCGGTCAGGGCGCGGGCTTCATGGGCGCGCTCCTGGGCGCCGGCAAGCGGCTGCTGACGGGCGAGAGCCTGTTCACGACGGTGTTCACCAACGAGGGCCGCGGCAAGGCGAAGGTGGCGTTCGCCTCGCCGACGCCCGGCGCGATCCTTCCGATCAAGCTCGACAGCGTCGGCGGCACCCTGATCTGCCAGAAGGACAGCTTCCTGGCCGCGGCTAAGGGCGTGTCGATCGGCATCGCCTTCCAGCGCCGCGTCATGACCGGGCTGTTCGGCGGCGAGGGCTTCATCATGCAGAAGCTCGACGGCGACGGCTGGGTGTTCGTGCAGATGGGCGGCACGCTGGTCGAGCGTGAGCTGGCCCCGGGCGAGGTCGTGCACGTGGACACCGGCTGTCTCGCGGCGTTCACGCCCAGCGTGGACTTCGATCTCGAGATGGTGCGCGGCGTGAAGAGCATGTTCTTCGGCGGCGAAGGCGTGTTCTTCGCGCGGCTGACCGGCCCGGGGAAGGTCTGGATCCAGTCGCTGCCGTTCGCGCGCCTGGCGGGCCGGATGCTGGCGGCGGCGGGCCCTGGCGGCCAGAACCGCGGCGAGGGCTCGGTGCTGGGCGGGATCGGCGACCTGATCGGCGGCAACCGGTAGTCCCGCCGGCCGCGGCGACCCGAACGCCCTCAAGCTTTTGATTCGGGGCCTCATTGTCCCGCTCAGACGGTTCCGTCTGAACGGGTGAGGCTCTAGGGTGAAAACTCGATCAGCTTGTTGATGGTGTTTGCCAAATCGTGATTCAAGCTCTGCGGAGGTGGATCATGAGCAACGAATTCTGGTTCAGCGACGAGCAGTGGGCGAAGATCGAGCC
>NZ_JBXVWA010000016.1:0-41247 GCF_057219735.1 Phenylobacterium sp. T106 | reverse complement strand
CCACTGCGCCCTGCTCAGCTCGTAGCGCTTCACGCCCATCAACCCGCTCCGAATCAGAAACCCGGAGACGGATTGATTCAGCACCCTTCAGATCTGGGAATCCTGAATGTGGATTGGTCCTAGGCGCCGGGGGTCCCGGTGAATGCCGGGACGCCGGCGGCAGCTCGCATTGGCGTGTCGGGCGGGCCGCGGATAAAGACGGCTCATGCGCGCGCCTCTCACGATCTCGGTCGCCGTCGTCGGCGGCGGCCCGGCGGGGCTGTTCGCGGCCGAGCGCCTCGCGCAGGCTGGCTGCGCCGTCACCGTCTACGAGAAGATGCCGTCCGTCGGCCGCAAGTTCCTGATGGCGGGGCGCGGCGGGCTGAACCTCACGCATGCCGAGGACTTCGAGGCCTTCGCCGGCCGGTACGGCGCGGCCGCCGGTTGGGCGCGCCCGATGCTGGAGGCGTTCACCCCGGCCGACCTGCGATCCTGGGCCGAGGGGCTGGGACAGCCGACCTTCGTCGGGTCGTCGGGCCGGGTGTTCCCGAAGGCGATGAAGGCGTCGCCGCTGCTGCGGGCGTGGCTCGCGCGGCTGGCGGCGCTGGGCGTGACGGTGCGGACGCGGACGACCTGGCTGGGCTGGGACGCAGCCGGCGCGCTGCGGTTCGCGACTCCGGACGGGGAGATCACCGAGCGGCCGGACGCCACGGTGCTGGCGCTGGGCGGGGCGAGCTGGCCGAAGCTGGGGTCGGACGGGGCGTGGGCGGCCTGGGTCGGGGACGTGGCGCCCTTCCGGCCGGCCAACATGGGATTCGACGCGACCTGGAGCCCGGTGATGCAGGGCTTTGCGGGCCAGCCGCTGAAGGGGATCGCCCTCAGCTTCGGCGGCCGGACGGTGCGCGGCGAGGCCATGGTGGCCCGCTACGGGCTCGAGGGCGGCGCGGTCTATGCGCTGTCGGCGCCGCTGCGGGACGCGATCGAGGCCGAAGGATCGGCCACGGTGACCCTCGACCTGCGGCCGGACATGTCGGTGGGCGCCCTGACCGCACGGCTGAGCCAGGGACGCGGCGCCGCGTCCCTGTCGAACCATCTGAGGAAGGCGCTGAAGCTGACGCCGGTCGAGACGAACCTGCTGCGCGAGGCGCACGGCAGGAACCTCCCCGCGGAGCCCGGCGCCCTGGCGCGGGCGATCAAGACCGCGCCGATCCGGCTGACGGGCGCGCAGGGGCTGGCGCGGGCGATCTCGTCGGCCGGCGGCGTGCGGCTGGGGGCGGTGGACGAGCGGCTGATGCTGCGCGCGCGGCCCGGCGTGTTCGTGGCCGGCGAGATGGTCGACTGGGAGGCGCCCACCGGCGGCTACCTGCTGCAGGCGACGTTCGCCACGGCCGCGTGGGCCGCTCGCGGCGTGTTGGCCTGGGCGTCCCGCCAAGCTTGACCGTTCAGCCGCCGTTCAGGCGGGCGGCTCCACCGATGGCCGGTTGCTGGGGACCGCCATCATGCTGGATCGGCGCCATGTCATCGCGGGCCTGACCGCCGCGGCCACGCCCGCCCGGGCCGCCGACTCGCGGCTGGCCGACCAGCCGGCGCTGCCCGGCGCGCTCAGCCAGTATCGCGACCTGCCCGTGAAGCGGCTGGACGGCGAGCCCTCGACCCTCGGTCGCCTGCTGGGTCCGCCACGGCCCGCCGTCGTCAGCTTCTGGGCCACCTGGTGCGCCCCATGCGCGCTGGAAGGCCGCCGGCTGGCGCGCCTTCGCCTGCTCTATCCGGAAGCGGCCCTGGCGATGGTCGGGCTCAACCTGGACGCCCGGCCGGACCCGATCCGCCTGGACGCGTTCCGCCGCAAGGCCGAGATGAACTACACGCAGGGGCTGGACGCGCGGGCGGTCTACGCCGCCTTCACCCAGCAGGCCGTCGTGAGCCTGCCCAAGACCTACGTCTTCGACGCCGAGGGAAAGGCCGTGGCCGCCTTCGGCCGCTTCTTCGGCGAGCGGACGCTGCGGGCCATCGATGAGGCGGTGCGGCGGGTGGCCGGCGCCAGGACCGGGTGACCCGGAGCCCCTATTCCGCCGCCGCCGGCACGCGCGCCTGCGCCGGCCAGGGGTCGACGGTCACGCGGCGCATGTGGCGGCGCTGGCCCGGATAGTCGTTCAAGGCGAAGTGCCAGACCGAGCGGTTGTCCCAGAAGGCCACCGAGCCCGGCCGCCAGGCGAAGCGGCAGGTGAAGCCCTCGTAGCGGCAGTGCTCGAAGAGGTAGTCCAGCAGCGGCTTGGACTCGCGCGCCTTCCAGCCCTCGAACCGCAGCGTGAAGGCCGGGTTCACATAGAGCGCCTTGCGGCCGGTCTCGGGGTGGGTCAGCACCACCGGGTGCACGAATTCGCCGACGTAGCCGTCCGCCTCGGCCACCTTCATCGAGCCGCGCTTCTGCGCCGAATGGCCGCCGGCCGAATACTCGCGGCTGGCGGAGTGGACGGCGTTCAGGCCCTCGAGGGTCCTCTGCAGGCCCGGCGACAGGGCCCCGAAGGCGGCGGCCTGGCTCGCGAAGAGCGTGTCGCCGCCCCAGTCCGGCAACTCGACCGCGTAGAGGATCGAGCCGATGGCGGGCGTTTCCAGGAAGCTCATGTCCGAGTGCCAGCCGCCGCCGAAGTTGGTCTTGTCCGAGGGCTCCTTGATGATCTCCATCACCTCGGGGTGCTCGGCCATGCCGGCGACGTAGGGGTGGATGTTCAGCGGCCCGAAGCGGCGGCCGAACGCCACCTGCTGCTCGGGCGTCAGGTCCTGGTCGCGGAAGAAGATCACCTGGTGTTCCACCAGGGCGCGGCGGATGGCGGCGATGGTCTCGTCGCTCTGCGGCCTGGCGAGGTCGACGCCCTCGATCTCGGCGCCCAGCGCGCCCGCGACGCGGCGGATCTTCAGGTCGGTCATCGGCGGTCCTCCGGACGGAGCGTGCTAGACTTCGCCACAATAGGGAGACGAGGCCAGATGGACAAACCCGCGGCGCCCTTCGACGTCGACGGCCACGTCGCCGAGATCCGCGAGCGCGGCTTCACGGTGATCCGCGACTTCATGGACGCCGACACGCTCCGAGAGGCGCGCGAGACCCTGGCTCCCTTCATCGGCGCGCATCATGGGCGAAACAGCTTCGAGGGCTATCGCACCGAGCGGGTCTACACCCTGGTGGCGCGCGGGCGCGTGTTCGAGGACCTGACGGCCGACCCGCGGATCCTGGCGATCCTCGACCGGTTCCTTCAGCCCGGCTACCTGCTCACCGCCAGTCAGTCGATCCAGATCAACCCCGGCGAGACGGCCCAGGACCTGCACACCGACGACGGCTTCTATCGCCAGCCGCGCCCGCGACCGGCCATCAGCATGACGGTGATCGGGGCGATCGACGACTTCACCCAGGCCAACGGCTGCACCGAGGTGATCCCGGGAAGCCATCTGTGGGGCGACTTCGGCGATCCAGACCGGCCGAACACCCAGGACGCGCTCGAGGCCCTGCTGGTCCCGATGGAGATGCCCGCCGGCGCCTGCTTCGTCATGGCCGGGACCTGTCTCCACCGCGGCGGCGCCAACCGCACCGACCGGCCCCGGCTGGGCTTCACGAACCAGTATTGCGAGCCCTGGGGGCGCACACAGGAGAACTTCTTCCTGGGGATCCCGCCCGAGCGGGCGCGCGCCATGTCGCCCCGCCTGCAGACGCTGCTGGGCTACGACATCCACCCGCCCTTCATGGGGATGGTCAGCTCCGTGCACCCGCGAAAGGCGCTCGAGCCCGGCTGGATTCCCCCCGTCGTGGCGCAGGATCCGGCGCGGGACTGACGAACGACCGCTTTACTGACCTTGGGGCGCCGGTTGGCCAATGCGGTCCAGGAGGACCCCATGGCCGATCAACCCATCCTGCTCACCGACAGCCCCGGGCCCGGCGTGCGGCGGCTGACCCTGAACCGTCCCGAGAAGCGCAACGCGCTGTCGAACCAGCTCCGGGGCGAGCTGTTCGCCGCGCTGGAGGCCGCCGACAAGGATCCCGAAGTGCGGGTGATCGTCCTGCGCGGGGCGGGCAAGTGCTTCTCGTCGGGCTACGACCTGGCCGGCGTGGGCGAGCTGCCGTTCCACACCGCGGGCGCCCAGGGCCAGTGGGCGCGGCACGTGGTGGAAGGCTGCTTCCGCATGTGGGACCTGGCCAAGCCGATCATCGCCCAGGTGCATGGCTGGTGCCTGGCGGGCGGCTCGGAACTCGCGTTCGCCTGCGACCTCGTCTACATCGCCGAGGACGCCCAGGTTGGCTATCCGGCCGTGCGGACGATGAGCTCGCCCGACAACCAGTTCTATCCGTGGCTCATGGGCATGCGCGCGGCCATGGAGCTGATGCTGACCGGAGACTCGATCTCGGGCGTCGAGGCCGCGCAGCTGGGCTTCGCCAATCGCGCCTATCCGGTGGAGGAGCTGGAGCCGGCGGTGACCGCCATGGCCGAACGGATCGCCAAGGTCGACCCCGAACTGGCGCAGCTGAACAAGCGGCTGGTGCACCGCCAGATGGAGGCCATGGGCATGCGCGCGGGCCTGCGGGCGGGCACCGAGCTGCACGCGCTGGGCTGGCACACCAAGGCCAGCCGCGAGTTCATGGCCAAGATGCGCGAGGGCGTGAAGCAGGCGCTGGACACGCGGGATTCCGCGTTCGGGGACTATCGCACGAAGGAGGGCTGACCCCCTCTCGCTTCGCGAGCTCCGCCAGAGGGAGAGCATTTCACGCCTTCGGATCCTCCCCTCCTGGGGGAGGTCCAGCGTCGCGCAGCGATGAGGGGCGCCGCCTAGCCGAGGTTCCGCTGGAACAGGGCGAAGAGGCGCTCCCAGTGTCGTTCGGCGGAGGGCTTGTCGTAGACGGCGCCGCGCTGGGGGAAGGCAAAGCCGTGGTGGGCGCCGCGGTAGATTTCGACCTCGGCGTTGGCGCGGCCTTTCAGCGCTGCGTCCAGGGCCTCGACCATCTCGAGCGGCGCGTAGCTGTCGTGCTCGGCGCAGGCGAAGTAGAGCTCGGCGCGCGTCTTCTGCGCCGCCAGGTGCGGACTGTCCGGTCGGTCGGTGACCAGCTGCACCCCGTACAGCGAGGCGGCGCAGGCGATGCGCTCGGGATGGTGGGCCGCGGCGTTGATCGCGTACTGGCCGCTCATGCAGTAGCCGATCGCGCCCGCCTTGCCGGGGCTTGCGGCGGCGTCCCGGTCGGCGAAGTCCAGCAGGCCGTCGGTGTCAGACATGACCATCGGGATGTTGATCGAGCCCATCAGGTCGAACATGCGCGCCCGCGCCTCGGCCTCGGGCAGCGGCGGCAGGTCGGCCAGCTCCAGGACGCCGCGCCGGTAGTAGAGGTTGGGGAGCATCACGTAGTAGCCGACGGTGGCGATACGCCGGGCCATGTCGCGCAGCTCCTCCCGGATGGCCGGCGCGTCCATGTAGAAGAGCACGATGGGATGCGGCCCGCCCCGCTCGGGGTGGACGATGAAGGTGGTGGTCGCCCCGTCCTTCGTGGGGATGTCGACAGTCTGCTCGATCATGGGTCTTTTTCCTTCTACCGAGCATCCCGGCGAAAGCCGGGATCCAGATCACGTGGCGCGCGGCCCCCGAACGGGCCGGCCCGGCGTACGGAGCCCTGCGATCTGGGTCCCGGCGTTCGCCGGGACGGTCGGCTGCAACCGCCGAGCGCTTACGCCAGCTCGCTGGGCTTGAGGTTCAGCTCCTCGAGGAAGGGCGCGGCGTAGTCGATGCGGCCGGTCATGGTCTTCGGGTCGCCCTTGCAGAGCTGGTAGACGGCTTCCGCAATGTACTCGATCGGCTGCACGCGGTCCTTGGTCTGCTCGTTGATCAGGCCATGGACGGCCACGCCGGGCGTGTCGACCAGGCCTGGCGAGACCACGTTCACGGCGATGTTGTCGTCGTAGACCTCGGACGCGAGACCGGTGGTGAAGCGCTCCAGCGCCGCCTTGCACATGCCGTAGACCGTGCCGCCGCCCCGCCGGTTGTAGGGCTGCTTGGGATGGATGCCGGCGCCCGACGAGATGTTGACGATCCAGCCCTGCTTGCGCTCGCGCATCGAGGGCAGGACCAGCTGCGAGAGGTGGAACGGCGCCCAGACCTGGACCTCCATCATCAGGTCGAAGCGCTTCTTGGGGAACGTCTCGACGGGGATGAAGAAGGTGACCGCCGCGTCGTTGACCAGGATGTCGACGGGGCCGTAGGCGGCGACCGCCTCGTCGATGAGGCGGACGCGATCGGCCTCGTCCGACAGGTCGGCCTTGACCGCCATGGCCTCGCCGCCGAAGGCGCGGATGCGGTCCACGGTGGCGTGCAGCGTGCCCGGCAGCTTGCTCTCGCCGGGCTCGGCGGTGCGGGCCGAGGCGACCACCTTGGCGCCCTCCATGGCCAGGCGCACCGCGATGGCCTCGCCGATGCCGCGGCTGGCGCCGGTGACCACCGCCACCCTGCCCTTCAGCGTCCCGTTCGCATTGAAGCCCGCCATCGCCGTCCTCCCATACCGCTCTTTCTGTTGGCGGCAGGGTCGCGCGGGATCACCGGCGGCGCAAGGGCTGGTCGGCCTCGCGGACCGTCAGGCGGCCCACCGTGAGTTCGTCCACCTCCAGGCGGCGGATACGCACGCTGCGAACCGTGAGGCGTCCGATCGCCAGCCGGCCGATGGCGAGCGCGCCCAGGGCCGCCGCGCCGAGCGCCACGGCGCCCACGATCGCGGCGCCGAGGCCGGCCGAGCCCACGGCCTCCGCCCCGGTCGCCGAGGCGCCGACCGCGCGGCCGGCCACGCGGCGGACAGGCGGCCGGGGCGCCCTCACGGCGTCACGCCCGCGCATCCAGGGCCGCCTTCACCTCGGCCAGCACGCCGGCCCAGTCGCCCGGCTTCGCCTGGCGGAAGATCGTCACGGACGGATACCAGGGGGTGTCCCGGCGGTCCCGCAGCCAGCGCCAGTCCGCATTGAACGGCAGCATCAGGAAGCAGGGCTTGCCCATCGCGCCCGCCAGGTGGGCGACGGCCGTGTCGACGCTCACGACCACGTCGAGGTCCTCGATGATGCGGCGGGTGTCCTCGAAGTCCCGGGCGCCGTTGTCCTCGGGCGCGAGGCTGCGGACGCCGGGCCAGGCCAGGATCTGCGCCGCCAGGTCGTCGGGGAGCGAGCGGTTGCGGTCGTTGACGTGCTCGGCGCTGCCCTTGCCGACGAAGCCGATCCCGGCGCCGCCCGGCTTCGACGGCAGGTAGGGCGCGGGCGGGATGGTCTCCAGCGTCGCGCCGAGACGCCAGGGCAGCGAGCCGGTGAGGATCCAGGCGTCGTGCGGCGGGATCTCCACACGGCCCTCGCCGCTCAGCAGGCGGACGCCCAGGTGCTCGAACAGGCGGGTAAGGCTGGAGCGGCAGGTGAGCGTCACGTCGATCCCGCGTTCGACGAGGGGGCGGACGAACCGCGCGAACATGATCTGGTCGCCCAGGCCCTGCTCCAGCACGATCAGCAGGCTGCCGACGGGCTGGCCGGTCCACTCCGGGAAGCTGAACTGGGGCTTGCGCTGGCCCGGCCGGATGCGGCGCTCGTAGAGGGGCCAGCCCTCGGCGAGGCGGCCGTCGCGAAGGGCCAGATAGCCCAGCCGCCGCTCGAACTCGGGATCGCCCGGCCGCCTGGCGAGCTCGGCCCGGTAGAGCGCCTCTGCGTCCGCGTAGCGGCCCTGGTCCTCCAGGACGAGGCCGAGGTTCAGCGGCACCGCCGGCGGCGGCGAGCCCTTCATGAGGGCGCGGTAGAGGCCCTCGGCGTCGCCGAAGCGCCCGTCGCGGGTGGCGGCGGAGGCCAGCTCGAAGAGCTGCTCGAAGGTGAAGCGTCGGGGCTCGGCGGGCGGCTGGGACATCCCGGCTCCATGGCCCGCAGCCGCCGCGTTGGCAAGCCGCACGCGCCCGACCCCCGCCGGTCAGGCGGCCTTCTGCAGCTCCTGCTTCACGCGCTCGGCCAGGGTCTTGATGTCGATCGGCTTGGGCAGGAACGAGACGTTGCGCTCGCCCTCGAGCAGGTCCGAGAACTCGCTCTCGGCATATCCCGAGATGAACATCACCGGCGCCGCGCCCAGGTACTGGCGCGCCTGCTTCAGGAGGTCCGGTCCCTGCATGCCGGGCATCACCACGTCCGAGATCATCAGGTCGATCTCGCCGGCATGGGTCTCGGCGTACTCCAGGGCTTCCTCGCCGGACGCCGCCTCGATGACCTCGTACCCTCGCGCGCGCAGCAGCTTGGCCGCCACGCCGCGCACGGCGTCCTCGTCCTCCACGAAGAGGATTCGGCCCGCGCCCGAGAGGTCGCGCGCGGCGGGGCGCTTCGGCGCGGCCGCCTGCGGGGCGGGCGCCGCCTGGGCGGGCGCAATGTGGACGGGCAGGAAGATGCGGAACGCCGCCCCCTCCCCGGGCTTCGAGGCCACCGCGATCCAGCCGTCGGACTGCTTGACGATGCCGTAGACCGTGGCCAGGCCCAGCCCCGTCCCCTCGCCCACCGGCTTGGTGGTGAAGAACGGGTCGAAGATCTTGTCCATGACGTCGGGCGGGATGCCCGGACCGTCGTCGCCGACCTCGACCATGGCCTGGTCGCCCACCGCGGACGGATAGCCCAGGTTGCGGGCCTCCTCCTGCGTGACGCGGGCGGTGCGGATGCGGATCGTCCCGCCGCCGTGGCTGCGGATCGCATCGCGGGCGTTCACGACGAGGTTCATGATCGCGGTGTCGAGCTGGCTGCGGTCGGCGCGCACATGGGGCAGGTTCCGGCCGTAGTCCGTCGCCAGCTTGATGTCCTCGTGCAGCAGCCGGCGCAGGAGCACCTCGGACTCCGAGATCATCTCGCCGACGTCGAGGATCTCGCGCTGGACCGTCTGCTTGCGCGAGAAGGCCAGCAGCTTGCGGACGAGGTCCGCCGCCCGCATCGAGGTCTGCTTGATCTCGTTGAGCCCCTCGTAGCTGGGGTCGCCGACCGGGTGGCGGGTCGACAGGACGTCCAGCTGCATGAGGATGGCGGTCAGAAGGTTGTTGAAGTCGTGCGCCACGCCGCCGGCGAGCTGGCCGATGGCCTGCATCTTCTGGCTCTGGCTGAGCTGCAGCTCGACCTGCTTCTGCTCGGACACGTCGACGAGATAGGCCACCCAGCGTCCGCTGCTCTGGGAGAGGTAGAGGTGCGCGATGCGCGTAGGATCATGCGCCAGGCGCACCTCGAGGGGCGCCGGGCCAGCGCGGCCTTCGTGCAGGCGGAACGCGGCGTCCAGACGGCTGGCCGGCTCGATCAGGTCGCCGAAGACCTGGCCCGCCTCGCCGCCCTTCGCCACCGCAGCGAGCGCCGGGTTGGCCTCCACGATCCGGGCCTCGAACGGGTCGTCGCCCTCCAGCAGGGCCGCGCCGAAGGGCGAGGCCGCGGCGAAGGCGTCCAGCACCCTGGGCGGCGGCGCCTTCGCCGAGGCGACGGCGTTCAGCACTTCCATCGCGGACGACGGCAGCGCCAGGGGACCGCTGCCGCGGCCCGTCAGTCGCACCAGGAACCGGCGCGGCCCGATCGGCGAGACCAGCGCCTCGTGCTCCTGGCCGCCCATCCTGATCGCGGCCCGCCCAAGGTCCCCGCGCCGGGCCGCCGCCAGGGCGGCGAAGAGGCTGGACGCGGCGGCCCCGCTCTTGGGCAGGCGCGGCGCGGGACCCATCGACGCGCGCCAGGCCGGGTTGGCGGTGAGCAGCCGTCCGTCCGGCGCGGCGACCGCGGCGGGCTCGTCGAGCGCGGCCAGGAACGCCTCCGCCCCCGTCTCGGGCTCCACCGGCTCGTCCGGCGCGCCGCGCAGCACGAACAGGCCCAGGCAGCAGACGCCCGCCAGGCCGAACAGCAGGAGCGAGCCGGCCAGCGTCTCGGGCCCTGCGTTCAACAGCGGGGCCGCGGCGAAGGCTACGGCCAGCAGGAAGAACAGGACCGCGAGCGCGATCAGCGGATCGGTCTTGCGGGTCTTGGACGGCGGCTCGGCCATGGCGAGCGTCGGCGCCTCCGGCGAATCGGTGATCTGCATTGTCTCACAAGGGCCCGGGAACCCGGAAAAGGGCGAAAACGTCGCCTGCGCCCGCCCGGGCGGCGGCCGGCGTCCGAAGGCTCATCGGGCGGCTCGCGCGGCGCGGTCGCGGCCGGCGCCGAGAATGAAGCCGATGATCTTGGCGACGGCCTCGAAGTGGGCCGCCGGGATCATGTCGTCGATGTCGACCGCCGCGTAGAGGGCGCGGGCGAGCGGCGGGTCCTCGATGACCGGCACGCCGGCCTCCTCGGCGATCTCGCGGATCTTGAGCGCCAGGGAGTCGAGGCCCTTGGCCACGCAGATCGGGGCGGCGTGCTCGCCCTGCTCGTACTGGAGCGCCACGGCGTAGTGGGTCGGGTTCATGATCACCACGGTCGCGTCGGGCACCGCCTGCATCATGCGCCGCCGGGCGCGCTCGTGCCGCAGCTGGCGCTGCCGCGCCTTCACGTGCGGATCGCCGTCGGTCTGCTTGTAGTCTTCCTTCACTTCCTCGCGGGTCATGCGGTTGCGGGTGAGGAAGCGCTGGCGCTGCCAGAGCCAGTCGCCGGCGGCCACCACCAGGGTCAGCGCCGCGACCGCGAAGACGAGCCGCTTCAGGACGTCGATGCTGTAGGGGAGCATCGCCGCCGGATCGAGCGCCGAGAGCGAGGAAAGCTCGGCCGCCGCCGGCTTCAGCACCCACCAGGCCAGGAGGGCGATCACGACCACCTTCACCGCCGACTTGGCGAACTGCATCAGCCCGTCGGGACCGAAGAGGCGCACGAAGCCCTTGTCCAGCGCGACCTTCGACCAGTCGGGCTTCAGCTTCTCGGGCGTGAGGTGAAGGCCGCCCTGCAGGAGATTGGCGGCGACCCCCGCGACGGCCGTGGCGGCCATCACCGCCAGCAGGGCCGGCGCGCCGGCCATCACCGCGTGGCGCAGCACGGCCACGCCGCCGCCGCCCTCGAGGGGGATCGAATCCGGACGGCTGATGAAGGGCGTCAGCTGGGCCGCCATGTCGCGCGAGAGCCAGCCGCCGGCCATGATCACGACCGCCGCGGCCGCGCTGAGCGTCGCGAACGACGCGAGGTCCATGGTCTTGGCGCCGTCGCCCTTCTCCCGCGCCTGTTCGAGCTTTCGCGGGGTGGCTTCTTCTGTCTTGGACTCGCGATCGGGACCCTCGCTCATCGGGAGAAGAGCCCGATGAGGTCACGATAGCGGTCCACCCAGACCACGCCGACGACGCCCAGGCTGAGGGCGAACACCGAAAGGCCGAGGAGCACGTTGAGCGGCGTGGCGACGAAGAACACCTGGAACTGCGGCATCACCCGCCCGACCAGCCCGGTGGCGATGTTGAAGACCAGCGAGAACACCACGACGGGCGCCGCGAGCTGCAGGCCCAGCGCGAAGGAGCGGCCCACCGTCTGGATCGCCAGCTGCCCGGCGTCGGCGATCGGCACGTCGCGGGAGAACGGGAACAGGTCCCAGCTTTCGACGATCGCGGCCACGAAGAGGTGGTGCAGGTCGGTGGCGAAGATCAGGGTGATGCCGATGAGGCCCAGGAAGGTGCTGAGCGTCGTCGAGGGCTGGGCCTGGGACGGGTTCGCGGTCTGGGCGAACGAGAGGGTCGTCTGCAGCGAAACGATCTCGCCCGCCGTGGCCAGCGAGCTCATGAACAGGCGCAGGATGCCGCCGATCATCAGCCCTATCAGCACTTCCTTGATCACCGCTCCGAAGAGCCCCGCCGCGTCCGCCGGCAGGGGCGGCACGGACCCCGCGAGCAGGGGGAACAGCATGAGCGTGAAGGCGAGCGCGAAGGCCAAGCGGATCCGCGGCGGGATGAACGTCTCGCCCATGCCCGGCAGCAGCATGACGATAGCGCCCAGGCGCGCGAAGACGAGGCCGGCGGCGAAGACCTGCTGGGCTGTGGCGTAGGATTCCACGGCCGCGCCGCCCTACATGCCGGCGATTCGGGCCGCGATGTTGCGCATGAAGCCGCTCATCAGGGCGCCCATCAGGGGCAGGAAGAGCAGCAGCGAGACGAAAATGGCGACGATCTTCGGGGCGTAGACCAGCGTCTGCTCCTGGATCTGCGTCAGCGCCTGGAGCAGGCCTATGCCCACGCCGACGATCAGGCCGACGATCAGGACCGGGGCCGACAGCTGGATCGTGAGCCAGATGGCGTCGCGTCCGACGTCCAGAACTTCGGCGCCGTTCATGCGGAAACCTCACGGGAAGCAAGCACGCCGCGGCGCACGCCGCGGCTGCTCACTCTTGGCCCGTCATGGTTAACGAAAGGCTAGGTCGCCCACGTCCGTCGGTCAGGCCGCCGCGGTTGGCCGGCGGCGCAGGATGGAGCCAAGGCCGAAGAAGCCCAGGATCATCATGGCCCAGGCGCCGGGCTCGGGCACCACGGCGCCGACGCCGATGAAGGCCGAGTTCTCGCCGCCATGGCTGGCGCCGGCGATGAGGTAGCGGGCGCCGGCCGCCTGGCCCTCGGCGATCAGGTCCTGCGTCGACTGCCCCACGTCGCTCAGGCCGTAGTAGTAGATGAACCGCTTGGTCGCACCGCCCGCGAGGCCGCCCAGGCTGATCTTGATCCCACCCCCGAGATCGCCGGTGGCGTCACAGCCCGCGAAGCAGCTGAAGCCATAGGGCGTGTTGGGGTCCGGATCCTCGAAACCCAGGTAGCTCGAATCCACCACGGCGCCGAACGCCCCGTAGGGACCCGTCACGCGCTCGTCCGTCTCGTTAGGGGCGATGTCCCAGTCGACGTTGCGCTGGAAGAGGACCTCGCCCAGGTCTCCGCCGGTGTTGGTGACGCTGGTGAGGATGCGCAGGATGTTGCCGCCGGAGACGAAGCTGTAGTCCTGCTCGACGGTGAGCCCCAGGTTCGTCCTGGTGGTGACGAGGGCGCCCGCGCTGCCGAACACCGAGGTCGTGCTGACGATGTTGGAGGGGCCGAAGAAGGCCTGGTCGCCATAGGCGCCGCCGCCGCCGACCACGGCGACCCCCCAGGAATCCCGCGGCGTGCCCGGATAGATCGGATCGTAGCCGTCGCCGTTGCGCCGGAAGCCCGTCCCGTCGCCGGAACTGTACAGCTCGCCGTTCGCGCCGATGCCGGCCGAGAACCCGTCGCCGACGCTGGAGATGGTCCCCTGAGCCAGGGCCGTGCCGCCCATGGCGAGCGACATCGCGAGCGCCGTTCCGGCAAGCCGTGTGAACCTCATGTCTTACCCCCACAAAACCGGACCGCAGCCGGCCCCTGCCCGGCCGCCACTGGGCCGGGATCGTCGCCCCGACCTTAGAGGAACTGCGTGACGCTTCGGCAACCGCCTTCGCCTCCCAGGCGTGATCTTTCGACCCGCCCGCGCGATTCAGCGCCGCTCGAGCGTCCCCGCGGCCTGCGCGGGCGTCATCTTGGCGGTGTCGCGATCCACCAGGAGGTTGGCCGCCCGCATGGCTTCCACGGATATGGATCCGACCAGCGGCGTCAGCGTCTCGACGAGCCGCCGGTCGCCGGCCGCCTTCGGGGACACCAGGATCACCGCGTCGTAGGGCGGGATCGCGCCCCGGGGATCCGAAAGGACCACCAGCCGGTCCGCGGCGATCCGGCCGTCGGACGAGAAGGCGCTGATGACGTCCACGTCTCCCGAGGCCAGGGCGCGGTACATGAAGGTGGGCTGGAACGAGCGGCTGTTCCGGAACCGCAGCCCGTACGCTGACTCCACCGCCTTCCACTCGGGCCGTGACAGGAACTCCACGTCGGCCCCCAGCGTGAGACGCGGCGCGACGCGGGCCAGATCGTCGAGCGAGGCGACCCCCAGCGCCCGCGCCCGGTCCGGGCGCATGGCGAAGGCGTAGGCGTTCTCGAAGCCCAGCGAGCCCAGCACCCGCACGCCGTCGCGGCGCGCGAGTTCGGCGGTGAGCTGATCCAGCACCGCCTTGCGGCCGGGGTTGTCGGTGCGCCCCAGCACGGCGGTCCACAGCGTGCCCGAATAGTCGACGTAGACGTCGATTTCGCCGGCGGCGAGCGCCCGGTAGGCGACCGCAGACCCCAGGTCCTCCTTGCGGCGCACGGCGGCGCCGGCGCGCTCGAGGCGCACGGCCATCAGCTCGGCCAGGATGTACTGCTCGGAGAAGTTCTTGGCGCCGACCACATAGCTGCGCCCCCCCTCGAGCCGCGTGACCAGCGGCGCCATGGCCACGGCCGCGCCGACGACCAGGCCCACGGCCCCCGCAACCACGAACGCGCGACGGCGCCTGCGGACGCCCGTCTCCACGAGGCCGATCAGCTGGTCGGCCGTCAGCGCCAGGACGGCGGACGCGGCGCAGCCGAACAGCACCGACACCCAGTTCTCGGTCTGCAGGCCCGCGAAGATGTAGTTGCCGAGGCTGGTCTGCCCCACTGGCGTGGCCAGGGTGGCGGCGCCGATGGTCCAGACGGCCGCGGTGCGGACGCCGGCCATGATGACCGGCGCGGCGAGCGGCAGCTCAACCTGCAGCAGCTTCTGGCGCGGCGTCATGCCCACGCCGTCGGCCGCCTCGACGATGGCAGGGTCCACCCCGGTGATCCCGGCCACCCCGTTCCGAAGGATCGGCAGCACCGAATAGAGCGTCAGCGCGAGAAGCGACGGCAGGAAGCCGAGGGCCGAGAACCCGCGCCCGAAGAGGCTCTCCGACAGCGCGGCAAGCGCCAGCAGCAGGGGATAGAAGAGCGCCAGGAGCGCCAGGCTGGGAATGGTCTGGATCAGGCTGGCGGATGCGAGGGCGGGCCAGCGCAGGCGCGGCCGCCGCGCCGCCGCCACCGCCAGAGGCAGGCTGATCGCCAGCCCCAGGGCCAGGGCGCTCACCGACAGCAGCACGTGCCACGCGAGGTACTCGGGCAGGCGTTCGAAGGCGGCGGCGAGCTGGGGGTCCATCAGTGCGGCCTCACGCGCCGAGCCGCTGCCGCAGGCGCTCGGCCTGCCGGCGGGGCGCTTCCAGAAGGTCGCGAACGTGCGGATGGGCCGAGGCGTCGAGCAGCGCCGCGGGGCTTCCGTCGCCGAGGATGCGGCCGGCCTGCAGGACCACGATCCGATCGGCGAGCAGCACGGCCTCGGTCATGTCGTGCGTCACCATCAGCGTCGTCAGGCCGAGCCGTTCGTGGAGCGCGCGGTACTCGCCGCCGAGCGCGTCGCGGGTGACGGGATCGAGGGCCCCGAACGGCTCGTCCATCAGCATCAGCCGCGGCTCGGCGGCGAGCGCGCGGGCGACGCCCACCCGCTGGCGCTGGCCGCCCGAAAGCGCCGCGGGCGGCCGCCCGCCCACGTCCGCCGGCAGGGCCACCAGCTCGAGCAGCTCGGCCGCGCGCGCGGCGCGGCGCGCGGGGTCCCAGCCGAGCAGCTTGGGCGTGATGGCGATGTTCTCGGCCACCGTGAGGTGGGGGAAGAGGCCGATGTCCTGGAACACATAGCCGATCCGGCGGCGCAGGACGTGCGGCGGCGTGGAGGCCACGTCTTCCCCGAACACGGCCACCTGGCCCGTGGCCGGCCGGACCAGCCCGTTCACGGTCTTGAGCAGGGACGTCTTCCCCGAGCCCGAGCCGCCGACCAGGGCGACGAACTCGCCCGGCGCGACCTCGAGGTCGATATCCTCCAGCGCCGAAACGCCGTTCGGGTAGCGGAGCGCGACGTCGGACAGGCGGATCGCGGGCACGGCCATGGAACAGACCTAGCACGGCTTGGGTTGCCTCGCCCGAGCAGTCTAGACTTCCCCGACACCCAAGGAGTTCTCCCATGCGCCTTCCCGCCGTCCTCGCCGCCCTGCTTGTCGCCTCGTCCGCCTCGGCCCAGGCGCCGGCCACCGCCTCGGCCGACCTGAAGAACGGCGCCGGGAAGACGATTGGGTCGGTCACGCTGACGGCGGCGCCGAAGGGCGTGCTGATGAAGGTGGAGGCCAAGGGTCTCACGGCCGGCTGGCACGGCCTGCACTTCCACGAGAAGGCCGACTGCTCGAAGTCGGACTTCACGACGGCGGGCGCGCACGTCCACGGGCCCGAGGCGGCGGTCCACGGCCTGCTGAACCCCGCCGCGAACGACCTGGGCGACCTGCCGAACATCCACGCCGGCGCCGACGGAGCCGCCGCGGCCGAGGTGTTCACGACGCTGGTGACCCTGGACAAGTTGAAGGACGCCGACGGCTCGGCCGTGGTGGTTCACGCCAATGCCGACGACCACAAGAGCCAGCCCATCGGGGGCGCGGGGGCGCGCGTGGCCTGCGCAGAGATCCGGTAGGCGGCGAGACGACGCCGCGGCGCCGGCCTCAGATCGGCATGCGCATGATTTCCTGGTAGGCGGAGATCACCTGGTCGCGCACCGCCATGACGGTCTCGAGGCTGGCCTCGGCGGCCGAGATGGCCGTGACCACGTCGATGAGCTCGGCCTTGCCGGCCACCTGCGCGGCCATCTGCGTCTCGGCCGTCTTGGACGCCGAGAAGGCGTCGCTGATGGCCGCCTTCACGAGGTCGCCGAAGCCGCCCTGGGCGGGCGCCGCGGTCGAGCCCATGCCCAGGCCGTCCTCGACGCCCATGGCCTTCTGGGCGCTGGCGTAGGCCTTGGCGGCGGCGAGCGGGGTGATCATGGCCTAGGCCCCTACTTCTTCAGGAGGTCCAGCGTGCGCAGCTGCAGCGCGCGGCTGGTCTCGATCACGTTGAGGTTCGCCTCGTAGGCCCGCTGCGCCTCGCGCATGTCGAGGGCCTCCACCAGGCTGTTCACGTTGGGCAGCTTCACGTAGCCCTTGTCGTCCGCCGAGGGGTGGCCGGGGTCGTACTCCTGCCGGAAGGCGCTGGTGTCCGGCTCCACCTTGCTCATCCGCACCCCCTTGGCGCCGCCTATGCGGGTGGGCTCGAAGATGGCTTCCTGGCGGCGGTAGGGATCGCCGCCCGGCGTCTTCGACGTGGTGTCGGCGTTGGCCAGGTTCTCGGCGATGATCCGCATCCGCGCCTGCTGCGCGCGCAGGGCCGAGGCCGCGATGGACTGGGCGACGCCGCTGGTGGGCTTGATCTCGGGCATCTAGCGGGCTCCTAGGCGCGGCCGGGCGGCTTCGCCGCGAGGCGGAGCATGTTGAGCGACTTCTGGTAGAAGCTGATGGCCGCGTCGTAGTGCAGCCGCGCGTCGCTCATCTTGATCATCTCCTCCTCCAGCACCACGGAGTTGCCGTTGAGCGTGGTCTCGGAGTCGGGCGTCTTCGTCGTCTTCCACTGCGAGCCGAGGCCGCGGGGCTGGGACTTGGGCGCCAGGTGCCCGGCCTGCGTCGCGGCCATCGGCGCGACCCCGCCGGCCGGCTGGCCGGCGCGCGCCATCTGCACCTTGGCGTCGAAGCTGAAGGGCTTCAGATCCTCGGGCGTGTAACGGGCCGTGTCGGCGTTGGCGACGTTCTGCGCGATGACCTTCTGGCGTTCGCTGAGGTACCCCAGCCGGCCACGAAGCATCGAGAAGAGCGGGATTTCGGCCAGGTTCATGGGGGCCGATCCTGAAGAAACAGGGTTAATCCGCATTTAAGAGACTCAGGCGCGAACTGCGGACGCACTCGAGAGCATAGCGTCTTCATGGATTTCCCGAGCCTCCTGCGCGCCACCTTCGCGCTGGCGCTGACCCTGGGCCTCATCGGCCTCGCCGCCGTGGCGCTGCGCCGCTACGGGCCCGACGCGGTGGCCCGGCTGCAGACGCCGAAGAAGGAACGCCGCCTGAAGGTGGTGGAAAGCCTGGTCCTGGATCCCACCCGGCGCCTGATCATCGTGGAGTGCGACGGGGTCGAGCGCCTGGTCATGCTGGGCGAAGGCCGGGTGCTGGCCGAGCTGCCGAAGGGCGAAGCGCGATGAGCTTCCTGCACGCCCTCTGCACCCTGCCCGCCCGGGACTGGCGGCGGGCGTTCCTCATCTCCGCGCTGGCCGGGCTGGTCGGGATGGCCCTGCCCGTCGCGGCCATGGCCCAGACGCTGAACGTCAACCTCGGCACCGGCGCCGGGCTCACCGAACGCGTGGTGCAGCTGGTCGGCCTGTTGACGGTGCTGTCGCTCGCCCCGTCCATCGTCATCATGACCACCAGTTTCGTGCGCATCGTGGTGGTCCTGTCCCTGCTCCGGACCGCGCTGGGGCTGCAGCAGAGCCCGCCCAACGCCGTCCTGATCTCCCTCTCCCTTTTCCTGACCGCCATCGTCATGGGGCCGACCTTCGAGCGGTCCTACAACGAGGGCGTCAAGCCGCTCCTCGACCAGCAGATGGAGCTGCCCGCGGCGTTCGACGCGGCCGGCGGCCCCGTGAAGCAGTTCATGCTCTCGCAGGTGGAGCAGGAGGACCTCGCCCTCTTCGTGCGCCTGTCGCGCATCGAGCGGCCGGCGAACGTGCAGGACACGCCGCTGCGGGTGGTCACGCCGGCCTTCATGATCAGCGAGCTGAAGCGCGGGTTCGAGATCGGCTTCCTGCTTTTCGTGCCCTTCCTGGTCATCGACCTGGTGGTGGCCAGCGTGCTGATGAGCATGGGCATGATGATGCTCCCGCCCGTGGTCGTGAGCCTGCCTTTCAAGCTGATCTTCTTCGTCCTGGTGGACGGCTGGCGCCTGGTCTGCGGCAGTCTGGTCGAGAGCTTCCAGCGCGGCGCGGGCGGAGGCTAGCCTTTGGCGGCCGGGCGGGCGGGCGACGGGGCCTGAGCCTGGCGGGCGGGCGCGGCGGGCGCCTTGGCCTGGCCGGTGGGCGCGGGCCGCGTCTTGAAGCGGCCCTTCATCTTGGCCACCCAGCCGGCGAACACCTCGTTGTCGGCCGAAACGCGTCCGAAGTCGGCCACGGACAGGCGCCCGCTGGGCACGCCCGACAGGGCGATCCTCAGCGCCTCGGGGTTGTTCGCCTTCTCGTAGAAGCCCTGGTAGCGGCTCTCGAGCCGCGCGAGCGCGCCCTCGTCCCCGGCCAGGCTGTAGGCGACGCCCGCGCGCAGCAGCCGGCCTTCCTCCTCCGAGGTGAGCGGCGTGGCGGTCTTCCAGCGGTCGCCGAGGCTCTTCTCGAACAGCGGCGCGGCGACGGCCCAATTCTTCTGCTTCCAGGTGATCTCGGCGCGCAGGTCCTGCGCCTCGCGGCCGGAGTCGCGCTCGATGATCTCCAGGGCGCTGTCGAAGCGGCCGAGGGCCGTCCACGCCCGGGCTTCGACCAGCCGGCGCTCCGCGTTCAGCGCCGTCGGCAGCACGGTCGTCCGCGAGGCGTTGATCGCCTCCAGCGCCGCCTCGGGCTTGCGGTCCATGAGGTAGATGACCGCCAGGTCCGTGGAGACCTGGGCCTTGGCCACGCCGTCCAGGCGCTCGGTGGCCTGGTACTTCAGGAGATCGGCCGCCTGCGGCAGCAGGTCGACGTCGACGAGCCGGCGCACGATCTTGCGCACCATCAGGTCGCCGTCCGCGCCCAGCGGCGCCAGCTCCTTGAAGTCGAAGAACAGCGCCAGTGCCTGCGTCGGCTCCAGGCCGTCAGCCAGGCCGTCCAGGAAGAGGCTCCGGAAGGCCGCGTTGAGGTCCGCCTGCAGCTGCAGCGCCTCGGGCAGGTCCGGCATGCGCACGCCCGCCGACCGCAGCGCCTCCAGCGCCTCGCGATAGCGTCCCTGGCCCAGGTAGAGCTGCCCGAGCGCGCGGATGGTCTCCAGCTCGGTCCCGTCGCCGCGCCACCGGTAGCGCAGGCCGTCGAAGACGTTGGCTGCCTGGGCCGCGTTGATCTGGCCGAGCTCGAGACGGATCTGCGTCGCCCGCAGCTCCGCGGGCGCCGAGATGGAGTCGATCGGCGCCGTGGCGATGGCGGCGAAGATCTTCAGCGCCCTGGCCTTGGAGCCCTGCAGCTCGATGACCCGTGCCTGGATGAGCCGGGCCCGCAGCTGCTCCTCGGGATCGACCTTCTCCTCCAGCGCCATGCGCACGCGCAGATCGGCCGCCGCCAGGTCGCCCTGGGCCAGGGCCGCCTGCGCGTCGGCGCGCGCGAAGCGCGCCTTCCAGAGCGGCGGGACCAGGCCGTATGCCTCGACGCCCTTGGCGAAGAAGCTCCGCGCCTCGGCGTAGTGCGCGAGCTGGGTGTTGACGTAGCTGCGCCACAGGGCGGCCGAGGGGTCGTCGGCGAGGCTCGGCGCGGAGAAATCGGTGTCGGCCTCGGCGTAGCGCCGGGCCAGGGTGCGGGCGATGCCGCGCAGGCCGCGGAACTCCGGGTCGTCGAGCATCTCGGGATGCTCGCGGGCCAGGTTGTTGAGCAGGCCGATCGCCTCGTAGCTCAGCTCGGATCCGACCAGGAAGCGCGCCAGGGCCATGCGGGCGCCGACGGGCGCCGAACGGTCCTTGTTCGCCGACTCGGCCGTCGCGGCCGCGAACAGGGCGTCGTACCGGCGCAGGAAGCCGCCCTCGCCGGTCTTGGCCCAGTCGGGATTGACCAGCGCCGGCATGATCGCCGGCTGCGGCGCGCCCAGGCGCAGGTCCTCCTTGTCGCGCGACGCCCAGGCCGGCGACAGCCTCAGGCCTTCGCCCCGGCTGATCCGAACGATCTCGCCCTCGCGCGCCACGGTCAGGTCGTCCGCCAGCGACTCGACGGCGAGGCCCTGGATCGAGGGCAGCAGGGCCGCCTCGACGAAATCGCGGCGGCTGGGAACGCCCTTCGGCGGGCCGAGCGCCGTGACCACCTTCAGGGTGTCGCCCACCACCGGATCGGGCAGGTTGATCACGCGCGTGGCCCCGGCGACGGGCGCCTTCAGGGCCGCCGGGCCGCCCGCCGGGTCGCGCGCCACGCGCACGATGGACGGCTGCGCCTGCGAGCCCGGGCCCAGCGCGATCGTCCAGGTGGGACCGACGGACGAGACGAACACCGGGGCGTCGGCGTCGGCCTCGATCCGCAGCGCGGCGTGATCGGCGCCCTTGAACGCCTGCACGCCCCGCAGCGGCCGCACGCCCTGCGGCGCGGCCGAGACGTCGAGGGTGGCCGGGGCGTCGAAGACGACCCAGATGGCGTCGCCGCGGCGGAAGACGGCGGCGCCGGCGAGATTGGCCCAGGTGAACGACAGCTGCGCCTGCCCGTTGGCCACGTTCGCCGCCATCCTGACGACGCCGCCCGGGGGGAGCGGGTCGGGCCGCGGCGGCTCGGCCTCGGCGACGGCGACCGGTTCGGGCTCGGGGGCCGCGGCCGGCTCGGGCTCGGCCTTCTCGAACACGTTGACGTAGGTGGCGCCGTCGGCCTGGCCGACCTTGGCGTCGGCGTTGTCGGCGAGCGTCAGGACCAGCTGGACGCCGCCGCCGGTCCGGGTGCGGGTCGCCGACTTGATCCACTTCGGCGGCGAGGTCAGCAGACGCGCCACGTCGGGATCGCCCGGCATCGACAGCGTGAGGGTCTGTCCCTCGCGCCGGGCCGCGACCCGGCCGCCGATCTCGAGCCGGGTGAAGGTCTCCGCCTGCGCCACGCGCACGACCGGGCCGCCACGCTGGGTGGCGGCCTTGACCGCGGGTGCGGCGACCCCGGCGGGCGCGGCGACGCTGGCGATGCAGGCCGCGGCGACCCCGGATCGGAGGGCCTTCTTCAGCGTCATCGCCTATCCGGTCTTGGCCGCGGGCTCGGCCGCAGGCGCGGTCGGCGGCGCCGCCGCCGGGGCCGACGCAGCAGGCGTCTTCGCGGCGGCCTGCTGGGCCGGCGGGGCGCGCGGCGCCCTCGGCGCCGGCTTGGCGGCGGCCTGGCGCTTCGGCGCGGCCTTGGGCTCGGGCGCGGTCGGGTCGACGCTGGCCTTCGCGGGCGCGGCCTGGGCCTGGGCCGCGGCGGCGCTCGCCCGCGCGGCCGCCGCCTGGGCGTCCGAGTAGCGGCGGGCCAGGGCCTCGGTGAGCTTCTTGGCCTCGGCGGCCGGCATCTGCGCGACGATCGCGGAGAGCGCGCGCTCCTTCATCTTGGCGGCGATCGGAATGCGCACGCTGTCGTCCAGCGCCGCCAGCCGGGGCGCTGCATCCTTCGCCTTCATGCCTTCGAACACCTTCACCAGGCGGTCGATCTCGGCCTGCTCCTTGGCGTTGGACTGGTTGAGAAGGCCGTTCACCTCGGACTTCAGGCCGTTGAGCGCCTTGATCTTCGCGTCCAGCTTGGCCTCGGCGGCCGCCATCAGGGCGAGCTGGGTGTTGAGGTCGTTTTCGCGCGCGTCCAGCGCGCCGCGGCGGGCGCCAAGACTCTGCAGCACCTGCAGCTCGGCCGGCGACAGCCCGGCCTGCTTCGCCAGCTCGGCGGCGGTGGGCGCGCAAACCGGCTTGGGCGTGATCGACGCCGCAGGCAGGCCCGCGGAAGCCGCGTCCTTGGCGGCCTCGGGCTTCTCGCCGGCCTTGTCCTTGGCGTCGGGCTTGGCGTCCTTGCCGGCCTTCTCGCCACCCTTGGCGGCCTCCTCGGCCCAGGCCTGCGCGCCGGAGACGAGGCTCGGCAGGTCGCGCGCGCCGGCCAGGGCGTTCACGGCCAGGACGCCGCCGATGGCGACGCCCACGAGCGGGAGGATGCGCGGAACGGACTTCAACGGCGGACTCCGGCCAGGCGGTCGAGGGCGAGCGGCGCGTCCTCGAACAGGTCATCGTCGATGCTGGGCTGCACGCGGCGGCCCGGCAGGGGCGCACGGCCGACCAGGGGTTCGGCGTCCAGGTCCGGCCTCGTCTGGGCGGCTTCCTGCGCGGCCAGCCTCTGGCGGGCCATGGTCAGCAGCGACTGCAGCCGATCCTCGCTGGCGGCGGCGCGCGGCGGCGGCGCGACGGCCGGCATGGCGCGGACGCTCCGCTCCGGCGTCGCCGCGGCGCGCGGCAGCTCGGGCGCGGCCGAGACCAGCTTCTCGAGCTTCTGGGCGAGCGCCCGGCCCTTTTCGATGCGGTCCGACAGGATGTCGGTGGCCTCGTCGGTGGCCGCGCGCAGGTCCGCGAGCCCCTGCTCCGCGCGGACCGCTGCAAGGTTCAGTTCCCGGACCGCGGCCTCGAAGCCTTCGTGGCTGTCCCGCAGCGCCTTGAGCCTGCGGTTCAGCCGCAGGCCCACCGCCATGGCGGCGATCAGCAGGCCGGCGAGAAGCAGGTTCATGCCGATGGCGATCAGGCTCATTGCGACCTCGTGACGGCTTGCTTGGCGGCTGGGGAAAGCGGCGCTTCGACGCGCACGGCGATGTGGGCGTTGCGGCGGCCCATCCGGCCGCGGGTGAGCGGGATCTGGCCTGCCCGCAGCTCGATCAGGCTGTCGGGCGTGGCGTTCAGCATCAGGGTGTCGCCGACCTTCAGCGCCAGCACCTTCTTGAGGCTGATCTGCTGCTCGTCGAGGACGGCGCGCACGTCCATCTGGGTCGTCCAGAGCTCGGTGGCGAGGTGGCTTTCCCAGATGTTGTCGCGGCCGAACTTCTCGCCCATGAACTGCTGGAGCAGCATCTTCCGGATGGGCTCGAGCGTGGCGTACGGCAGGAGGAGCTCGATGCGCCCCCCGCGGTCCTCCATGTCGATCCGCAGCTTCACCAGGATGGCGGCGTTGGCCGGCCGGGCGATGGCGGCGAAGCGCGGGTTGGTTTCCAGCCGGTCCAGGGTGAAGTGCACGGGCGTCAGTGGCTCGAACGCCTCCTTGGCGTCGGCCAGCACCACCTCGACCATCCGCTGGACGAGCACGCGTTCGATGGTGGTGTAGGGCCGCCCCTCGATGCGCATCGCCGCCGTGCCCCGGCGGCCGCCGAGCAGCACGTCGACGATCGAGTAGATCAGGTTCGAGTCGACCGTCAGCAGGCCGTAGTTGTTCAGCTCCTCGGCGCGGAACACCGACAGGATGGCCGGCAGCGGGATCGAGTTCAGGTAGTCGCCGAACCGGATCGAGGAGATGTTGTCGAGGCTGACCTCGACGTTGTCGGAGGTGAAATTCCGCAGGCTGGTGGTCATCAACCGCACGAGGCGGTCGAAGACGATCTCCAGCATCGGCAGGCGCTCGTAGCTGACCAGCGCCGAGTTGATGATGGCGCGGATGCCCGTCCGCTCGGCGATCTCGTCCTCGGAGAGGTCGAAGCCCAGCAGGCTGTCGATCTCGTCCTGGTTGAGGATGCGCTCGGCCGCCTGGCCCTCGTCGGTCTGGGCCGCGGACCAGTCCGGCTCGGCGCTCGCCGGGGCGCCCTCTTCGGTCGGTGTCTCGTTCTCTTCCGCCATGGCTCTCGGACGCAACAGGCGCGGGACGCGCGCTAGTTGATCAGCATCTCCTCGATGAGCACCGCATTGGCCCGCGACGGGGCGATGGCCAGGTTCACGCGGCGCAGGATCTCCATGCGCAGCTGGTAGCTGCCCTGGGATCCCGAGAGATCCTCCGGACGCAGCTCGCGCAGGAAGGTCTGGAACATGTCCTGGAGCCGGGGCATCGCCGGATCCAGCTCCTCGACGGCGCCCTCGTCGGGCAGCTCGAGCGTGAGCTTCAGCTTCAGGAAGGTGGGTTTGCCGTCGGCGGTCTGCATGTTCACGACCACGTCCGGAAGGGTGTAGAAGACGACGCCGTCAGGGCCTTCGCGGACCACGGCCGCGCCCTTCTCGCCTTCCTTGCCCTTCTCGTCCTTCTTCTTGTCCTTCTTTTCCTTCTTCTCCTTGCCCTTCTCGGCGTGGGCCTCGTCCGGCTTGGGCTTCAGGAAGATGAAGGCGGCCGTCCCGCCGCCCCCGAGGACGACGAGCGCGGCCGCGCCCGCGATGATGAGCATCTTGAGCGGGAGTTTCTTCTTGGCGGGGGCCTCGCCCTCCGCGCCTTCGGCGGCCTCCGGGGCTTCGCCCTCGGCCTCCTTCGGCTTCTTCTCCTTCTTCGCCACGCGTGCGCCCCCGTTGTCGGCGCGACCAGCAATGGCCCCGTTTAGTTAAGAAGCAGTTTTTAACAGGTCTTAACGGGCGCGAATCCTGCCCGGCAGAATCCGCCGCTCGGCCGCCGTTAACTTTCTTAGTTGTTGTTTTTTCGCGATTTTTCAGTTGGCCCGAAGCTTGCACGCCAAACCGGCGAAACGTCGCACGCTTTCGGGGTCCTGATGGACAACGCCATCTACATCGGTCTCTCGCGCCAGATGCTCCTGCGTCGGGAGATGGACATCATCGCCAACAACATCGCCAACGTGGACACCACGGGGTTCAAGGTCGAGTCGCTGCTGCACAAGACCACCCCCGCCCCGCCGGCGAAGACCGAAGGCGGCCCGCGGCCCATCAAGTTCGTCTCCGCCGACGGCGTGGCGCGCAACTTCGGCCAGGGCGCGCTGACCAAGACCGGCGGCGAGCTCGACATGGCCATCGAGGGCCAGGGCTTCTTCCAGGTGCAGACCCCGAACGGCCCGCGCTTCACCCGCGACGGCCGCTTTACGACCGACACCAACGGCCGGCTGGTCACCCAGGCGGGCTATCCCGTGGCGGACGAGAGCGGCGGCGAGATCGTGATCGATCCCGAGAAGGGGCAGGTCTCCATCGGCGCCGACGGCTCGATGAGCCAGGGCGCCGAGCGCGTCGGCAAGGTGGGTATGCTCAAGTTCGCCAACGCCGGGGCGCTCGAAAAGGCCGGCGACAACCTCTACCGCAACGCCTCCAACCTCCAGCCCGAGCCGGCCGCCGACGTGGCGAAGCTGCGGCAGGGCCACCTGGAAGGCTCCAACGTCAAACCGGTCCTGGAGATCACCCGCATGGTCGAGGTGAGCCGGGCCTACGAAAGCACAGCCCGGATGATGGACTCCCAGGGCGACCTCACCCGTCGCGCGGTCGATCGCCTCGGCAAGCTGCAGTGAAGGACTGAAGACTGATGCAAGCGCTCCGCACCGCGGCCACCGGCATGGCCGCCCAGCAGATGAACGTCGAGGTCATCTCGAACAACATCGCCAACATGAACACGGTGGCGTTCAAGCGTCAGCGCGCCGAGTTCCAGGACCTGCTCTACCAGACCTTCGAGGCGGCCGGGACGCAGTCCTCCGACCAGGGCACGATCGTGCCGACCGGGGTCCAGGTGGGCGCGGGCGTGAAGGCGGGCGCGGTCTACCGCGTGGGCACCCAGGGCTCGCTGACCCGCACGGACAACCAGTACGACCTCGCGATCGACGGCCGCGGCTACTTCCAGGTGCTGCTGCCCTCCGGCGAGACCGCGTACACGCGGGCCGGCAACTTCTCGGTCAACGACCAGGGCCAGCTCGTCACCCAGGACGGCTACCAGGTGCAGCCGGCCATCGCGATCCCCAGCGACGCGGTGTCGGTCACCATCTCGGCGACCGGCCAGGTGCAGGTGCAGCAGGCGGGCCAGACCACGCCCAGTATCGTCGGCGTCATGGAGCTCGCCACCTTCGTCAACGACGGCGGGCTGCAGGCCCTGGGCGGCAACCTCTACAAGGAGACGGCGGCCTCGGGCGCGCCGACCACCGGCACGGCCGGTTCCACCGGCATCGGGACCCTGGTGCAGGGCTACACGGAAGCCTCCAACGTCGACGCGGTGGCCGAGATCACCGCCCTGATCGTCGCCCAGCGCGCCTACGAGATGAACTCGAAGGTCATCTCGACGGCCGACAACATGCTGGCCACGGCCAACCAGGTGAAGGCGTAAGCCATGAAGGCGATCGCGCTCGCAGCCGCCTTCATCGTCGCCGCCGCGCCCGCCGTCGCGGCCGTCCCGGTCACGCTGAAGGCCCAGGCGCTGGACGACGACGGCGTCGTCACCCTGGGGGAGATCTTCGAGGGCGCCGGGGCCGCGGGCCGCACCCCGGTCGCCACGCGCACCGGCGCGTCCGTCATGCTCAACGCCCGCGCCGTGCGCGCAGCCGCCGCGCGCGCCGGCCTCGACTGGGCCAACGCCCAGGGCCTCGCCTCGATCGTCGTGGTGGGCGCCGCCCCCGGCGCGGTCGCGGCGCGCGGCAACGTCGAAGTGCTGACCTGGGCCCGTTCGATCGCCACGGGCGAGATCGTCCAGCCGCAGGACCTGATCTGGGCCAAGGTGGCCGCCGCCCCGGCCGACACGCCCTCGGACGCCGAGGCGCTGATCGGTCTCGCCGCCCGTCGGCCGCTGCGGGCGGGCGCGGTCGCCATGGGCCGCGACGTCTCGGCGCCGCAGGTGGTCAAGGCGAACGACACGGTAACCCTCACCTACGACAATCAGGGCGTCTCGCTGTCCCTGCAGGCCAAGGCGCTGAGCGCCGGCGCCGTCGGCGAGACCATCAACGTGCAGAACGTCACGTCGAAGAAGACCGTCCAGGCCGTGGTCAGCGGACCCGGCCAGGCCGCGGTCGGACCGGAGGCGGAAGAGCTGAAGCTCACCCGCTCCACCCGCTACGCCGCACGCTGAAGGACACCCACATGCGCCTGCGCCTCCTCGCCATCGCCGCCATGGCCCCCCTCGCCGCCTGCTCGACCATCAAGGAGGCCGTGAAGGGCCCGGAACTGGCGCCGGTGGGCTACCCCGCCGCTCTGGTCCCGCAGACCCAGCAGTTCGTCTCGGTGCGCGAGCCGTCTCCCCAGCCCGCCAGCGCCAATTCGCTGTGGCGCGTCGGCGCCCGCGCGTTCTTCAACGACCAGCGCGCCAGCCGCGTGGGCGACATCCTGACGGTGCAGATCGACATCGACGACAGCGCCAAGGTCACGAACTCCACGTCCAGCTCACGCACCTCGGGCGTGCAGGCCGGGGTGCCGCACCTGCTGGGCCTGGAGTCGACCCTCGGGAAAATCCTGCCGGGCGGATTCGACCCCGCGAACGCCATCGAGACCAATTCGGCGACGAACAACGCCGGGACCGGCGCGGTGAACCGCTCGGAGAAGATCAGCCTGACGATCGCGGCCGTGGTCACCGGCGTGCTGCCCAACGGCAACATGATGATCCAGGGCACCCAGGAGGTGCGCACCAACACCGACCTGCGCCAGCTCACCGTGGCCGGCGTCGTTCGGCCCGAAGACATCTCCTCGGCCAACACCATCCGCCACACCCAGATCGCCGAGGCCCGCATCAGCTACGGCGGCCGGGGCGACATCCATCGCGTGCAGAAGACGCCGGCGGGCCAGAGCCTGCTGGAGCGGTTCAGCCCGTTCTGACGGGCGGCCGCCTAGGCTTCAGGCGAAGATCGCCACCAGCTGGCGCGCCGCGGCCACGCGGCGGCCGGCGGTGTCGAACACCTCCATCGCCTGCAGCGAATAGCCGTCGGCCGCCTGCTCGCTGATCGACCGCAGCAGGCGCCAATCGCCGGCCGAGCCGCCGATGGGCTGGAAGACGTCCAGGCTCCAGGTCGCCGTGCTGATCGGCGCCGGCTGGGCGAAGGCGATCATCGCCGCGGGCGGCGGAACGTCGGCCAGGGCCAGCAGCGCCAGCTCCACCTCGTCGCCGGCGTCGGCCGCGTGACGCACCCAGATCGCGACGTCGGGGTCGGCGCCGGGCGTCAACGGCCGCGCGCCGGAGGCCAGCCGGGCCTCGAAGTTGCCGGAGAAGCCCGGGGCGAAGCCGCCCTTCGGGAAGTAGTCCGGGCAGTCCTCGGGCGGGGGAACCGCCGGCGCCCGTGGCGCGTCGTGCCGCACGGCGCTCTCGCGCGCCGCTCCGTAGGTGAAGAGCGCCCGCGCAGCCATGCCGGCCTCGCCCGTCGCGTCGACGCTGACCACCGTGGCGGATCTCCCCTGACGCAGGAGCGTGGGTTCGAACCGAATCCGGCCGCCGGCCGGACCGACAAGCGCCACCTGCGCCGAGCGCAGCGGCGGCAGCCCCGGATGAGCCCCCGCCGAGGCCGCCGCGCACAGGGCGGCGGTGATCCCGCCGTAGAGCGTGCGGCCCTGGCGCCAGCCCTCGGGCGCCTCGATTTCGTAGGCCGCGCCCGTGGGGGTCAGCGCAGCGATGACCTCTCGGAAGCTAAGCATTCGCTGTCGGGACTCAGGCGCGCCGCCCGGCGACGCTGGCGTTGTCGGCGCCCAGCGCAGACAGGGCGCCGCGCACGATGCCCTCGGCGTCGAGGCCAGCCTGGGCGTACATCGCCTCGGGCTTGTCGTGGTCCTGGAAGATGTCGGGCAGCATGAGCGTGCGGATCTTCAGGCCGCGGTCCAGCGCGCCGTGCTCGGCGAGCGCATGCAGGACGAACGCCCCGAAGCCGCCCATCGAGCCTTCCTCGACGGTGATCAGCGCCTCGTGCTCGCGCGCCAGGCGCAGCAGCAGGTCCAGGTCCAGGGGCTTGGCGAAGCGGGCGTCGGCGACCGTGGCGGACAGCCCGCGGGCGGCCAGCATGTCGGCGGCCTTCAGGCTCTCGCCCAGGCGCGTGCCGAACGACAGGATGGCGACCGCCGTCCCCTCGCGCACGATGCGGCCCCGGCCGATCTCCAGCGGTTTGGCAAGCTCTGGGATCGCGACGCCCAGGCCCTCGCCGCGGGGATAGCGGAAGGCGGACGGTCGGTCGTCGATCGCGACCGCGGTGGCGATCGCCGCGGCGAGCTCGGCCTCGTCGGACGGCCCCATCACCACCATGCCCGGGAGTTGGCCCAGGAAGCCGATGTCGAAGGAGCCCGCGTGGGTGGCGCCGTCGGCGCCCACCAGGCCTGCGCGGTCGAGGGCGAAGCGGACGGGCAGCCCCTGGATCGCCACGTCGTGGACGACCTGGTCGTAGCCGCGCTGCAGGAAGGTCGAATAGATCGCGCAGAACGGCTTCATGCCGTCGGCCGCGAGGCCGGCCGCGAACGTCACCGCGTGCTGCTCGGCGATGCCCACGTCGAAGGTGCGCTCCGGGAACTTCTGCCCGAACAGGTCCAGGCCGGTCCCCGACGGCATGGCGGCGGTGATGGCCATGATCTTGGGATCGCGCTCGGCGTGCTTGATCAGCTCCTGCGCGAACACCTTGGTGTACTGCGGCGCGCCGGGCTGCCCCTTGGCCTGCTGGCCGGTGACCACGTCGAACTTGACCACGCCGTGGTACTTGTCGGCCGCATTTTCCGCCGGCGCATAGCCCTTGCCCTTGTGGGTGACCACGTGGACGAGCACCGGCTTGTCGTCGATCTTGCGGGCGTTCTGCAGCACGTGGACCAGGGCGTCCATGTCGTGCCCGTCGATCGGCCCGACGTAGTAGAAGCCCAGCTCCTCGAAGAGCGTGCCGCCGGTCACCATGCCGCGGGCGAACTCCTCGGCCTTGCGGGCCGCCTCGCGCATCGGCCGCGGGAAGGCCTTGGCCACCGACTTGCCGAGGTTGCGGATCGACTGGTAGCCGCCCCCGGAGACGAGCCGGGCGAAGTAGGCGCTCATCCCGCCCACCGGCGGGGCGATCGACATGTCGTTGTCGTTGAGGATGACGGTGAGCTGCTTGGTCGTCTCGCAGGCGTTGTTCATGGCCTCGTAGGCCATGCCGGCGCTCATCGAACCGTCGCCGATGACAGCCACCACCTTGTTTTCCCGGCCGTCGGCGTCGCGCGCGGCGGCGAAGCCCAGGGCGGCCGAGATCGACGTGGCGGCGTGGGCCGCGCCGAAGGGGTCGTACTCGCTTTCGCTGCGCTTGGTGAACCCCGAGAGGCCGCCGCCCTGGCGCAGGGTGCGGATGCGGCTCCGCCGCCCGGTGAGGATCTTGTGCGGATAGGCCTGGTGGCCCACGTCCCAGATCAGGATGTCCTGCGGCGTCTCGTAGACGTGGTGCAGGGCCACCGTCAGCTCGACCACCCCGAGGCCCGCGCCCAGGTGCCCGCCGGTCTGCGACACCGCATCGATGGTCTCGGCCCGCAGTTCGTCCGCCAGCTGCCGCAGCTGGGCGATCGAGAACTTTCGGGTGTCGGCCGGCGAGGAAACGGTGTCGAGCAGGGGTGTTTCAGGCAACGCTACGTCCTCGGGCTCAGGTGCGGCGCTCTAGCACGAAATCGACGCTCGCTCGCAGGAAATCAGCCCGCGGCCCGAACGCATCCAGGTGACTTTTTGTCTGGGACTTGAGCAGCCCGAGGCGTTCGCGCGCCGCCTCGACGCCCAGAAGCGTCACGAAGTTGGCCTTCCCCTTCGAGGCGTCCTTGCCGACGGCCTTGCCCACGGATTCCTCGCTGCCCTCGGCGTCCAGCAGGTCGTCCACGATCTGGTAGCCCAGTCCCAGGTCGTGGGCGAAGTTCAGCAGGGCGTGCCGCTCGGCCTCCTGCGCGTGCGCCAGCACCAACGGCAGCTCGAAGGCGCAGGTGATCAGGGCGCCCGTTTTCAGCCGCTGCATCCGGGCCACGCCGCCCAGGTCGTCGCGAACGCCCAGCATGTCGATCATCTGGCCGCCCACCATGCCCCGCGCGCCGGCCGCGAGCGCCAGCTTGGCCACCAGTTCGGCCCGTACGCCGCCGTCGGGATGGGTGTCGGGGTGGGCCAGGATCTCGAAGGCGGCCGCCTGCAGGGCGTCGCCCGCCAGCACGGCCGTCATCTCGTCGTAGGCGCGGTGCACCGTCGGCCGGCCGCGGCGCAGGTCGTCGTCGTCCATGCAGGGCAGGTCGTCATGGACCAGGCTGTAGGCGTGGATGCACTCCAGCGCGCAGGCGGCGCGCAGCACCGAGGTCTCGTCCAGGTCGAACATCCGCCCGGTCTCCAGGGCGAAGAAGGTGCGCAGCCGCTTGCCTTCGCTCAGCGCCGCATAGCGCATGGCCTCGGTGAGCCGCGCCTCGGGCCCGTCGGCGCGCGGCAGCAGTTCGTCCAGCGCCACGGTGACCAGGTCGGCAGCCTCGGCCACCCGGCGGGAGAGATCCATCAGCCGAACTCTGCGGGTTCGACGCCGGGCGTCCCGCCGGCGCCCATGACGATCTTCTCGACCCGCAGGCTCGCCTCCTTGAGCTTCTGTTCGCAGTGCGCCTTCAGGGCGGCCCCACGCTCGTAGAGGCGGATCGAGTCCTCAAGCGGCGCCTGGCCGGACTCCAGGCGGCCGACGATCTGCTCCAGTTCGGAGAGCGCGGTCTCGAAGCTCATGGCGGCGATGTCGGCGGGCTCGGACATGGCTGCTCCTTTAGGCGCGGGACGCCGGCGAATCCATCCCCTCAGCCGCGCTCGAACCGGCGCATGGACCAGTACTTGTAGCCCTCGCTCTTCACGAGCCGCCACCCGAGCCGGCGCAGGGAGCGGCCGATCATGTAGTTGAAGAAGCCGTGGGCCAGGACCACGACGTTCTCGCCTCCGGCGGCGAGGCCGATGAGCATGGCGGCGGCGCGGTCGGCGCGGATCTCGGCCTCGCTGCGCCGCTCCTGGCCCTCGTGGTGATCGAAGAACCACCACCAGAAGCGGGCGAGGAAGCCCCAGATCCGGGGCGACAGCCTCAGCCACCGGGGCAGGTTCGGGGGCGGCAGCGGCGCCTCGATCAGCAGGTCATGGCGCTCGAACATGCGCTCGCCGGCCAGGGTCTGGGCGCTTTCGATGGCGCGCAGGCGGGTCGACGACACCAGCGTCCCGCACTCGTCGACGAAGCGGCGCAGCGCCTCGGGCGGCGTCTGGCCGGGCAGCAGCCCGAGCAGTTCGTAGTTGGCCCAGAAGGTGCGGTACTCGGACGCCGAGAGCCGCACCTTGCGCGACACGTGCGGCTCCCCGTGGCGCGCCAGGATGATCGCGCCGTGCCGCAGCGGCGGGGCCGTCTTCTCTTCGGTCAGGACGCTGGCCATGGATCCGGAATGTGCACGGCCGGTGTTCGCCCCTACCCCTCGCCGAGGGCTCTGACGTGCGCGAGCGCCGAACGGCCCAGAGCCTGGAGGTCGTAGCCGCCCTCGAGGGAGGACACAACCCGCCCCTTCGCGCGCCGGTTGGCCACGTCCGCGATGGCCCGCGTCGCCCAGGCGAAGTCGGTCTCCTCCAGGCTCTGGCCGCCGCCGCCCACGGGATCGCGGGCGTGGGCGTCGAAGCCGGCTGAGACGAGAATCAGGTCGGGCGCGAAGGCGTCCACCCGGTCCATCAGCTGCTCGAACGCCTTGCGCCAGACCGCGGCGGGCGCGCCTTCGGGCGAGACCGTGTTCACGATGTTGTCCGCAACCGGCTCCGAGGGGTGCCCGGTCCCGGGCCACATGGGCCAGGACTGGATGGAGGCGAAGAACAGACCCGGGCGGCCGCCGAGCGCGGCCTGGGTCCCGTTGCCATGGTGGATGTCGAAGTCGACGACGGCGACCTTCTGGAACCCCGACGCCTGGGCGACGCGCGCGGCCACCGCGACGTTCGAGAAGATGCAGAACCCCATCGGCAGCCCGGGTTCGGCGTGATGGCCCGGCGGTCGGACGGCGCAGAACGCCCGCTCCGCCTTGCCGGCGGCCACGTCGCGCACGGCCTGGACCACGGCGCCCGCGGCGCGGCGCGCGGCGGTGAGGCTGCCCGAGGACATCGCGGTGTCGGGATCCAGCACCAGCCGGCCGCTGGTCGGCGCGCGCGCGCCGACGTCGTCCAGGTAGGCCTTGTCGTGCACCCGCAGGAGATCCGCCTCGTCGACGAGCGGGGCATCGTTCGGCGCGAGGTCCAGGTCGGAGTCCGACAGGGCGTCGGCCACAGCCTTGAGTCGTTCGGGCCGCTCGGGATGACGTTCGCCGGGCCGGTGGTCGAACATGTCGAGGTGGGTGTAGAGGGCGACGGTCATGCTGCATCCTAACCCAACTTCCGCCGCGGCGGGTCCTGTGATCCGGCGGGCGCGACCCGAGGACGCCGAAATCCTCGCCGAGCTCGGCGCGCGCACGTTCAGCGACACCTTCGCCCACCTCTACGACCCGGCCGACCTCGCCGACTACCTGGTCGAGGCCTACAGCCTGGAGCGGACCCGCGCCGACCTGGCCGATCCGGCCAAGGCGCTGTGGCTGGTGGAGGACGGCGACCGCCCCATCGGATACGCGCTGGCCGGCCCATGCGCCCTGCCCCACGACGACGTCACGCCGGCCTGCGGCGAACTCAAGCGCATCTACTTCGTGAAGGATCGTCAGGGCGCCGGCGTGGGCGGCCGCCTGTTCGCCGAGGTCATGGCCTGGCTCCAGGCCGGCGGCTCCCGGGACGTGTGGATCGGCGTCTGGTCCGAGAACTACGGCGCGCAACGGTTCTACGAGCGCCACGGGTTCGCGAAGGTCGGCGAATACGGATTCAAGGTCGGCCGTACAGTGGACCGCGAGTTCATCCTTCGTCGAAGCGGCAATAGTTTTTCTGGCTAGCCGCCACAGTTCACGCATTTGCGACACATTCTTGCCGCAATCTGCACGAGCTCTAAGCTTTCATTGCTGCGATTTAACCTTTGTGCATCTTGGCGATACGGCCACTGTTTGGGACGTTGAACGGTATTCGGCGGGTCACGATATCGGCGGTGGGGATGCTGAGGATCGGTTACGTTCGGCTGCGGGACGCGAGCGCCCACGACGACACCACGGCCCTCAAGGCCGCGGGCTGTCAGGTGGTGCGCGCCGAAGAGCCCGGCGGCGACGGTCAGACGCTGACCTCGATCCTGGAGTTCATCGGCGCGGGCGATGAGCTGGTGGTCACGCGCCTCGAGTGCCTCGCGCCCGGCGCGCGCGGCCTGCTCGACGCCCTGGATCGTCTCGAGCGCCGGAACGCCGCCCTGGTCGTCCTGCACCCGGGGCTCACCAGCCGGGGCGAGAGCGGGCGTACGCTGCGCGCGGTCCTCGAGGCCGTCGCCGCCATCGAGCCCACCGGGGGCGCACGTCGGCGCCGGCCGGCCGCCGCCGCCGACGAGATCCACGCCCTTCAGCGCGCCGGCGTCGGCCCGGTCGAGATCGCCCGCCGGTTGGGCGTCTCGCGCATGACGGTGTGGCGCAAGCTGAAGGCGGTCGAGGCGGCCGAGGCCTAGCCCCGCCGCTCGGCCCGGACGTAGTCGACGAACGCGCGCAGCGCCGAGGGCAGGGTGCGCCGGCTGGGGTAGTAGAGGAACGGGCCCGGGAAGGGTTCGGACCAGTCGGCGAGCACCTCCACCAGCCGCCCGCTCGCCAGGTGCGGGACCACATAGCCGTCGAACAACGCCACGAAGCCCAGCCCGTCCAGGGCCGCGCGGATCAGGGCGCCCGGACCGCTGGCCACCAGCGGGCCCGTCGGCGAGACCCGCACCGTCTCCCCGGCCTTCTCGAATTCCCAGGGCGGCATGGCCCCGCTCGGGAAGCGATTGCGCAGGCACGGCCGCTCCAGGAGGTCGCGCGGATGTCGTGGAGCGCCGACCCGCGCGACCAGGTCCGGCGCGGCGGCGACCACGTATCGCTGGGGAGGCCCCAGGGACACCGCCACCATGTCCTGCGCCAGGCTCTCGCCCCAGCGCACGCCCGCGTCGTAGCCCTCGGCCACGATGTCGATGAACCCGGTCTCGCTCACGATCTCCAGGCGGACCGCCGGGTAGGCGGCCAGGAAGCCGGCGATCATCGGCGCCAGCACCAGCTCGACGGCCGGCTCGGGCGCGTTGATGCGCAGCGGCCCCGAGGGCTCGGACTGCGCCGAACGCACCTCGCTGACGGCGTCGGCGATCTCGGCCAGGGCAGGTCCCAGCCGCTCGAGGAGGGCCCTCCCGGCCGCCGTCGGCGCCACAGAGCGCGTGGTCCGGTTCAGCAGGCGCACGTTCAGGCGGGCCTCCAGGTCGCGCACCGCCTGGCTCAGGGTCGAGGCGGAGACGCCCAGCTCCACCGCCGCGCGGCGAAAGTTCCGGTGGCGGGCCACCGCGGCGAAGCTGTCGAGCGCCGTAAGGTCCGAGCGTTGCATTGTTCGATAGCCCGCACAGTTTGTGCGCGATTGTGCCGGTTATCCGGCTGAACGACGACCGCTATCTCGTCGCCCCAGGACGAAGATGGAGTCGACGATGCACACGCGAACGCTGGGCCGGACGGGGCCCGAGGTGTCCGCCCTGGGCCTGGGCGCCATGGGGATGAGCGACTTCTACGGCGACGCCGACCGCGCCGAGAGCCTGGCGACGATCGCCGCGGCGGTGGAGGCCGGGATCACCCTCGTCGACACCGGCGACTTCTACGGCATGGGCCACAACGAGATGCTGATCGGCGAGGCGCTGAGGACCCTGCCCCGCGACAGACTGGTGCTCTCCGTGAAGTTCGGCGGCCAGCGCGCGCCCGACCGCTCGTTCCTCGGGTTCGACGCGCGCCCGGCGGCCGTGAAGACGTCGCTCGCCTACACCCTGCAGCGGCTGGGCGTGGACCACATCGACATCTACCGGCCCTCGCGCCTGGATCCGAACGTGCCCATCGAGGACACGGTGGGCGCCATCGCCGAGTGCGTGCAGGCGGGCTGGGTGCGCCACATCGGCCTCTCGGAGGTGGGCTCGGAGACGATCCGGCGCGCCGCCGCCGTCCATCCCATCGTGGACCTGCAGATCGAGTACAGCCTGCTGGCGCGCGGCATCGAGGACAGCCTGCTGAAGACCACCCGCGAGCTGGGGATAGGGATCACGGCCTACGGCGTCCTGGTGCGCGGGCTGATCGGCGGGCACGGGCTGGGCCACCTGGACCCGGCGAAGGGCGACTTCCGCGCCCTCACCCCCCGCTTCCAGGGCGAGAACCTGACGAAGAACCTCGCCATCACCGAGCGGCTGCGGGCGGCGGCGCAGAGCGTGGGCCTGACGCCTGCGCAGGCGGCGATCGCGTGGGTGGCGGCCCAGGGCGATGACATCGTGCCCCTCGTCGGGGCCCGGACCCGAGCCCGGCTGGCCGAGGCGCTGGGCGGCATCGCGGCCAAGCTCACGCCCGAGCAGCTGGCGACGATCGAGGCGGCGGCCCCGAAGGGCTCGGGATCGGGCGACCGCTATCCCACGATGATGATGCCGTCCCTGGACAGCGAGCGCGGCTAGGGCGCTCTAGGCGAACCGGGCCAGCGCATAGGGGGACGGGTCGCATGCGGGCGTCCGGCCGAGCGCCAGGTCGGCCAGCATCTCGCCGATGGCGGGCGCGAACTTGAAGCCGTGGCCGGAGCACGCTGAGGCGAACCACACGTTGCCGCGGTCCGGATCCCGGTCGATGACGAACTCCTCGTCCGGCGTGATGGTGTAGCCGCAGGTTCCGATCCGGTGCGCCGGAGCCAGCGGCCCCAGGAAGCGCTGCAGATGCCGCCGGACCCGCTCGGCCTCGGTGACGGGATCGACAGGATCGTCGTCGAAGCGGTGGAAGCCGGCCTTGACGCCCGCGCCCGCGAAATCGGGGAAGCCGTAGAGGAAGCCCTCCGGATCGTCGAAGGCGAAGGCGGGAAGCCGTTCCGGTCCGACCAGCTGCGGCCGCTCCGCCCGGTACCAGCCGAGCACCTGCGGGCGGACGCGGAGGTGCGGCCCGAGCGCCGGGACCAACTCGGCGATCTCCTGTCCCGCCGTGATCACGGCGGCCGCGGCCTGGATCGGCTCGCCGTCGTCCAGCACCACCGTGACGCCCGAGGCGGTGTCGCTCACCTGGCGGACGCCCACCCCGCACAGCATCTCGGCGCCGCGGGCCGTCGCCGCGGCCAGCATGCGACGGACGCCCAGGTCGGCCCGCAGCAGGCCCGCGCCGGGCTGGAGCGTGGCGGTCCAACCGGCCGGCAAAGCAACCGCGGGAAAGCGCTCCCCGGCCTCGGCCGGCGTCAGCGGTTCTCCGGCAAAGCCCCCGGCCGCGGCGGCCGCGCGCGTGCCGGCCATCAGCGCGCCGTCGGCCGGCCCCGCCTCGAGCACGCCCACCCGCAGGAACACGGGCTCGCCGCCCTGCTCCAGGTCGTCCCACAGCTCCACAGACCGCCGGACGAGCGGCGCGTAGCCGGGGTTCTCGAAGTTCGACAGGCGGATCATCCGGCTCTCGCCCCACGACGAGCCGCAGAGGTGGCCAGGCTCGGCCCGCTCGATCCCGATCACGGCGGCGCGCCGCGACAGGCTGGCCATCGCCGCCGCGCCCATCACGCCGAGCCCCACGACCACGACGTCGCAGGTCCGCGTCATGCGCCGCCCCGCCCGCCGGCGCCTCCCGCGCGCACTGGACATCGGGGGCCCGACGCCCCATCCTTCGCGTTCAAACGAACGTTCGACCCCAAGGGGCTCTCCCCCATGTTCATGCGCTTCTTCACCGAGCTCCGCGAAGCCAAGGTGCCGGTGACGCTCAAGGAATACCTCATCCTCATGGAGGCGATGGACAAGCAGGTCATCGACCGCACGGTCGATGACTTCTACTACCTGTCCCGCTCGGCCCTGGTGAAGGACGAGAAGAACCTCGACAAGTTCGACAAGGTTTTCGGCCACGTCTTCAAGGGCATGGAGAACCTGTCGGACGACGTGATCGCCGACATCCCCGCCGAGTGGCTGAAGCGGCTCGCCGACAAGTTCCTCACCGACGAGGAGAAGGCGCAGATCGAGGCCATGGGCGGCTTCGAGAAGCTGATGGAGGCGCTCGCCGAGCAGGCGCGCCGCCGTAAG
The DNA here is from genome assembly GCF_057219735.1 of Phenylobacterium sp. T106. Classification (NCBI taxonomy): domain Bacteria; kingdom Pseudomonadati; phylum Pseudomonadota; class Alphaproteobacteria; order Caulobacterales; family Caulobacteraceae; genus Phenylobacterium; species Phenylobacterium sp. T106. The sequence goes on along the minus strand of NZ_JBXVWA010000016.1, from coordinate 2,923 downwards.
GAGGGCCAGGACGGCGAGGACGGCGAAGGCCAGCGCGGCGGCCGGCCCGACGGATCGAACCCCTTCGGCGCCAACGGCTACCACCCCGAGGGCATCCGCGTCGGCCAGGAGAAGGGCCGCCACGGGCGCGCCATCAAGGTCTGGGACAAGCGCGAGTACAAGAACCTCGACGACCAGGTCGAGCTGGGCACCCGCAACATCAAGGTCGCGCTGCGCCGCCTGCGCAAATGGGTCCGGGACGGCTCCGTCGAGGAGCTGGACATGGACAAGACCATCAAGGGCACGGCCGAGAAGGGCTACCTCGACATCAACATGCGGCCCGAGCGCCGGAACAAGATCAGCGTCCTGCTGTTCCTGGATGTCGGCGGCTCGATGGACAGCCACATCAAGATCTGTGAGGAGCTGTTCAGCGCCGCGCGCTCAGAATTCAAGAACATGGAGTTCTTCTACTTCCACAACTGCCTGTACGAAGGCGTGTGGAAGGACAACCGGCGCCGGCACACCGAGAAGCTCAACACCTACGACATCCTCCACAAGTACCCGCACGACTACAAGGTCATCTTCGTGGGCGACGCGACCATGAGCCCCTACGAGATCACCTATCCCGGCGGCTCGGTGGAGCACTGGAACGAGGAGGCCGGCGCGGTCTGGATGGATCGGGTCAGCCAGATCTACGACTCGGTCGTCTGGCTCAACCCCACCGCCGAGCGGCACTGGGACTACACGCCCTCCATCGGCCTGATGAAGCAGCTCGTGGGCGACCGGATGTACCCGCTCACCATCGACGGGCTCGAGAAGGCGATGAAGGAGCTGTCGCGCTGAGCGCCAGCTTCGGCCTAAGCTGGCGGATGCACGAGGGATTCGCATGACCGATCCCCTTCTTCAGGACGCCGCCGAGACCGAGGAGGCCCAGGCCGCGACCAAGCAGGCGGTGTTCAACGCCGCCGAGCGCCTCTTCGCGCTGCACGGCTTCCAGAACGTCTCGGTGCGCGACATCACCGCCGAGGCGGGCGTCAACCTGGCCAGCGTGAACTACCACTTCGGGTCCAAGGACGCGCTGCTGTTCGAGATCTTCCGGCGGCGCACCAGCGAGCTCAACCGCGAGCGGGCCCGGATGCTGCACGAGGCCACCAGCCGCCACGGCGGCAAGCCGCCCGTCCGCGACATCCTGGAGTGCTACTTCGCCCCGCCCATGCGCTGGGCGGCGCCCGACAACGACCGCCGCATCTCGATGCAGTTCATCATCCGCGCCCGGTCCGAAGGCACGGCCGAGATGCGCGAGGTCCTGAAGACCGACGTCTCCCACCTCGAGCGGTTCGCCGGCGCGCTGATGGCGGCGCGGCCCGACCTGCCCAAGGAAGACGTCTACTGGCGGCTGCACTTCGTGCTGGGCATGGTCCACAACAACCGCTTCGCCGAGTTCGACCGGCTGCACCACCTGTCCGGCGGACTGACTCGCGAGGGCGACGTCGAGGCCCTGCTGCGACGGATGCTGGACTTCGCCGAAGCCGGCTTCCTGGCTTAGGTGCGCCGGCTTCTCCTCGGCGCCTGCGCGCTGAGGTTCCTCGACGCCTTCGTCCTGATCTACCCGTTCTACACGGTGATGTTCGCCGAGCGCGGCCTGTCGGCGGCGCAGATCGGCCTGGTGCTCGCCGCATGGTCGCTGGTCTGCCTGGTGCTGGAGGTGCCCTTCGGCGTCCTGGCCGACCGCTTCTCCCGGCGCTGGCTGATGTCGATCGCCCAGGTGGTGCGCTGCGCGGGGTTCCTGGTCTGGCTGGCCTTCCCGAACTTCTGGGGATTCCTCGTGGGCCTCATGCTCTGGGGCATGAAGAGCGCCACCCTCTCCGGCGCCTTCGAGGCGGCGGTCTTCGACGACCTGAAGGCCCGCGGCCAGGAGGCCGAGTACATCCGCGTCTTCGGACGCACGCAGGCCGCGAGGTTCGCCGGCGTGGTGGCCGGGGCGCTCGGCGCGGGCGCGGCGGCGTCGCTGGGCTACGACGCCCTCATCTGGGCCAGCATCGCGACCGGGCTGGGCGCGGCCGCGGCGGCGCTCGCCCTGCCGCCCGCGCCGCGCCTCACCGCCGTCCGGCGGGGCGGCTACCTGGCGCACCTGCGGCGCGGCGCCGGCGAGGCGGCGAGGCTCCCCGGCGTCCTCGGCCTGCTCGTCTTCATCGCCGCCATGCAGTCCGTCGTCTCGGCGCTCGCCGACTACTGGCCGCTGTTCGGCCACGAGGTGGGCCTGCCCAAGCCGGCGATCGGCCTGTTCGTGGCGGCGATCTCGGCCGTCGGCGCCGTGGCCGCGGCCCTGGCGCACAGGCTGCGCGACCTGCCGCCACGGGTGCTGCATGGGCTGCTCATGCTGGCGGGCCTCGCGATCGTCGCCGCCGCCGCGAGCTACCGCGCATGGTCGGTCGGCTTCCTCATGGCCTTCGTCGGCCTCTACTGGATCGTGGACACCAACGCCGACGCGCGCTTCCAGCATGCCCTGCGACCCGAGACGCGGGCGACCGTGGCGTCGGTGAAGGGCCTGACGATGCAGGCCTCCACCAGCGTGCTGATGCTGAGCTTCGGCCTGCTGGCGCAGCGGTCGACCTACCAATGGGCCTTCGCCGCCTATGGAGGCCTGCTGGCCCTGGTGGGCGCGGCCTTCGCGGCGTGGGGGCTGCTTCGCCTCCGGCGTCCCGGTCCGGTCTAGAGCGCGTTCCGAAAAGTGGGAACCGGTTTTCGGATCCGAACGCGCTCAAGTTATTGATCTAGAGCCTCATTTTCCCGTTCAGACGGTTCCGTCTGAACGGGTGAGGCTCTAGGTTCCGGACTCAATCAGGTCCACCAGGTGACGACGGCGGCGAGGTAGACGGTCGCGGCGAAGACGGCTGCGAGTTTGTCGTAGCGGGTAGCGATGCGCCGCCAGTCCTTCAGGCGG
>NZ_JBXVWA010000015.1:0-81797 GCF_057219735.1 Phenylobacterium sp. T106 | reverse complement strand
CGGCTCGATCTTCGCCCACTGCTCGTCGCTGAACCAGAATTCGTTGCTCATGATCCACCTCCGCAGAGCTTGAATCACGATTTGGCAAACACCATCAACAAGCTGATCGAGTTTTCACCCTAGCGGGCCCCGGCCTCCACGTAGTCGCGCCACGCCTTCTGGAAATGGCTGCGCGGCTGCGGCCCTTCCGCGCCGAACTCGATCTGGCGCTCGCCGGCCAGGTCGAAGCGGGGCCAGGTCACGCCTGCGGCCCGGCCGGGGTTTCCGGTCCTGGCGAAGTTGGCCCAGTAGGCGTTCATGGCCTCGGTGAGGGGCAGGTCCTCGGGCGCGAACCGCGCGCGCGGCTGGCCGAAGACGAAGCGCACCTCGTCCACGTGGCCCGCGCCATAGGGCTTGCGGGCGCGCTCGGCGGCCGGGACGTACGAGAAATAGAACAGCCACGTCGGGTTGCCGGCCTTCGCATGCAGCCGCGCCAGGGCCCGGTCGGGCTCGGTGATCGTGCTGACCGTGACGAGGTCGTTGATGACCCGCCCCTTGTCGCCCGAGCCCTGCGGATCGAACACCTTCAGGATCGCCTCTCGCCGGTCGGCGGGCAGGGCGTCGAACATGGCCGCGGTGGGCCGCGTCAGGCTGGCCTCGTTGGACGTGCCCCCGATGATCAGCGGGATTTTCATCTGCCGTCCGGCCCCAAAGCCCGAGATCACGGTCTCGACGTAGAGCCGGCCGTCCATCATCGGGAACGGCCGCCCCGGCGCGGTGACGCCGCCGCCGCTTCCCGCCAGCGCCGACAGCGGCAGCCTGCGCAGGGCCGCCGCCGCCTCGGGCCCGTCGCCCGTGACCCCGGCGGCCTGGGCCAGCTTCAGCCCGTTGGCCTCGGCCTCGGCGCGGGGCGTCGGCCCGGTCCGCGCGAAGCCGGACTCCACGACCGCCTTCTGGAACAGGCCGCGGGCTTCCGGCGAGATCATCATGTTCAGGATCGACATGGCCCCGGCGCTCTCGCCCACCGCGGTCACGTTGCCTGGGTCGCCTCCAAAGGCGGCGATGTTGGCCTTCACCCACTTCAGGCCGGCGATCTGGTCCATGTTGCCGTAGTTGGCGGTCAGCCCCGGCTCCCGGCTGAGCGCCGGGTGGGCGAACCAGCCGGCGCGGCCCAGGCGGTGGTTCACGCCCACCACGATGACGCCCTTCTTCGCGAACTCGGTCCCCTCGGTGTCGGCGCCGAACGCGCCGATCGCCTGGCCGACCCGGAACGCGCTGCCGTGGATCCAGACGATGACCGGCAGCCTGGCGCCCGGTTTCGCGCCCGCGGGGCGCACCACGTTCAGGTAGAGGCAATCCTCCACCATCTGGCAGCTCGGCGGGGCCTTGGTGGCGTCGCGCGCGCCGGTCCAGCCGGGGGCCGCGCCCGGTGGGCGCCAGCGCAGGTCGCCCACCGGCGGCAGCGCGAAGGGAATGGCGTAGAAGTGGTCGACCCCGTCCGCGCGGGCGCCCTTCAGCGACCCCTGCCGGATCTTCAGCGTGACCGGCTCCCCGGCGGGCGCGGCGGACGGCGGCTGGTAGGCCTGGGGCGCCTGGGCCCACGCGGCCAGCGGCGCGACGGCCAGGCCGAGGGCCACCAGGGCGGCCACGGTGCGACGGATCATGTCTCCCCCCGGAGAAGGTGGTCTTTGCCCCCGACTAGCCGCCGGCTGTTGCGCGATTGTGTCGTGGCCGATCCGCCCCGAGGTTCATCCCGGCCCGAACTCGCTCTACCGTGGCGGAATGGTCGCCTACGTCATCAACGAGATCGTCGTCACCGAGCCCGAGCGGTTCCAGACCTACGCGAGCCAGGTCCCCGCGATCCTGGCGAAGTACGGCGGCGCCTACGTGGTGCGCGGCGGCGCGCCCGAGCCGGTCGACGGCCCCACGCCGCCCGAACGGCTGGTGGTCCTGCGCTTCGAGAGCCGCGCCGCCGCCCGCGCGTGGCGGGAGTCCCCCGAGTACCGCGCGATCCTGCCGATCCGGGAGGCGACCTCCACCAGCCGCGTCTACATCGTCGACGGCTACGAGGGCTGAGCTTGCGGACGCCGGACGACGTCGCCGCCGACCTCGCCAGGCTGGGCGTCGCGCCGGGCCGGGCCGTCATGGTCCATGCGTCGCTGCGCCGGATCGGACCCGTGGCGGGCGGCACGGCCGGCGTCGTGGCCGCGCTCGACAAGGCCGTGGGGCCCCACGGCGGGCTCCTGATGGTGATGGGCTCTGCGGACGGCCCAGAGCCGTTCGATCCCCTGACCAGCCCCGTCGATCCGGACGTCGGGCGCCTCGCCGAGGCGTTCCGTACGGCGCCGGGCACGATCGTCACCGACAACCCGGAAGGCCGCTTCGGCGCCCGCGGCGGCCTCGCGGGCGCCCTGCTGCAGGACGCGCCCTGGGACGACTACTTCGGCCCCGGCTCGCCCCTGGCGCGGCTGGTGGGGCTGGACGGCGCGGTCCTGCGCCTGGGCGCCGACCCGGATACGGTGACCCTGATGCACTACGCCGAGTACCTCGCGCCGGTCCCCGACAAGCGCCGCGTGGTCCGCGAGCGCTGGGTCGCCGCCCCCGGCGGGCCGGTGCGGCGCACCGTCGCCTGCCTCGACGACAGCGACGGCATCGTGCCCTGGGACGGCGAGGACTACTTCAAGCTGATCCTGGAGGCCTATCTCGCCACCGGCGCCGGCGCCCGCGGCCGGGTGGGCGACGCCGCCTCCGAGCTCCTCGACGCCCGTGACCTCGTGGACTTCAGCGTCCGCTGGATGGCCGACAACCTCGTCCGCGCGTCGTGAGCGGCGCCGGGGTCAGCCCCCCTTCAGCCGCCTGATCGCCTCGGCGAGCGGCCGCTCGGCGTCGAAGTAGTCGGCCCAGGCCTTGGTCTTCGCCAGCGCGGCGGGCGCGGTGCGGATCGTCCAGGCCTTGGGGTTGAGGCCCTTCTTCACCTGGGTCCAGGTCAGCGGAAAGCTCACCGGGGCCAGCGGCCGCGCGCGAGGCGACAGCGGCGCCACCGCCGTCGCCATGCGGTCGTTGCGCAGGTAGTCCAGGAAGATCCGTCCCTTGCGCCTGGCCTTCGACATGTTGACCACGTAGCGGTCCGGCGCGTCGGCGGCGATGGCGAGGCAGATGTCCTGGGCGAAGGCCTTGGCGATCTTCCAGTCGGTCTCGCCCTTCCCGTCGGCCAGCGGCGTGACCACGTGCAGCCCCTTGCCGCCCGTCGTCTTGCAGAAGGCGGCGAGACCCACCGCCTCCAGGCGCTCGCGGACCTCCCTGGCGGCCTCGATGACCCGCTCGAACGGGATGTCCTCGTCGGGGTCCAGGTCGAAGACCAGGCGGCCGGGGACCTCGGGCTGGAAGGGCTGGCAGTTCCAGGGGTGGAACTCCGTGGCCGCGATCTGCGCCAGCGCGATGAGGGCTTCCAGCCGATCGGCCTGGAGGTAGGGCTTGTGGTCGCCGAAGACCTGCACCTCCGAGATCAGCGCCGATGAGCCCTTGCCGGCGTGGCGCTGGAAGAACCGCTCGGCGCCGATGCCGTCGGGCGTTCGGACGATCGAGCAGGGCCGGCCCTTGAGGTGCGGCATCATCCAGGGGCCCACGGCCTCGAGGTAGCGCGCCAGGTCCAGCTTGGTGACGGGCCGGCCCTTGCCGTCGTCGGGCCACAGGGCCTTGTCGGGGCTGGAGATCGTCACGCCCAGCACGACGTTTCCGGCCGCCGCGGGCGTCTTGCGCGGCGCGGGCGTCGCGAGCTCGGCCTCGGCGACGGGCTCGGGCGGCTCAGCCTCCACCTCGCGGGCGGGCTTGTCCTCGCGCAGGCCCTTGAAGGCGCCTTGCCGGACGTTGCCGTCCGCGGTGAAGCCGGCGAACTCGATCTCGGCCACCAGGTCCGGCTTCGCCCAGTTGATGTCGCCCGCCTTGCGCGGCGCGCCCGGGCCCGTGAACGGGCTGCGGTCGGCGGCCACCGCCTCCAGCCTGGGCAGCACGCGGGCGACCTTGTCCCGCCCGAAGCCCGTGCCCACCCGGCCGACGTACACCAGCTTGTCGCCGCGATGGACGCCCACCAGCAGCGAGCGCAGCTGGCCGGGCTCGCCGGTCCAGCCGCCGATCACCACCTCGTGCCCCGCCCGGCATTTCGACTTCTGCCACGCGCCGGTGCGGTCCGAGCGATAGGGCGCGTCGAGCTTCTTCGAGACGATGCCCTCCAGCGACATGCGGCACGCCGACTGCAGCACCGCATCGCCCGCCGTCTCGAAGTGGTCGACGTAGCGGATGCGCCTGGCCGGCGTCCGGCCCGCAGCCTCGAGCGTCGCGGCAAGGCGCGCCTTGCGTTCGCTCAAGGGCCGCTCGCGCAGGTCCTCCCCGTCGAGGAACAGGGCGTCGAAGGCGAAGAAGATCAGGTCCTGCGTCTTGCCGTCCGAGAGCGCGGCCTGCAGGGCGGGGAAGTCCGGCGAGCCGTTGTGGTCCAGCGCGCAGGCCTCGCCGTCGTAGATCCCGTCGGGCAGGCCCGCCGCGTCGGCGGCGATCTCGCGGAACTTGGCGGTCCAGTCGAGCCCCTTGCGGGTCTTCAGCGTGGTCCGGCCCGCTTCCACGCGAAGCTGCAGGCGGTAGCCGTCGAACTTGATCTCGTGCGCCCAGCCCGCGCCCTGCGGGGGCCGCGCCGCCGGCGTCGCGAGCTGAGGCGGCACGAAGCCCGGCAGGGCGGCGGCGCGGCGGCCCGGCGCCGCTTTCGCCTTGGCCGCCTTAGCCTTCGCCGCCTTCGCGGGCGCCGCTTCCGGCGGCGTGTCGTCGGCGCGGTTCGATCGCCAGACGTCCTTGCCCGAGGCGCGGCCCTTGCCGGTCATGAAGCGGCTCGGCCCCTTGCCCTTGCCTTCGGCGATGGCCTCCATCGGGCGGCCCGAGGCCACCGAGTCGGTCTCCGCCTCCACCAGCGCTTCCCCGTGCGCGTCCACCGACCAGCCGTCGTGGTGCTTGATGAGCAGCCAGTTGTCGCGGGTCTCGCGCTCGCGCCGCTTCATGCGCACCAGCACCCACGAGCCCTTCATCCGCTCGCCGTCCAGCGTGAACTTCAGGTCGCCCTTCCTGAGCCCGACCCGCGGGTCGCCCTCCGGGGTCCAGTAGCCGCGATCCCACAGCATCACCGTGCCGCCGCCGTACTCGCCCTTGGGGATCGTGCCCTCGAAGTCGCCGTAGTCCAGCGGATGGTCCTCGGTCTGCACCGCCAGCCGCCGGTCGGCCGGGTTCAGCGACGGGCCCTTGGTCACCGCCCACGACAGGAAGACGCCGTCCAGCTCCAGCCTGAAGTCGTAGTGCAGCCGTGTCGCCGCATGCTTCTGCACGACGAACCGCAGCCGCTTCGAGGCCGTGGTGCGGTCGGCGCCCGCCGGCTCTGCGGTCTTGGAGAAGTCCCGCATGGACCGATAGCGGGCCAGCTTGTCGGCCATCACACGGCCAGCCCCTGGCGGACCGCGCCCTCGTCGGCCAGGGCGGCGACGAAGCTGTCGCGCCACGCGGTGACGTCCTCGCGGACCACGTTCTCGTACAGCGCCTGCCAGCGCCGGACGCGCTCGGCCTTCTCCATGCTCAGCGCCCGCTTCAGCGCGTCGGCGATGTCCTCGGGGCTGTTGGGGTTCACCAGCAGCGCCTCTTCCATCTGGCGCGCGGCGCCGGCGAAGCGCGAGAGCACCAGGACGCCGGGGTCCTCGGGATCCTGCGCCGCCACGTACTCCTTCGCGACCAGGTTCATGCCGTCGCGAAGCGGCGTCACCAGCCCCACGCGCGCCGCGCCGTAGATGCCGGCCAGCTCGTCGCGGCGGTAGTTCCGGTTCACCCACCGGAACGGCGCCCAGTCCACGTCGGCGAACTCGCCGTTGATGCGGCCCGAGAGCGCGTCCAGCCGGCCGCGGATCTCCTGATACGCCTCCACCGACTCGCGGCTGGGGGGCGCGATCTGCAGCATGAGCACCTCGCGGCGCAGGTCGGGGTTCTGCTGCAGGAACGTCTCGAACCCGAGGAACCGCTCCTCCAGGCCCTTGGAGTAGTCCAGCCGGTCCACGCCGACGATCAGGTGGCGGAACACGGTGCAGGCCGTCATCAGGTCGCGCATCCGCCGCGCCCGCCCGCTTTTCATCATCCGGGCGAAGTCGTCGACGTCGATGCCGATCGGGAAGCTCCCGGTCTCGACCGTGCGGCCGAAGGCGCGCAGCCGGCCGGGCGGCAGGGTCACCCCGTCGGCCTCGTTCAGCACGTACTCCTCGAACGCCTGCTGGTACTCGGCCGTGTGGAAACCGATGAGGTCGTAGTCGAACATCGACTCCACCAGCTGGCGGTGTCGGGGCAGGTTGATCATCACCTGGTGCGCCGGCCACGGCACGTGCAGGAAGAAGCCGATCCGGTTCTTCACCCCCAGCCTGCGCAGCTCCCGCGCCAGCGGGATCAGATGGTAGTCGTGGATCCAGATCAGGTCGTTCGGCTGGATCAGCGGGCGCAGGGTCTCGGCGAACCGCCGGTTCACCCGCCGGTAGCCCTCGCCGAACGCGCGGTCGAAGGCGGCCAGGTCGGTGCGGTAGTGGAACAGCGGCCACAGCGTCTTGTTGGCGTAGCCGTTGTAGTACTCGTCGAGATCGATCTCCTCGAGATCGACGGTGGCCGTGGTGACGCCGCCCTGCTCGACGATGTTGAGCTCGCCCGTGAACTCGGGCGTCGTCTGGCCCGACCAGCCGAACCATACGCCCGAGTACTGCTTCAGCGCCGCCGCCAGGGCCATGGCCAGGCCGCCGACGCTCTCCTCGCCCTGGGCCGCGGGCGGGTTCACGCGGTTCGACACCACCACGAGGCGTTGCGGGGCCGTCATCGCGCCGACTCCAGCCAGGCCAGGACGTCCTCGACGTTGCGAAGCCCGAACAGCGCGTGGGTCTCGCGCGGCCGGCCGACCAGCACGCCGAAGCCACCCTGGCGGGCCACCTCGGCGAAGCCGTGCTCGTCGGTGGCGTCGTCGCCGGCGAACACCGGAACCGACCCGGCGAACGGCGCCTGCCGCATGAAGTCGCGGATGGCGTCACCCTTCGACGGACCGGGCGTGCGCAGTTCTTCCACCATGTCGCCCTCCTGCAGCGTCAGTCCTGTTTCGGCCGCGAGGCGCCGCGCGAGCAGGCGCGACTCCGCGGCGCGGGCGCGCGCCAGCCGGAAGTGCAGCGCGACGCTGGCGCCCTTCTCCTCGACCATCAGGCCGGGATCGCGCCCGGCGAAGGCGCGCAACGCCTGCGCCGCGGGCGCCAGGCCCGGATGGGGCTCGACCCGGCGCACCTCGCCGTCGGCGTCGCGGCGCACGAGGCCGTGGACGGCCGACACGCACGGGATGCTGCCGTCGAGGATGCGGTCGATGTCCTCGAGCGTACGGCCGCTCACCACGGCGAGCCGCCCCTCGAGCGCCCGTCCCAGGCGCACCAGCAGGCGCGTCCGGCGCAGGTCCGGCCTCACGTCCTGCGGCCGGGGCGCAATGGGCGCCAGAGTGCCGTCGAGATCCAGGAACAGCGAAACCTCCGACAGCCGCAGGGGCTTCGGGGCGGGTGGCGTCACGACTGCGACTTCAAACGACATCACGCTCCAGACCGACCTGCCCAGAACGCTGCGCGGGCGGTTTTGATCCTGGGCCGGGCCGCGCGCGGGGGCCGCAGGCTTGACCCGTCGGCCCGGCCGCGCTCTCTCCAGGGCATGCCCGACACGCCTCAGTCCGACGCGATCGTCCTCTTCGGCGCCACCGGCGACCTGTCGCGGCGGATGCTGCTGCCGTCGCTCTTCTTCCTCGACGTGGACGGCTTCCTGCCGCCCGGCGTCCGCATCGTCGGGACGGCGCGCGGCGAGCTCACCCGCGAGGCCTTCGTGGAGACGGTGCGGCGCGTGCTGGACGAGCGCGCCGAGGAGATCGACGAGGCGGCCTGGACGCGCTTCGCCGCGCGGCTGGACTACGTGGGCGCCGACGCCACGACCCCGGAGGGCGCCGCGCTCCTGAAGCCGGCGCTCGAGGGCGCCGAGCGGCCCCTGTTCTTCCTGGCCATCTCCCCCAGCCTCTACGGGCGCGTCTGCGAGGCGCTGCACGTGGCGGGCGTCGCCGGCGAGGGCTCGCGCATCGTGCTCGAGAAGCCCATCGGCCGGGACCTCGGCACGTCGCGGGAGATCAACGCCGCGCTGTCGGACATCTTCGACGAGAGCCAGATTTTCCGGATCGACCACTACCTGGGCAAGGAGACGGTCCAGAACCTGATCGCCCTGCGCTTCGCCAACACGCTGTTCGAGCCGCTCTGGAACTCCCTTTCCATCGACCACGTGCAGATCACCGTGGCCGAAACCGAAGGGGTCGGCGCGCGCTGGCCCTACTACGACGAGTACGGCGCCCTGCGCGACATGCTGCAGAACCACATGCTGCAGCTCCTCTGCCTCGTGGCCATGGAGCCGCCGGCCGACATGGAGCCGGACTCGGTGCGCAACGAGAAGGTGAAGGTGCTGCGCAGCCTGCGACCGTTCACCCGCGCCGACGCCGCCGACAAGTCCGTGCGGGGCCAGTACGGCGCGGGCGTGGTGGCGGGCCGTGAAGCCGCGGCCTACGAGGCCGAGCGCGGCCAGAAGAGCGGCGTCGAGACGTTCGTGGCGCTGCGGGTCGACATCGACAACTGGCGCTGGGCCGGCGTCCCCTTCTTCCTGCGCACCGGCAAGCGGATGCCCGAGAAGCGCACCCAGATCGTCGTGCAGTTCAAGCCGGTGCCGCACTCGATCTTCGGCCAGGCCTCGACGCACGACCTCGTGGCCAACCGCCTCGTGATCGACCTGCAGCCGGACGAGGACATCAACCTTACCCTGATGAACAAGGCGCCGGGGCTCACCAAGGGCGGGATGCGGCTGCAGTCGATGCCGCTCTCGCTTTCGCTCCTGCGCACCTACGAGGGGCCGGGCGCGCGGCGGCGCATCGCCTACGAGCGCCTGCTCCTCGACGTCATCCACGGCGACGCCACCCTGTTCGTCCGCCGCGACGAGGTGGAGGCGGCCTGGGCCTGGGTCGACGGAGTCGCCCACGCCTGGGCCGAGGCGGGCCTGCAGCCCAGGCCCTACGCCGCGGGCAGCTGGGGTCCCCCCGGAGCCTTCGCCCTCATCGAGCGCTTCGGCCGCGACTGGCGCGACTGATCCTGACGCCCTGCGCGCAGGCGGGAAGGGGCGCTCGCCCAGCCCGTAGGGCGCCGCAGGCGCTCGATTGAACCGCGGAGGACGCAGAGAAGAACGCAGAGCGCGCAGAGACCTCCGCGCCCTCCGCGCCACCTCCGCGATCTCTGCGGTTCAGAAGGGCGGCTCCACCATCGCCCCGCGGCCGGAAAGGGACGAGGCGCCTTGTCCTATCGGATGCTCTGCCAGCTCTTGGAGAGCAGGTTGGCGCAGTTGATCAGGCCGACCAGCGAATAGGTCTGGGGGTAGTTGCCCCACAGCTCCTGGCCATCCAGGGCCATGTCCTCGGACAGCAGGCCGGCCGCCGTCCGCCGCTCCAGCATCTCCTCGAAGAGCTTGCGCGCCTCCTCGGTGCGGCCCGACAGGTGCAGGGCCTCGATCAGCCAGAAGGTGCAGAAGTTGAAGGCGGTCTTCGGCAGTCCGAAGTCGTCGGGGATGGCGTACCGCAGCATGTACGGCCCGCGGCGCAGGCCGCGCTCGACGGCCGCCATGGTGGCCTGCATGCGCGGATCGTCAGCCGGCAGGAACCGCACGTCCACCAGCTGCAGCAGGCTCGCGTCCAGCTCGTCCCCGTCGAAGGTGGCGGCGAAGCGGCCTTCCTGCGCGTTCCAGGCGCGGGTCTCGATGGTGCGGCGGATGTCGGCCGCCCGCGCGTTCCAGTAGGCCGCCCGCTCGGCGAGGCCCAGGCGCGCGGCGGCGTTGCCCAGGCGGTCGCAGGCGGCCCAGCACATCACCGACGAATAGGTGTGCACCGCCTCGCGCCCGCGGAACTCCCACAGGCTGGCGTCCGGCTCGTCGTGCAGCTCGAAGGCGCGCTCGCCGATGGGCTCCAGGGCGCGGAAGTCGTCCACCGTCGCCGGGCGCAGAAGCCGCTCGTCGAAGAAGGCCTGCACCGTCGAGAGCACGATCTGGCCGTAGACGTCGTGCTGCAGGTGCTCGTGCGCCTGGTTGCCCACCCGCACCGGACCGATGCCGCGATAGCCGGGCAGGTGCGGCGCGATCCACTCGGTCAGCACGGGCTCGAGCCCGACGCCGTAGACCGGCTGCACGTGGCCCGCCTTGCCCGAGGCCGCCGTCGGCAGGTCGAGGCCGGGAAGCGCGCGCTGCTCGGGGCGGATCGCCGACGGCTTCATGTCGCCGCGGTTCGCCTGGTCCACGAGGTTGCGCAGGTAGCCGAGGTAGTTCTCCAGCATGTCGGCCGCGCCCAGCCGGTTCAGCGCCTGGACCACGTAGTAGGCGTCCCGCAGCCAGCAGTAGCGGTAGTCCCAGTTGCGGCCGCCGCCGTCGTCGGCGTCGTGCTCGGGGATCGAGGTGGTGAGCGCCGCCACGATCGCCCCGGTCTCCTCGTAGGCGCAGAGCTTGAGCGTGATCGCGGCGCGGATCACCGCCTCCTGCCATTCCAGCGGCACCGTCAGCGTCCGCACCCAGCCGCGCCAGTAGTCCGTCGTCTCGCGCAGCATCCTCTGGGTGGTGGTGGAGACGTCGGCCTCCAGGCCCTCGTCCGGTCCGAGGAAGAAGCCGATCGGCTCCTCGAGGCGGAAGGCCCGCTCGGCCGCGACGTGGCTCACCGGGGCGTCGGTGGTCAGCCGCAGCGTCACCGCCTCGCCCACGTAGCGGATGTGGTTGGAGCCGACGGTCTCGTAGCATCGCCGCTCGCCGTAGTTCATCACCGGGCGCAGCCGCATGCGGATCCGCGGGGCGCCGCTCAGGGGCCGCACCATGCGCACGAACGCCAGCGGCCGGTACTGCCGGCCGTGGTGCCGGTAGCGGGGGCAGAAGTCGAGGATCTCCACCGCCGCGCCGTCGGCGTTGCGGATCTCGGTGCGCAGGATGGGCGTGTTGCGCAGGTAGGCCTGCCGGGTCTCCACCGCGCCTTCCACCTCGAGGGTCCAGACGCCGTCCGCCTCACCCGGCTCGGCGCCGGACAGCAGGGCCGAGAACATCGGGTCGCCGTCGACGCGCGGAACGCAGGCCCACACATAGCGGCCCGCCCGGTCGATCAGCGCGCTGGCGGCGCAGTTGCCGATCGGAAACAGGTCGAGGGATTGGTCCAGGTGCCCGTCCTCCGGTTCGGCGCAAGCGGGAACGGCCGCGCCCCGCCGGCCGTCCGCCGATGGCGAAACGCCGCGCGCGAACCTTGGCTCCCGGCGACGGCGCCGCAGGCGCAAGCCGATAGAGCCACAGAATGCGCGGAAGCACGCGGAAGGGCGCCCGGCGGCGGGCGCCTCCAGCTTGTTCCGTGTCGTTCCGCGTGTTCCGTGGTTAGCCTTGAAAGTGGCTCGCGCGGCCGGGTTGCGCGTTATGAGCGGATCCATGATCGAAACCTTCCCGAACGCCCCGGCTCTGGCCGACGCCGCCGCGCAGGCGGTCGCCGCCGCGCTGGCCGAGGCGGTGACGGCGCGCGGCCGCGCGTCCCTCGTGGCCACCGGCGGCCGCTCGCCCGGGCCGATCTACGACCGTCTGGCCGGCGCGCCGCTGGACTGGACCCGGATCGCGGTGACCCTGTCCGACGAACGGTGCGCGCCGTCCGACGATCCCGTGTCAAACGCCCGGCTGGTGCGCGAGCGCCTCCTCGTCGGTCCCGCCGCGGAGGCGACGTTCCTGCCCCTCTGGCCCGCGCCGGAGCCGGCGGCGGTGGCGGCCCTCACGCCCTTCGACGCGGTCATGCTGGGGATGGGCGAGGACGGCCACGTGGCCTCGCTGATCCCGGGCGATCCCGGCCTGGAGGACGCCCTGACCACGGCGGACCCGTTGCGGTCCGTGCCGGCCGGCCTGGGCCGGCCGCCGGTCGCGCGCATCACGCTCACGCTATCGGCCCTGCGACACGCTCGGGCCATCTTCCTTCTGGTCGCGGGAGAGACTAAGCGCGGGGTCGTCGAGCGGGCGCTCGCCGGCGACGACCTGCCGGTGGGCCGACTCCTCTCGCGCGCGAAGGCGCCGGTTCGCATCTTCTGGACCCCCGACGGAGGTTGAACGCCCATGGCTCCGCTGAACCCCGTCACGGCCGAGGTCACGCAGCGCATCGTCGAGCGCAGCCGCGAGAGCCGCGCCGACTACCTGGCCCGGATGGCCGCGGCCCGCGAGGCCGGCCCCGGGCGCGGCAAGCTCTCCTGCGCCAACTGGGCCCACGCCTTCGCCGCCCAGCCCGACGACGACAAGCAGCGACTGCGCAATCCAGCCGCGCCCAACGTGGCCATCGTCTCGGCCTACAACGACATGCTCTCGGCGCATCAGCCCTACGAGCGCTTCCCCGACATCATCCGCCAGGCGGCGCGCGAGGCCGGCGCCACGGCGCAGTACGCGGGCGGCGTCCCGGCCATGTGCGACGGCGTCACCCAGGGGCGGCCCGGCATGGAGCTGTCGCTGTTCTCGCGCGACGTGATCGCCATGGCGACGGCCGTGGCGCTGACCCACGACGCTTTCGACGCGGCCCTGATGCTGGGCATCTGCGACAAGATCGTGCCCGGCCTCTTCATCGGCGCGGCCTCGTTCGGGCACCTGCCGGTGATCTTCGTGCCCGGCGGCCCGATGACCAGCGGAATCTCCAACGCCGAGAAGGCCCGCGTCCGCGGCCTCTACGCCGAGGGCAAGGCCACGCGCGACGAGCTGCTGACGTCGGAGATGAAGAGCTACCACGGCCCCGGCACCTGCACCTTCTACGGCACCGCCAACTCCAACCAGATGATGATGGAGATGACCGGCCTGCACCTGCCGGGCGCGGCCTTCGTCACGCCGAACACGCCGCTGCGCGACGCGCTCACCGCCGCCGCGCCCCGCCGCGCCGTCGAGATCCGCGACGGCGCGAACGACTACACGCCGTTCTCGGCGGTGGTCGACGAGAAGAGCCTCGTGAACGCCGTCGCCGGGCTGCTCGCCACCGGGGGCTCGACGAACCACACCCTGCACATCCTGGCCATGGCGCGCGCCGCGGGCGTCCAGATCACGTGGGAGGACTTCAACGACCTGTCGCGCGTCACCCCGCTGATCGCGCGCGTCTATCCGAACGGCAGCGAGGACGTGAACGCCTTCCACGCCGCGGGCGGCATGAGCTTCGTGACCCGCCAGCTGCTCGACGCCGGCCTCGCCCACGAGGACGTCATGACCGTGGCCGGCCGGGGCCTGCGCCGCTACCAGCAGGAGCCCTTCCTCGACGCCGGCCGCCTCGTCTGGCGCGAGGGCGCTCCGGCCAGCCTCGACCGCGACATCCTGCGGCCGGCCGACGACCCGTTCCAGCGCGAGGGGGGGCTGCGCATCGTGACCGGCGCGCTCGGCCGCGGGGTGATCAAGACCTCGGCCGTGAAGCCCGAGCATCGGACGGTCGAGGCGCCGGCCATCGTCTTCGACGACCAGGACGCGCTGCTCGCCGCGCACCGCCGGGGCGAGCTCGAGCGCGACTTCGTGGCCGTCGTCCGGTTCCAGGGACCGCAGGCCAACGGCATGCCCGAGCTGCACTCGCTGACGCCGGTCCTGGGCGTGCTGCAGGACAAGGGCTTCAAGGTGGCGCTGGTCACCGACGGGCGGATGAGCGGCGCCAGCGGCAAGGTGCCGGCCGCCATCCACGTCACGCCCGAAGCCGCGGCGGGCGGGCCGCTCGCGCGCGTGCGCACGGGCGACGTCATCCGCCTCGACGCCGAGGCCGGGGTGCTCGACATCCGCCTCGATCCCCGCGAGCTGATGGGCCGCGAGGCGGGGCCTGCGCCGCCGTCCGCGCCGGGCTACGGGCGCGAGCTGTTCGGCTGGATGCGCCGCGCGGCGGGTCCGGCCGACACCGGCGCCTGCGCGCTGTTCGAGGCGGCGGCGTCATGAAGCCCCAGTATGTCGGCATCGTGGGCGACGTGGGGGGCACGAACGCGCGCTTCGCCGTGGTCGACGCCCAGGGCCACGTCCGCAACCCGCGCAGCTTCGCCAACAAGGACTACGCCAGCCTCGCCGACATCATGGCCGAGTACATCGAGACCACCGTCGGCCGGAAACGGCCGCCGCGGGCGGTGATCGCCGTCGCCGGGCCGGTCCTGCACGGCGAGATCGAGTTCACCAACCTCGACTGGGTCGTCTCCGAGGGCGACCTGCTCGCGCAGTTCGAGTTCGAGGCGGTCCGGCTGATCAACGACTTCGCCGCCCAGGCCATCGCCTGCCCGCTGCTCGAGGGGCCTGACCTGCGCGTCCTCGGCCCGAACCTGGCGAAGGGTCCCGTGGACTGTCCGATGGTGGCGCTGGGCGCCGGCACGGGCTTCGGCGTCGCGGCCCTGGCCCGCAGCGCCCGCGGCGACGTGGCGCTGGCCACCGAGGGCGGGCACGCCGCCTTCGCGCCGACCGACGAGGTCGAGGTGGAGGTCTGGAAGCGGCTCGACGCGCGGTACGGCCGGGTCTCGATCGAACGCCTGCTGTCAGGCCAGGGCCTCTACGACCTCTACTGCGTCCTGGCCGAGCTGGCCGGCAAGGCGCCCGAGCTGGCGGACGAGGCCATGGTCACCCGCGAGGGCCTGGTCGGCGATCCGCTGGCGTCGGCGGCCCTGGACCGGTTCGTGGGCATCCTGGGCGCGGTGGCGGGCGACCTGGCCCTGACCTTCGGCGCCCGAGGCGGGGTCTTCGTCTCCGGCGGCATCGCCCCGCGCATCGCCGAGCGCCTGGCCGGCGGCGCCTTCCGCGCGCGTTTCGAGGACAAGGGCCGCCTCTCCGACTACGTGCAGACCGTGCCCACCTACCTGGTGCTGCATCCCTATCCCGCGATCCTGGGCGCCGCCCGCCAGCTGGAGCTGCTCGAGCGTCTCTGAGGCCTCAGCAGGCGGGGGCGGGGCTCACGCGGCGGATGTTGACGCTCTCGTCCACCGACGAGGCGCCGGCGCGCTCCACGCGGCGCTGGGCCAGGGTGATCACGCGCCCGTCGCGGCTCGAGACCACGGCGTCGGTGGTGAAGTCCTGGCGCACCCCGGTCGAGCCGCCCACCGCCGCGCGCGTCACCCGCACCGTGCAGCCGGCCTTCAGCACGCGCACGTCCGACAGGGCCCGGCCCGGGGGGCTTCGGCGGAAGTCGGTCACCACCTTGGAGCCCAGCGGCGTCGGGCCCACCGGCTCCATGATCGCCATCAGCCGCACGTCGCCCAGCACCATGTCCTGCGCGGCGTACAGCGGCTCCTGCGCAAAGCGCTGATGGTAGATGTTGCGGATGGTGTCGAGCCGCGGCAGGGCCGAGTCCACCCCCGCCAGCACGCGCGTCTTGAACGCTTCCCAGTTGTCCAGCCCCGCCAGCGTCCCGTCGTGCCGCAGGCGGAACTCGAGCGGGACCCCGATCAGCGCCTTCAGCGCCGTCTCCATGGAAGGTCCGGACGAATCCGTCAGCGACGCCTCGCGCAGGGTGTAGCGCAGCTTCAGCCCGTCGGGCGTAACGCCCAGGACCTCGACGTCGAAGGCCTGGCTGTTGGTCTGGCTGGCGTCGCCGTCGGCGTTGCGCTCGGCGTACCTGGCCTCGCTGCGGAAGCGGTACAGGTCGCCCACCGCGTCCGGCCGCGTGCGCACCGTCACCGACTCGGCCGCCTCCTGCGCGCCGGCCGGCCACGGCAGGGCGAGAGCCAGGGCCGCGGCGACGAACGCTTGCCTCATCGCCCGACGAAGTTCCCGACCCGGCGCTCGGCCACCGAGCGCACGCCCTCGGCGTAGTCGGCGGTGTCGCGCAGCCAGCCCTGTTCGGCGGCCTCCTTGTCGGTCTGGGCGCGCACCGCGGCGGCCAGGTCGCCGCGCATGGTCTTGCGCGTGGCGACGATGGCCAGCGGCGCGTTCTCGGCGATCTCCTTCGCCAGGCGCAGCGCGGCGCTCCGCAGCTCTTCCAGGGGGACCACCTCGTCCACGAGGCCCCAGGCCAGTCCGTCCTCGGCCTTCACGCGGCGGCCGGTCAGGCACATCAGCTCGGCCTTCGAATGCCCCACCAGCCGCGGCAGGGTGTGGGTCAGCCCGAAGCCCGGGTGGAAGCCCAGCTTCACGAAGTTGGCCGCGAACCGGGCGTCGGGCGAGGCGACGCGGAAGTCGGCCATCACCGCCAGGCCCAGGCCCGCGCCCACCGCCGCGCCCTGCACGGCGGCCACGATCGGCTTCTTCGCCGAGAACAGCCGCACCGCCTGGTCGTACAGGGGGTTCACTGCGCCCAGCCCGCCCTGGTCCTCGCGCCGCACCAGGTCGGCCCCGGCGCAGAAGTTCTTGCCCTCCGCCTGCAGCACCGTGCAGCGCAGCGCCGTCTCGCCGTCGATGGCGTCCAGCGCATCGGCCAGGTCGCGCATCAGCTCGACCGAGACGTGGTTGTGCGGGGGCTTGTCGATGGTCACCACGGCGACGTTGCCGTCCACCGCCACCGACACGTGCTCGCCGAATTGCGTCTGCATCTGGTCCCCCGTCCCTATTTCCGCGTGCCCAGGAGGTTCCGGGCCACGACCCACTTATGCACCTCGCTGGGCCCGTCGTAGATGCGCATCGTGCGCAGCTTGGCCTGCATGAGCTGCAGCGGCAGCTCCTTGGTCATGCCCATGGCGCCGAACGCCTGCATGGCGCGGTCCACGGTCTCGTACGCCATCTCGGTGGCGAACCACTTGATCATGCTGATCTCGGACCGCACGTCGCGGCCGTTGTCCAGCTTCCACGCGCAGTCGTAGGTCATCAGCCGGGCCGCATGGATCTTGGTCGCCGCCTCGGCCACCCAGAACTGGATCGCCTGGCGCTCCGAGAGCGGCACGCCGAACGTCTTCCGCTGCGGGACGTACTCGATGACCATGTCCAGCGCCCGCTGGGCCATGCCTACCGACCACGCCGCCATCTGGATCCGGCGGGTGCCCAGCCGCACCTGCATCGGCGCGAAGCCGGCGCCCTCCTGGCCCAGCAGCTTCCAGCCCTCGACCCGGCAGTCCTCCAGGGCGATCTCGTAGCTGTACTGCCCGCCCAGCATGGGGATGCGGCGCAGGATGTTGAAGCCGGGCGTGCCCTTGTCGACCAGGAACGCGCTCATCCCGCCCCGGGCGCCCTTCTCCTTGTCGGTCACCGCCATCAGGATGGTGAAGTCGGACTCCGCCGCCCGCGTGATCCAGATCTTCCGGCCGTTGATCACCCAGTCGTCGCCGTCGCGCCGGGCGAAGGTGGTCATCCCCGCGGGGTCCGACCCTGCGCCGGGCTCGGAGATGCCGATGGCCGAGCTCAGCTTGCCGGCGACGTAGGGCGCCAGGTACGCTTCGCGCTGGCGGTCGTTCACCGTCGCCATCAGCATCCGCAGGTTCGGGCTGTCCGGCGGCAGGGTGTAGGGCGTCACGCAGCGCCCGATCTCCTCCTCCACGCCCACCATCGCCAGCATCGGCAGGTCCGAGCCGCCCACGTCCTCGGGCGCGTCCAGGCCGAACAGCCCCAGTTCGTGCGCCTTCGCGTCGAGCCGGGCGTGGTCCTCGGGCGACAGCCCCAGACCCTGGCCCTCGGCCTCGCGCTGCATGACGCCGGCCTCCAGCGGCATCAGCTCGTCCTTCACGAACCGCGCCACCAGGTCCTTCAGCATCCGGTGCTCTTCCGAGAGCTCGAAGTGCATGGGGTTCCCTCTTGTCCTTGGCGGCCATTGAACAGGCCTGCGCGAACGGATACTAGGCTCCTGAGCATTCGCCCATATGTGGACAGCATTTCCACATACGTGGAAGGTTGCTCCGGGAGACTGGATGAGCGAGGCGGTGAAATCGGCCAAGCGGGCGCTGGAGATCCTCGAGGTCTTCGCGCGCCACCGCCGGCCGCTGGCGCTGAAGGAGATTCTCGACGCCCTGGGTTATCCCTCGTCGTCCGGGTCGGCCCTGCTGAAGTCCCTCGTGGCTCTGGGCTACCTCGACTACGACCGCGAGCGCCGAACCTACTTCCCCACCATGCGCATCGCCGTCCTGGGCGCCTGGGTGCCCGGCGCGCTCTTCGGCGACGGCCAACTGTTGCCCGCGCTCGAGGCGCTGGCCGCGCGCACCGGCGAGACGGTGATCCTGGCGGTGCAAAGCGACCTCCACGCCCAGTACGTCCACCTGATCCATTCGGCCGAGCCGCTGCAGGCCCGCGTCCAGCCCGGGACGTTGCGGCCGCTGGCCCGCTCGGGGCTGGGGCTCGTGCTGCTCTCGGGCAAGGCCGACGCCGAGATCGAGCGCCTGCGCCGCCGCATCAACGCCACCCGCGAGGGCGGCGAGACGCGCGACGAGCTGATGGCCCGGGTCCGCGAGGTGCGCGCCCGCGGCTACGCTTTCTCGAAGAACGCCATCTCCCCCGGCGTCGGCATCATCGGCGCGGCCCTGCCCAAGGGTCCCTTCGGCCGAATGTCGGCCGTCGGCGTCGCGGCGGCCGTGCCGCGGCTCGAGGCGCGGGAAGAGGCGATCGTTGCCGAACTGCGGGCGATGATCCAAAGGCTGGAAAACGCGTGAGGGACGATCCGATGACGAGCGGCAAGGCCACCAGCCAGATGGGCGCGAAGCCGACCGGCCCGCTCGCGGGCATCCGCATCCTCGACCTCACGAGCGTGGTGAACGGCGCCTACGGGACCCAGATCCTCGCCGACCAGGGCGCCGACGTGATCAAGCTGGAAGATCCCGGCTCGGGCCGCGGCGACGGCGGCGACATCATGCGCTGGGCGGGCCACCTGCCCGAGGGCGCGCCCAAGGGCCTGGGCCCCATCTTCCTCACCATCAACCGCAACAAGCGCTCGATCCTGCTCGACCTGAAGACCGAGCGTGGGAAGAAGGCCCTCCACCGCCTCATCGCCTCGTGCGACGTGCTCACCTCCTCGATCCGCTACGAGGGCATGAAGCGCCTGGGCCTCGCCTACGAGGACGTCTGCGCGATCAAGCCCGACATCGTCTTCGTCCACGCCGCCGGCTACGGCTCGGACGGCCCCTATGCGGGCGAGCCGGCCTATGACGACCTGATCCAGTCGGCCAGCGGCCTCGCCGACGTCCTGCCGCGCACCGACGGCAACCCTGTCCCGCGCATCCTGCCCACCCTGGTGGCCGACAAGGTCTCGGGCCTCTTCTTCGCCCAGGCGGTCACCGCCGCGCTCTTCCACCGCCAGCGCACGGGCGAGGGCCAGTTCGTGGAGGTGCCGATGTTCGAGTGCGTCACCAGCTTCCTGCTGGTCGAGCACCTCTACGACCACACCTTCCAGCCGCCCACGGGCCAGTGGGGCTACCAGCGGGTCATCAACCCCAACCGCAAGCCGTTCAGGACCAAGGACGGCTACATCGGCCTCCTGCCCTACACCGACCGCCAGTGGGACCAGTTCTTCGACGCCGCCGGCTTCGGCGAGCAGGTCAAGAACGACCCCCGCTTCGCCGACTACGCCACCCGCGCGAAGCATACCCGCGAGCTCTACGGCCTGATCGAGCAGGCGGCCGCCACCAAGACCACCCAGGAGTGGCTGGATATCCTGAAGCCGCTGTCGATCCCCGTGGTGAAGACCAATACCCTCGAGGACCTGGACGCCGACCCGCACCTCGCGGCCGTGGGCTTCTTCCAGGAGCACCACCATCCGGACCTCGGCGCCTACCGCCTCATGAAGCCCCCGGTGAAGTTCTCGAAGTCCCCCAGCAATATCCGCCGCCACCCCCCCAAGCTCGGCGAGCATACCGAAGAGATCCTGGCGGAGTTCGGCGCCGCGGAGGGCGAGGGAAACTAGGGAGACCGGGCCGCGCCTTCTGCGCGCATCGGGGCCTCACGACCGTAGGCCGGCCAGAGCGCGTTTCGTGCGCGCGCGGCGCGTTTCGCCTATATAGCCGGCCCATGAGCCGCCCGTTCCTGAAGATGAACGGGCTCGGCAACGACTTCGTCGTGGTCGAGACCCGCAGCGCGCCGTTCGAGCCGACGGCCGAGGAGGTGCGCGCCATCGCGAACCGCGAGACGGGCGTCGGCTGCGACCAGCTCATCGCCATCGACAGGGCCGAGGGCGCCGACGCGCGCGTCCGGTTCTGGAACGCCGACGGCGAGGAGGTCGGCGCCTGCGGCAACGGGACCCGCTGCGTGGGCTGGCTCCTGATGCAGTCGTCGGGCAAGGACGAGGCGGTGATGGAGACCGCCGCGGGCCGCCTGGTCGCCACCCGGGCCGGCGAGCGCCTGGTGAGCGTCGACATGGGCGAGCCCCGCCTGGACTGGCGCGAGATCCCCCTGGCCGAGGCGCACGACACCGCCGCCCTGCCGGTGGCGCTGTACCACCACGCCGACCTCATGGCGCCCCCCGGCTGCGTGTCGATGGGCAACCCGCACGTGGTCTTCTTCGTGCCCGAGGTCACCCAGGCCCCGGTGGCCGAAGCCGGGCCCGCCGTGGAGACGCATCCGCTGTTCCCCCAGCACGTCAACGTGGGCTTCGCCGAGATCAGGGCGCGCGACCGCATCCGCCTGCGCGTGTGGGAGCGCGGCGCCGGCCTCACCCAGGCCTGCGGCACGGGCGCCTGCGCGGCGCTGGTGGCGGCCGCCCGGCGCGACCTGACGGGCCGCCACGCCACGCTCGAGCTGGACGGCGGCGAGCTCTTCATCGAGTGGCGCGACGACGGCCACGTGATCATGACCGGCCCGGCGGCCGTGGACTTCACGGGCGAGCTGCCGTGAGCCGCGACGTCGATATCGTCACGTTCGGCTGCCGGCTGAACGCCTACGAGAGCGAGGTCATCCGCACCCGCGCCGCCGAGGACGGGCTTTCGGACGCCGTGGTGTTCAACACCTGCGCGGTGACGGGCGAGGCGGTGCGGCAGGCCCGCCAGGCCATCCGCAAGGCGCGGCGCGAGCGGCCGGGCGCCCGGCTTATCGTCACCGGCTGCGCGGCGCAGATCGACCCCGCCGCCTTCGCCGCCATGCCCGAGGTCGACCTCGTGCTGGGCAACGCCGAGAAGAGCCAGGCCGGCGCCTACGCCCCGCTGTCGCAGGCAGACGGGGCCGAGCCCCCGCGCGTGCGCGTCAACGACATCATGAGCGTGCGCGAGACGGCCGGGCACCTGATCGACGGCCTGAAGGATCGGGCCCGGGCGTACGTCGAGGTGCAGAACGGCTGCGACCACCGCTGCACCTTCTGCATCATCCCCTACGGCCGCGGGAACTCCCGCTCGGCCCCCGCCGGCGAGGTGGTGGAGCAGGTCCGGAAGCTGGCCGCCCAGGGCTATCGCGAGGTGGTGCTGACGGGCGTGGACGTGACCAGCTGGGGCGCCGACCTGCCCGGCCGGCCGACCCTGGGCCAGCTCGTGGCGCGGATCCTGAAGCTGGTCCCCGAGCTGCCGCGCCTGCGCCTCTCGTCGATCGACGCCGCCGAGATCGACCCCGACCTGATGCGGTGCCTCGCCGAGGAGCCGCGGCTGATGCCCTACCTGCACCTGTCGCTGCAGGCCGGCGACGACATGATCCTGAAGCGGATGAAGCGCCGGCACAGCCGCGCCGATGCGCTGAAGCTGGTGCGCGAAGTCCGCGCCGTGCGGCCGGACGTGGCGTTCGGCGCCGACCTCATCGCGGGCTTCCCGACCGAGACGGACGAGATGTTCGCCAACACGCTGAAGCTGGTGGAGGAGGCGGATCTGGCCTTCCTGCACGTCTTCCCCTTCAGCCCCAGGCCGGGCACGCCGGCGGCCCGGATGCCGGCCGTGAAGCGCGACGTCGTCAAGGCGCGCGCGGCCGCGCTGCGGAGCGCAGGTGCGGCGGGGCTGGCGCGCCACCTGGCGCGGCAGGCCGGGCGGACGCTGTCGGGCCTGGTCGAACGCCCGGGCGTCGCGCGCGCCGAGGACTTCACCGAGATCGCCTTCGAAGGCGAGGCGCCGGTGGGCGGGATCGTGGACCTGCGCGTCACCGGGCGCGACGAGCGGCGGCTGCTGGCACGCACGCTGCACATGGCGCCGGCATGAGCATCACCGGCGGCTGCCAGTGCGGGGCCGTCCGGTTCCGCGGGGCGCGTCTGGGCGAGGCCAGCATCTGCCACTGCCGCATGTGCCAGAAGGCCACCGGCGGCCTGTTCGGGCCCTATGTCGCGCTCGAGGAGCTGGAATGGACGCGCGGGGCGCGGAAGCGCTTCCAGAGCTCCAACAAGGTCTGGCGGGGGTTCTGCGAGGCCTGCGGCACGCCGCTGACCTGGGAGCACGCCGCGGGCCTCACGTCGGTGATGATCGGCGCGCTGGACGATCCCGCGGCCGCGCGGCCCGGCGAACAGCTGGGCAGCCCCGCCAAGCTGCCCTGGGTCGACGGGCTCCCGGACCTCCCGACCCACGCGCCCGACGAGCCGCGGGCCGCCGCGCATCTGGCCAGCATCGTCGGCCTGCAGCATCCTGACCGCGACACCTGAGGAGGCGGCATGACGTTCACCGGCGGATGCCAATGCGGCGCGGTGCGGTTCGAGGCGGGGCGGCTGGGACGGTCCAGCATCTGCCACTGCCGCATGTGCCAGCGGGCGACGGGCGGCTTCTTCGGGCCGTACGTGGACGTGTTCGAGTTCCGCTGGATCCCCGGGCCCCCGAAGTACTTCCAGAGTTCCGAGGCCGTGAAGCGCGGCTTCTGCGAGGCCTGCGGCACGCCGCTCAGTTTCGAGATGGGCGACAGCGTCGGCGTCTCGATCGGCGCCCTGGACGACCCCGAGGCGGCGGCCCCGGCGACCCAGCTGGTCTGGCCGGCCAAGCTCTCGTACGTGGACCACCTGGGCGACCTGCCGCCCTGGACCCATCCCAGGACCGGCGAGAGCCCGTCCGAGGCCTTCGCCGGCGTGGTGTCGAAACAGACGGACAGGCCCTAGGGCGCAGCGTCGGGCGGCGGGCCGCGGCCGGGGAAGCCCGGCATCCGCCAGCCGAACAGCATCGCGCCCGCCCGCAGCGCGAAGGCGCAGAGGAAGCCGAGCACGCCCGCGACTCCCGGCGCGAGGCCCATGGCGTCCAGGCCGACGAAGACGCCCGCGCCCAGGAGCGCCGGGGTGATGTAGAGCTCGCGCTTCAGCAGGATCGACGGCTCCTCGGCCAGGACGTCGCGGATGACGCCGCCGAACGCCGCCGTGAGCACGCCCATGACCACCGCCGAGAAGGCCGGCACGCCCAGGGACAGCGCCTTCAGGGCGCCCACGACGCAATAGGCCGCCATTCCCAGCGCATCGAGCCAGTTCAGCATCCGCTCGCCCCGCCGGCCCCAGCCGAACACCCAGACGGCGGTCGCGGCGGCGAGGCAGACCGCCACGTACTCCGGCTTGGCCACCCAGAAGACGGGCGCGCCGATCAGGAGGTCGCGCAGCGTGCCGCCGCCCACGCCGGTGACGGCGGCGAAGAAGCCGAAGGTGATGATGTCGTGCTTGCGCCGGGCGGCCGCCAGCGCGCCCGAGGCGCCGAACACGGCCACGGCGGCGTAGTCGAGCACCATCAGCGTGGTCGCCAGCGGATCCATGCGCCCCTTGATGCGGTCGACCGCGATCCACCGCAAAGCAAATTCCCTTCCCGCTTGCGGGAAGGGGGGACCGCCCGCCGAAGAGCGGGTGGTGGGAAGGGCAAGCGGCCGGCAGGGGAGCGGGTCTCGAACGCGGGGACTGAGGCTTACCCTTTCCACCCCTCGCTCTACGCCCTTCGGGCTCGGCGAGCGGTCCCCCTTTCCCGCAAGCGGGAAAGGAAGAGGGTGCGGGTTGCACTTTCCCTTCCCAGGGTGGTGGGAAGGGCGAGCGGCGGGCAGAACGCGTGTCTCGACCGCAGCGCCTGGGGCTTACCCTTTCCACCCCTCGCTCTACGCCCTGCGGGCTCGGCGAGCGGTCCCCCTTTCCCCGCAAGCGGGAAAGGAAGGGGGGCGCGGGTTTCACCTTCCCTTCCCGCAAGCGGGAAGGGGGGACCACCCGCCGAGCGAAGCGGAGAGCGGGTGGTGGGAAGGGCGAGCGGCGGGCAGGGGGCGTGTCTCGATAACAGCGCCTGGGGCTTACCCTTTCCACCTCTCGCTCTACGCCCTGCGGGCTCGGCGAGCGGTCCCCCTTTCCCGCAGGCGGGAAAGGAAGAGGGTGCGGGTTGCACTTTCCCTTCCCAGGGTGGTGGGAAGGGCGAGCGGCCGGCAGGGCGCGTCGCGCCCGGTTTCCAGGTCGGCCGGAGACGGCTAGAAGCCCGCCCCATGTCCGAACCCAAACGCGGTTGGTTCCAGAGGCTCACCGAGGGCCTGACGAAGTCGTCGAAGCAGATGGGCGAGCAGATCGCCCAGGTGTTCGTCGCCAAGGAGCCGCTCACCCAGGCCAAGCTCGACGAGCTGGAGGAGATGCTGATCGAGGCCGACCTCGGCCCGCACTCCGCCGCCCGCATCACCGAGCGCTTCGCCGCCGAGAAGTTCGGCAAGGACGTCGACGAGGCCGAGATCCGCGAGGCGCTGAGCAAGGCCATCGGCGAGGAGCTGGCGACCCGCGCGGGCAGCTTCGAGCCGCTGGCCGGCCCGCGGCCCTACGTGGTCCTGTTCATCGGCGTGAACGGGTCGGGGAAGACCACGACCCTGGGCAAGATCGCCACGGACCTGGTCCGCCAGGGCGCCAAGGTGCTGGTGGTGGCCGGCGACACCTTCCGCGCCGCCGCCGTCGAGCAGCTCAAGATCTGGGCCGAGCGGGCCGGGGCCGACTTCATGGGCCGGCCCACGGGATCGGACGCCGCCGGACTGACGTTCGACGCCGTGCAGAAGGCGAAGGACGAGGGCTACGACGTGGTGCTCGTCGACACCGCCGGACGCCTGCAGAACAAGCAGGGGCTGATGGACGAGCTGCTCAAGATCATCCGGGTGGTCAAGAAGATCGATCCCGACGCGCCGCACGAGACGCTGCTGGTGCTGGACGCCACCGTCGGCCGCAATGCGCTCGCCCAGGAGAACATCTTCGGCAACCAGATCGGCGTGTCGGGGATCGTGATGACCAAGCTGGACGGCACCGCCCGCGGCGGCGTGCTGGTGCCCGTGGCCCAGGCGTCGGACAGCCCGATCAAGCTGATCGGCGTCGGCGAGGGCGTGGACGACCTGCAGCCCTTCGACGCCCACGCCTTCGCCCGCAGCCTCGTGGGCCTTTCGGAGCCCATCAGATGAGCGATTCCAGCCGCAGGCACTGGGTGCGCTGGTTCGTCGACTATTCGGCGCTGGCGATCTTCCTGGCCGCCTACTTCGCCACGGGCCGCAATCTCGTGCAGGCGAGCTGGTGGCTCGTCGGCGGCTCGGCGCTGGCCCTGGCCGTGGGCCTGGCCGTGGAGCGGCGGATCGCGCCCTTCCCCGCCATCGCCGGCGGCGCGGCGCTGCTGTTCGGCGGGCTCACGCTGGTCTTCGACGACGCGCGCTTTCTGAAGATCAAGCCCACGATCATGAACGGGCTGTTCGGCGCCGCCCTGCTGGTCGGCCTGGCCATGCGCAAGAACCCGCTGAAGCTGGTGCTGGGCGACGCCTTTACCATGCCCGAGCCGGTGTGGCGGCAGCTCACCCTGCGCTACGCGGGGATGTTCTTCGCGCTCGCGGCGATCAACGAGGTGGTCTGGCGCACGCAGCCGGACACCGTCTGGGTGGTGTTCCGCTTCCCCGGCCTGATGATCCTGACGCTCGTCTTCACACTCAGCCAGGTGCCGCTGCTGATGCGCTACATGAAGACGGAAGACCTGCCGCCGCCGCCCACCGAATAGGGCGCTCAGCGCTTCGGGAAGCTGATGTTCGCCGGCCGCAGGTGCGGGTTCGAGATCCTGTCATAGGAGGGCTCGGGCAGGCCGCCCACGATCATGTCGAGCAGGTCGGCGCCCTCGGCGGCCGGCGGCGGCTCCTGGTAGAGCTCGCGCCATAGGGCGGCGGCTTCCTGCCGAATCCGACTGTCGCGCTGGGTGGCCATGATGCTGCTAAACCCGCAGCCCCGAACCGTGTTCCCAGATAAATTCTAGTTAATTTCGAGCCTTAGCCGTCCGACCGGTCACACGCGGATGTCGATCAGGGACCCTGGGCGCAGGATCTTCTGCGGCGCCTCGGCGCTGGACGGCGAGGCGGCGGTCCGGGCGGCCGCGACCGTCGCGCCCGAGGAGACCGGCGCCGAGACGGGCGACGGGGCGGGCGCCTGCGCCTGGCCCATGGCCTGGGCGAAGAACGCGCGCTGGGCGGCCATGCGGTCGCGGTCCTGGGGCTGTGGGCCCTGGTGCGACGGCGGCAGGATGTTCGGGCGAATGGTGGTCACGGGGCTGGCCGAACATGGTTAACGGGTCCGGCGACATTGCCGCCGGTCCCTCAACGCGCGGTTAACGCGCGCGGTTCGCGAGCCGCGTCGCGTCGGCCTCGGTGAGCGGCCCGGTGTGCTTCTCGATGACCTTCCCGTCCGCCCCCACGAGGTAGGTCTCGGGCACGCCGGTGACGCCGAACTCGACGCCGGCCCGGCCGGCGCGGTCCACGAGCACCTCGGCGAAGGGGTCGCCCAGGCGGGTGAGGAAGGCCTGCGCATTCGACGGCGCGTCCTTGTAGGCCACGCCGACCACCCGCACGCCGCGGCCCTTCAGCCCCATCAGCACCGGATGCTCCACCTCGCAGGGGGCGCACCAGGACGCGTAGAAATTGACCAGCGCGGGCCCCTGCACGGCGCTCCGCAGGCGGACGGGCTGGCCTTCGGCGAGCGTGGGAAGCGTCAGGTCGGGCATCTCGCGGCCGACCAGGGCCTTGGGCTGGACCTGCGGATCGCGCCGCAGGGCGTAGAAGTAGAAGAGGCCGCCCAGGGCGACCAGCGCCACCAGCGGCAGGGCGGCGAGCCAGCGGCTCACTTGCGGTCCAGCTCCTCGAAGCGCTTCCGCCAGCGCCGCGCGTGCGCCAGCGACGTCCAGAGCATTCCGGCGAACACCACGGCGGTGACGGCGAACGCGGGGATGATGAACTCGGCGTACTTCGCGTCGAACACGTCAGCCCCTCGCCGTCCGCATCGCCGCCGCCTCGGCGCGGCGCTTCCAGACCTCGCCGCGGATGCGCACGAGCCAGAGCGAGCCGAAGGCGGCCAGGTAGGCCACGCCCATGATGAGCAGCGGCCAGAGGAAGACCGGCGCCAGGGTGGGCCCGTCGGCGCGGAAGACCGAGGCGCCCTGGTGCAGCGTGTTCCACCATTCCACGCTGTACTTGATGATCGGCAGGTTGATGGCGCCGACCAGCGCCAGGATCGCGGCCGCGCGGCTGGCCTTGGTCTCGTCGTCGAGCGACGCCCGAAGCGCGATGTAGGCCAGGTAGATGAGGAACAGCACCAGCACCGACGTCAGGCGCGCGTCCCAGACCCAGTAGGCGCCCCACATGGGCCGGCCCCAGAGCGCTCCGGTGACGAGCGCCAGGAAGGTGAAGGCGGCGCCCAGGGGAGCCGCGGCCTGGGCGGCCGCGTCGGCCAGGGCGTGGCGGAAGATCAGCGACAGGAAGCTCGCCACCGCCAGGCAGACGTAGATGAACATGCAGATCCACGCCGCCGGCACGTGGATGAACATGATCCGCACCGTCTGTCCCTGCTGGTAGTCGTCGGGGACGTTGAAGCCCAGCCACAGGCCCCAGACCCCTAGGCCGACGGCGATCAGGCCGAACAGCGGGGCGGCCCAGCGTGAGAACGCCATGAACCGCTCGGGATTGGACAGGAAGGCGGGCGCCCAGCTCATGTGCTCGCCATAGGGCCCGGCGCGGCCCCCCGCAAGCGCCCGCAGCGGGGACGCAGGCGATCGCGAGGGGCCGTGGGCGACGCCGCCCGGCTCAGAGGCTGCTCGGGGGGGAGGGCGGCGCCGGGGGGACCGGCGGCGCGGGCGGCGCGCGAAGCACGACCGGCATCGGACCGGGCAGCACCATCGGGCCCACCGCGGGGCCGACCAGCATCAGCATGGGCATGGAGTCGAACGCCTTCCGCTGGGTGGCGTCGAGCTGCCCGTAGAAGGTCCTCACGGCCGCGATCCGGCGGCCGGCCTCGGCCTGCTGCTCGGCCATGCGGGCCTGCATGTCGTCGAGCCGCTGCAGGGTCGTGCGGCCGTCGCCGCGGCTGCGGTCGAGGCGGACATCCTGGCGGCCCTGCCGCTTCGTCGCCTCGAGGAACGCGTTCAGCGCCGGTCCCTGGTCGGGGCGAAGCTGCAGCGCCCGGGTCAGGTACTCCGCCCGGCCCTCGCCATGGTCGATGTGCGCGAAATCCCGATGGGCCGAGCCCAGCTCGCGACCGTAGCGGGCCGCCTCCAAGGCCGCCTCGCGCGCGCGTTCGCCGGCCTCGCGGGCGCGGGCCGCGGCCTCGTAGGCGCGCTCTCGCGCGGCCTCCCGGGCCTCGCGGGCCTGCTCGCGGCTGGCCATCGCGGCCTCGCGGCTCCGGATCATGGCGTCGCGGGCGTCGGCCTCGGCTTCACGGGCGGCGGTTTCCGGGCTCGCCGCCGCGATCGCGCCGCCCGCGCAGAGCGCGAAGGCCGCGCCGGCCAGCAGCCAGGTGGTGGTGGTCGTCATGTCGGCGTCTCCTGCAGGCCCCTCCGAGGGCCCAGGATGCGACGGCGCGATCCCGACGCCAGTTAAGCTTTGGTCATGGTCAGGACAGCGCGTTGCGGCAGGCGGCCGCCATGGCGATGGGCCCGACCGCCGCCGTCGCCAGCGCATAGGCGCCCAGCAGCGCGAAGCCGCCCGTCCAGGGCAGGCCCGCGGCGAAGGCGTCCAGCGCGCCGCCGCCGAAGATGATCGGCGGCACGAACAGCGGCAGGACGATCACCGCCGTCAGCAGCCCGCCTCGCCGGGCGCCGAGGCTGAGCGCGGCGCCGATCCCCCCCAGGAAGGCGAAGGCGAGGCCGCCCAGCAGCGCGCAGGCCAGGGTGAGCGGCGCCGAGGCGGGACCGGCCCCGAGGCCGATGGCGGCCACGGGCGCGGCCAGGGCCAGCGGGGCGCCGTTCGCCATCCACTGGCCGAGGCACTTGATCAGGCAGGTGAGCTCGAGCGGCGCGGGCGAGAGCACGAGCTGGTCCAGCGCGCCGTCCTCGTAGTCCCGCTCGAACAGGCGCTCCAGCGACAGCAGCGAGGCGAGGGCGAGGGCGACCCAGGCCGCGCCCGGGGCGATGGCGGCGAGCCGCGTCGGCTCGGGCCCGATGGCCAGCGGCAGGAAGGTGGCCACGCCGGCGTAGAAGGCCACGGCGACCATCGGGCCGCCGCCGCGCCCCCAGGCCAGGGCCGTCTCGCGCGCGAGCAGGGCGACGAGCCGGTTCACGCGGGCAGCTCCAGGCTCAGGGTCGGGATCGGCAGGGGATCGTGCACGGCGGCCAGGATCAGGCCGCCTTCCGCCAGGTGGCGGCGCATTAGGCTTCCGAACGTCTCGCGCCAGCGGGCGTCCAGGGGGCTGAGGGGTTCGTCGAGGAGCCAGAGCCCGCGCGGCGCCGCCAGGAGCCGCGCCATCGCCAGCCGCCGCCGCTGGCCCGCGGACAGGCGCCGCACCTCCAGCCGCAGCAGCGGGACGAGCTCGAGCGCCTCGGCCGCCGCCTGGGCGGTGGCCTCCGAGCCGCCGCACCAGCGGCTCCAGAACGCCAGCTCCTCGGCCGCCGTGCGCGCCGGCTTCAGCCCGTCGGCGTGGGTCACGAAGTGCAGCCCGCCGCCGCGCGCGTCGTGCGGGTCGACGTCGCCGAAGCCGATGGCGCCGCCTTCGAGCCGCACGAGGCCGGCCACCGCGCGCAACAGGCTGGTCTTGCCCGAGCCGTTGGGGCCGGTGAGCGCGCACGCCTGCCCCGCCTGGAGCGTCAGCGACACCCCCTCGAACAGCAGCCGCCCGCCCCGCCGCAGCGCCGCGTCCTCGATGTTCAGCGTCCGGATCAACCTGACCGCCCGATCTTACCGCAGAGGACGCAGAGGATTTTCGCGGAGGACGCAGAGGGTTCGTAGCGGTTCATATGCCGTTGGCCACCCGCCAGATCCCCTCCTTGAGGGTGTTGACGTTGAAGTTCAGGACGTAGCCCAGCCTGAAGCCCCCGAGGCGCAGATAGCTGATCACCTGCGCCCGATGCACCTCGACGAGGCGCTCGACAGCCTTCACCTCGACAACCACGAGGCTCTCTACAAGGAGATCGAGGCGATAGCCTAGGTCAACCTGCACTTCCTCATAGCGAACCGGCAGCGCGAGCTGTCGCTCGCATCGAAGGCCCGCCTTGCCGGTCTCATAGGCGAGGCAGGCCTCATACGCATTCTCAAGAAGCCCAGGACCGAGAGCGCGATGCACCTTGAGGGCGCAGCCCAGGATCTTCTCGCCCACAGCGTTCTCGTTCATCTGCCCTCCGCGACCTCCGCGAAGACCTCTGCGCGCTCTGCGGTCAAGTTGGGCGCCGGCCGGGCAACCAGCCCTCACGCGTCGCGCCGTCGTCGCATGCATGGACGGCGTAAGAGGGCGGGTCTATGAACGTGTCGGCCGCCGCACCTGGGGGGAGCCAACGCCGCGCGGAGACGAACCCTGTGAGTCCGTCTCTCCGATAGCGCGCGATCCCTCGGGTGGTCCTGGGTGGCCGGAACAGAGAAAGGATCTCCCTCTATGGCGTCCGTGGACACCCTCAAGACCCGCCGTCTCCTGACGGTCGGCGACAAAGCCTACGCTTACTACAGCCTTCCGGCCGCCGAGGAAGCGGGGCTGACCGGCATTTCGCGGCTTCCGATCTCGATGAAGGTCCTGCTCGAGAACCTGCTGCGCAACGAGGACGGCGTCTCGGTCGGCGCAGACGACCTCAAGGCGGTCGCCGCCTGGCTCGACAACAAGGGCAAGGTCGAACACGAGATCAGCTTCCGTCCCGCCCGCGTGCTGATGCAGGACTTCACCGGCGTGCCCGCGGTGGTCGACCTGGCCGCCATGCGCGACGCCATGACCAAGCTCGGCGCCAACCCCGAGAAGATCAACCCGCTGAACCCGGTGGACCTCGTCATCGACCACTCGGTGATGATCGACTACTTCGGCACGTCGAAGGCCTTCGCGCAGAACGTCGAGCGCGAATACGAGCGCAACATGGAGCGCTACAACTTCCTGCGCTGGGGCTCCTCGGCCTTCAACAACTTCCGCGTCGTGCCGCCCGGCACCGGAATTTGTCACCAAGTGAACCTGGAGTACCTGGCGCAGACGGTCTGGACGAACGCCGACGAGGGCCAGGAAGTGGCCTACCCCGATACCGTCGTCGGCACCGACTCCCACACCACCATGATCAACGGCTTGGCCGTGCTGGGCTGGGGCGTAGGCGGCATCGAGGCCGAGGCGGCCATGCTGGGCCAGCCGATCCCGATGCTGATCCCCGAGGTCATCGGCTTCAAGCTGACCGGCGAGCTGCCCGAGGGCACGACGGCCACCGACCTGGTGCTCACCGTCACCCAGATGCTCCGCAAGAAGGGCGTGGTGGGCAAGTTCGTCGAGTTCTACGGCCCGGCGCTCGCCAACATGACCCTCGAGGACCAGGCGACCATCGCCAACATGGCGCCGGAGTACGGCGCCACCTGCGGCTTCTTCCCGGTCACCCAGGCGACCATCGACTACCTGGCCGCCACCAACCGCGATCCGGCCCGCGTGGCCCTCGTCGAGGCCTACGCCAAGGCCCAGGGCATGTGGCGCGACCCGACCGATCCGGATCCCGTCTGCACCGACACGCTGGAGCTCGACCTCGGCACGGTCACGGCCTCGCTGGCCGGTCCGAAGCGCCCGCAGGACCGCGTGGTGCTCACCTCGGCGGCCGACGAGTTCAAGGCCGCCCTCGCCGGCGACTTCGGCAAGGCCGACACGCTCTCCGAGCGCTACAAGGTCGAGGGCGAGAACTACGACCTCGGCAACGGCGACGTGGTGATCGCCTCGATCACCTCGTGCACCAACACCTCCAACCCCAGCGTGCTGATCGCGGCGGGCCTGGTGGCCAAGAACGCTGTCGAGAAGGGCCTGCGGGTGAAGCCGTGGGTGAAGACCTCGCTGGCGCCCGGAAGCCAGGTGGTCACCGACTACCTGAAGGCCGCAGGGCTGACGAAGCACCTCGACGCGCTGGGCTTCAACCTGGTGGGCTACGGCTGCACCACCTGCATCGGCAACTCGGGCCCGCTGCCCGAGCCCGTGAGCGAGTCCATCCAGAAGAACGACCTGGTGGCCGTCTCGGTGCTGTCCGGCAACCGCAACTTCGAGGGCCGGGTGAACCCGGACGTCCGCGCCAACTACCTGGCCTCGCCGCCCCTGGTGGTGGCCTACGCCCTGGCCGGCTCGATGCTGACCGACCTGGCCAACGACCCGCTGGGCGAGGGCAAGGACGGCAAGCCCGTCTACCTGCGCGACATCTGGCCGAGCACCGCCGAGATCGCCGCCCTGCAGCGCAAGCACGTCACCAACAAGATGTTCGCCACCCGCTACGCCGACGTCTTCAAGGGCGACAAGAACTGGCAGGGCATCAAGGTGAAGGGCGGCCAGACCTACGAGTGGGACATGACGTCCACCTACGTGGCCAACCCGCCCTACTTCGACGGGCTGGAGATGGAGCCGAAGGCCGTCACCGACATCGTCGAGGCCCGCGTCCTGGCCGTGTTCGGCGACTCGATCACCACCGACCACATCAGCCCGGCCGGCTCGATCAAGGCGACGTCGCCCGCCGGCGTCTACCTGCGCGACCGCCAGGTGCCGCAGTCCGAGTTCAACTCGTACGGCGCGCGGCGCGGCAACCACGAGGTGATGATGCGGGGCACCTTCGCCAACATCCGCATCCGCAACCGGATCACGCCCGACATCGAGGGCGGGGTCACCAAGCACTTCCCCTCGGGCGACGAGATGTCGATCTACGACGCGGCCATGCGCTACCAGGGCGAGGGCCGGCCGCTGGTGGTGTTCGCGGGCAAGGAATACGGCACCGGCTCGTCGCGCGACTGGGCGGCCAAGGGCACCAAGCTGCTGGGCGTCCGGGCCGTGGTGGCCGAGAGCTTCGAGCGGATCCACCGCTCGAACCTGGTGGGCATGGGCGTGCTGCCGCTGCAGTTCCTGCAGGAAGGTTGGCACAAGCTGGGCCTCACCGGCGAGGAGATCGTCACCATCCGCGGCCTCACCGACCTGGCGCCCCGCAAGCAGCTGATCGTGGAGATGTACCGCCCGAGCGACGGCCGCATCGCCCGCTTCCCGGTCCGCTGCCGAATCGATACGCCCACCGAGCTCGAGTACTTCAAGCACGGCGGCGTCCTGAACTACGTGCTGCGCGGCCTGGCCCGCGCGCCGGTCGCGGCCGAATAGTCCGCCCGGACCTGCCGACGCCCGCCGCGGCGTGGACTGGAGCCTCGGGCCCGCGCCCGGGGCTCCTTTCACGAGCGGCCCGTCGGTCACGGCGCGCCTACCGCGCCGGCCGCTCCATGCGGAAGAAGGCGCTGGGGGTCGCGAACCCCATGTCGCGGTCGGCCTGGCGGATCATGCCGATCCGCTCCAGCACCCGCTGGGAGCCGTAGTTCTGCGGCTCGGTGAAGGCGATCAGGTAAGGCGCCTCGGTGTTGGCGAAGGCCCACGCCGCGACCGCCCGGGCGGCTTCGGTGGCGAGGCCCTGGCCCCAGAACTCCGGCCGGAAGGCGTAGCCCAGCTCGAACTCGTCCGTGGCGCGCCACAGGCTGAGGCCGGCGCGGCCCACGAACACGCCCTCGCGGGTGTGGACGCACCACTTGGAATGCCCCCGCCGCGCGTGCTCGGACACGAAATCGTCCAGGACCGCGGCGATCTTGGCGTCGTCCCAGACGCCGCCCATGTAGCGGCCGACCTCGGGATCGCGGTGCAACTCGGCCAGGAGACCGAAGTCGTCCGCGGTGAACGGACGGAAGGTCATCCGCGCCGTTTGCAGGATCGGCGGGTCCGGATCGGAGCCTTGCGCGTTCATCTGCGGTTTCGGTTCGCCATGCGATGCCGTCCTGTTGTAGCGCAGCTTGGGTGGAGGATGCACATGCGCGGATTCGTGATCGCCGTTCTGGCCCTGGCGCTGTCGGCCTGCGCCACCGTCCAGAAGCTGGACGCGGCGAGCGACGTGCACGCCCTGCTCATCTCCATCCGCGACAACGACCGCGCCGCCTTCGACGCCCTGGTGGACCGGCCGGCCCTGCAGCGCGAGATCGAGGGCCGCCTCGTCGCCGAGGCGGGCAAGGACAGCCGCGTGCCCGCCGGCCTCGCCGCCATCCTTGCGCCGAGCCTGGCCCGGATGGCCGGAGACGCCCTGATCCAGCCCGACGTGTTCCGGGCGGTGGCGGCAAGCTACGGCTACCGCAGCGACACCAAGATCCCCGGCCCGATCGGCATCTCCACGCTGCTCCGGCCGCTGCCGGACGGGCGGGTCTGCGCCACGAGCAAGAAGGACGGACCGTGCCTGCTCATGTTCACGCACGCGCCCGACGGACGATGGAAGCTGTCCGGCTTCGAAGGCGACGTCGGGATGCTGCGCGTCCGCCGCTGATCGCGCTAAGCTGCTCCGTCGACGGGGGAGCGAGGACATGGGCTACGAAGCGGCGCTGAAGGACTACGCGAGGTTCGATTTCACCCATGACGGCCGGACGTTCCCCGTCTGGACGCGCGGGTCGGGCCCGGCGGTGATCGTGATGCACGAGATGCCGGGGCTGCACCCGCAGGTCATCCGGTTCGCCGACCGGGTGGCGGCCGCGGGGATGACCGTCTACTGCCCAAGCCTGTTCGGAAAGCCGGGGAAGCCCGCGAGCCGCGGCTACGCGCTGCAGAGCATGCTGGGCGTGATCTGCGTCCGCCGCGAGTTCACGATCTGGGCGAAGGACAAGTCGAGCCCGGTGGTCGACTGGCTGCGGGCCTTGGCGCGCAAGGCGCACGCGGACTGCGGCGGCAAGGGCGTCGGCGCGGTGGGCATGTGCTTCACGGGCGGGTTCGCGCTGGCGATGATGACCGAGCCTTCGGTCGTGGCGCCGGTGCTCTCGCAGCCGTCGATGCCCGCCGGCGCGGCCAAGGACAAGGGCGGCATCGACGCCACCGAGGCCGAGATCGCCTGCGCGCGCCGCCGGTTCGCCGAGGAGGACCTGTCGATGATCGGCCTGCGCTTCAAGAGCGACAAGCTGGTCGGCGACGCGCGCTGGGAACGCTACCGCCGCGAGTTCGGCGACCGCTTCGAGGCCATCGAACTGGAAGACGAGGACGCCGCGCCGTCGTTCATCCCGCCGCACTCGGTGCTCACCCTGCACCTGAAGGAGGACGGCCCGACCAAGGCCGCCGAGCAGCGCGTGATCCAGTTCTTCCGCGAGCGCACCGGGGCCTAGGGCGTGGACTCATAAGCTCGCATCCAGAGTCTCGCTGAGGCGAGGAGGACGGCGGCGAGGAAGTTCCTGGCGAGCTTGTCGAAGCGGGTTGCGATGCGCCGGAAGTGCTTCAGTTTGCAGAAGAAGCGCTCGACCTGGTTTCGCTGGCGATAGATGGCTGGATCGACGGAGCGCTGCACCTTTCGGTCGCGCTGGGTCGGGAT
Organism: Phenylobacterium sp. T106; assembly: GCF_057219735.1. Lineage (NCBI taxonomy): Bacteria > Pseudomonadati > Pseudomonadota > Alphaproteobacteria > Caulobacterales > Caulobacteraceae > Phenylobacterium > Phenylobacterium sp. T106. The sequence goes on along the minus strand of NZ_JBXVWA010000015.1, from coordinate 46,215 downwards.
GTGGGCGCAGCCACCGCGCTCTCGGACAAGGTCAATGATGGCTTGGGCGTCGTAGCCACGATCAGCGACAAGCGCCTGGGCCGGAGGTAGGCCTTCGATGAGTTCGGCGACGGCGGCCTTGTCCGAGGCCTGTCCGGCCGAGAGCGTGATCCTGAGCGGCAAACCGTCTTGGTTCACCAGGGCGTTGATCTTGGTGCTCAGTCCTCCACGAGAACGGCCGATGGCGTGATCCGGGCCCCCTTTTTTCCACCGGCAGCGTGCTGGTGGGCCCGGATGATGGAGCTGTCGATCAAGTGCAGCGACTGCGGCGAGGTCGCCGCCAGCGCCTCGAAGACCCGCAACCAGACCCCGGCCTTCGCCCACCTGTTGTAGCGGTTGTAGACCGTCGTGTGCGGACCGTAGCGGCCCGGCAGGTCACGCCAGGGCGATCCCGTCCGCAGCACGTAGAAAATCCCGTTGATCACCCGACGGTCGTCGACCCGGGCCACACCCCGCGGCTTGTTCGGCAGCAGTGGCTCGATCAGCCGCCACTCCGCCTCGCTCAGATCGTATCGCGCCATCCTCGGCTCCTTTCGGAGCCTTGAATCGAGCGTCGCCCACCGCCGCAAGCTTTATGGGTTCAGAACCTAGTTCTTCCACTCCGGGAAGGGCTTATCGCGGATCGCCGACGGCCTTCCGTGCGGACGCCGCAGGCGCTCTCTTGGACCGCGGCGGACGCGGAGAGCGCAGAGATCTCCGCGTCGCCTCCGCGATCTCCGCGGTTGAATCGGGCGGCTCCTGCGACAGGGAAGCCGTCCCCCAACCCCTGGCTCGAGGGCCGGGGCGGGCGAGCGGTCCCCCTTTCCCGCCGACGGGAAAGGAAGTAGAAGCCGCCGCTTTCCTGCGCGGGCGTCCGATCCGCCCGCCAGGTCGCTGAAGGCCGACTTCCATGAAACGACCCCATTCCAGCGGCCGCGCGGCCCCGAAAGGTCCGTCGCAGCGGCAGCTCCGCGCCGGCGAACTGGTGCGCCATGCGCTGGTGGAGATCTTCCGCGAGGAGGAGATCAACGATCCCGTCCTGGCCGGCGTGTCCGTCACCGTCACCGAGGTGCGGGTGAACCCCGACCTGCGCCACGCCACCGTCTTCGTCGAGCCGCTGGGCGGGGAGAACGCCGACGAGGTCGTCAAGGCGCTGAACCGGCACGCGAAGTTCGTGCGCGGCCACCTCGGCCGGATGATCGACATGCGCTTCACGCCCGACCTGCACTTCCGCCACGACGAGAGCTTCAACGAGGCCGCGCGGATGGCGAAGCTGTTCGACGACCCCCGCGTCCGGCGCGACCTGACCCCCGACGCGCCCTCGGACTCCTGGAAGGACGAGGACTAGGTGGCTCGCCGCAAGAAGGGGCAGGCGATCTCGGGGTGGATCAACCTCGACAAGCCCTACGACCTGACGTCGACCCACGCCGTGAGCCGCGTCCGGCGGCTGTTCGACGCCCAGAAGGCGGGCCATGCGGGCACGCTGGATCCGCTGGCCACCGGCGTGCTGCCGATCGCCCTGGGCGAGGCGACCAAGACCGTCCCGTTCCTGGTGGACGCCGACAAGAGCTACCGCTTCACCATCGCCTGGGGCCGCACGACCGCCACCTACGACCGCGAAGGCGCGACGCTGGCGGAGTCGGGCGTGCGCCCGACGCTGGCCCAGGTGCAGGCCGTGCTGCCGCGGTTCATCGGCGAGATCGACCAGGTTCCGCCCGCCTACTCGGCGATCAAGGTGGACGGGGAGCGCGCCTACGACCTCGCCCGAGCGGGCGAGACGGTGGAGCTGGCCGCGCGGAAGGTGCGGATCTTCGACGCCCGCGTCGTGGACGCCGAGGACGAGGACCACGTGACGCTCGACGTGGATTGCGGCAAGGGCACCTACGTCCGCGCCCTGGTCCGCGACATCGCCGAGGCGCTGGGCGCGTGCGGCCATGTGAGCGCCCTTCGCCGCACGCGTGTGGGGGCCTTCACCGAGCAATCGGCGGTGGCGCTGGCGTTTCTGGAGGATTTGGGCTATGAGGCCCGCCAATCGGAGGCCCTGCTTCCGGTCGAGACCGCACTGGACGACATCCCGGTGCTGGCCGTGACCGACGAAGACGCCTTCCGATTGAAGCAGGGACGATCGATCGTTCTCGTTCCCCGACAGGTCGAAGCGGTGAAGGCCAGGCTCAAGCCGGGCTCACGCACCGTTTCCGCGATGGCGGGCGGGTCGATGGTGGCGCTCTGCGAGATGCGTGCGGGCCGGCTCGAACCTTCGCGCGTCTTCAACCTTTTAAGAGCGGAGAAACCCGATGTCGATCACGGCCGAACGTAAAGCCGAAGTCATCAAGACCCACGCCCGCGGCGACGCGGACACGGGCAGCGCCGAAGTCCAGGTGGCGATCATGTCCGAACGGATCGCGAACCTCACCGAGCACTTCAAGACGCACAAGAAGGACAACCACTCGCGCCGGGGCCTGCTGAAGCTGGTTTCCGCCCGCCGTTCGCTCCTCGACCACCTGAAGAAGTCCGACGCGGCTCGCTATCAGGCGCTCATCGAGAAGCTCGGCCTGCGCCGCTAGGTTGAAGTGACCGGACCCGTTCCCCGCCTGGGGCCGGGTCCGTTTCGTTTGAAGGCTGCTCCTCCGTCACAGGCCGGAGGTCCGATGCAGCGCCCGGAGCCAAGGCTCCATCCCATACGCCGAGGGTCGCAACGAGATCCTCTTGAGCCTGTGCCATTGGAGAGGATTTCGGAAGACCGATCCCCTGTCCGCCCCCGCCGGGAATACGCCCGCGGGACCAGAAAGAAGCCAAGATGTTCGATATCAAACGCAAGACCATCGAGTGGGGGGGCAAGACCCTCACGCTCGAAACCGGCCGCATGGCCCGTCAGGCCGACGGCGCGGTCCTCGCCACCTACGGCGAGACCATCGTGCTGGCCACCGCCGTCTACGCCAAGAGCGCGAAGCCCGGTCAGGACTTCTTCCCGCTGACGGTGAACTACCAGGAGAAGTTCTACGCCGCGGGCAAGATCCCCGGCAGCTTCCCCCGCCGCGAGGGCGCGCCCTCGCAGAAGGAAACCCTGACCAGCCGCCTGATCGACCGTCCGATCCGCCCGCTGTTCGTGAAGGGCTTCAAGAACGAGGTCCAGGTGGTCGCCACCGTGCTGGCGCATGACCTCGAGAACGACCCCGACATCGTGGCCATGGTCGCCGCCTCGGCCGCCCTGGTGCTGTCCGGCGCGCCCTTCATGGGCCCGATCGCCGCCGCCCGCGTGGGCTTCATCGACGGCGAGTACGTCCTCAACCCGACGCTCGACGAGATGAAGGAAAGCCGGATGGACCTGGTGGTCGCCGGCACCGAAGACGCCGTGATGATGGTGGAGTCCGAGATCCAGGAGCTCTCCGAGGAGCAGGTCCTGGGCGGCGTGACCTTCGCCCACAAGTCGATGCAGCCGGTGATCGATGCGATCATCGAGCTCGCCGAGCACGCGGCCAAGGAGCCCTTCGAGTTCCAGCCGGACGACACCGACGCCATCAAGGCCGAGATCAAGAAGGTGGTCGGCGCCGACCTGGCCGCCGCCTACAAGATCGTCGCCAAGATGGAGCGCCACGCCGCCGTGGGCGCCGCCAAGGAGAAGGCGGTCGCCGCGTTCGGGAAGTCCGAGGCGCGTCCCGACGGTCTGGCCCCCGACAAGCTGGGCGCCATCTTCAAGGACCTGGAAGCCGACGTCGTCCGTCGCAACATCCTGGACACCGGCGTGCGCATCGACGGCCGCAAGGTCGACCAGGTGCGACAGATCGTGGCCGAAGTGGGCGTCCTGCCCCGCGCCCACGGCTCGGCCCTGTTCACCCGCGGCGAGACCCAGTCGCTCTGCGTGGCCACCCTGGGCACCGGCGACGACGAGCAGCTGATCGACGCCCTCGAAGGCAAGTACTTCGAGAAGTTCATGCTGCACTACAACTTCCCGCCCTTCTCGGTGGGCGAGACCGGCCGCATGGGCGCCCCCGGGCGTCGTGAAGTCGGCCACGGCAAGCTGGCCTGGCGCGCCCTGCGCCCGATGCTGCCCGCCTACGACGAGTTCCCCTACACGATCCGCCTCGTGTCCGAGATCTTCGAGTCGAACGGCTCGTCGTCGATGGCGACCGTCTGCGGCGGCTCGCTGGCCCTGATGGACGCCGGCGTTCCCATCAAGAAGCCGGTGTCGGGCATCGCCATGGGCCTGATCCTCGAGCAGGACGGCTTCGCGGTCCTCTCCGACATCCTGGGTGACGAAGACCACCTGGGCGACATGGACTTCAAGGTCGCCGGCACCGCCGACGGCATCACGTCGCTTCAGATGGACATCAAGATCGCCGGGATCACCGAGGAGATCATGAAGAAGGCGCTCGAGCAGGCCAAGGGCGGCCGCGAGCACATCCTCGGCGAGATGAAGAAGGGCCTGGAGGCGCCGCGCGAGCAGCTCGGCGAGTTCGCCCCGAAGATCGAGACGATCAAGATCCCGGTCGACAAGATCCGCGAAGTGATCGGTTCGGGCGGCAAGGTGATCCGCGAGATCACCGCCGAGACGGGCGCCAAGGTCGACATCGGCGAGGACGGCACGATCAAGATCGCGGCCGCCGAGCAGTCGAAGATCGACGCAGCCCGCGACTGGATCAAGTCGATCGCCAGCGAGCCGGAGGTGGGCCAGATCTACACCGGCAAGGTGGTGAAGATCGTCGACTTCGGCGCCTTCGTGAACTTCTTCGGCGCCAAGGACGGCCTGGTCCACGTGAGCCAGATCGCCGACAAGCGCGTCGAGAAGGTCTCGGACGTCCTTTCCGAAGGCCAGTCGGTCAAGGTGAAGCTCCTGGGCTTCGACGACCGCGGCAAGACCCGCCTCTCCATGAAGGTCGTCGACCAGGAGACCGGCGAGGACCTGTCGAAGAAGGACGAAAAGGCCGAGGAGAAGGCCGACGCGTAAGCGACGGCTCGATCGGAAGACCTGAGGAGGGCGGCCGGAGCGATCCGGCCGCCCTTTCCCGTTCAGCCTGCCGCCCCCGGTCGGGTATTGGCGCGCCGCCCTTGGCGACGCTAGCGCCTCACCCGTTCAGACGGAACCGTCTGAACGGGACAAATGAGGCGCTAAATCAAGAACTTGAGCGCGTCTCGATCCGAAAACCGGTTCCCACTTTTCGGAACGCGCTCTAGGGTCGCCGTCAGAGGGGATCGTCCATGAACAGGCTCCGCCGCGCTGCGCTCGCCGTCGCACTGGCCCTTGGGGGCGGCTCCGCTCTGGCGCAGGATCCGGCTCCGCCGCCGGTGGCGGTCCCCGGCCCGCCGCTGAGCGGCTATCCCCGAAGCGCGCTCCGCGCGCCGACGCCCGCCGAGCTGAAGACGGCCACCTATGTGCGCGACGTCGTCTACGGACACCGCGACGGCATGGCGCTGACCTACGACGTCTTCAGGCCGGTGAAGAAGGCCAACGGCGCACTGGTGGTCAACATGGTGTCGGCCGGCTACCGCTCGTCCTGGGGCCCGCCGGAGGAACGCCAGGCTCGCTACCAGGCCCTGATCGACAAGGGCTTCACGGTGGTCGCGCTCTATCACGCGTCCGCTCCGCGCTTCCAGGCGCCCGACGCCGTCGCCGACGTCCGGCTCGGGATGCGCCACATCCGGCTGCACGCCGCCGACTACGGGGCGGACCCCGGACGCATCGGCGCCTGGGGCGCCAGCGCCGGGGGCCACCTGGCGCTCGTCGCCGGCATGATGGCCGACGACGGAAACCCCGCCGCGACGAACGCTCTGGAGCGCTCGGGCAACCGGATCGCCGCGGTCGTCGCCTATTTCCCGCCGACCGATCTGGCGGTTCTCCTGCAGGGCCGCCTCAGGCCCGGGGCCCTCAATGTCGACCCGAGCCTCCTGCCGGCCATCTCGCCGATCCACAGCGTCGACCCGGACGATCCGCCGACTCTGCTCCTGCACGGCGACGCGGACCGGGGCGTGCCGGCCGCACAGTCGGAACTGATGCGCGCCGCCCTCGACAGGGCCGGCGTTCAGAACGAGCTGAGGCTCTTCGCCGGGGCCGATCACGACTTCTACGTCAAGGGCGACCCGGCCAAGACCGACGCCTACGCGACCGCGGCCATGACCGCGATGGTCGGCTGGTTCGAGCGGCATCTTCGGAGATAGGCGATGACATCGGGCGACATCCGCCTTCAGGCGCGCCGGTCACGGTCGGTGGTGCGCGAGGCGCGGGGGCGCCGGGTGGCGGCGCGGTAGGTAAACGGGCAGCATGGGGTCGAGCCGGCCAGAACGTCGCCGGGCGGGAGGGGAACATGGTCGGATTGGTGATGGATCGTCGCGCCTGGATCGGAGGCGCGGCGGCCGCCGCGATGGCCGGTCGCGCCTGGGGCCAGTCGGGCGAGGTCGCGGCGCCCAACGTGCTGGACACCACGCCCGAGAACCAGGCCGCCACCTTCCGCAACCAGGACCAGACGCGGCCCGTGCGGGCGATCCGCCGCGGGACGTCGGTCCGCGCGCTGCCGTCCCATGCGCGGTCCCTGGAGGCCCTGACCTTCCGCAGCGGCGGCGCCACGAGGTCCGTGGACGACTACATGACCCGCCGGCGCACGGCGGGGCTGCTGATCCTGAAGCGGGGCGAGATCGCGCTCGAGCGCTACGGCATGGGCAACACGCCCGAAAGCCGCTGGACCAGCTTCTCGACGGCCAAGTCGATGACGGCGACCCTCGCCGGCGCGGCGCTGCACGACGGCGCGATCCGCAGCCTGGACGATCCGGCGGAGCGCTACCTCCCGGCGCTGAAGGGCTCCGCCTACGAGGGCGTGACCGTCCGCAACATCCTTCGCATGTGCTCGGGCGTGGCCTGGAAGGAGGACTACGATCCCAGCGGCGCCTCTGACGTGGCGCGCTTCGGCCGGGTGCTGGCGGAGGGCCGGCCGGGCGGCGTGATCGAGCTCATGCGAACCCTGCCCCGCGCCGCGCCGCAGGGGACGAAATTCAACTACTCGACGGGCGAGACCTGTGTCCTCGGGGCCATCGTCGCCGCCGCCACCGGCCGGCGTCTGGCCGACCTCTATGCCGAGAAGATCTGGGGGCCCGCCGGTATGGAGGCGGACGGCTACTGGCAGCTCGAGTCCAGGGACGGGCTGGAGCTGGCGGGGCTGGGCGTCAGCGCGCGCCTGCGCGACTTCGGCCGCTTCGGGCAGTTCATCCTGGAGGACGGCGTCGCCGGCGGCCGACGCGTGCTGCCCGCCGGCTGGCGCGATCTGGCCGGCCGGCCCGACATTCCCGCCACGGGCTTCGGGAAGCTCGAACCGGGCTACCCCCTGGGCTACGGCTACCAGTGGTGGGTCCTGCCCCCCGGCGGCGTCCACGACGGCGCGTTCACGGCCGAGGGGATCTTCGGCCAGTTCATCTACGTCCACCCTCGCGAGCAGGTCGTGGCGATCGTGTGGAGCGCCTGGCGGAAATCGTGGGAGGGGGACTCCGAGTTCGAGACCTACGATCTCATCGGCGCGGCGGTGAACGCGCTGCGGGCGTGACGCCCGATCGGCGGCGCGGGCTGGCGGCGGGCCTGCTGGCCGCCGCGCTGACGCTGCACGATCTGGAGGAGGCGGTCGGCTATCCGCTGCAGCGCGCCGCGATCCTGGAGATCCTGCCGGGCGCGCCGCCCGTCGCGGTGTTCTGGACCATGTTGGCCCTGGTGACGGCGGCGGGCGTCGGCGTCGCCCTCTGGGCCGGCCGCGGGCCCGGCTCGCCCGCCAAGGCGGCCGCGCTGCGCACGATCGCGGCGATCCTGCTGGTCAATGTGCTGGTCCCGCACGTCCCCGCGGCCGTGGCGCTGGGCGGCTATGCGCCCGGCGTGCTGACGGCCGTCGCCCTGAACCTGCCGGCCGGCCTCGTCGCCCTGCGGCTGCTGCGCGCGCGGGCATAGCAAAAGGCCCGCGTCTCCGCGGGCCCCTCGCCAAGCGTCTTCAGGATCGCGGCGCCTGGAGCCTCACCCGTTCAGACGGAACCGTCTCAACGGGAAAATGAGGCTCTAGATCAATAGCTTGAGCGCGTTCGGATCCGAAAACCGGTTCCCACTTTTCGGAACGCGCTCTTAGCCGCGAAGCTTGCGCAGGAGGACGTCGATGTCGCGGGCGATGACCGCGTCCTCGCCCTTCAGCTGCTCGATCCGGCGGACGGCGTGCAGGACGGTGGTGTGGTCGCGTCCGCCGAAGCGGCGGCCGATGTCGGGCAGGGACCGCGTGGTGATCTGCTTGGCCAGCCACATGGCGACCTGCCGCGGGCGGGCGACGGCGCGGGCCCGGCGCTCGCTGATCAGGTCGGCCTGCTTCAGCGCGTAGTGCTCGGCCACCGCCTTCTGGATCATGTCGACGGTCACCTTGCGCTCGGTGACGCTGAGGTGGGGTCGCAGGATGGCCTGGGCCTCGTCGAGCCCCAGCCGCGCGATGTCGCCGCCCACGCGGGCGATCAGGGTGTTCAGCGCGCCTTCCAGCTCCCGCACGCTGTCGGTGAAGCGGTCGGCCAGGAACTGCAGCACCTCGGCGCGCGCGGCCGGCACGAAGCCGCCCTGCTGGGCCAGGGTGTGCAGCTTCCGCTCCAGGATGCCCAGGCGCAGGCTGCGGTCGGCGGGCTCGATGCCGCAGACGAGGCCCGCCTGCAGGTGGCTGCGCAGGCGCGGCTCCATCTCGGACAGCTCGGTCGGCGAGCGGTCGGCGGTCAGCACGACCCGGCGGCCGTCGTCCACCAGGGCGATGAGCGTGTGGAAGAGTTCCTCCTGCGTCTGGGTCTTGCCGGCCACGAAGTGGACGTCGTCGATCAGCAGCAGGTCGGCGTTGCGCAGCTCGTCCTTGAACGCCGCGGTCTGGCGCGTCTGGATCGCGTTGACGAAGGTCGTCGTGAAGCGTTCGGCGGACAGATAGACCACGCGGCGGCTGGGCTGGGTGCGCATGGCCTCCCAGGCCAGGGCGTTCAGCAGGTGGGTCTTCCCGAAGCCGTAGGGCCCGTGGAACATCACCGGGTTGAAGTGGCCGTCCGCCCAGCTGGCGACGCGGCGTGCGACCGCGAAGGCGAACTCGTTGGCCGGGCCCGAGACGAAGGTGTCGAACGTATAGCGTTCCTGCAGGCCCTGGAGGCGGCCCTGACGCGCGGCGACGGGCGCCACGGTCTCGGCCTCGATCTCGAAGACAGATGCGGTCATGGGAGCTCCGGCTTGGGGGGCGGCCGAAAGCGTGACGGGCGCGGTTGGGGGGGAACCGTTGGCGGCGACCGGCGGATTGCTGCTGAGGGAGGCGCTCTCCACCTCCATGCGGCTCTTGAGGTCGAGGCGCCGGCCCAGCGGGTCGTTCTGCGCCCACAGCTCCCCGATGCGGCGCCAGGCGTTGTGACGGATCCAGTCGCGGGCGATGCCGGTGGCGGCCACGAGGCAGACTTCGTCGCCGCTCTCCCGCAGGGCGGCCTGACCGAGCCAGGAACCGAATGTCGCGTCGCCCAGCTCACGCTTGAGAACCTGGCACGTCTTGCTCCAAACGGCCGTGGCCGGCGCATTCGCCATTGCTCCCGCAGCCCCCCCGCTCGTCATCCTTAACAACCCCAATTGAGTTCTCGCTGACCAGCCAGGGCCCCCAACCCCCTGACGCCGAATTTTTTAACGCAAACAGATGCTTACGCGGCGAGCGCAGTTCGCCCCGCCGCTGTCCCGGTTGTCCCCGGGACCAAGGAAAGAACCTGTAAGAGCCCCGACACTAATTTGGGACCGTGGGGGGTCAACGGTGATTCTTTGCCCCGTCGAGACTTATTTCTGTTGACTCCCAAGGGACCCTTTTCAGTCCAAGGGAAAGCCCGAAAACCGGGTGTGGAAGCTGAGCCGTTTGGTCGCAGACGACGGGTTTTCGGGCCCATTTCGAGCACAAAAAATGAGCGCCCCGGAACGGGGCGCCGCATCAGAAATCCTAGGGGATAAGAGGGGAAACCCGAGGGTCCCCGCCGCCGCCTCAGGCCGCCGACATCTTCTTCAGCCGGGCGGCCAGGCGGGACACTTTCCGCGAGCCGGTGTTCTTGTGGACCACGCCCTTGGAGACGGCCCGCATCAGCTCGGACTGGGCCTCCACGAACGCGGCCTTGGCGGCGCCGGCGTCGCCCGAGGCCACGGCCTCTTCGAACTTGCGCAGGAAGGTGCGCACGCGCGAGCGGCGGGCGGTGTTCACTTCGGTGCGGCGGGCGATCTTGCGGACCGCCTTCTTGGCGCCGGGCGTATTGGCCATTCGGAACTCTTCTTCAAACGGTCGGGCCCGCCGGTGGGCCGGCGGGCGAAATGGGAGGCGCGGATATACTGAAACGGCGCCCGCCGGTCAATGCGTGCGGGCGCGGATGATCGCCGGCGTCAGGCGTTCGCGTCATAGGCCTTCCGGAGCCAGTCCAGCGCCTGGGCGTCCAGGTCCTCCGGACGCGCCAGCGCGAGGCCCACGGGCATGCTCTCGTGGATGCGGTTGGGCCTCAGTCCCGCGGCCGGCGCGGCGTCCAGCCGCAGCCCCACGTCCAGGCGGGTCCTGGTCGTCGGCTGCACCCGCGCGAAGGTGCGGCGCGGGCCGACGAGCGAGACATAGGTCTTGCGGGTCTGGACGGTGACGTCGCCGAGCGCCAGGGCGGCGGCGATCACCGCATCGTAGACGGGCCGCAGGGCGGGGCGGTCGGCGAACTGGGCGTCGACCAGCTCGTCGGCGCTGGCCGTCATGAAGTCGGGGTAGCCGAAGGTTTCCCAGCGCAGCAGCTGCGCGGAGTAGCCGGTGACGCCCTGGGCCTTCAGCCAGGCGCGCAGGGCGTCGACGTCGGCCAGGGCCGCGGCGGCGATGCGGGCGTTCCAGGCGGCGACGTCCTGCCCGGTCTGGCGTTCCAGCCGCGCCGCGTTCTCGTCCCGGAAGACCCGCCAGTCCTGCGCCATCTCAGCGACCCTTGAAGTCCGGCTTCCGCTTGTCGATGAACGCGGCCATCCCCTCCTTCTGGTCCTCGAAGGCGAAGAGCGAGTGGAACAGCCGCCGCTCCATCGTCACGCCGGTGGACAGCGTCGTCTCGAACGCCGCGTTGACCAGCTCCTTGTTCATCATCACGGCCAGCATCGACTGCCCGGCGATCCTGGCGGCCGCGCCGAGCGCCTCCTCGATCAGCTTGTCGGCCGGCACCACGCGGCTGACGAGCCCGGCGCGCTCGGCCTCGGCGGCGTCCATCATCCGGGCGGTCAGGACCATGTCCATCGCCTTGGCCTTGCCGACCGCACGCGGCAGGCGCTGCGTGCCGCCGATGCCGGGCATGACGCCCAGGTTGATCTCGGGCTGGCCGAACTTCGCGGTGTCGGCGGCGATGATGATGTCGCACAGCATCGCCAGCTCGCAGCCGCCGCCCAGGGCGAACCCGGCGACGGCGGCGATGATCGGCTTTCGGAACCGCTCCAGCCGCTGCCCGGCGGCGCCGAAGAAGTTCGACTGGAACATCTCGGCGTAGGACTTGTCGGACATCTCCTTGATGTCGGCGCCGGCGGCGAAGGCGCGGTCCGAGCCGGTCAGCACCACGCAGCGCACGTCGTTGTCCGCCTCGGCTTCGTCCAGGGCGTGGGACAGCTCGGCGAGCAGTTCGCTGTTGAGCGCGTTCAGCGCCTGCGGCCGGTTGAGGCGGATCAGCGTGACGCCCGCGCTCGGGGTTTCGACGATGAGGGTCTCGTAGGCCATGTCCGCTCCCGATGGTTCGCGAGCCGACTTACGGCCCCGTGACGGAATAGCCAAGCGCGCGCAGGCGGGCCGGCACGCCCTCGGGCCCGACGAGGTGGCCCACGCCCACCACCACGACGGTGCGGCCCGAGCCCCTCAGCCGCGCGTCCAGCTGCCGCGCCCAGTCGGCGTTGCGGTCGGCGACCAGTCGCCGGAAGAGCTCGGGCGAGGTGCGGCGCAGCGGCTGGAGCGCCCGGGCGTCGAGCGCGCGGACGTCGCCCGCCATCCACGCGCGCACCAGGGCCGCGAAGGCCTGCGGGTCGCGCTCCATCGCCTTCAGCGTCCACCGCAGCGCGGCGAGTTGGTCGGCCGCGGGCGCGCCGTCCAGGAGGGCGATCTGCTGCGCCGGCGTCTCCAGGGCCCGGCGCCGTGCGCCCGCGGGGACGGCGGCGCCGACCGCCGCCTCCACCCCGGACTCGCTGGTCGCGCCGGCCTTGCGGTAGGCGGCGGCCGCCAGCGCGACCTCGGCGAACCAGGGCTCGAGCCGATCGAGCGTGAGCGGATCGACGCCATAGGCGGCGGCGACCTTCATCAGCCGCCGGGCGTCCGCGGGCGGAAGCTGGCGGAAGAGCGACTGTCCCAGCGGCAGGACGCCCGACTCCGCGGCGATCCGCGCCGACTCCTGCTGCGTCGCGGCGTCCACCGGCAGCTCGAACCAGACGTCGTCGGCGCGGGCGAGCGCGGCGTCGAGGCCAGGCGGCCGCCAGTCCAGGCCGGGCGGCAGGACGTGGATGGAGCCGAAGATCACCAGCTCGGAGTCGGCGTCCTTCACCGTCCAGAGGGGCGGCCTGGCGGCGGCCGGCGCGGCGACGGCGAGCGCGGCCGCGAGCGCGGCGGCGACGGCCTTCATCGCTGGCAGGCCGGGCAATAGAAGGTCGAGCGGCCGGCCTGCACCCGGCGGGCGATGATCCCGCCGCAGCCCTCGTTGCGGCAGGGCTGGCCCTCGCGGTCGTAGGTGCGGAAGCTGTGCTGGAAGTAGCCGAGGGCGCCGTCGGCCTGGGCGAAGTCGCGCAGCGTGGAGCCGCCGGCCGCGATGGCCTCGGACAGCACCGCCTTGATCTGCGGGACCAGCACGCCCAGCCGCGCGGCCGAGATGCGGCCGGCGGGGCGGAAAGGCGAGATCCGCGCCCGGTTCAGCGCCTCGCAGACGTAGATGTTGCCCAGGCCCGCGACGATCCGCTGGTCGAGGAGCAGGGTCTTGGGCCCCTGGCGGCGGCCCTGGAAGGCGGCCTTCAGGTGGGCGGCGTCGAAGGCGTCCGACAGCGGCTCCGGCCCGAGGCCCGCGAACCAAGGGTGAAGCTCCAGGGTCGAGCTGTTGACCAGCGCCATGTAACCGAAGCGGCGGGGGTCGTAGTAGGTCACCCGCACGCCGGCGTCGGTCTCGAAGACGATGTGCGCGTGCTTGGGATCCGGGTCCGGCGCGTAGTGGAAGCGCCCGGGCCGGCTCTCGCCCTCGGGCCGGGCGATCTCGAAGCGGCCGCTCATGCCCAGGTGCATGACGAGCGTGTCCTCGCGGTCGAGGCGGGCCAGCAGGTACTTGGCGCGCCGCTCCAGCCTGAGGACGGTCGCGCCGGTGAGGACCTGCACGAAGCCGGGCGGCAGGGGGAAGCGCAGGTCGGGCCGGCGGGCTTCGACGCGCGCCAGGCGACGGCCCTCCAGGACCGGCGCGAGTCCGCCGCGGACCGTCTCGACTTCCGGAAGTTCGGGCATGCCTCCGGCTTGGCATGCCGCCGCGCATGCGCCAAGGGCCCAACATGCGCCGGCGGGGCGGTTCGCCTTTGCGGTCGGACCCCGGGAGGCTAGAAGGGCGCCCATGACGGGACCTTCCGCCACCTTCGGCTTCCGCGACGTGGACGCCGCCGAGAAGCCGGGCCTGGTGCGCGGCGTGTTCGACCGCGTCGCGCGGCGCTACGACCTGATGAACGACCTGATGAGCGCGGGCGTGCACCGGCTCTGGAAGGACGCCGTCGCGGCGCGCCTGAACCCGCAGCCCGGCGAGCTCATCGTCGACTGCGCGGGCGGCACCGGCGACATGGCGCGGCGGTTCGCCCGGATGGCGCGGCGCGCGCAGGAGCGCCGCGGGGGCGCGGACGCCCAGGTCTTCGTGATCGACTACAACGCCGAGATGATCGCCGCCGGGATCGAGCGGGGCATAGTCCCCGAGATCTCGTGGGCCGTGGGCGACGCCCAGCGGCTCCCCCTGCCGGACGGATGCGCCGACGCCTACGTCATCAGCTTCGGCATTCGCAACGTCACCGACATCCCCGCGGCCCTGCGCGAGGCGCGCCGCGTGCTGAAGCCGGGCGGCCGCTTCCTCTGCCTGGAGTTCTCGCGGCCGGTGACCGAGGCGCTGCGCGCGGCCTACGACGCCTATTCGTTCAAGGTGATCCCCGAGATCGGGGCGCGGGTGGCCAACGACCGCGAGAGCTACCAGTACCTCGTGGAGTCGATCCGCCGGTTCCCCGACCAGAAGACGTTCGCGGGCATGATCGCCGCGGCGGGCTTCGGCCAGGTGGGCTGGACCAACTACTCGGGCGGCGTGGCGGCGCTGCACACCGCGCGGGCCGTCTGAGCGGCGCATGGCTTCGCTCGGCGCCTACCTGCGGCTGCTCGGGGCCGGCTGGACGCTGCTCCGCAACGACGCGCTGCTGCCGCGCGAGCTCGACGCCTACTATTCCGCGGGCGCGCGGACCCTCGCCCGGACGCTCAGGGTCTTCGCGACGCGGCGCGAGGGCCGGCCGGGCGAGCGGCTGGCGCGGTCGCTGGAGCCGCTGGGGCCGGTGGCGATCAAGCTCGGGCAGTTCCTGTCCACGCGGGCGGACATCTTCGGCCGCGTCTTCGCCGAGGACCTGGGCCACCTGAAGGACCGGCTGGCGCCGTTCCCCACGGCGCAGGCGCGGGCGGCGGTGGAGGCCGACCTCGGGCGGCCTCTCTCGGCGCTCTACGACACGTTCGGCGAGCCGGTGGCGGCGGCGTCGCTGGCCCAGGCGCACGAGGCGGCGCTCCGCGACGGGCGGCGGGTGGCCGTGAAGGTGCTCCGCCCGGGGATCGAGCGGCGGGTGGCCGCGGATTCCGCCGTGCTCGCCCTGGCCGCGCGGCTGATGGAGCGCTGGGCGCCGCCGGTCCGCCGGCTGGAGCCGCGCAAGTTCGCCGCCACGGTCATCCGCGCCACCGAGCTGGAGCTGGACCTGCGCCTGGAGGCGGCGGGGGCCGACGAGCTCAGCGAGGTGATGGAGAAGGACGGCTACATGTCGGCCCCCCGCGTCGTCTGGGACGGGGTGGGCAAGCGCGTGCTGACCATGGCCTGGGCCGAGGGGCTTCCGCTCTCGGACGACGCGGCGCTGGAGCAGCCGGGTCTCGACCGCAAGACGCTGGCCGACAATCTCACCCGCGCCTTCCTGGCCCAGGCGCTGGACCACGGCGTCTTCCACGCCGACCTGCACGAGGGCAACCTCTTCTGCGCGGCGCCGGCGCGCCTGTTCGCCGTGGATTTCGGGATCATCGGCCGGCTGGGCGCGCCCGAGCGGCGGTACCTGGCCGAGATCCTCTGGGGCTTCCTGAACCGCGACTACCGCCGCGTGGCGCAGGTCCACTTCGACGCCGGCTACGTGCCGGCGCGGCACAGCGTCGAGGCCTTCGCCCAGGCGCTGCGGGCGGTGGGCGAGCCGGTGTTCGGCCGCACGGCCGACGCGGTGGCCATGAGCCGGGTGCTGACCCAGCTGTTCGAGATCACCGCCCTCTACGACATGCACCTGCGGCCGGAGCTGGTGCTTCTGCAGAAGACCATGGTGACCGTAGAGGGCGTGGCCCGGCGCATCGATCCCGACCACAACATCTGGGCCGCCGCCGAGCCGGTGGTCCGCCGCTGGATCGCCCGGGAGCTGTCGCCGGTCAGCCGCGTGAGGCAGCTGGCGGGCGAGGCCGAGGCCGCGATCCGCAACATCGCCCGGCTGGCGGAGCCCGCGCCCGTGGCGGTGATCGAACCCCCGACGCCGGGCCGTCCGCTGCTCTGGTTCGCGCTGGGCGCGCTCGCGTCGGGCCTCGCGTTCGTCGCCGGCTGGCTGCTCGCCTGATCCCAGGACGCGGACGGGTCTACGCGTCGTCGTCCTCGCGACTGCGGCGGGCGGACTGGCTGCGCCGCGCCTCGCGCGTCTTCTGCTCGGCCCAGTAGGCCGGGCCGTCGTCGGGGTGGAACATCGTCCGCGGCGCCCCGTCCTTGCTGGCGACGGCGAAGGTGTTGCTCTTCGCGTCGTAGAACAGGGTGTCGCCGTTGCGGCGCTTCAGCGTCTGCGTGCCCTTCGGCGGGTCCGAGACGAAGGCGTGGGCCTTCTCCACGAAGGCCTGGAGGCTGTCGGCGCCGAACGCCTCGCCGTTGCGGGCGAAGGCGCGGCGGGCGTTCTCCTCGGCGGAATAGCGCCGGCTGGCCGACCACATCGGCTTGCCGTCGACGAGCTTCACGGGGTCGTCGCGATGATCGACGCCGGACCTGTCGTCGCCGCCCTGGCCCCGCGCCGACGTCTCCGAGGCGAGCTCGTCCCGCCTGTCCCCGGCCGGCGCCGCCCGGTCCCCATCCTTCTGCGCCACGGCCGACGGGCCATTGTCGCAGCCGCTGATCGCCACGGCGGCCACGGCCGCGAGCAGAAACGTCCTGATTGCCGACATCGTTTTCTCCAGCCTCAAGCTGTGCCGGAACAAACCTAGAACACAAGCCAGGGTGTTTGTCGAGTCCCCGCCAATGACCTACATCGGGGCCCTCTGAAGCGGGGCGGCGCCTGTGAGTGAAAGACGGGTTCTCCTGATCGTCGGCGGCGGGATCGCGGCCTACAAGGCGCTGGAGCTCACGCGGCTCCTGCGCAAGGCGGGGGTGGCCGTGCGGCCAATCCTGACCAAGGCCGGCGCGGAATTCGTGACGCCGCTCAGCCTCTCGGCGCTGGCCGAGGACAAGGTCTACAGCGAGCTCTTCAGCCTCACCGACGAGGCCGAGATGGGCCACATCGAGCTGTCGCGCTCGGCCGACCTGGTGGTGGTGGCCCCGGCCACCGCGGACCTGATGGCCAAGGCGGCCAGCGGCCTGGCGGGCGACCTGGCCTCCACGACGCTCCTGGCCACCGACAAGCCCGTGCTGATGGCCCCGGCCATGAACGTGCGGATGTGGGACCATCCCGCCACGCGGCGGAACCTTGAGCGGCTGAAGGCCGACGGCGTGCTGTTCGTGGGGCCCGACGAGGGCGCCATGGCCTGCGGCGAGTACGGCCCCGGCCGGATGGCCGAGCCGCCGGCGATCCTGGCGGCCGTCCAGGCGGCGCTGGCCGGCGCCGCGGCGCGCCCGCTCGCCGGACGGCGGGCCATCGTCACCGCCGGCCCCACCGCCGAGCCGATCGACCCGGTGCGCCTGATCACCAACCGCTCGTCGGGCAAGCAGGGCTACGCCATCGCCTCGGCCCTGGCCGCCCTGGGCTGCGACGTCACGCTGGTGAGCGGCCCCACGGCGCTGCCCGCGCCGGCCGGCGTCACCCGCGTAGACGTGGAGACGGCGCGGCAGATGCTGGCGGCCTGCGAGGCGGCGCTGCCCGCCGACATCGCCGTCTGCGTGGCCGCGGTGGCCGACTGGCGGCCGCAGAACGCGGGCGACCGCAAGATCAAGAAGGGGCCGGAGGGGCCGCCGCCCATCGCCCTGGTGGAGAACCCGGACATCCTGGCCACGCTGTCCCGGGCGGCGGCGCGGCCCCGGCTGGTCGTCGGCTTCGCGGCCGAGACCAACGACGTCGAGGCCAACGCTCAGGCCAAGCTGGCGAAGAAGGGCTGCGACTGGATCGTCGCCAACGACGTCGCGGTCGAGGGGACCATGGGCGGCGACGAGAACGCGGTGGCCATCGTCTCGGCCGGCGGAATCGAGCGATGGGACCGGATGCCCAAGGGCGAGGTCGCCCGCCGGCTCGCCGCCCGCATCGCCGAGGAGTTCTAGCCCGTGTCCGGCCCCACCGTCCCGATCACCCGCCTGCCGCACAACGCCGACCTGCCGCTGCCGGCCTACGAGACCGCCCAGGCCGCCGGCATGGACCTGCGCGCCGCGGTGCCGCACGACGAGCCCCTGATCCTGCGGCCGGGCGACCGCCAGGCGGTGCCGACGGGCCTGGCGTTCGCCCTGCCCGACGGCTTCGAGGGACAGGTCCGTCCGCGCTCCGGCCTGGCGCTCAAGAACGGCGTCACCTGCCTCAACACGCCCGGCACCATCGACGCCGACTATCGGGGCGAAGTGAAGGTGATCCTCATCAACCTCGGCGCCGAGGACTTCACGATCCGCCGGGGCGACCGCATCGCCCAGCTGGTCGTGGCGCCGGTGACGCAGGCGCGCTGGGCCGAGGTCGAGCGCCTGGACGACACCGCCCGGGGCGCCGGCGGCTTCGGGTCCACAGGCGGCCGTTGAGCCGCCGAACGGAACCTCGCGCCGCGGCCGCGCCTTCGGCCGCCATGCGGATCGCGACCTACAACGTCAACGGGGTGAACGGGCGGCTGGAGCATGTGCTCGCCTGGCTCGCCGACACGCGGCCCGACGTCGCCTGCCTGCAGGAGCTGAAGACGACGGACGACAGGTTCCCCGCGGCGGCGTTCGAGAAGGCGGGCTACGGCGCCGTCTGGCACGGGCAGAAGAGCTGGAACGGCGTGGCGATCCTGGCGCGAGGCGTGACCCCGATCGAGACGCGGCGCGGCCTGCCCGGCGACGAGGCCGGGGCGCAGGCCCGCTACATCGAGGCCGCGGTCAAGGGCGTGCTGGTCGGATGCCTCTACGCGCCCAACGGCAACCCGGTCGGCAGCGCCAAGTACGCCGCCAAGGAGGCCTGGTACGCGCGCTTCATGGCCCACGCCGACTGGCTGCTGGACACCGGGCAGCCCGTGGCGCTGGTGGGCGACTACAACATCATGCCCACCGACCTGGACGTCTATGTCCCCGAACGCTGGCGCGACGACGCCCTCTTCCAGCCGTCGCTGAAGGACACCTACGCCTGGCTGCGCGAGCGCGGCTGGACCGACGCGCTGCGGGCCGTGTTCGGCGACGAGGCGCGGGTCTACACCTTCTGGAAGTACTGGCGGAACAGCTTCCAGCGCGACGCCGGCCTCCGGATCGACCACCTGCTGCTGAGTCCGACACTGGCTCCGCGCCTCGAGGCCGCCGGCGTGGACCGCCACCACCGCGCCAAGGAAGGCTCGAGCGACCACGGGCCGGTCTGGATCGAGCTCTGGCGCTGACGTCGCCGGCCTGCGTTCCCCGCCCGCGCGTCCGGCGATAGGCTGCGCGCCGGGTGTATCGGCTTGGGGTGCGTCATGGGTCGGCTTTCGGGAAAGGTCGCCGTCGTCACGGGCGCGGCCGCGCGCGGCGAGGGCGACGGCAACGGCTCGGCCACCGCCATGCTGTTCGCGCGCGAGGGCGCCCGCGTGGTGCTGGTGAACCGCTCGGCCGAGCGGGCGGCGGCGCTGGAGGCCGCGATCCGCGCCGAGGGCGGCGAGGCCAGCGCCTTCGCCGCCGACGTCACGCGCCCTGACGACACCGAGGCCATGGCTTCCTTCGCGGCCGACCGCTACGGCCGGCTCGACATCCTGGTGAACAACGTTGGCGTCGGCGCAGGCGGCAACACGGTCACCGTGTCGCTCGACGACTGGCATCGCCTGCTGGAGACGAACCTCACCTCGGCCATGCTGTGCTGCCGGGTCTGCATCCCGCGCATGCGGGCGGGCGACGGCGGATCGATCGTCAACATCTCGTCCACGGCCGGCCTGCTCGGCCTTTCCGGGACGCCGGGCGCCGTGGCGTACGCCGCCACCAAGGCCGGGCTGCAGGGCCTGACCCTCTCGGTGGCGGCCGACCATGCGGCCGAGGGCGTCCGGTCGAACTGCCTGGTGGTCGGCACCGTCTACACGCCCCTGGTCGCGGGCATGGGCGAGGAGGCCCGCGAGCGCCGCGCCAGGGCGGTCCCGCTGCAGACCGAGGGCACCGGCTGGGACGTGGCCTACGCGGCGACCTACCTTGCGAGCGACGAGTCGCGCTGGGTCACCGGGGTGCTGCTGCCGATCGACGGCGGCTTCGTGGGGGTGCGGCCCTGGCCGCGCTGAGGCCGGCGCCCCCTCAGGCCTGAGCCGGGGCGACGGCGGGCGCGGGGCCGGTCAGCTCGGCGGCGCGACGGCGGGCCCGGGCCTCGGCGCTGTTGGTCAGCGCCCACCGCATCCCCGCGCCGAGCGTCCGGACGCCGGCCCGCGTCGTGGCCCGGCGCACCGGCGAGAGCCGGAAGCCATGCATCCGGGCCGCCCAGTCCGGCAGCAGGTCCTTGGCGGCGTCGAAGGCCAGCGTCATGGCCGGCGCCGCGGCGGGGCTCGGCGGCGGCTGCGAGAGCAGCGCCGCGGCCACCGCGCGCGTGCGCTGATCGTAGCGGAGGTGCGGGCGGACCGCCTCGAGGTAGGCGGCGATCCCCTCGCGGGTGGTGGGTGGGTCGGTCGCCCCCAGCCGCCGGGCGACTTCGGCCACCTCGCCGTAGTAGCGGTCCTGCTCGGCGTCCGGGAAATCCGGATCCACGTAGCGCAGGTAGGCGGCCAGGAACGCGCTCACCTCGGCCACGTGCACATAGGTCAGCAGCTCGGGGTCGTCGGCGGCGTAGGGCCGGCCGTCGGGAAGCGCGCCGGTCACGCCGGCATGGATGTGCTTCACGCGGTCGATGTAGCCCTGGGCCTCGGCGCGGTCGCCATAGGTGGTCCCGGCGATGAAGCGCGCGGTGCGGCCCAGGCGGCCGCGCATGTCGCGCCGGAAGTTGGAGTGGTCCCAGACCCCGGCCAGCGGCCCCGGGTGCAGCATCTGCAGGAACAGCGCCGCGATCCCGCCCACCATCATGCTGGTGAAGTCGCCGTGCACCTTCCAGCAGGCGCTGTCGGGTCCGAAGAGGCCGGTGTCGGCGCGGTTGCGCTCGACGCTGTCGTCGCCCGTGCCGCCGACCAGCTTGCGGATCTGGCCGACGACGGCCTGCCGGACGAGCAGGGGCGGGCGGACGAGGAGGGGCGGGCTGGCGGGCATCGGTAGCCAAGATAGGGGCTGGGCGGCCGGGCGGAAGGCGCTCAGGGCGGGGGCGGCTCGAAGCCGCGGATGTTCTCGTCGATGGCCTGGGCGATGGCGAGGGTGCGGGCGTCCCCGCCGCGCGGCCCGATGATCTGGGCGCCCACGGGCAGCCCGCCCGGCGTGCGCCCGGCCGGGACAGCGGTGGCCGGCAGGTGCAGGGCGGTGGGCAGGGCGATCCAGGTGAGCATCGAGCTGTAGGGGATGGACCGGCCGTCGCTCGTGGCCAGCGTCCGCCGCGTGAAGGGCTTGCGGTCGTGGGGGAAGGCGGGAACCGGGGCGATCGGCGCCAGGATCACGTCACGGCGCTCGAACGCCTCGCCGATCTCGTAGCGGAGACGCGCCCGGACCGCGTCGGCGGCCATCCATTCCCGGTGCCGGGCGGTGTAGGCGCGCGCCAGGTGGCCGGCCGAGAACGGGTCGTCGCTTGCGCCCATCAGGCCGGCGAACGCGCGGGCGCGCTCCATCTGGCGCAGCGTCCGCGGCGGCAGGTCCTCGCCGAGCACCGCGCCCAGCAGGGTCTGGTAGGCGAACAGCAGGCTCCTCATGTCCACCGGGCAGGCGATCGGCTCCACCTCCGCGCCGGCGGCGCGCAGTTCCTGCGCGAAGGCCTCGATCACCGCGCGCACCTGGGGGTCGAGGGGGCACATGGGGTCGTCGAGCCACAGGCCGATCCGCGTCTGGGAGAGATCGGCCGGCGGCGCCTTGGGGGCGAGCGGACCGGCCTCGATGACCGACAGCAGCAGGCGCAGGTCGCGGGCGGAACGGGCCATGGGGCCGATCACGTTGAGGTCCCGCTCGGCGTAGGACCCCGGCCGCGGCGGGACGTGGCCCCGCTGGCTGACGAGGCCCCAGGTGGGCTTGTGGCTGAACACGCCGCAGAAGCTGGCGGGAACCCGCAGGGAGCCGCCGATGTCGGAGCCGATCTCGAGCGCCGTGACCCGCGCGGCCAGCGCCGCCGCCGCGCCGCCCGAGGACCCGCCGGGCGTTCGCGCGGGATCCCAGGGATTGTTGGTCGCGCCGTACAGGGGGTTCGTGCTCTGCCAGTCAGCGGCCATGACGGGCACGTTGGTCTTGCCCCAGATCACCGCCCCGGCGTTGCGCGCGTGGTGGACGGTGTCGGCGTCCTCGGTCATGCGGCGCCGGTATTCCGCCAGGCCGGACGAGGCGGCCATTCCCGCCACATCCAGCGTGTCCTTGATGGTCATGGGAAGCCCGGCCAGCAGCCCGAGCGGCTCGCCGCGCCCCCGGGCGTCGTCCACCGCCCGCGCCGCCTCCAGCGCCCGTTCGGGGTCGGCGGCCACGACGGCGTTGAGCGCGGCGTGGGTCTCGGCGTGCCGGCCGAGCGCGGCCTTCAGCAGTTCGACCGCGGAAACCCGCCGGGCGGCGAGGGAGGTGAGCTGCTCGGTCGCGTCGCGGTCGAGGAGGTCGCCGGCCACGTCAGCCTCCCTTCATCCCCAGGACGTCCTGCATGTCGTAGAGGCCCGGCGGCTGGCCCACCACCCAGCGGGCCGCCGCCACGGCGCCGCGGGCGAACAGGCCGCGGTCGCGTCCCGAGTGGCTCAGCGTCAGGATCTCCTCCTCGGCCGCGAAGGTGACGCTGTGCTCGCCCACGATGCCGCCGCCGCGCAGCACCGAGAAGCCGATCTCGCCGACCGGCCGCACGCCGGTGATGCCGTCGCGGGCGCGGCGCTGCACGCGGGCCAGGTCGACGCCGCGGCCCTGGGCCGCCGCCTCGCCCAGCATCAGCGCGGTGCCCGAGGGCGCATCCACCTTGTGCCGGTGGTGCGCCTCGAAGACCTCGATGTCCCACTGCTCGGCCGGCAGGGCCCGCGCCGCCTGGGCCACCAGCCCCATCAGCAGGTTCACCCCCAGCGAATAGTTGCCGGCGAAGACGATGGGAACGCGCTGGGCGGCCTTCGCGATCGCCGCGCGCTGCGCGTCCGAGGCGCCCGTCGCCCCGATCACGAGCGCGGGCCGTCCCGCCTCGGCCGCCCGCCCGGCAAGCTCCACCGAGGCCGCGGGCAGGGTGAAGTCGATGATCACGTCGGCGGCCGCGAGCGCGTCGGCCACCGTCGCCAGTCCGGGCGCGTCCGCGTCGGGCCGGTCGAAGCGCGCGGCGACGGCGAAGGCCGCGTCGGCGCTCACCGCCCTGTCGACCGCCTGCCCCATGCGGCCCAGCGCGCCGGCGATGGCGATCCTGATCGGGTCGGACAAGAACGTGGCTCCGCTTCCGGCGTTGGCCCGCTAGTTCTCGCGAGCCGCACGGGCGGGTCAATCCGAAACGGCGCGGGAGGGCCGCGGGTGCGCTCCCGCGGTTCCGGGCGCAAACAAAAGGGCGGCCCGCGAGGGCCGCCCTTTCGCGTCGTCGGCCGTGAGGCCTACTTCTTCAGCATCTGCTTGATCTCGGCCTGGGTGGCGTTGACCGCGGCGGTCTTGCCCTTCACGGCGAGGTTCGCGGTTTCGACGGCGAAGGTGTCGGCCCCCATCTTGATGGTGGCGGTCTGCTTGCCGTCGGCGCCGGTCTTCACCTCGGTGATCTGGCCGATCGTGAGGCCGGTGTTGTCGACCACCGACATGCCGGTCGTGACGCTGGCGTTGGTCCCCGCGGCCGCGGCGCTGTCCGCGCCCGTCGAAGGCATGGCCGGCGTGGCCGGATCCGCGGGCGTCGCAGGGCCCGCGCCCGGCTCCGCGGGCTGGGCCGGCGTGGCCGGCGTCGCGGGGGTCGCCGCATTCGGCTGGGTGCTGCCCGCCGCCGAGCCCGTGTCGGGCGTTTGGGCGAAGGCGGGCGCGCCCGCGAGGGCGATCGCCGCGGCGGCGGCGAGAGCGACACGATGATTCATAAGAATAGTCCCTTGTGAGGCCCCCATTCCCCGGCAGGCCCTCAACTGGCGGCCGCGGGGGATTGTTCCATCGTTGTCCGGGCCGCGCGGCCTCTATAGGTTGGCCGCTTCACGCGTGGGGCGCGCCGAGGGGACGGGCGGGAATACATGGATCAGGTCGAGAAACGCTCCTTCACCGACGAAGAGGCGCTGAGCTTCCACCGCTATCCCACGCCCGGGAAGATCGGCGTGCGGGCCACCAAGCCCATGGGCACCCAGCGCGACCTGTCGCTGGCCTATTCCCCCGGCGTTGCGGTGCCCGTCCTGGCCATCGCGAAGGACCCCGAGCTCGCCTACGAGTACACCTCCAAGGGCAACATGGTGGCGGTGATCTCGAACGGCACCGCGATCCTCGGCCTCGGCAACCTCGGCGCTCTGGCCTCGAAGCCGGTGATGGAGGGCAAGGGCGTCCTCTTCAAGCGCTTCGCCGACGTTGACGCCATCGACATCGAGATGACCACCACCGACCCGGACGAGATCATCACGGTGGTGAAGAACATCGGCGTGACCTTCGGCGGCATCAACCTCGAGGACATCAAGAGCCCCGACTGCTTCCGCATCGAGACCGAGCTGCAGGAGCTGCTGGACATCCCGGTCTTCCACGACGACCAGCACGGCACCGCGATCATCTGCGCGGCCGGGCTGATCAACGCCTGCGAGATCACCGGACGACGGCTCGAGGACGTCAAGGTCGTGCTGAACGGCCCCGGCGCGGCGGGCATCGCCACCCTGGGCCTCATCAAGGCCATGGGCGTGAAGCACGAGAACGTCGTGGCGGTCGACCGCAAGGGCGTGCTCTGGCGCGGCCGCCCGGACGACATGAACCAGTGGAAGTCGGCTCACGCCGTCGATACCGACAAGCGCACGCTGGCCGACGCGCTGAAGGGCGCCGACGTCTTCATCGGCGTCTCGGCCAAGGGCACGCTGACCCAGGAACTGATCAAGACCATGGCGCCGATGCCGATCATCTTCGCCATGGCCAACCCCGACCCGGAGATCCTGCCCGAGGAGGTCTACGCGGTGCGCGAGGACGCCATCGTGGCGACCGGCCGCTCGGACTACCCGAACCAGGTCAACAACGTGCTGGCCTTCCCCTACCTCTTCCGCGGGGCGCTCGACGTGCGCGCGCGGCAGATCAACATGGAGATGAAGATCGCCACGGCCCGGGCCCTGGCGCAGCTCGCCCGCGAGGACGTGCCCGACGAGGTGATCGCCGCCTATCACGGGGTGCAGCTGAAGTTCGGGCCGAAGTACATCATCCCCACCCCCTTCGACCCGCGGCTCCTGTCCTACATCCCGCCGTTCGTCGCCAAGGCGGCCATGGACACGGGGGTGGCGCGCCGGCCGATCGCCGACATGGAGGCCTACCGCGCCAGCCTGGCGCAGCGCATGGACCCCACGGCGGCCTTCTCGCAGAAGCTGCAGGGCGCGGTGCTGTCCGCGCCGGAGAAGAAGATCGTCTTCGCCGAGGGCGAGGAGCAGGCGGTGATCCGCGCCGCCTACGCCTTCCAGACCCAGGGCCTGGGCAAGGCGGTCCTGGTCGGCCGCGAGGAGTTGGTCCACGAGAACATGCTGGCCGCGGGCATCGACCCGGCCGAGGCGGGGCTGGAGATCCTGAACGCCCGGGTCTCGTCGTGGAACGAGGCGGCGGTGGACCACCTCTACGGCCGCCTGCAGCGGGAGGGCTACCTGCGGCGCGACATCCAGCGGCTGATCAACCAGGACCGCAACGCCTTCGCCGCCTCGATGGTGGCGCTGGGCCACGCCGACGGGATGGTCACCGGGGTCACGCGCAACTTCGACCAGGCGCTGGAGGAGGTGCTGCACGTCATCGACCCAGCGCCCGACGGCCGCATCATCGGCATGAGCGTGGTGATGGCCAAGGGCCGCACCCTGTTCATCGCCGACACCAACGTCACCGAGATGCCCGTGGCCGAGGAGCTGGTGGAGATCGCCATCGAGGCGGCGCGCGCGGTGAAGACCCTGGGCTACGAGCCGCGGGTGGCGTTCATGAGCTACTCCACCTTCGGCAATCCCATGGGAGACCGGTCCGAGCGTGTCCGCGAAGCCGTGCGGATGCTGGACGAGATGCACGGCCTCGACTTCGAGTACGAGGGCGAGATGCCCCCCGAGCTGGCGCTGGAGCCGGAAAGCCGCGGCGCCTACCCGTTCATGCGCCTGACGGGTCCCGCGAACGTCCTGATCATGCCGGCCATCCACTCGGCCGCGATCTCGACCCAGCTCATCAAGTGCCTGGGCGGGGCCGAGGTGATCGGCCCGATCCTGGTGGGCCTCGACCGCCCGGTGCAGATCTGCCCGCTGGGCGCCTCGGTCTCCAAGATCCTCCAGATGGCCACCGTCTGCGCCTACGACCGCCCGCTGATGGAGGTGGGGGAGTAGAGCGGCCGGCTAAGCGGCAGCTGATCTGTCCGCGCGCCTCCTCGGTCGATTCAGTTCCTCATTTGTTCTTGACATTTTGGCGGTCTGTGCGTACAGTCTTCGCGCGTTGATCACTGCGTAGCGCTATCCGCTGGTGAGCGGGCAAGGGCCGCAGCAAGCCGCGACGCACCCTGTTTGCCAATGTCGGCGCATCCGCCGCTGCGCTTCCGCGCGCCTGCGCGGCCCATCACTTTCCTGGAGAACAATCATGACCTTTGGTCAGGTCAATCCTGCGCGCTTGGAGGGCGAGGCTCTCAGGCGCTGGTACCTGCGCTCACCGGCAGAGATTGAAGAGGCGCGCCGACAGAGGGCGGCGCGGGCTTACGACAGCTTCTTCCAGCGAGCCAGTCCCGCCACGGAGCCGAATGGCGCGATGGTCCATCGGAGCCGACTGGGCTCTGAAGACGCAACCGAAGTTGTATGGACAGACAGTCCGGACGACCGCTGGCGAGGCGAACGCATCGCCGGCTTCGCCAAGAGGTCCCTCGCTGCTTCCGCCAGCGGTCCAGACACACGCCCTCGCGCGACGGAATGGAATTGCATCAATTGTCATGATCGATCTTCGCTGCCGTTGCCGCCTCCATTTGGGCCGCTTCCGTGGCCGATAGGGCCGCTTCCGTCTTTCCGAGGTATCCCTTCGTCGCCTGGACCAGGGGGCGGAAAGGAGCATCCGAAGCAGTGCGATCGGCAGTATGAGTCTGACTCAGAGCTCTGTGGCC
Source organism: Phenylobacterium sp. T106 (assembly GCF_057219735.1). NCBI lineage: Bacteria > Pseudomonadati > Pseudomonadota > Alphaproteobacteria > Caulobacterales > Caulobacteraceae > Phenylobacterium > Phenylobacterium sp. T106. Next base: position 19,310 of record NZ_JBXVWA010000015.1, on the reverse strand, counting down.
GCCAGCCGAAGCCCGAAGATCGCGCCGTTTGCCGTGCTTCGGCGTCGGAGCGCCGCGCCTACTGCATTAAGTCCAAAGGGGAGGTGGGCTTCCCGCCCCTGGACACCAGCGCTCGCCTTCGCGGCCGCTAGGGGCTGTGACCCTATTCCGCATCCACCCACGCTTGAACGTTTTCATGGATTGCTCTGGAAAAGCAGAAGTCACTTACCTGGGCTTCTGTCGACGGATTGGTCGTCCAGAAATGGACAAACTTCCAGACCGTAGAAAGGCATGTCAGAACGCCCGGCAGCGCATCGTTCGGAAGAAGCAATGACGCTGCAAAATCCCTTCCATTGAGGGGCTCGGGGTAAGCGACGATGTGGCCGACTGGATCATCTGCGCCAAACTGCCGTTCGCTGCCAAATGGCGAGAGCCATACGCCGACTCGCTTACCCTGGTGAACGCGAGGCGCAATGACTCGGCCTGTGATGTTCACACCTCGTGTGCACAATAGCCTGCCTTGAAGCCCTTCTTCCGTGGGCACGGCTTCAGGCGCCATCCCCACGAAGAGCTCCCAGTCCCATGTGTCGATCTCCACCAACCATCGACCTTGGTGGCCGACAGGATTCTGTTCCGACGCGACCATCGAGAGCCTCCTCAGACCCTCGTTCGTACCGTTTTCGTTCCGCAGCAGCAATCAACTCCTTCCCCGCCCACCGCCGTTCTGCTAAGCCCGCCGGCCCTTCGGCGGGCGGCGCATGTACAGCCTCGGCATCGACTTCGGGACCACCAACACGGTGCTGGCTCTGGCCGGCGCCGAGGGGCCTGCGCGGCTGGTGACCTTCCCCGCGCCCGAGGGGGAGCTCTTCGCGTTCCGTTCCTGCCTCAGCTTCCACGCGCCCGAGGACCGGCCGGGGGAGCGGGAGATCGCGGCGGGGCCCTGGGCGATCGAGGCCTATGTCGAGGATCCCGCCGAGACCCGGTTCATCCAGAGCTTCAAGAGCTTCGCCGCCCAGGAGAGCTTCACCGAGACCCAGATCCTGGGGCGGCGCTACCGCTTCGAGGACCTGCTCTCGACCTTCCTGCTCAAGGTCCGCGACTACGCCGGCGACGGCCTGGGCGAGCTGCCGGACCGGGTGGTCATCGGACGGCCGGTGAAGTTCGTCGGCGCCAATCCCAGCGAGGCGCTCGCGCTCTCCCGGTACGAGACCGCCTTCCGCCGGATGGGCGTGCGCGAGGTGCGCTACGCCTACGAGCCGGTGGGCGCGGCGTTCTTCTTCGCGCGCGAGCTGGACCACGACGCCACCGTGCTGGTGGGTGACTTCGGCGGCGGCACCAGCGACTTCTCGATCATCCGCTTCGAACGCCACGGCGGCGAGATGCGGGCGATCCCGCTCGGCCGCGCCGGCGTGGGCGTGGCGGGCGACGCCTTCGACTACCGGATCATCGACCACCTCGTGTCGCCGGAACTGGGCAAGGGCGGCGACTACGTCTCGTTCGGCAAGACCCTGCCGATCCCCTACAAGTACTACGCGGCCTTCGCCCGCTGGGACCAGCTGGCCCTGCTGCGCGCCAGCCGCGACATGCGCGAGATCCGCGCGCTGGCGCGGGAAGCGGTCGAGCCCGAGCGGATCGCGGCGCTGATCGAGGTCCTGGACGAGAACTATGGCTACCAGCTCTACCGGTCGGTCTCGCGGCTGAAGGAGAGCCTGTCGTCCGCCGAAGGCGACGTGTTCCGCTTCGAGGCGGGCTCGATCTCGATCGTCAAGCCCGTGGCCCGGACGGACTTCGAGCGCTGGATCGCCCCCGAGATGGCCCTGATCGAAGGCGCTGTCGATGCGGCGCTGGAGGACGCGGGGCTGGCGGCCGACGCCATCGACCGCATCTTCCTGACCGGGGGGTCGTCGCTCGTGCCGGCCGTGCGCAGCGTCTTCCATCGCCGCTTTCCTGCAGATCGCATCGAGACGGGGGCCGAGCTTGAGTCGATCGCGGCGGGCCTCGCCCTGATGGCCCGCGAGCGTGACCTGACGCGCTGGACCACCACGGCCTGACCCGCGGCGGGCAAGCAAAACTCTGGCCTTCGAAGAATTCCCGCCGTAGGGCCCGACCTTCTGTCGGTTGTCCGACATTCTGGGAAGATCATCTTGAAGCGGGTGCAACAACGCGCTCCCGATTGCGCGGGTTTCATCCCAAGAAGTTGAGATAATCTTCGGCCCAGAGGCGGGAACGAGCCATCGCGGCCGCCCTTGTTAACGCCACGATGGCGTACCGTGGCATGTTATGGGCGATAACCTTGAGCGCTGGAGCAGCGTTGCTGTGGACGCCCGGTCGCGCCGAGGCGGCGGCGCCTGACTGTTTCTCGCGGCAGTCGTCGATCCCCATGGGATCTCCCGCGGCGACGCCGGGCCGCCTGCGCGCGAACATGATGCGGATCTCCACCCCGCCGCCGGCCGCGAGGCCGGCCCCGCGGGTGCGCAAGGCCGTCGCCGTGGGGCGGCCCACCGCGCACCGGCCGGTGAAGCCGCGCCGGATCGCGCGCGCGCACCGCAAGCCGACCGTCCGGCGCGCGGCGCCGCGCCATGTCGCCGCCGCGCGGCCCGTTCGGGCGCCGACGCCCTACGTCGTCGCCGAGCGCGAAATCGCGAACGCGCCCTTCATGCTCCTTACCACCATCATCTGCGAGAGCGGCCCGCCGGTCTTGCTCGCCGAAGGTCCGCCGGGCGGGACGGGCGAGGGCGGGTTCCCGGGGCTTCCGTCCGACGAACCCGGGACGGACGACGTGGTGATCATCGGGCCGCCCGGAACGCCGCCGCTGTTCCCGCCCCACGTCGACGAGCCTCCGCTGCTCCCGGACGGCGTGCTGCCGCCGATTGTGCCCCCGGGGCCGACCCCGCCGCCCGTCGAGCCGCCGACCACCCCCATCCCCGAGCCGGGGACGTGGATGCTGATGATCCTCGGATTCGGCGGCGTCGGCGCGGCGCTGCGGCGCCGGGCGGCCGCGCGCGCCCAGGGTCGCACCCGTTCAGAAGCTTGAGCGCGCCGGGTCCGAAAGCCGGTTCCGATGCCTGGGAAAGCCCTACGGCCGCCGCCGAAGGTCGGGCGACTCCAGGTCGAGCTCGCCCACCGGGATGATCTCCAGCTTCGGGAGCCGCTTGGCGAGTTCCGGCGCGAACGTCTTGGCGTCGCCCGCGACAATCACGCTGGCCGTCGCGGGGTCGAAGACCCTGCGGGCGAAGGCCTGCACCTGGCCTGCCTCCACCGCCTCGACCTTGGCCGTGTACTGCGACAGCTCTTCCAGCGGCACGCCGTAGAGGGCGTAGTTGCCGAGGATCCCGGCCAGGCCTTCCGAGGTGGCCACGCTGCGCCCGTAGCCGCCCACGAGGACGGACTTCCGCGCCTTGAGCTCGTCGGCGGCCGGCGGGGCGGCGGCGAGCTTGCCGAGCTCGTCCTTGATCAGGTCCAGGACCTGCCCGGCGGACTCGTTCTTGGTCTGGGCCGAGGCGCGCATCGAGCCGGTCGTCCGCGCCGCCGAGATCCGGGCCGACGCGCCGTAGGACAGGCCGCGCTTGATGCGGATCTCCTGGTTCAGGCGGGCCGAGTAGCCGCCGCCCAGCACGTTGGTGGCGAGGATCGCCGGATAGTAGTCGGGGTCGCGGCGCGGGATCGCGGGCTTCAGCACGTTGACCGAGGCCTGCCCCGTGCCCGGAATGTCGATGGCGACGGCGCGAGGTTCGGACCTCGGGCTCACCGTGGGCGCGGGCGGCAGCGGGGCGGCCGGCCTCTTCCAGTCTCCGAACGCCGCCTCGGCCATGGCGAAGCCCTGTTCGGGAGAGATATCCCCGGTCAGCACCAGCACCGCGTTGTCGGGCCGGAACCAGGTGGCGTGCAGGCGCGCCAGGTCGGCGGGCTTCAGCCGGGGCAGCGACTGCGGCGTCCCCTGGGTGGCGTGGCCGAACGGCGTACCGCCGAAGACCACCGGCGCGGCGGCCAGGCCCGCGACGTCGCCGGGCTGTTGGTAGGCGACCCGCAGCCCGTCCAGGGCTTGCTCGCGCTGGCGTTCCAGCTCCTCGGCGGCGAAGGCCGGGTTGCGCGCCACGTCGGCCATGATCGCGAGGGCGGGACGCAGGTTGTCGGTCGCGACGTTGAGGGTCACGGAGGACGACTCGAGCCCCCCGCCGGCGCTGAGCGAGGCGCCGAGGCTCTCGACCTGGCTGGCGATCTGCTGCGCGGAGCGGGTCCGGGTGCCCTCGGTCAGCATGCCCGCCATCATGTTGGCGGCGCCCGCGAGCCGGGGCGGATCGGCCCATGCGCCCGTCTTCACCAGCAGGTCGGCGGTGACCAGCGGCAGGTCCGACGAGCGGGCGACGATGACGCGAAGCCCGTTCGCCAGCGTCCGCTCGGCCGGCTTGGGAAGGACCGGCTGCACCGGCTCCCCCACGGACGGGGGCTTCTGCCGCTCGGCCTCGGGCGCGAGCGTGAACACCGGACCGTCGTAGGTGGCGACCTGGGCCGGCGGCGCGGGCCGCGTCTCGGCCTTCTGCCCGGCGGGCCGCTCGCTTTCGGCGCGGTAGCGGATCGTCATGCGCCGATCCTCCGCCAGGTACTTGCGCGCCACGCGCTGGACATCCGCGGCGGTCACGGCCTGGAGCCTGGCGAGTTCCGTGTTCACGGCCTCGGGATCGCCGTCGACCTTCAGCGCGTAGCCGATCGCGCTGGCCCGGCCCTCGATGGTCTCGCGCTCGCGCAGCGCGGCCGCCACCAGTTCGTTCTTGGCCTCGGCCAGCTCCGCGGCCGTCGGCGGCGCCTCGCGCAGCCGCCGGACCTCGGCCAGCAGGGCGGCCTCGCCCTCGTCCACGCCGTGCCCGCTGGACATGATGGCGCCCACCAGGAAGAGGCCCGGGTCGCGCGGCAGGTCCGCGTTGGAGAACGCCTCGACCGCCAGCTGCTTCTCGTAGACGAGGCTGTTGTAGAGCCGCGAGGACTTGCCGGCCGACAGCACCGCGTCCAGCACCTTCAGCGCGGGGGCGTCCGGGTCCGACGCCGCGGCGCCCTGGTACGACACGATCACCGCCGGCAGCGGCACATTGGGCCCGTAGCCGTCGAACACGCCCGCCTGGGTGCGCGGCGGCTCCTTCACCGTGACCCGCGGAAGCGGGCGCGGCGGGTTCTTCAGGCCCGCGAAGTACTTGTCGACCCAGGCGTCCAGCTGGGCCGGGTCGAAGTTGCCCGCCACGATGAGGGCGGCGTTGTCGGGCCGGTAGTAGGTCTGGTGGAAGGCGCGGACGTCGTCGATCGTCGCCGCGTCCAGCTCCTCGATGGAGCCGATGCCGGGCCGCTTGTAGGGGTGCGTCGTGTAGCTGGCCTGCGGCAGGTAGAGCGCCATCAGGCGGCCGTACGGCGAGGCGAGCACGCGCTGGCGCAGCTCTTCCTTGACCACGTCCCGCTCGGACTTGAACACCGCCTCGTCGACCACCAGCGACGACAGGCGGTCGGCCTCCGCCCACAGCAGCCGCTCGAGGTGATTGGCGGGCACGATCTCGTAGTAGTTGGTGAAGTCGTCGGCGGTGGAGGCGTTGTTCTCGCCGCCCACGTCCTCGGTGAGCCGGTCGAAGGTCTCGGACGGCATGTTGCGCGTCGCCTTGAACATCAGGTGCTCGAAGAGGTGCGCGAAGCCGGAGCGCCCTTCCGGGTCGTCCTTCGAGCCCACGCCGTACCAGACCTGGACCGCCACGTTGGGCGTGGTGCGGTCCACCGAGGCATAGACCTTCATCCCGTTGGGCAGGGTGCGGGTGGTGAACCGGATGGGGGGCACTTCGGCGGCCGCGGCCGGGGCGGGCGACAGCGCCGCCGGGGCCAGGACCGAGGTCGACAGGAGCAGCGCCAGACCGGCGGCGCGGAAGGTGCGGAACATGGATGATCCCGGATGAGGCGAGGTGGGAAGTCCTTAGCACCAACCGGGATCGCGGGAGATTACGAGGTTTTCATGTCGCCCTCTCCCCTCGGGGAGGGTGGGGAGAGGGCTCCATGACGGCGCACCGTGTGGGGAATGTGCGCCGGGAGGGTTGGTCCGCCGCCCCGGCGCCTTGGGGCCGGGCGGCGGGACCGGGGCGAGTCCTGTGGGGAGAGGAGGAGCCCGCCCGTCTCTCGCCTCTTGGGGAGAAAGGCGAGGAGATCTCGTCGTCAGTCGGTGGCGGCGACCCCGCGCCCCAGGCCGGCGACTGTCCGCACGCGCCGGTGGAGGGGGAGGGCAGGATCGCCGCAGAGCTTCATCGGCTGCACCATCGTCTTTCGTCGTTCCGGCCGCCGGGAGCGCGGCCTTCGGTCCCGAGGGACGCAGCAGATACGGTCGCCGGCGGCAGCCGGGCGATCAGCGCTCTTGCAGGTTGGGTCTGCACAACCGCAGAATGGCGGTCATGTTCGATTGGAATGACCTCAAGGCGTTCCTGGCCGTGGCCCGCGGCGGCTCGACGCTTGCGGCGTCGAAGGCGCTCGGGGTCAACCAGACCACCGTGGCCCGCCGCATCGAGAGCCTGGAGCACGACCTGGGCTTCAAGCTGTTCGAGCGGGGCCAGACCGGCAGCCGGCTGACCGAGTACGGCCAGGCCCTGATCGGCGACGCCGAACTGGTCGAGCGCGCCGCCATCCGCTTCGCCAACCAGGCGGCCGGCCAGCTCCGCGGCGTCTCCGGCGCCCTGCGGCTGACGACGAACGAGCTCGTCGCAAACACCATGGTCATTCCGGCGCTCGTCGAGTTCCGCAAGGTGCATCCCGACGTCCAGGTGGATCTGGTCATCACCGACCGCAGCCTCGACCTCGAGAACGGCGAGGCCGACCTCGCCATCCGCACCAGCCAGACGCTCGCGGTGTCGGACCTCGTGGCGCGGAAGATCTGCGACCATGACATGGCGCTCTACTGCAGCCGCGACTACGCCGCCCGGCGCGGCGCGCCGCGCTCGCCGGCCGACCTGGTGGACCACGACCTGATCGACGTCACCGCCGAGATGGGCGAGATCCCCGGCGCCACCTGGATGATGCGCCACGCCGGCGGCAAGCCGCCGATCACGCGCTCGAACAGCATGGGCAGCCTGGTGCACGCGGTGAAGGCCGGCCTGGGCATCGGCGCCCTGCCCTGCACGATCGGCGACCTGGACGCCGACCTGCTGCGCTGCTCCGACGAGATCGAGGAGGCCAGGACCTCCTCGTGGATCGTGACGCGCCGCGAACTCAAGGACACGCCCCGGGTGCGCGCCTTCATCGACTTCATGGCGCCCTACCTGCAGCAGCAGATCCGGCTGGTGGAGGAGCGGGGCCGGCAGCGCATCGCCGCCGACGCCGCGACCGTAGTGCCCTTCCCCACCAAGACGGCCGTCTGACCAACGCCACCCTCACGCGTTCTGTATGACGGCGTTCTCCCGTTTCAGGGGAATCCGATAGCGTCCCCGGCAAGGCCTCGGTAACCCTGCGCTACGGGGCCGGACGGAGCGTCCGGCAAGAGGGGGTTTCAGAATGAGTTCGACCGAGCGCAGCCGTGGGCTGTCAGGCTGGAAGCGCGCCGCCGTGGGCGCCGTCGCCCTGGCCGCCGCCGCGATGGCGTCCACCACCGCGTCGGCCGCGACCTACGTGAAGCTGCTCAGCTCGAGCATGAACACGCAGTTCCAGGCCTACATCCAGGGCGTGGGCAACGTCTATTCGAACGGCATGGCCTTCCAGGTGAAGGACTCCGACGCGCTGGGCAACGTCACCGGGCCGGCCTACGAGCTGTTCGGCTTCTGCGTCGACATCTATCACTCGATCGGCATCGGCCACCTCAACCTGGTCTATTCGTCGAACCAGGACCCGCTGATCGTGAACCCGCTGCCCACCGACTTCGGCGGCAATCCGATCAGCCCCACCCAGCTCAACGCGCTGACCGACCTGATCGACACCGGCTACATCATGCGCCAGCAGGCGCTGCTGAATGGCCCGCTCACCTTTGACACGCATATGCGGCTTGCCGCGATCCAGGCCGCCGTCTGGGCGACCGAAGTGCCCAGCCGGGACATCCACGTGATCAAGGGCAACCTGACGGTCTCGCAGTTCGCGACCTACCAGAGCTACTTCAACGACTACTTCACCGGGAACTACACGTCGCTGGCCGACGCCAACGACCGGTTCTACGTGATCTCGAACCCGAACCGGCAGTCGTTCGGCATCGGCTGGCCGATCCACGGCGTGCCCGAGCCGGGCACGTGGGCGCTGATGCTCATCGGCTTCTTCGGCGCGGGCTCCGCCATCCGTCGCCGTCAGACCGCCGAGGCCGCCTGATCCCGGGCTGAAGGAGCGCGCCGGCATTTGCGGCGGCGGCGTGGACACGCCCCGCCGCTTCTGCTATCTGGCCGCGCTCTGAAACCCGAAGGGTCGCACCTTCGGGCGAACTACATTTTGCTCGCTCGCCGCCTTTTGCCGGCTGAGGTGGGCGGCAAGCGTGCAAACAGGAGAAGTCCTCTGGTTCAGATTTTCGTCCGCGACAACAACGTCGACCAGGCCCTCAAGGCGCTGAAGAAGAAGATGCAGCGCGAGGGCTCGTTCCGCGAGATGAAGCGGCACGTCCACTACGAAAAGCCGTCCGAGAAGCGCGCCCGCCAGAAGGCGGAAGCCGTGCGCCGGGCGCGCAAGCTGGCCCGCAAGCGCGCGCAGCGCGAAGGCCTGATCGCCGCGCCGAAGAAGCCGTCGCGCTGAGACGAACCGCCCCGCGGGCCTGCGTCATGATCCGCGGACCCGGGGCTAAAAGCTGGCACGATTGATGCTTATGTGAAGGGCTGCGCCACCGGCGCGGCCCTTTTCGCGTACATGGCCAAGGCGAGGCGTACCGTCGCGGCCGCGATGCGTTAAGTGGTCTATCAGCCGTTGGCGTCCTATCTTGGGTTTCCGGACGTCACTCCGAAGGGTCGGTCCTCTATGAACCTCCGAAATCTCGTCATCTGGGGCGTCATCGTCGTCGTCCTGGTCGGGCTCTACAGCATGATGACGGGCGGCGGCCGCGGCAGCACGAACGCGCGTGAGATCACCTACTCGCAGCTGCTCTCCAAGGTGAACGCCGGCGAAGTCAGCCAGGCGACGATCCAGGGCCCCATCGTCGACATCAAGGACCGTGCGAACCGGACGTACCGGGCGATCACGCCGAACAACCAGGAAGACCTGGTCCAGCGCCTCGAGAAGCAGGGCGCCGACATCTCGGTGAAGTCGGCGAACGGCCCCGGCTGGCTGGGCTTCTTCCTCAACGCGCTCCCGATCCTGCTCCTGATCGGCGTCTGGATCTTCTTCATGCGCCAGATGCAGGGCGGCGCCCGCGGCGCCATGGGCTTCGGCAAGTCCAAGGCGCGCCTGCTCACCGAGAACAAGAACCGCGTCACCTTCGACGACGTGGCCGGCGTGGACGAGGCCAAGGAAGAGCTGACCGAGATCGTCGACTTCCTGAAGGACCCGCAGAAGTTCCAGCGCCTGGGCGGCAAGATCCCGAAGGGCGCCCTGCTCGTCGGCCCGCCCGGCACCGGCAAGACGCTGCTGGCCCGCGCCGTCGCGGGCGAGGCGGGCGTGCCCTTCTTCACCATCTCGGGCTCGGACTTCGTGGAGATGTTCGTCGGCGTCGGCGCCAGCCGCGTGCGCGACATGTTCGAGCAGGCCAAGAAGAACGCGCCCTGCATCATCTTCATCGACGAAATCGACGCCGTGGGCCGCCATCGTGGCGCGGGCCTGGGCGGCGGCAACGACGAGCGCGAGCAGACGCTGAACCAGCTGCTGGTCGAGATGGACGGCTTCGAGGCGAACGAGGGGATCATCCTGATCGCCGCCACCAACCGCCCCGACGTCCTGGACCCGGCGCTGCTGCGTCCCGGCCGCTTCGACCGCCAGGTCGTGGTGCCGAACCCGGACATCACCGGCCGCGAGCGGATCCTGCGCGTGCACATGAAGAACGTGCCGCTGGCCGCCGACGTGGACGTCAAGACCGTGGCCCGGGGCACCCCCGGCTTCTCGGGCGCCGACCTCGCCAACCTGGTGAACGAGGCCGCCCTGATGGCCGCGCGCAAGAACCGCCGCATGGTCACCATGCGCGACTTCGAGGACGCCAAGGACAAGGTCATGATGGGCGCCGAGCGCCGCTCGATGGTCATGACCGACGAGGAGAAGAAGCTCACCGCCTATCACGAGGGCGGCCACGCCCTGGTGACGCTGAGCGTTCCCAACACCGACCCGGTGCACAAGGCCACGATCATCCCGCGCGGCCGCGCCCTCGGCATGGTCATGCAGCTTCCCGAGCGCGACAAGTACTCCATGAGCTACCAGCAGATGACGTCGCGCCTGGCGATCCTGTTCGGCGGCCGGGTCGCCGAGGAGCTGATCTTCGGCAAGGAGCACATCACCTCGGGGGCCTCCTCCGACATCAGCCAGGCCACCAAGCTGGCGCGGGCGATGGTCACCAAGTGGGGCTTCTCGGACCGCTTGGGCGCCGTCGAGTACGGCGAGAACCAGGAGGAGGTCTTCCTGGGCCACTCCGTGGCGCGGAACCAGAACGTCTCGGAAGAGACCTCGAAGATCATCGACGAGGAAGTCCGCCGGCTGGTGGAAGGCGGCGAGCAGGAAGCCCGCCGCATCCTGACCGAGAAGCTGGAGGACCTGCACAAGCTGGCCCAGGCCCTGCTCGAATACGAGACCCTGAGCGGCGACGAGCTGGTGGGCGTCCTCAAGGGCGTGGCGCCCAAGCGCGAGGAGGCCGAAGCCCGCAAGCCGACCGGCCCGTCGGTGGCCGTCCCGATCTCGCCGAAGCCGAGCGCCGAACCGGCCTGACAAGGCTGGATCGCAGACAGGAAAAAGGGCGGCCGCAGCGATGCGGCCGCCCTTCGTCCTTGGGGGCGCGGGTCAGCCCAGCGGCTTCTGGTAGATTTCTTCGTCGTCGTCGCCCGTGCCCGGCTCGGCCATCTTGCGGTGCTGCTCGGCCATCACGCTCTCGGGCGTCACCGCGGCCATGGCGGCCTGCACCTTGTTCCTGAGCCCGTGCACCACGTCGCCTTCGCCCTTCATCATGGCGGTGTAGCCGGTGCGGGCCACGTCGGCGGGATCGTCCTTCTTGCCCTGGCCCACCTTCGTGTCCTGCATCCCGGCCCGCTCGAAGAACTCGGTGTCGGTGGCGCCGGGCAGCAGCGTGGTGACGCTGACGCCCGTGTCCTTCAGCTCGTTGCGCAGAGCCCAGGCGAAGCTGTCGATGAACGCCTTGGTGCCGTTGTAGACCGCCTGGAACGTGCCCGGCATCAGGCCGGCGATCGATCCGGTGAACAGGATGCGCCCGCGGCCGCGCTCGACCATCGGCCGCGCGACCCGCTGCACGAGGTAGAGCGTGCCCGTCACATTGGTGTCGATCACATGCCGCCAGGCCGCCACAGGCTGTTCCAGGAAGGCGTGGCCCAGGCCGTGGCCTGCGTTCGCCAGCAGGTGGTCCACCGGACGGTCGCCGACCAGCTCGAGCAGGCGGTCGACCCCGTCGAGGGTCGCCAGGTCCGCCATGAGGCGCTGCACGCGCACGCCCATGGCCTCGAAGGCCTGCGCAGCCTCGACGATCTCGGGCCGATCGGCGACGACGATCAGGTCGTGGCCATCCTCGGCGCACAGCATGGCCAGTTCATAGCCGATGCCGGACGAGGCGCCGGTGACGACGGAAAGCGGACGGAGATCTTCTGACATGACAAGGGGTCCTCGAAGCGGCGGGAACGAGCAACCGCCGAGCCCCTGAGGCTGTTCCGTGGCGGCGCCCCGCGGGACGCCGGCTCAGCCCACGAAGATCCAGTTTCCCGTCAGGCCCGACATCTGGACGCCGACCAGAATCACCTGCGCGCCGCCCCCGACGCTGACGACGGTGTCGCCGCCCACCTGGGCCACCGTGAAGGTGCTGCCCGGATCCAGGCGCACCTGATCGCCTTCGCCCCGGTTGAAGTCCAGCACCCGGTCCACGCCGGCGGCCCCGAAGCTGTTGAAGATGTCGGCGCCCGCGCCGCCCGAGGCCGTGTCGTCGCCGAGGTCGCCCGAGATGAAGTCGGCCCCGTCGCCGCCGCGCAGGATGTCGTTTCCCTGGCCGCCCCGGACAAGGTCGGCGCCTGTCCCGCCCTCGCAGATGTCGTCGCCCAGGTTGCCGTAGACGATGTCGTCGCCCTCGTCGCCGAACAGCCGGTCGTGGTCCTTGCCGCCGACCACCCAGTCGCCGCCCTCTCCGCCGGAGACGGTGTCGTTGCCCATGTTGCCGTGCACGTCGTCGAAGCCGAAGCCGCCGAAGATCTGGTCGTCGCCGTCCTCGCCCCGCAGGTAGTCGAGACCGTCGCCGGCGGCGGCGCGGGGGCTCAGGCGATGGATGTCCCCGTCCAGGCCGATCAGGTACAGGCGCCCGCGGCCGTCCACCGCGAACGAGGCGATCTGGTCGATGTCGCCGCCGCCCGAGACCGCGAGCTGGGCGTTGCGGTTCATGAAGTCCTGGGCCTGCCCGCCGGCGTAGGAGACCGTCCAGACGTTGCCGCGCACGAAATCGCCGAAGACGTAGAGCCCGTTCGCGCCGCCCGGCCCGTGGTAGACGTAGCCGCCGGTGACCGAGACGCCCGAGAACAGCGGCGTGGTCCGGTCGTAGTCGAGGATCGGATCGGTGAGGCCGGCCTGCGAGCCGGGCGAGAAGGTGACCAGGCCTTCCTTGATCTTCCAGCCGAAGTTGAGGCCCGCCGACCCGGCCGGCGCCACATTGACCTCCTCGCGCGCCGCCTGTCCCACGTCGGCGATCCAAAGGTCGCCGGTGGCGGAATCGAAGCTGGGCCGCCACGGGTTCCGCAGGCCGTAGTGGAGGATCTCGTCGGCGCCTGGGACCGCGCCAGCGAAGGGGTTGCCCGCGGGGATCGCGTAGTTGCGCGCCGCGTCGCCCGGAAAGGCGTCGGCGTTCACGTCGATGCGCAGGATCTTGCCGAGCAGGCTGTCGATGTTCTGGGCGTTGTTCTGCGGATCCCCGCCCGAGCCGCCGTCGCCGGACGATATGTAGAGGAAGCCGTCGGGTCCGAAGTCCATCCAGCCGCCGTTGTGGTTGGCGAAGGGCTGGTCGAACGTCAGGATCAGGCGCGCCGAGGCGGCGTCGGCGTGGTCGGCGTCGGCGCGGCGGTACTCGCGCACCTCGGTGTCTCCCGCCGCATTGGTCAGGTTCACGTAGAACAGGCCGTTCGAGGCGTAGTTCGGGTGGAAGGCGAGGCCCAGCAGTCCCTGCTCGCCCCCCGCCGCCAGGCTGTTGTCGGGCAGGTCGAGGAAGGCGTCGGCGTTCACCTGCCCGCTGTTCAGGTCGAGGATTCGGATCCGGCCGGTGTGCTGCTCGACGATGAACAGCCGGTCGGGGTCGCCGGGCGGCGAGGCGGCGAACAGCGGCGACGACAGCCCCGAGGCCACCCGGGTCGCGTCGATGAGGTGCGAGCCGGCCTGCGTGTCGGCGGCCGAGTGGCCGTAGATCACGTCGTCGCCCGCGCCCCCGAACACGCGGTCGGACCCGTCGCGGCCGGAGATGACGTCGCCGCCGGCGCCGCCGTTCAGGGTGTCTCGCGCGCTGCCGCCCACGATGTCGGCCATCGGTCCCTCCTTGCCTCGGGGGGAACGCTGCTGCGCGCCCAAGGCGAGATCATGACAACCTGAACGAGGTTCGGGCTCGTGTCGCGGGCGGTGGCTGGGCGAGGCCGCGCAAGATGCTAAGGGTGCGGCCATGACCCGCGCGCGACCCAAGGTCATGGGGATCGTCAATGCGACGCCCGACAGCTTCTCGGACGGCGGCCGGTTCCTGGCGGCGGACGCGGCGCTGGCCCATGCCCGGCGGCTGATCGCGGAAGGCGCCGACATCCTCGACCTGGGGGCGGAGTCGACGCGGCCCGGCGCCGAGCCCGTCCCCGCCGAGGTGGAGATCGGCCGCATCGTCCCGCTCGTGACGGCGCTGCGGGCCGAGAGCGACGTGGCGATCTCGGTCGACACGATGAAGCCGGAGGTGGCGCGCGCGGCCGTGGCCGCCGGGGCGGCGATGTGGAACGACGTCACCGCCCTGCGGCACGCGCCCGACAGCCTGGAAACGGCCGCCGGGCTGGGCTGCGGCGTGGTGCTGATGCACATGCAGGGCGAGCCGCGGACCATGCAGCACCGGCCGCGCTACGACGACGTGGTGGGCGAGGTGGCGGCGTTCCTGTCGGCGCGTGCAGAGGCCGCGTTGGCGGCCGGGGTGGCGCGCGAGCGGATCTGGCTCGACCCGGGGATCGGCTTCGGCAAGGACATGATCCGCCACAACCTGCCGCTGATGGCGGGGCTCGATCGCATCGTGGCCCTGGGCTTCCCGGTCCTGCTGGGCGCCAGCCGCAAGAGCTTCATCGGCGCCGTGAGCGGCGGCGCGCCGGCGGACCGGCGGCTGGGGGGCTCGATCGCCGCGGCCCTCGCGGGCGCGGCCGCGGGCGTCGCCGCGGTGCGGGTCCACGACGTCTTCGAGACCGTTCAGGCGCTGGACGTCGCCGCCGCCATCGATCAGGCCAGGGACGCCCAGTCCGCATAGAGCGGCTTGGCCAGCCGCTCCCGTTCCTTGACCCGGCTCCATGGCGTCGCGACGCCGTCAGCGGCGTCCTCGATCGCCTGCAGATGGGTGTGCCAGCCAGGGCCCACGTCCTTGGCGTCCGAGGGGGCCAGGCCCGAGTGGGTCAGGGTCAGCCGGCAGCCGTCGCCGTCGGGCTCCAGGTCCCAGCGCACGAGCGAGGTGTTGGAGCCGTCGAGCTCGGACCATTCCCACGCGAAGGTCTTCATCGGCTCCGACAGGACGATGCGGCCGAGGCTGCGGTAGTTTTCCTCCCTGAAGTCGAGCTCGATGACGCCGCCGACCTCCAGGCGGTCGATGGTGACGGAACTGGCGAACCAGCTCGACAGGCGCTCCGGCAGCGTGATGGCGGCCCAGACCTTCTCGAGGGGTCTCGCATAGCGGCGAACGAAGACCACTTCGACGGTCGCGCCCGTCCGGCGGAGAGCGCCCAGGTCGTCGGCGGGGGGCTTGGTCATGAGCCGGCGTCCGAGGGCTGGGCGAAGGCCGCGAGGGTGTCGCGGTAGCGTTCCCCCATGGCGGCCTCGCGTTCGGCGCTCCAGGGCGTGCGAATGCCCTCGGCCGCGCCGGGCAGGGCCTCGAGGAACGTGTGCCAGCCGGCCGCCGACCCGAGGTACTTGGGCGGCAGCGCCGTCTGCGTCAGGCGCAGGCCGCAGCCCTCGGGCTTGGGCCAGAGTTCATAGCGCACATAGGCGTCGTGGTAGCGGGGATCTTCCACGTCGGGCCAGGTATGGGCGAAGCGCCGCAGCGGCTCGAGCTCGGTGATCACCCCGTCCACGATATAGTCCATGTCCCGGAACGTGATCCGGTACAGGCCGCCCAGCCGGAGGTCGACCTCCACCTCCGTGAACCAGTCGGCGATCCGTTCGGCCACGGTGATCGCCGCCCACACCTTCTCGACAGGCTTTCGGATGGTGCGCTCGAACACGATGTCGAAGCGGCCGTCGTCGCGGGGGATCACCTGGCCCAGCTCGTCGCTGATCAGGCCGGCGAAGGGTCCGGGCTTCATTGTTCGCGCTCCAGATGCTGTTCGAGACGGTCGAGGCTGCCGGCCCAGAACCGTCGGTAGGGCATGAGCCACGCGTCCAGGTCGGCCAGCCCGTGCGGCTCGAGGCGGTACAGCCGCCGCTGGCCGTCGGCGCGCACGCGGACGAGGCCCGCCTCACGCAGCAGCTTCAGGTGCTTGGAGACGCCGGGCTGGCTGAGGCCCAGCGCGTCCACCAGATCGCCGGCCGGCCGCTCGCCCTCCCGCAGGATGTCCAGGATCCGCCGCCGGTTCGGCTCCGCCAAGGCCTCGAAAGGGCTCATGCGGCGTATATATGCAACGAAGGAAATATAACTCAAGCAGAAAGTTTCGGCTGCCCGATCCGCCCGCCGCTCGGGAGCTGGCGCCCGGCCGCCGGGGTGGCCATGCGGGCCCGCGCACGGTATCGGCAGGCATGACCGCACAGGGACGAGTCCTCATCATCGCCGGTTCGGACTCCGGCGGCGGCGCGGGAATCCAGGCCGACATCAAGACCGTGACGGCCCTGGGCGGGTACGCGGCCACGGCGATCACGGCGGTGACCGTACAGAACACCCTGGGCGTGACCGGCGTTCATCCCGTCCCGCTGGACGTGGTGGCGGCCCAGGCGCGGGCCGTGCTGGGCGACATCGGGGCCGACGCGATCAAGACGGGCATGCTGGGCGACGCCGAGACCGTGGCGCTCGTCGCCGAGCTGCTGGACGAGGCCGGCGCGCCCGGCGTGGTGGACCCGGTCATGGTGGCCAAGGGCGGCGCCTCGCTGCTCGCCGCCGAGGCGGTGGGCGCGGTTCGCGAGCGGCTGGTCCCGCGCGCCGCTCTGCTCACGCCCAACGCGCCCGAGGCCGAGGCGCTGACCGGCATCGCCTGCGCCTCGACGGACGACCTGCGCCGGGCGGGGGAAGCGCTGCTGCGCGCGGGTGCGCGCGCCGTGCTGATGAAGGGCGGTCACGTGGCCGGGGACCGTGTCGTGGACATCCTGATGACGGCCGACGGCGAGACGGCCTTCGAGGGCGAGCGTATCGAGAGCCGCCACACCCACGGCACCGGCTGCACCCTGGCCTCGGCGTGCGCCGCCGGCCTGGCGCAGGGACTGCCCCTGACCGCCGCCGTGGCGCGGGCCTGGGACTATGTGCACGAGGCGATGCTGCGCGCGCCCGGCTTCGGCGTGGGCCATGGGCCACTCGACCACGGCTGGCCGCTGCGGGGCCGCGCGTGAGCCTGGAGGCCGAGCTGGACGCCATCCTGCGCCGCTCGGAGCCGCTGGCGCAGGTGCTGCGCACCATGCGGGAGATCGCCCTGCCGGACTGGCTCGTCTTCTCCGGCGCGGTCTACCAGCGGGTGCTCAACCACCTGGGCGGTCGGCCCCTGGACTACGGGATCAAGGACTACGACGTCGGCTACTTCGACGCGTCGGATATCAGCTACGACGCCGAAGACGCGGTGATCCGACGCGTGGCCGCGGCGTTCCAGCCGCCGCTGCGCGACCTGGTGGAGGTGCGCAATCAGGCGCGCGTCCACGTCTGGTTCGAGGGCAAGTTCGGCGAGCCCTACGCCCCCTTGTCCGGCACGGCCGAGGCCCTGACGCGGTTCGAGAGCCCGATGTTCGCCGTGGGCGTGCGGCTGGAGGCCGACGACAGGCTCACCATCGTCGCGCCCTTCGGCCTCGAGGACCTGTTCGCGCGGCGGCTCCGGCCCAATCCCCTGCGCCCCAGCATCAACTTCGCACGGACCGTCGCGCGCGCCACCGCGCGCTGGCCGGAGATCGAGGTGGCCGCCTAGGCGCCAGCCCCCCGGCCTGAGCCGGCCGGAACGACGCCCGCCGCCCAGGCGTTGCCTTGCGCCCTATTGCCGCCGCGCTGGCGCGATAGGACCCTGGGCATTACGGAGCAAGCATGACCCTCACGAGACGGACCCTGACCGTCGCCCTGGCGACGACCCCGCTGGCGTCGCCGGCGCTGGCGCAAGGCGCGCTGTCGGCGGCCGACCAGGCCCTGGTGAGCCGCGCCATCGCCTACCTGGAGGGGCTCAACGAGGCGCGCGGCCGGTTCGTCCAGACCGATGCGCGCGGGCGCTCGGTGACCGGCCAGCTCTTCATGAAGCGGCCGGGGAAGGCGCGGTTCGCCTACGATCCGCCCTCGGGCCTGCTGGTGGTCTCCGACGGCGGCGTCGTCTCGGTGCAGGACAAGCGTCTCAAGACCTTCGACGCCTACCCCCTCAGCGCCACGCCGCTGTCCCTGTTCCTGGCCAAGACGATCCGCCTCGACCGCGGCGTACGGGTGACGCGGGTGCAACGCATGCGCGATGGCTTCGCGATCACGGCCCGCGACGGGAACAAGCAGACCGCGGGCGAGATCACGCTGTCGTTCACCGAGGCGCCGCTGACCCTCGCCGGCTGGACGGTCACCGACGCGCAGGGGCGGCCCACCCGCGTGCAGATCCAGGGGCTGGCTCGGGCGTCCGGCCTCGACAAGTCATTGTTCGTGCTGAAGGATCCCCGCCCGAAGAACCCGGGGCGCGGCAAGGTCTGACGAGGCCTCGAGTGTGACTCGAAGGACACACGCAAGCTTCACCGTGAAAGTCCTTTGACTTTCTGTCGTACTGTGGCGATATTATCACTACGTCGTCGGCGCGGGATCGTGTCGACGAGTCCGTGCCGGAACCTATCCCCTCCCGGCGGCGGCATGAGAGACGACTTACACGGCCCGGGCGCAAGTCCGGGCCTTTTCTTGTCCCGCGTGTGGCGCCTGTCCCCGATCGCGCTATAGGCCCCCGGATGCGACTCCGTCTCTGCACCTGGAACGTCAACTCGGTCCGCCTTCGCGCGGAGCAGGTGGCGCGGTTCGTCCGCGAGCAGGCGCCCGACGTCCTGTGCCTGCAGGAGATCAAGTGCCGGGAGGGCGAGTTCCCTGCGGACGCCTTCCGCGAGATGGGCCTGCCGCACCTGCGGGTCGCCGGCCAGAAGGGCTGGCACGGGGTGGCCATCGCCTCGGCCCTGCCCATCGAGGACGCCCCGCCGCTGGACGTCTGCCGCGAGCGCCACGCCCGCTGCGTGGGCGGCGTGATCGCCGGCGTCGAGGTCCACAACTTCTACATTCCCGCCGGCGGCGACATTCCCGACCGGGCGCTGAACGCCAAGTTCGACCACAAGCTGGACTTCTACGAGAAGCTGACGTCCGAGCTCGGCAAGCGCGACCCCGCCGACCCGCTCGCCATCGTCGGCGACCTCAACGTGGCGCCGGGCGAGTTCGACGTCTGGAACCACCGCTACATGTCGAGGATCGTCAGTCATACGCCGGTGGAGGTGGAGGCCTTTCGCGCCATGGAGGCGGCGCTGGGCCTCGTCGACCCGCTCCGCGCGCTGCGCCCCGAACCCGAGAAGCTGGCCTCGTGGTGGAGCTACCGGGCGCGGGACTTCCGCATGTCGGCCCGCGGCCTGCGACTGGACCACATCCTGCTGAGCCCGGGCCTGCGGGACGCCGCGTGGCGCCTCGGCGCGCCGGCGGCCCGCATCCACGACGACGTCCGCGGCTGGGAGCGCCCCAGCGACCACGCGCCCGTCAGCGCCGACCTCGTGCTCTAGGACGAATCCACATTCAACGCAGCCAGAGCATGATGGCGGCGATGTGGATGAAGGCGAGGAAGTGGTCGGCGCGCCGGTCGTAGCGTGTGGCGAAGCGTCGGAAGTGCTTGAGCTTG
>NZ_JBXVWA010000014.1:0-88713 GCF_057219735.1 Phenylobacterium sp. T106 | reverse complement strand
CCCGCCGGTCTTCGCCAGAACCATGGTGATCGCCGCCGTCAGCGTCGTCTTCCCATGATCCACGTGCCCAATCGTGCCGATGTTGCAGTGGGGCTTGTTACGTTCGAACTTCTCTTTGGCCATCAGGGTCCTGCCGGCGTTGCCTAAACTCGCGTCTCAAGGAGCTGGAGCGGGTAGCGGGAATCGAACCCGCATCCTCAGCTTGGAAGGCTGCTGCACTACCATTGTGCTATACCCGCCAACCTCACCAGCGGGGGCCGCCGCAACTCCTCAGGTTCATCTCCAAAGCGCGTGGTGGGGGAAGAAGGACTCGAACCTTCGAAGCCATTACAGCAGCGGATTTACAGTCCGCCCCCTTTGCCACTCGGGACATTCCCCCAGCGCGCCTGGAGCCTCGTCGGGGACCTCGCGGCGAAGCCTCGCATCTGGCGCGTGAACAGGGCTTGAAGCGGCCGGTTCCACGGTCCAAAAGCGGCGGCCCGCCGAGGGGGCCCCAAATCGGAGCGCGTCTTATAGTGGCCTCGCCTACGGAACGCAACGACGCCCGGAAGGGCCGGAAATTCCGTCCCGGACGCGGCCCGTCCGGCCCCGGCCCGGGACGTCAGCAACGCGCCCACGCGACCCCCGCCGACGACTGGATCTGGGGCTGGCACGCGGTAGAGGCCGCGCTCGCCAATCCCCGCCGGGGCGCGCCCTTGCGCCTGCTGGCCACGCCCGACAAGGCGCGCCAGATCGAGGCGCGGTTCGGACGCCTGAAGGCCCTGGAGATCGCCGACGCCCACCAGATCGGGCTGGCGCTGCCGCAGGGCGCCGTGCACCAGGGCGTCGCCCTGCGGCCGGCGCCGCTGGAGGACGCCGACATCGCCGACTTCGAGCCGCGGGTCGGAGCCGTCCTGCTTGTCCTGGACCAGGTGACCGATCCGCAGAACGTCGGCGCCATCCTGCGCTCGGCGGCGGCGTTCGGCGTGACCGGACTGATCCTGCAGGACCGCCACGCCCCGAAGCTCGCCGGCGCCCTGGCCAAGGCGGCCGCCGGCGCCGTCGAGCGGACTCCGGTGGCCCGCGTCGTGAACCTGTCGCGGGCGCTGGACGAGCTCACGTCCGCCGGCTGGCGCGCGGTGGGGCTCGCCGGCGAGGGGGAGCGCGGCCTGCACGAGGTGCTGGACGGCGCGCCCACGGTGCTGGTCCTGGGTTCCGAGGGCGAGGGCTTGCGCCGGCTCGTCGCCGAGCACTGCGACGAACTGGCCCGGATCCCGATGCCGGGCGGATTCGAGAGCCTGAACGTCTCGGCCGCCGCGGCGATCGCCCTCTACGAGGCGGCCCGGCCCCGCTGAGGGGTGGATGACTTTCGTCAAAGACCCTGCGATCAAGCTGCGCCGTAACTGACGCGAGGTTGTGACCGCCGGTGGACCGATTCCCGTCACGATTGCTGCTGACGCTGAAGGCGCTGTCCATCAGCCGCGGAAGGCTCGCGGTGGAACTGGCGGTCGACAAGTCGGTGATCAGCCGCTGGCTGTCGGGTCGCCAGTCGCCATCCGGCGAGAACCTCGCGAACCTGACGTCGATCGTGGCCGCGCGCCGGCCCGGCTTCAGCCTGCTCGACTGGGAGGAGGCCGACGACACCTTCGCCGCCAAGCTGGGCCTGGGCCAACCGGCCGACGCCGCCGGGGTGCTCGAGACGTGGCTGCCCGCCGGCGTGCTCGCCGAGGCTCGCGCCCTCACGGCCTCGCGCGGCGAAGCCTACGAGGGGTTCTGGCGCACGACGCGTCCCGCCATCACCCAGCGCGGCCAGTTCATCCATGACCAGGTGATGATCCGCAAGGCGACCAACGGCTTCCTGTCGTTCCGATTGGGCGTGCAGGACATGCGCTTCGAAGGCTGGGCCTTCCCGACGCAGGCGCAGCTGTTCGCGTTCGGCGCCGACGAGCTCACGGGCATGTTCATCTTCGTCATCTTCAACGCGGTGTTGCGCAACCGCGCCCACGTGCTCGACGGCCTGTCCCTCACCTGCCAGAGGGTCGGCGGCGGCATGCCGGTGGCCGGCGCCGTGCTGATGGAGCGGGTCGGCTACCTGACCGCCGACACCGTCGCGGACACCGCGCAGCACGAGGCGTCGATCCCCCAGAATCCTCTGGCGCCCGAGGGATCGGTGCCGGACGAGATCCGCCGTCATCTGCTCTACGACATCGGCCCCACCGCCATGGCGGCCGGCGGCCCTGCCCTGCTCTCCATGCCGTTCGCCACATCGCTGTCGCGCGGTCCGCAGCCCGGCGATCCGCTGCCGCCCGGGGAGCCGCCGATTCTCGCCTGACGCGCGAAAACGCAACCAGACGCAACGGCTCGCAGGCCGCAGCGCCTACCGCGCCCGGCAGGCCGCCACATCATCCCAGGACAAGTTCAGGGGATGATCCGATGTCGCTTCTCGTTCGCGTCCTCGCGGCAGGCACAGCCGCGGTCCTGCTCGCCAACGCCGGCCAGGCCGACGCCGGCCAGCTCTACAACGCCACATCCGCGGCCGTGCCTCTCTCGCCGCCGAACACCGGCGTTCAGGTGCTCACCTCCGGCCTGGACACCACCAGCGCGGGCTTTTCCACGCCGACCCAGGCGCTGGGATTGGCCTATGGCGGCGGCGGCCTGTTCGCCAGCTTCGACGACCATTCGGTCCGCCGCTACAACGGCCTCGGCGTGATCACGCATTCGCTGGTGAGCGAGTTCGAGCACGACTTCGGCGCGCTGGCCTTCGGCGACGACACGGTCTTCGTGGGCTACCGCGCCGACTCCCAGTTCGGCGTCGGGTTCTACGGCGAGGACTTCTCGTACCAGGACTACATCGAGACGCCCGAGGCGGTGAACGGCCTGGCGTTCGCCGGCGACAGCCTGTTCGTCACCTACGGCGATACCCTGGCCAAGTACGATCTCGACGGCAACCTGCTGGATTCCGCCTCCTTCGCCGGCTTCGGGGTGGGCTTCCTGGCCGGCTCGCTCGCGTACGGCGACGGGGTGCTCTTCATGGAGTTCGCCCAGTTCGTGCCGCCGCTGCCGGGGACGTACGGGATCGGCTACCTGGACCCGGGCACGCTGCACTTCGACAGCTTCATCGAGGTCGGCGAGGACGTCCGCGGACTGGCCTACGGCGATGGCCGGCTGTTCGCGAGCTACGACTTCGCCGTCCGCAGCTACGACCTGGGCGGCGCACAGATCGACGCCTACGTCAGCGGGATCTTCGGCATGGGGGTCCAGAACGGCCCCCTGGCGTTCCGCGCCGGAGCTCCCTGCAACGCCCGCATCTGCGACGGCGGCGACCCACGCGGGGCCGTGCCCGAGCCCGGAACCTGGGCGCTGATGATCCTGGGCTTCGGCGCCACCGGCGCGGCGTTGCGCTCACGCCGGCGGCAGCCGGGCGCCGGACTCGTGGCCGTGCGCGCCTGACCGGCCCGTCACAGCCCCCTTCCCGTCCTTCGACGACCACCTGAGGAACAGATCCGATGAAGCTATCGTCACTCGCCCTTGCCGGCGCGCTGTCGCTCGGCCTGGCCAGCGCCGCCCACGCCGACTTCCCGACCTACTACGCTGATCAAACCGCCTTCACGGCGGCGGGCACGATCCAGCACGTCGTCGATTTCGACGGCTACGATCCGAACGCGATCACGGTGTTGAACAATGCCGAGACGTTCGGGCCGATGTCGCTGACCGGCTCCCCGCTCGTCGTGGTGGGCTCGGACAGCGTGTACCAGCCCGTCCGGAACCTGATCGCCAACAACAACCCGAACCTGGCGCTCACCGGCGACGTCAGCGGCGCCTACAACATGTTCAGCTTCCAGCTGGGCAATCTGGAGGGCTTCGGCGAGCAGGTGTTCATGTGGCTCTACACGAACGTCGACAGCTACGCCTACGGCCTCTACCCCGGCTCGGCGCCCGAGAACCTCACGTTCTACGGTTTCGTCGTGCCGCTGGGCGAGTACTTCACCGGCTTTTCCATGCACGCGACGAACCTGGACGGATTCTACCAGGACACGCCGATCGACCAGGCGCTGGCCGTGACGGACTTCCGGTTCGGGACCACCGCGTCGGCCTGCGGCAACCGCATCTGCGACGGCGGCGACCCCAGGGGCGCGATCCCCGAGCCTGGGACCTGGGCCCTTCTGATCGTCGGCCTCGGCTGCACCGGAGCCGCGCTGCGCGCCCGGCGACGGCCGCTCACGAGCGCGGTGCGCATCTAGACGCCGCTCCTGCCGGCGGGCGACCGACGCCCTGTCGAGGACGCCCGCCGGCGCCCCCCTGATGCAGAGGCTTGCGGCGGCCGCCGCACTGACGCATTGAGGCGCGGATGTTC
The DNA here is from genome assembly GCF_057219735.1 of Phenylobacterium sp. T106. Classification (NCBI taxonomy): domain Bacteria; kingdom Pseudomonadati; phylum Pseudomonadota; class Alphaproteobacteria; order Caulobacterales; family Caulobacteraceae; genus Phenylobacterium; species Phenylobacterium sp. T106. The sequence goes on along the minus strand of NZ_JBXVWA010000014.1, from coordinate 84,380 downwards.
GAAGAGCTGTTCAGCGCCTCGGCGCTTTCCGCCCTGCTCCAGGTCTTGATGATCGACCTGGTGCTCGCCGGGGACAATGCCGTGGCCGTGGGCCTCGCGGCCGGCGGGCTGCCGCCCGAACAGCGCCGGAAGGCCATCTTCTGGGGCCTGGTGGCGGCCGTCGTCACCCGGATCGGCTTCGCGCTGGTGACCACGCAGCTGCTCGGCGTGATCGGCCTGCTCTTCGCGGGCGGCGTGCTGCTGCTCTGGGTGTGCTGGAAGATGTGGCGCGAGCTGCGCGACCAGGCGTCCGCCGAGGAAGAGGCCGCCGAGGCGGCCATGGACTCCGACCCCGCCACCGAGCCCAAGGTCAAGCCGAAGACCTTCCGCGCCGCGCTGATGCAGATCCTCATCGCGGACGTCTCGATGTCGCTGGACAACGTGCTGGCCGTGGCCGGCGCGGCGCGCGAACACCCCGGCATCCTGGTGTTCGGCCTGCTGCTCTCCATCGCGCTGATGGGCGTCGCCGCCCACGCCATCGCCCGGCTGCTGCACAAGTACCGCTGGATCGGCTTCGTGGGCCTGGTGATCGTGCTCTACGTCGCGCTGCACATGATGTGGGAAGGCCACCGGACCATCGCGATCGATCTGGGCCGCACCGCCGAATACAACGCCATCGTGCCGGACTTCGCCGACATCACGCCCGAGGACGTGGCCCAGCACCTGCGGACGAAGTCGGGCGGCGGCGGGCACTGACCGACGGGCCTCCGCGCGGCGTCGGCGTCAGGCCGGCTCGGCCGCCGCCGGCCCGCCGAAGCGTTCCCGCCATTCGGCGACCTGCGCGTCCTCGACCTTGCGGAACAGAACCTCGGGCGCCCGGATCGGCCGGCCCGGGGACAGCGCCGTCAGGACGCCCTCGCCGTCCAGCGACGGCCAGCGCCCGGGGAAGGGTTCGCCCAGCGCCTCGGCGATCTTGCCGGCGGCGCCGGGGATGAACGGCTCGGACACCTTGGCGAACAGCGCCGCCAGGTTCAGCCCGTAGCGGACCGCCACCGCAGCACGGTCGCGGTCGGTCTTGATCGCCGTCCACGGCGCCGCCTCGGTCAGGTACTGGTTGCCCAGCACCCACAGCTGCCGGAGCGCCGTGGTGGCCTTGCGGCACTCGCGGTCCTCCATGTGGCCCGTCAGCTCGCGCAGCTTGGCCAGGACATCGGCCTCGAGCTTCTCGTCCAGCGCGCCCGGCGCCCCGCCCTCGGGCACGACGCCGTCGAACCGGCTCTCCGCGAACTTGCAGATGCGGTTGACGAAGTTGCCCAGGACGTCGGCCAGGTCGGCATTCACCTGATCGCGGAACTGCTCCCAGGTGAAGGTCGAGTCCGAGCTTTCGGGCGCGTTGGCGACGAGCCACCAGCGCCAGTAGTCGGCGGGCAGCAGTTCAAGCGCCTGGTCCATGAAGACGCCGCGCTTCTGCGAGGTGGAGAAGCGGCCGCCGTAGTAGTCGAGCCAGTTGAACCCCTTGAGGTCGTCGACCAGCTTCCACGGCGCGTTGCTGGCGGGCGTCCAGCGGCCGGCGGCGTCCCGGCGCTCGTTGACCCCCATCAGGGTGCAGGGAAAGCCCACCGTGTGGAACGGCACGTTGTCCTTGCCCATGAACTGCACATAGGTGACGTCGGCGGCGCCCGGCTCGCGCCACCAGCGCTCCCAGTCCTGGTCGTCCGGCGCGCGCCCCGCGGCCGCGGCCTGGGCGTCGGCCCATTCCCACGTGGCCCCGATGTACTCGATCGGGGCGTCGAACCAGACGTAGAAGACCTTGCCCGCCAGGCCCTCGACATCGGGCCGCCGGCCGTCGGGGTTGGGGCCCCAGTCCGCGGCGTTCACGGGAACGCCCCACGACAGGTCGCGGGTGATCCCCCGGTCCTGCAGGCCCTCGTCGAGCCATTTCAGGGCGATCGAGGTGACGAGGTTCGGCCACGCGCTCCGCTTGGCCTCGATGGCCACCCTCAGCCGGTCGGCGAAGAGGCTCTGGCGCAGGAACAGATGCTTGGAGCCGCGGATCTCGATGTCGGTCGAGCCCGACAGCGCGGACCGGGGATGCAGCAGGTCGGCCGGATCCAGCACGCGGGTGCAGTTCTCGCACTGGTCGCCGCGGGCCGCTTCGTAGCCGCAGTGCGGGCAGGTTCCGATCACGTACCGGTCGGGCAGGAAGCGCTTGTCCGCGAGCGAGTACACCTGCTGCGTCACCCGCTCCTCGATGAAGCCGGCTTCCCACAGCTGCTGCGCGAAGGTCTGGGTCAGCTTGCGGTTCTGAGCGGACGACGAGCGACCGAAGTGGTCCCAGGACATGCCGAAGGCGCGCCCCATGGCGTGCAGCTTCTCGTGGGCCAGGGCGCAGAATTCCGCCACGGGCATCCCGGCCTCGGCCGCGGCGAGTTCGGCCGGCGTGCCGTGCTCGTCGGTGGCGCAGATGTACAGGGTCTCGCGCCCGCGGGCCCTCTGAAAGCGCGCGTAGACATCGGCCGGGAGCATCGAACCGGCGAGATTCCCCAGGTGCTTCGCGCCGGCGGCGTACGGCAGGGCCGAGGTGATGAGGATGCGCGACATGGCAGAGGCTTCCGAAAGAACCGGGGCTTATAGGCGTTCGCGCGGCTTCGCCAAAGACGCGCGCACAAGAAATGCTCGCCAAGCCGCGCCATCCGCGCAAACTCCCCTCAGGGGCGAGCGATGCGACCGCATGAGTCGCATGACGACATCTGCCCCAGAAGGGAGCGACTATGCGCAAGCTGATCCTTGCGGCCGGCCTCCTGGCCGGTCTGTCCCTGGCCGCGTGCGGTGAGCAGAAGCCCGCCGCCGAAACGGCGGCGCCCGCCGAGGCGCCCAAGAAGTCCCTGGCCCGGCAGGCCCCCATGTACGCCGGCCAGGAGCAGGTCCTTTCGGTCCAGTCCGGCACGGTGACCAGGGACGCCGGCGGCGGCCTGAACCTCGAGGCCAAGACCACGACCGACGGGGCGGGCTGGACCCAGGTCGGGTTCCTGCCGCGCGTCTACGCCGCGACGCCGCCCGACGGGATCTACGAGATCGACGTGGTTGCGCAGAAGCCGGCGACGCCGGGCGCCGCCGGTCCGACCCCGGTCGACGTGAAGAGCGCCTGGGACCGGTACAAGGACGGCCGCGTGAAGGGCGTGAAGTTCATCTCCAAGACCAACGAGGTCGTGGCGATGGTCGGCGGCTGAGGTTCAGCCGCCGCCGCGGCGCCCGCCTCACATCGGCGGCTTGGCCCCGTTCTCACCGATCGACACCGAGCCGGCCATCAGCTGGCCGTTGGCCGTCTTCTGCACGACCATGAACACGGGCGTGCCCACCTTCACCTGGCTGCGCTGGCCGGGCGTGATCTGCACGATCGGGACGTTCGCCGGCACGCTGATGGTGCGCTTGCCGTACGAGTAGCTGACCTCGAGCTGGCGGGTGCCCTTGCGCCCGGCGACCACGGTGCCGACGGTGCCGTTGGTCATCATGGAGCCTTTGCGCAGGTCCCAGCCGTAGTGGCCCTCGCCCATCTTCACGCCGGGCGGGAAGACGTGCACCTCGAGCGAGCGGCCCGTTCCGTCCTTCTGCGGCATCTCGGCGGTGCCGATGAAGCTGCCGGGCTTGATCGCGTCAGGCGTCACGGGCTTCAGCACCGCCACCGTCCACTGCGGGGCCAGGTTCACCTTGGTGACGCCCTTCTGCCCCTTGACGGTCATCGAGCCGGCGTCCAGGGCCGTCACCGTCCCCCGCACCACGCTGGGCGCCGCCGGCGCCTGGGCCTGGGACGCCCCCGCCGCCAGGGTCACCGCGGCCGCCACGGCCATCGTCATCCGAAACATCTGATCATCCCCTCTGCGCGCTCGTTCTCAGAGCGGTCCTCTGAATACAAACCATGCCCCCAGGGCAATGAAGGCGAATCCGGCCGCATGGTTGATCGTCAGCTTCTCGCCCAGATACGTGACCGAGAACACCGCGAAGACGCCGAGGGTGATCACCTCCTGCATCGTCTTGAGCTCGGCCGCGGAATAGACCTGACGTCCGATCCGATTGGCCGGCACGGCCAGCCAGTATTCGAAGAATGCGATGCCCCAGCTCGCCAGGACCAGCAGCCACAGCGGCCGGTTGTCGACCTTCAGGTGGCCGTACCAGGCGAACGTCATGAACACGTTGGAGGCGACGAGCATCAGGATCGGGGCGATTGCGGTCCAGTTCGGGGTCATCTGCCAGTTTTCGCGCTTAACGAGGGGTCGGACCGACCTATAACCTGCGCCGGGTCCTGGAGGGGGAGAGTGGATATGCGCGGATGGATGACGGCGGCCGCCGCGGCCCTGGCCCTGGCCGTCTCCGCCTGTTCCCAGCCGGGCGCGAAGACCGACACAGCGGCCTCGACCGAGCTCCGCATCTACAACTGGTCGGACTACATCGACCCGGCGCTGCTCACCGACTTCACCAAGGAGACCGGGATCAAGGTCACCTACGACACCTTCGATTCCAACGAGGTGCTCGAGACCAAGGTGCTGCAGGGGGGCACCGGCTACGACATCGTGGTCCCGTCGAACCGGAACCTGCCCCGCTACATCCAGGCCGGCGCCATCCAGCCGCTCGACAAGGCAAAGCTGCCCGGCCTCGACAGGCTGGCGCCCGACCTGATGGCCAAGCTCGGCCGCTTCGATCCGGACGGGAAGTTCGCCGTTCCCTACATGCAGGGCACCATCGGCATCGGATACAACGAAGACGCCGTGAAGAAGCGCCTGCCCGGCGTCACCATCGACAGCTGGGCGATCCTCTTCGAGCCCGCCAACCTCGCCAAGCTGAAGGACTGCGGCGTCTACTTCCTCGACGCGTCCGAGGACATGTTCGCCATGGCCCTGGTCTACCTCGGCAAGGATCCGAACTCGACCAACCCGGCCGACTACGCGGCGGCCACGGACCTGATGCTGAAAGCCCGGCCCTATGTCCGGAAGTTCCATTCCTCGGAGTACGTGGACGCCCTGGCCAACGGCGACATCTGCGCCGCCGTCGGCTACTCGGGCGACGTGCTGCAGGCCAAGGCGCGGGCCGAGGAGGCGAAGAACGGCGTCAAGGTCGCCTATGCGGTGCCCAAGGAAGGCAGCGAGATCTGGTTCGACGTCTTCACGATCCCCAAGGACGCGCCGCATCCCGACGCCGCGCACAAGTTCATCGCCTTCATGCTGCGGCCGGACATCATCGCCCGCGCGTCCAACTTCACCCAGTACGCCAACGCCAACACCGCCGCGACGCCGCTGGTGGACGAGGCCATCCGGACGGATCCCAACATCTATCCCTCGAGCCAGCTCTCCCAGCGTCTGTTCGTCTCGACCACGCGCGACCAGGCCCTGCTGCGCGACGTCAATCGCCAGTGGACCAAGGTGCTGACCGGGCGTTGAGCGGCCGGCCCAACATCGGCGGGATCCGGTCGGCCTTCGCGCCCTGGGAGGATCCGGCGAAGGCGCCCCTCGTGCAGTACGAGGCCGTGTCCAAGGCGTTCGGCGACACGGCCGCCGTGCGCGACGTGACGCTGTCGATCTACGAGGGCGAGTTCTTCGCGCTGCTCGGCCCGTCCGGGTGCGGCAAGACCACGCTGATGCGGCTGCTGGCGGGCTTCGAACAGCCCGACGCGGGCCGCGTCCTCCTGGGCGGACGCGACATCGCCGGCGACCCGCCGCACCGGCGCCCGGTGCACATGATGTTCCAGAGCTACGCGCTCTTCCCGCATCTCAGCGTGGCGCAGAACATCGCCTTCGGCCTGAAGCGCCAGGGCGCGGCCCGGGCCGAGATCGACGCCCGCGTCGAGGAGATGCTGGCCCTGGTGCGCCTGGAAGGGCTCGGTCGGCGGCGGCCCGACCAGCTGTCGGGCGGCCAACGCCAGCGGGTGGCCCTGGCCCGGGCGCTCGCGCCGCGGCCCCGCATCCTGTTGCTGGACGAGCCCATGGCGGCCCTCGACAAGAAGCTGCGGGAGGAGACGCGGTTCGAGCTGATGAGCCTCCAGCAGTCGCTGGGCATGACGTTCCTGATCGTCACCCACGACCAGGACGAGGCGATGGTGGTGGCCGACCGGATCGCCGTGATGCGGGAAGGCGCCATCGTGCAGGTGGGCCGGCCGGCCGAGGTCTACGAAGCGCCCGCCGACCGCTACGTGGCCGGCTTCATCGGCGACGTGAACCTGTTCGAGGGCCGCGTCGCGGCGTCCGGAGACGGGCGGGTGCGCCTGCTGTCCCCCGAAGGCGCCTTCGAGGCCGAGGGCGCGGGCCCGGTCGGCGAAACCGCCTGGATCGCGGTGCGCCCCGAGAAGGTGGCGGTGCACACCGAGGCTCCCGCCGGCGGCGTCAACGTGGTGGAGGGCGCGATCCTCGACTACGGCTACCTGGGCGACTGGACGACCTACCTCGTGGAGGTCGCGCCCGGGGGGCGGACGCTCCGGGCGGCGCGCGCCAACGCGACCCGCACCGTCGAGCGGCCGCTGGGCTGCGGCGATCGGGTCTGGCTTTCGTTCGCACCGTCCAGCGCCGTGGTGCTCACCCGATGAAGCGGCGGGGTCTGGCGGCGCTCCTGCCCATCCTGTGGCTCGCGATCTTCTTCGCCTTCCCGTTCCTGCTGGTGGCCAGGCTGTCGCTGTCGGACTCGGCCCTGGCCATGCCGCCCTACACGCCGCAGATCGACTGGGGCCAGGGCCTGGCGGGACTGTCGGCCTTCCTCGCCGCCCTGGACGGCGAGACCTACGCCCGGCTCGCCCAGGACCGCCTCTACCTCGACGCCTGGCTGTCCAGCCTGCGCATCGCCGGCACGGCCGCGGCGCTGCTGCTGCTGGTCGGCTATCCCATCGCCTACGGGATGGCGCGCTGCCCGCCGAGGGTTCGCCAGGTGCTGGTGATGGCGGTCATCCTCCCGTTCTGGACCAGCTTCCTCATCCGCATCTACGCCTGGATCGCGATCCTGAAGCCCGCGGGCCTGCTGAACGCCGCGCTCGGCGCCGTCGGACTGCCGCGGATCGACATCCTGAACACCGAGGCCGCCGTCCTGCTGGGCCTGGTCTACGCCTACCTGCCCTTCATGGTGCTGCCCCTCTACGCGGTGCTGGACCGGCAGGACGACAGCCTGATCGAGGCGGCCGAGGATCTGGGCTGCACGTCGATGCAGGCGTTCTGGCGCGTCACCTTCCCGCTCTCGCTGCCCGGCGCAGCCGCGGGCGCCCTGCTCTGCTTCATCCCCATGGCCGGGGAGTTCGTGATCCCGGACCTGCTGGGCGGCTCCGAGACGCTGATGCTGGGGCGCGTCATCTGGACCGAGTTCTTCGCCAATCGCGACTGGCCCGCCGCGTCGGCGGTGGCGATCGTGCTGCTGGCGACTCTGGTGATCCCGATCCTGCTCTGGGAGCGCCAGCAGGCGAAGGTGCTGCGATGAGGCGCGGGCCGTCCGCCTTCAACGTGGCCGCCGTCGCGCTCGGCCTGGCGTTCCTCTATGCGCCGATCGTCATCCTGGTCCTCTACTCGTTCAACGCGAGCCGCCTGGTCACGGTGTGGGGCGGGTTCTCGACGCGCTGGTACACGGCGCTCCTCCACGATCAGCAGATGCTGGACGCCGTGTGGGTGACGCTGCGGGTGGGCGTGATCTCGGCCTCCGTCGCCACCGTGCTGGGCGTGTTCGCCGCCGTCGCCCTGACCCGCCACCGCCGTTCTCGGGTTCGCCCGGCCGTCGCGGGCGGGATCTACGCCACGCTCGTCATGCCCGAGGTGATCCTGGGCCTCTCGCTGCTGCTGCTGTTCGTGGCCGTGGGCGCGCCGCGCGGCTTCTGGACCGTCACCCTCAGCCACGCCACGCTCACGCTGGCCTACGCCACCGTGGTGGTGCAGGCGCGGCTGCAGAGCTTCGACACCAGCCTCGAGGAGGCCGCCCAGGACCTGGGCGCCGCCCCGTGGAAGGCGTTCATGCTGGTGACGCTGCCCGGCGTCGCCCCGGCCGTGGCCGCCGCCTGGATGCTCGCCTTCACCCTCAGCCTCGACGACCTCGTGATCGCAAGCTTCACCTCGGGCCCCGGCGCCACCACGCTGCCGATGCGGCTCTACAGTCAGGTCCGCCTGGGGGTGAACCCTGAGATCAACGCAATCTCGACCCTGCTCATCGGCCTCGTGGCCACAGGCGTCATTGCCGCCTACCTGATCCGGCAGCGACGCAGGGCGTGAATCTGGAATGCGCCGCAGGCGGTCCGGCGCGACGCTACGCGACCCTTACTCCGGCCGACGCCGGACCGCCTGCAGCCGACGTCTGCCCAGACGTCAGGCCCGGACCGCACCCCCGAGGGCCCGGACGTCGGAAACACACAAGCGTCCCGTCTCGGCACGCGCTTCCGACTTGCGGCGAGCGCCCTGCTAGAGCGGCGCCACCCGATCGAACCACGGTCGCGCCTGCTCCAGTTGGCCCGCCAGCCGGAACAGCACGGCCTCGTCGCCCATCTTCGCCGCGAACTGGATGCCGATGGGCAGTCCATCGCCCTCGCGCCAGGCGAGCGGCACGGTCATGGCGGGCTGGCCCGAGTTGTTGAAGGCCTGGGTGTTGGGCATGTAGTCGAACAGGCGGTCGTTGGTGAGCCGCGGATCCTCGAACAGCCAGTTGATGGGAATGGCCACGCTGCCCAACGTCGCCAGCAGGAAGACGTCGTACTGCTCGAACAGCGCGGCGCAGGCGCGGCCCCAGGCGTGGAGCGTCTGCACGGCGCGCACGTAGTCCGGAGCGGCCGTCCGGCGGCCCAGCTCGGCGATCTGGCGCGTGACGGGCTCGACCTCGCCGTCCAGCAGCGGCCGGCCGCGTCGCTCGCACTCGGCGTCGATGGTGTTCGCGATCGAAGCCCAGAGCACCGTCCGCGCCGCCGCCTGCATGGCGGCGTGGTCGCCGGGCAGCATCGCCGGCTCCACGTGGTGGCCGAGGCTCTCGCAGAGCCGCGCGGCGTCGCGCACCGCGTCCGCGACCTCGGGCGCCAGGGAGCGGCCGGCGGTCAGAGCGCCGTCGAAGAACCCGATCCGCAGCTTTCCCGGGTCGCGGCGCACCTCCTCCGCATAGGGACGCTCGGGCGGGGCCAGGAAGTAGGGATCGCCCGGCTGCGGGAGGCAGGTGGCGTCGAGCAGGACGGCGCTGTCGCGGACCGACCGCGTCACCGCGTGGGGGATCGAGGCCCCCGCCCAGCCTTCGCCGGCCGGGGCGAACGAGACCCGGCCCCGCGAGGGCTTCATGCCGAAGAGGCCGGTGGCCGCGGCGGGAATGCGGATCGAGCCCCCGCCGTCGGTGGCGTGCGCCGCCGGGACGATGCCGGCCGCCACGGCCGCCGAGGCGCCGCCCGACGAGCCGCCAGGGCTACGATCCAGGTCCCAGGGATTGCGGCACGCGCCCAGCAGGTGCGGCTCGGTCACCGGCCAGATGCCGAACTCGGGCGTGTTGGTCTTGCCGAAGATGTTCAGGCCGGCCGCCTTGTAGAGCCGGGTCATGGCGCTGTCGGCCGCAGGCGTGACCTCGGCGAACAGACGCGAGCCGGCGGTCGACGGAACCCCGGCATAGGACGCGCTGAGGTCCTTGAGCAGGTAGGGCACGCCCTTGAGGGGTCCGTCGGCCAGCGTCGCGCCGCGGGCCAGGTCGCTCATGTCGCGGACGACGGCGTTGATCCTGGGATTGACCTCGGCCATCCGCGCCACGGCCGTCTCGAGCAGCTCGTCGGCGCTCACTTGCCCCTTGCGAACCAGCTCGGCCAGGCCCACCGCGTCGTGGGCGCGATACTCCTCGAAACGCATGCCTGTCCCTCCCCGTCCGGTTTTCGCCCAGCATACCGCCGGCGCCCGCCCGCGCGAGCCCCTTGGCGCCGCCGCGCGTTTCACCGCATAAGCACCCGCATCCTGGAAGGCCGGATTAGCTCAGCTGGTAGAGCAGCGGTTTTGTAAACCGAAGGTCGCGGGTTCGAGTCCTGCATCCGGCACCACCCCTCCGTTCGCCAATGGGCGCGAACGACTAGAAAAACAGCGCAAAACAGGTACTTGACAGTTGATCGGCAGAAATTCTGCCGACGCAGCGGGCACGACCGCAAACCGCAAACAGGGTCAGGTCGAGTCGGGCAAGACGGTCTCCGCCTGAACGGCGGCGGCATCGTCCGCGTGCTCGGCTTCACTGTTTGATCGCGCGACGTGCAAGCGCACGAACGTCCCTCCGCTCGGAGTGCTGCTCGTTGATCGCAGAAAGAACGGCTCAGAAAATGAAGAGCCCCGGCCGTAGGCCGGGGCTCCACTATTGAGCAGGTTCGCAGTTATGCCACGGCCAGCTTTCGGCGACGGAGCATCGCGCCCGCGGCGCCGAAGCCCATGATCATGAGAGCCCAGGTGCCGGGTTCCGGTACGGCTCCACCGCCCGCCGCCGTGATGCGGATGCCGTCATATGCGCCGGCTTCAAGCATGTTCGTTGAGAAGGCGGAGCTGGAGTCCTGAAAATCCACTTGCAGGCGGACCTCGTCGAACACGCCACCATCGAAACCAAAGGTGGAGAAGCCGCTGCCATACGCTGGTGTAATGCCAGCCAAGCCCTGGAGCAGCACGTTGCCGTTGTTTAGGACTTGAAAGTACAGGCGGCCCGGTCCACCACCCGAGCCCGCAAGAAATTGAAATGCGGACATATCGCCGAAGTCGCTCAGCGTTATGCGAGTATAACCTATATTAGCACCATTAGAGTACCAAGCGTGGGAGCCTTCAATTCCGGCTTGGCCGGTGTGCGAGTCAGCCCAGATGTCAGTGTCTCCGCTGTTGCTGCTGGGCGAGATGTACTTCAGCGAGACGCCATCTTCAGAATAGCCGGCAGCGCCATCGTAGGTTCCGCTCGTCCCCTCGAAGCCAGCATAGTGATCGGTCGTGACAATGAAGCTCGACGTATGAACCGTGATGGCATTGGCGCTTGTCGCCCACGCCAATGCCATCGCAGCAACAGCCGCCGCGCCGAGAGTACTCTTGTTCATAATGTCCCCCAGAATGAAGCATTGGAACCATAGTGGCCCGCGCCGCGGCATGACAATGTTACTCCCGCGGCACGCGAAGTGCCCGCAGTGGTTGCGTTGCAAGCTCGGTCGCAGCTGCTTAATCCGTAGGCACGCGACTTCGTCAGCTGGAGGTGGCGGCCGGCTGTCTCACCTGCGCCCGCCGTCTTCGCCGATGCGTACGTTGAGCTGCGAGTCCAGTGCCGCGCCGACCCGGCAAGTTTGACCGTCAAGCCTGGGGTCGCGGCCCTCAGGCGCGGCTGTCAGTGGCAACGATCATCAACCCTTGGATTGGCAGAGCAGCTTTCGGGAAATGCTGCGCCTAGGCACGCGCCTCGCCTTCTGCTGCACGGCCCGCGACTACAAGCCTGGATGAGCAGGACATCCGCGCGCTTGGTCGTGAACTCGGTCTGGATGCCACTCTCTGGAACCCGACCAGCAAGCCGCCACCGTTAGTGAGGCCAGCCTCGCACTTGTGAAGTCGAAGTAGTGCCGTCTGTGCGCAGTTGCGTGGCGACTGCCGGCCGGGGTGTATCGAAGCGCGACTGAGTGATTTCTTCGCCGCGTGAGCGAGAGCGACGACGGCAACCTGCCGCAGACCGCGGAACATCACAGCCCGGACGACTGGCTGACGGCTTCAGACACCATTCGCCTCGTAAGGGAGGCGACCTTGTCGCGCTCGGCGCATATCGCGATCTGTACGCGCGCCCATGCCGGACTGATCCGCGCCCATGCGGACTTGATGGTGAAAAGGTCGGAATCTCGGCCGGACCACCTGATTCATAAGGCGTTCTGGTGGGCACACGGTGAGGCTGCCCTGACGCAGAACTGGCAGACGGGGGACTTCGAGACGTGGATCGACAAGCGATTCCACCTGCAAGCCTTAGGCGTGCCATCGTGAGGACGTCCGCCGGATGGCGCCCGCGGCCTTCCAAACCAGCCCCACGCCGGAGCCGCAAAGGAGCGGCGGCACCATCCCTCCTGGCCTGACGCCGCCCGCCGACCTGCCCTCCCACGCCCCGTGTGGCCGTCTCGTCAGGCTTCGGTGAACGGAAAGGGCAACTCGCCGGATCGGAACAGGATCACCGGGTTCTCGTCGTAGTCGCCCAGCTCGGTGTCCGCGGTCGCGGAGAAGGCGACGACGCCGACGCGCAGGGGGCCGAGCCGCTCGGCCTTGCGGCGCGCCTCTTCGGCCGTCTTGCAGCCGACCTGTTGCTCCGGCTTCAAGGCCCTCCCGCGGCCTCGAACGTACGACTGCACGATGTGGACGGTCTCACGGGCCATGGATCATCACCCCTGCGATGGAGCTTCACCGGGCGCGCCGCCGTCCAGCGCTTCCGCGCTGGCCACCTCGAACGCCACCAGCTCTGCGGCGCCGAAGGTGTGTGCGATCGGCACATCGACAGCGTCGCGGCCGCGCGCAATGAGCACGCGGGCCATGCGCGGCATGTTGTTGCGCGCGTCGAAGGTATGCCAGCGGCCGCCGAGATAGACTTCGAACCAGGCGCTGAAGTCCATGATCCCCTGGACGGGAACCCCGATGTCGCCCAGGTAGCCGGTGCAGTAGCGCGCCGGGATGTTCATGCACCGGCAGAGCGTGATCGCCAGGTGCGCATAGTCGCGGCACACGCCGGCCCGGTCCTGCCAGACGTCGTAGGCGGTCTTGTCGGCGCGCGCGGCGTCGTGGCTGAACGCGATGTGCTGGTGCACGTAGTCGGTGATGGCCTGCACCAGGGGCCAACCGGCCGGGCCCGGGCCGAAGAGCGACCAGGCCGCTTCACTGAGCCGGTCGGTCTCGCAGTAGCGACTGCCGAGCAGGAAGAGCACCACCTCGTCGGGCAGGTCCTGGACCGGATGCTGGACGGCGTCGGGCGCATAGGGGTCGATCAGGCCGCTGTCGCGGATGACGAAGTCCGAGGACAAGGTCAGGCGACCTTCCGGGGCCATCAGCCGGCTGCACACATTGCCGTAGCTGTCGAGGTACTGGCTCACGTCGAGCGGCGGCTCGGTGCGGATCCAGTCCGGTGTTTCGAGGTCGCCGCGGCGGGACGGGTGCACGCTGAGCGCCAGCAGCATGGGGGTCGGGACGGGACAATCGTAGGCGATGGTGAATCCGCAACGGATCCGCATCGAGGCCGTCCCCTCGAGGTGGCCCGGACGAAGCGGCTCCACCGGCGCGGAGGCCGTGGGCCGGGTGGAGCGGCTGGCGAAAACCGCGCTGCCCAGGGGCGTGATGTCCCATCCCTCCTGGCTTCGGACCGCCAGGCCGGCGTCGCACAGGGTCCGGGCGGCGGCGATCTTCACGAACGCGACCGGCCGGCCGGCCTTCTTGAGCGCGAGCAGCTCCAGGGCGTGCAGCTCAGGCCCCGTGAGATCGTCGCCCCTGGCGCGGCCGGCGGCTTCGGCGTCGCTGCCGTCATCCGTCATTGTCCGCTCCCGAGGGGGTTGGGCGGCCGCGCCGCCCGGCGACCGTGGAGCCGTTCCAGTTCCTCGCGCAGGCGGTTCGCCTCGGCCGTCACGTCGGCCATGTCGGACTGCAGCTGCGCGACCCGGCTCTTGAGGTAGGCATTCTCGCGGACAAGCTCCGCGGGGGTGGGGTCAGTCATGTGACCCTCAGAAGACCGTCGTCGAAACACCCTGCAGGCGCGCGTTGATCGCGCGGCAGAGCCGCTCGGCCGACGCAAGGCTGACATCCGGCAGCAGGTCGAGCGTGAAGAGGGAATTGCTGTACGACGAGGACACACGGCTGGACGGCTCGAACGCGAGATACGGCCGTCCGTCCATCTTGGTCTGGACCGTGCAGCGGTGGTCTTGATCGGGACTCATCGGCGGCGTCCTCCGCAGCGTATCAGCGTCAGGGAGAGACCCGCAGCCGCGAGCGCCCCTGGGACCGGAAAGAAGGACATCGCAGGCTCCTGGAGTCGCGTCAGGCGGCCGTCGATCAGCCAAAGACTCGCAACTCCTACAACGAAAGAGATATCGGTACCGTCGCGACGATTAGCAATACTATGAGGATTTGCGTTCGTATTTTTTGATCGCAATAAATCTCGCGCCAAATTATTTTGGCGGACTTCTGAATTACGTGACTTGTTTCTTTGTAGTCGTGCTACGCTGGATCCTACCGACAGAATTTCACGCGCCAGCACACTCCGGCTTCCGGCGCCTGCGGCGTCGGGAGTGCGACATGGCAAAAGGCCAGAAGTGATCCAACAAGGAGGCGCGCAAGCCGAAGCGGGCGCGCGCAAAGCCGGCGGCGAACACGCCGCTGTTCAAGCCCGCGTCCATGCTGTCGGGCGCCCGACGATGAACCTGCTGTCGATGATCTTCCGGCCGGCTCCGGCGAAGGCCGAAGTCCGCGCGGAGATCTGGCGGCTTGGCGTTCGCCACGTGGGCAGGCCGCTGGATGGCGCGCTTGCGGAACTGCGCGAACCGAACCTGTCCCTGGAGCGCACAGTCCTGCTGCGCGCCTGCATCGAAAAGCTCACGCTGGAGAAGACGCGATGACCCGCTCCTTGAAACCCGGCGGTCCGCCGTACGTACCCAGCGCCCGCGGCGGCCTGGTCGATCCCCGTTCGACGGGCGGGCCGCCTTCGGTGGCGCCGCGGCCGGTCCTCATGGACCGCCGCAGCACGCGCTGACCCGCCGATCGCTCGGCGCGGCAGGCCCCGGCCTGCTCGTTAGCGACGCCGAGATGTCATGATGGACCGGCGCGGGGCGGGCGCCGAAAACCTCAGTGGCGGACGGTCGCGCCCCGCCCACGATCGGGCCGGCGTCGATGCTCGAACCGCCGGACGACGTCGGGGCTGGTTATGCGTCGGTAGACGGCCTGGACGAGGCTGAAGGCGCCGAACATCCCGAGCCCCGCCGCCACCACGAGCCTGCTCGCGCCGGAGAGGCTCCCCAGCGCCTCGGCGAGGCCGCCGGCCTGCGACGGGGCGTGCGCCCCTGCCGCGCGCCAGAGCAGGACGCCGATCAGGACGAACACGACACCGCGGGCGATGTAGCCCAAGCGGCCGACCCACCTGACCCAGGCCTGCTTCGCGGCCCTTCCGTCCAGTTGCTCGAGGAACTTCAGGCGGTAGGCGCTCCAGCCCTGGAAGAGGCCGCCCAGCATGAACGCGAGCGCCAGGAGCCGCAGCATGAACTCACCGCCCGGGAGGTCCATGAGCCAGCCGGCGGCCTTGTCGGACGTCTCGCCGCCCGCCCCGGAGGCCACGACGCCCAGAGCGAGGCCCGCCGCGAAGAGGCCCATGATGATGTGCACGGCGCCGCTCAGGGCTTGTCCGGCCCGCGCGATCGCGCCCTTCCCGTCCCGTCCGGCGCCCTCCAGGTCATAGGCCGCCGAAAGGGTGCGCCAGGCGCCGTAGGCGAACAGGCCCAGCGCGATCAGGCCCAGCACCAGCCGGCTGCCTCCGCCGTCGGCCATCGACCGCATCACGTCGGAGCTGTCCGAGTTCCGACCGGCGGCGATCGCGAGATAGGCGATGAGGAGGTAAAGGACGCCCCGGGCGGCGAAGCCCAGCCGGGTCAGGGTCTCGAAGCGTGGGATTGCATCCATGCGCCGTTCTCTCCGCGAGCGGGTAGAAGACGGGCGCAGGATGTTGGTTCCGACGGGGCCGCGAGTTGCCTTGGGACCGCTTTCGAGTGATCTAGGGGTCGCCGTCCGCGCCCGTCGACGCGCAGGCGCCATGCCATCACCGAACCGACCCCGAGCCGCCGCATCGCATGCGCATCTTCATCGACGCCGACGCCTGCCCCGTGAAGGACGAGACCTACAAGGTGGCGGCGCGCTACGGGCTGAAGACCTTCGTCGTCTGCAACAGCTTCATCCGCGTGCCCGTGACGCCGGCCATCGAGCTGCGCGTGGTGGAGGCCGGGCCGGACGTGGCCGACGACTGGATCGCCGCCGAGGCGCGGCCGGGCGATATCGTGGTGACGAACGACATTCCGCTGGCCGACAGGGTCCTCAAGGCCGGGGCGGCCGCCATCGCGCCGAACGGCCGGGCGTTCACCGTCGACTCCATCGGCTCGGCGCTGGCCCAGCGCGCGGTGATGGAGCACATCCGCTCGACCGGCGAGATGACGGGCGGCCCCCGGCCCTTCGCCGCGGCGGACCGCTCGCGGTTCCTGCAGGCGCTGGACGAGGCCGTGAACCGCGAGCGCCGAAAGCTTCGCTAGACCGCTTGCATCGCGGTGCGGCGACACTACGTTGCCGCCGATTTCATTCGGAGATGAACTATGCGCCTGGGACCGATCGCCGCCGCCACCGCTTTCGCCACGCTGGCGGCCGCCTGCAGCCCGTCCCAGCCCGCCGCCGACCCGGCCGCCGCCGATCAGGCTTCGACCGCCGCCGCCCCGGCGGCCACTCCCGAGATCAGCGACGAGGAGAAGCTGAAGCTGCTGGCGAGCCTGCCGGCCCCGTACAACGCCGCCGATCTGGCGAACGGCGAGGCGAAGTTCGCCCTCTGCCAGTCGTGCCACACGATCACGCCGGGCGGCGCGAACATGACCGGGCCGAACCTGCATGGCGTGTTCGGCAAGAAGGCCGGCACGGGCAACGCCGACTTCAAGTACTCGGACGCCGTGAAGAACGCCGGCTTCGTGTGGGACGGCCCGCATCTGGACCAGTGGCTCGAGAAGCCCCAGACCTTCCTGCCGGGCACGAAGATGACCTTCGCCGGCATCAAGAACCCCAAGGACCGCACGGACCTCATCGCCTACCTGATGGTGGAGACCGGCCACGGGCAGAAGTAGACACCACAACTTGGTGGTGCTCGCGCCACAGGCGCAACGCCTTGTTAAAGGACAACCTTGACGCGCAGCTCATTCGCGCTCATGTTGCGTGGGTCGACGAAGAGCATCTGTCTGGATCGACAGACTATCCGAATGGCGGCGCCCCCCGCCGCCGGCCGGGCCCAGGGACCTGACACCCCCCTTTTTCCAGGCTCCCTGGCGCCGGCCGGATAGGCCGGCTCCAGCCTTCCCCCCATGACCCGCAGCAGCCGCTACTCCGCGGCGTTCGCGACCCGCGCCTTCTCCGCTTCCTCGAAGGCCTCGATGCGCCGCGCCGTGGCCATGGGCGACTTCGTGAAGCGCGCCAGCAGGTTGTAGAACACCGGCACGATGAACAGCGTGATCAGGGTCGCGAAGATGGCCCCGAAGAAGATCGTCACGCCGATGGAGCGGCGAGCCTCGCCGCCTGCCCCGCCCTCGAGGATGAGCGGGATGGCCCCCGCGGCGGCCGACACGGACGTCATGATGATCGGACGCAGGCGCAGGCTGGCGCTCTCGATCACCGCCTCGCGGATATTCAGGCCCTCGTCGCGCAGCTGGTTGGCGAACTCGACGATCAGGATGCCGTTCTTGGCCGCAATGCCGATCAGGATGATCAGGCCGATCTGGCTGTAGGTGTTGATGGAGGAGTCCGCGACCAGCAGCCCGAACAGGCCGCCCACCGCCGCCACGGGCACGGTCAGCATGATGACGGCCGGGTGGATCCAGCTCTCGAACTGGGCCGCGAGCACCAGGAAGACCAGCAACAGCGCCATGCCGAACGCCAGACCCACCGAGCCGGAAGCCTCGAGGTAGTCCCGGGCGCCGGCGCCCCACTTTATCGTGATGGCCGACCCTTGCTGCTTCGCCGCCTCGTCGCGGAAGAACTGGATCGCCTCGCCCATGGTGTAGCCGGGGTTCAGCTGGGCCGAGAGCGAGATCGAACGCAGCCGGTCGACGCGCGAACGGTCCGGCGTGTCGCCCCGCACGCGTGTGGTCACCACCGAGCTCAACGGGACCGGCTCGCCCGAGGCGGAGCGCACGTACAGACGGCTGAGATCCTCCTCGGTCTGGCGGTTGGCGCGCTCGGTCTGCAGGAGCACGTCGTACTCCTGCCCGTTCTTGATGTAGGTGGTGGACCGCCGGGAGCCGAA
Source organism: Phenylobacterium sp. T106 (assembly GCF_057219735.1). Taxonomy (NCBI): domain Bacteria; kingdom Pseudomonadati; phylum Pseudomonadota; class Alphaproteobacteria; order Caulobacterales; family Caulobacteraceae; genus Phenylobacterium; species Phenylobacterium sp. T106. Next base: position 66,431 of record NZ_JBXVWA010000014.1, on the reverse strand, counting down.
CATCGTCTCGAGCGCCCGTCCGATCGCCTGAGCCGACACGCCCAGGGCGGCGGCCTTGTCACGGTCGATGTCGACCACCACCCGCGGCGCGGTAGGCTCGTAGTCGAGGCGCGGACGCGCCAGGCCGGGATTCTCGGACGCCGCAGCGAGGATCGGCTGGATCCATCGCGCGATCTCCGGATAGTCGGTCCCCGTGGCGATCAGCTGGAGGCTGGAACTGCCGCCGCCCCCGCCGCCCGGCCCGCCCCGCTGAAGCCCGCCTTCCGGCGCCACGAGCGCCCGAACGGACGTGACGGACGAGAGCTCGCGATTGAGCTTGGCCGCCAGTTCGGGCGCCGTGATCTCGGCGTCCTTCGCCAGGATGGCGTTGCCGCCGCCCGAGTTGAAAGAGTTGTTGCCGAAGCGCGGCATCGAGAAGACGAAGCGCTCCAGATCCCCGCTGGCGACGTACTTCATCAGGATGCCCTCGACCTGCCTGGCGGCGGTGAGGGTGTAGTCGAAGCCCGCGCCCTCGGGCCCGGTGAACATCACCATGGCGCGGCGCCGGTCCTCCTCGGGCGTGAGCTCGCGGGGCAGGACCGAGAACAGGCCCCAGGCGCCCAGCCCCAGCAGCACCACCAGCGCGCTCGCCGCGATCGAGGCGATGCGCCGGCCCAGCATCGCGTCCAGCGAGGCGTGGTACGACGACCGCAGCCGCGTCATGGCCGAGTCCACCTTGCGCGCGACGAACCCCTCGCCCTGCGCCGGACGCAGCAGCTTGGACGACAGCATGGGCGAGAGCGAGAAGGCCAGCAGGGCCGAGAACACGATGGCCGCCGCCACCGAGACGGCGAGTTCCACGAAGAGCCGACCGGTGAAGCCCGGGAGGAACATCAGCGGGGCGAAAACGGCGACCAGCACGATGGTGGTGGCCACGACGGCGAAGAACACCTGCCGGGCCCCCCGCTGGGCGGCCACCGCGGGGGGCTCGCCCTCGTCGATGCGGCGCTGGATGTTCTCGGTCACCACGATGGCGTCGTCCACCACCAGGCCGATCGCCAGCACCAGGGCCAGGAGCGTCAGCAGGTTGATGGAGAACCCCAGCGGGGCCAGGACGATGAAGGTGGAGAGGATGCAGATCGGCGCGACGATCGTCGGGATGATCGCGGCCCGCGCCGTGCCCAGGAACAGGTAGTTGACCAGCGCCACCAGGGCCAGGGAGATGCCCATGGTGATCCAGACCTCGCGGATCGCCTGGCGCGTGAACTCGGTGTAGTCGACCGAAACGCCCAGCTGCGTGCCCTTGGGCAGGCCGGCGTTGATCTCCTTGATGGCCGCGCGGACGCCGTCCGAGATCTCCAGGTCGTTGGCCTGGCTCTGGCGCGTGATCGCGATGCCGACCATGTCGCGGCCGTTCATCCGGAAGATGCGGCGGCGCTCGTCGGGCCCCTCCTCAACCCGGGCGATGTCGCCCAGCCGGGTGATGTAGCCCTGCGCGGCCACGGCCGAGGTCACCTCGCGCGTCGCGCCCTGCGCCGCGCCGGCCCCCGCCGCCGAGCCGCCCAGCGCGGCGGAAGCCTGCGTCGCGGCGGCGCCCCGGGCCGGGACCACCGGAAGCTGGGCGAACTCCTCCGGGGTCGAGTAGCCGCGGGCCACGCGGATGGTGAAGTCCTTGGCCGGGGCCTCCAGCGAGCCGGCCGGCAGTTCCGCGTTCTGGGTCTGTAGCGCCGTCTCGACGTCCTCGACGGTGATGCCCCGCGCAGCCATGGCGTCGGGGTTCAGCCAGATGCGCATCGAGTAGAGCTGCGACCCGCCCACGCCCACCGCGGCGACGCCCGGCACCGTGGAGAGCCGTTCGACGAGGTAGCGCTGGGCGTAGTCCGACAGCTCCAGACGGTTCATCGTCTGCGAGGTCAGGTTCAGGAAGATGATCGGCGAGGCGTCGGCGTTCGCCTTCTGGATCTGCGGCGGGTCGGCCTGTTCCGGCAACTGGCCCGCGACGCGGCTCACCGCGTCCCGGACATCGTTGGCGGCCGCGTCGAGGTCACGATCCAGCTTGAAGGAAATGCTGATCCGCGACGAGCCGTCGCGGGACGCCGAATAGACCCGGTCGATGCCTTCGATCCCGGCCACCTGACGCTCGATCACCTCGGTGATCCGCTCCTCGATGACCTCGGCCGAGGCCCCGCGGTAGCTGGTCGAGATGCCTACCACGGGCGGATCGACGCTGGGCAGTTCGCGGACGGTCAGGGCGTTGAAGGCCGCGAAGCCGACCACGCACAGGATGATGGCCGCCACCGCCGCGAAGACGGGACGGCGCACCGAGATGTCGGAGAGCATCATGCCGCGGGTCGCGCGGCGGGCCGCGCGCCTTCAGGGGGGGCTGCGGGACGTCCGGCCGCCGGGCGGGTCTGCGTAGGATCGGCCCCGATGCCGGGGCTGCGTCCGACGCGGACGGGCTGGCCGGGCTGCAGCTTGTTGAGCCCGTCGGCGACCACCTGCTCGCCGGCGCGGAGGCCCTCGCGGATCTCCACGTAGCCCAGCTGCCGCACGCCGGTGACGATGGGCCGCTGCTCCACCATGGCGCCCGCCGGGCGCGGACCCTGGGCGGGCCGCTGCCGGATGGCGAACACGAACGCGTTGTCGCCCTGCACCGAGACGGCGGACTCGGGGACGCTGACGCTGGTCCGCTGACCACGGGAAACGCCGACGCGGAACATCATGCCAGGCTTGAGCCGGCCGCCGGCGTTCGGGAACTCGGCCCGGGCGGTGATGGCCCGCGTCCGCTCGTCCACCCGCGTGTCCAGGCGCGCGATGCGGCCGCGGATCGTCTCTCCGGGGAAGGCGTCGGTCGTGGCAAGCAGCGGCTGGCCCTCGCGCAGCTGGCTCAGGTAGCGCTCCGGGACCTGGAAATCGACGCGCACGACCGAAATGTCGTCGAGGGTCACGATGGGCGCGCCCGGGTTCACCAGGGCTCCGGGCGCCACGTCCGACAGCCCGACCACGCCGGAGAACGGCGCGCGGATGATGCGATCGTTCTGCCGCGCCTGCGCCGCGTTCACGTCCGCCTGGGCCGAGCGCCACGCCGCCTCGTACTGGTCCAGCGCCGCCTTCGACGCGAAGCCCTTGTCGTTGAGTTCCTTGTAGCGATCATAGGCGCGCTTCGCCTGCACCAGCCGCGCCTGGGCCTGGGCGATCCCGGCGCTCTGTTCCGTGTCGCGGAGCTCGACCAGGACGGCCCCACGGCTCACCTGCTGGCCGTCCCTGAACCGCACGCGGTCCACGAGCTGCGTGGCCGCGGCCGTCAGGGTCACCGACTGCCGCCCCTTGGCGACGCCCAGGACCTCGATGGTGTCCTCAAAGACGCGAGGCTGGCCCGAGGTGACCGAGACCAGGGTGGGGCCGCCGAACCCGCCGCCGCCGCCGCGGCGACCGCCAGGCCCGCCTGGACCCCCGCCGCCCCCCATGCCTTGCGCGGCGGCGCCCGGGCCTCCGGGGCCGCCCGGCCCGGCGCTCCTGGCCAGCACCTTGTAGGTCGCGAACACGACCATGGCCCCCAGGACGATCAGGGCTGCAACCAGAAAGAAGTGACGTCTGACCAACCTGGCGGGCTCCGTCGCCCGCGAAGCGGCAGGCGCATGACTGTAAATTCGTTCGCGCTCTTAGAGCCGCTCCATACACGCGGTCCAGTGACACGAGGATGGCTGATGGTTTCGGCGCTGAAACTTTAGCGCGCAAAGCCGCGCGGCGCCTCCGCGGCGCCGCGACTGCCTATGCGCTCGGCGCCGAGGCGATCAGGCGTCGTAGCCGGGAAGCGACCGATCCAGCTTCCGCAGGCAGGCCGGCCAGGCGAGGGCTCCGCCGAAGCCGCGTCCCGTCTGGTTGCGCACCTCGGCCTGCGCGGCCTCCGGCGCGAGCAGGACGTTCTCGCGCCCGCCGGAGAGGGCCTGGACCTGCATGGTGCAGGCGCGCTCGAGGTAGAACATCCCCAGCCAGCAGTCCGCCGCCGTTTCTCCGGTGGAGAGCGTCCCGTGATTTCGCAGCAGCATCAGAGGCTTGTCGCCGATATCGGCCACCAGGCGCTCGCGCTCGTCGTGGTTCAGGGCGATGCCTTCGTAGTCGTGGTACGCCAGGCGCGGGATCACGATCAGCGCATGCTGGCTGAGCGGCAGCAGGCCCTCCTTCTGCGCCGCCACGGCGACGCCCTGGTCGGTGTGAAGGTGCATGACGAACTTTGCGTCCTCGCGCGCCGCATGCACGGCCGAGTGGATCGTGAAGCCCGCCGGATTGATGAAGTAGGGCGTCTCCTGGAGGATGTTGCCATCCAGGTCGATCTTGACCAGCGACGAGGCGGTGATCTCCTCGAAGGTGAGGCCGTAGGGATTGATCAGGAAGTGGTGTTCCGGCCCCGGAATACGGGCCGAGATGTGGGTGTAGATCAGATCATCCCACCCGTAGAGCGCCACCAGCCGGTAGAGCGCCGCAAGGTCCACCCGGGCCTGCCATTCCTCGGCGCTGACCTTACCCTTGAGCGACGTGACGCTCGCGACCGAACCGTCAGCCATGGCGCTCCCTCCTCTATCCTGCTGGGGCGCAGACTCCTCCCGCCGGGCCGGGGCGTCAAGCACGCGCCAGGGCGATGATCCTCTCGCAGGCTGCGTCGAACGACCGGGCGTCGGTCGGGTCCAGCAGGATCTCGCCCAGCAGTGGGCGGTCATGCCGCTTCCTGGCCCGCTCGTAGGCGGGGTCGTAGTGGAGCGCCATGACGGCCTGGGCGAGTTCCACGAAGCGGCCCTCGGCGACCATCGTCCGCCAGGCCGTCAGGCGGTCGCGGCTCGGGTGGACCGGCAGGCGTTCGAACGCGCCCTCGATCGCCGCGGGGTCCGCGACGAGATCGGCGTAGGCGCCCACCAGGTAGCGCGCGCGGGCCTCAGGCGGCGCGGTCAGCTCGATCCGGGGCGCCTGGGCCAGCCGGCGCCACAGCGCGGGCGGGATCATGCGTTCGCCGATCTTGCTCGACTCCGCCTCCGCGACCACCGGTTGACGCGGATCGAGCGCGTCGAGCTGTGCCAACAGGCGGCTCTCGAACATCTTCTGGCTCGGCTGCGGCCGCCCAGGGAGCGCGCCGAAGAGGGATCCGCGGTGCGAGGCCAGCCCCTCAAGGTCGAGGGTCTGCAGCCCCCGGGCCGCCAGCCGCCCGAGCATCTCGGTCTTGCCCACGCCCGTCTGTCCGTCGAGCAGGACGAAGTCGAGCGGCAGTTCCCCGTCATAGAGCCGCGCGGTGACGCTGCGCCGCCAGGTGCGATAGCCGCCGTTCAGCACCGTTGTAGGCCAGCCGACCTGGGAGAGGATCGTGGCCATGGCGTTCGAGCGCATCCCGCCGCGCCAGCAGTAGACCAGGGGCCGGAAGCCGCCGGGCCGGTCGGCCAGCGCCGTTTCCAGGTGATGGGCGATATTGCGAGCGACGTGGGCGGCGCCGATCCGCCGCGCCTTGAAGCGGCTCTCCTGGACGTAGATCGTCCCCACCTCCGACCGCTCGACATCGCTGAGGACTGGCAGGTTGACCGCGCCGGGCACATGATCCTGCGCGAATTCGCCGGGACTGCGCACGTCGATCAGCAGATCGAACCGCGCGAGCGCCTCCGGGCTGACGTCGTCTGTAAGCTGCAGGGCCATGCTGGTGCTATAGCGCGGATCGCAGACACGGTGAGTCGATGCCACAACCCCAACGCCTGACATCCTTGGCGCACGGCGGCGGCTGCGGGTGCAAGATCGCCCCAGCGGTGCTGCGCGACATCATGAGCCGGATGCCGGCCGCCGCCGCGTTCCCCGACCTGCTGGTGGGGACCGAGAGTTCCGACGACGCCGCGGTGTGGCGCCTGAACGACGACCAGGCGCTGGTGGCGACCACCGACTTCTTCATGCCTGTTGTCGACGACCCCTTCGACTTCGGACGCATCGCCGCCACCAACGCGCTCTCCGACGTCTACGCCATGGGCGGCCGGCCGATCCTGGCGCTCGCCATCGTCGGGATGCCGGTGAACAAGCTTCCGCCCGAGACCATCGGCCGGATCCTCGCGGGCGGCGCGACCGTCTGCGCCGAGGCCGGCGTCCCGGTGGCCGGCGGTCATTCGATCGACAGCGTCGAACCCATCTACGGGCTGGTCGCGCTGGGCCTGGTGCGCCCCGATCGCGTACTGACCAACAAGGGCGGGCGCGAAGGCGACCTCCTGATCCTCACAAAGCCGCTCGGGGTGGGCGTGCTCTCGGCGGCGTTCAAGCAGGAACGCCTGGAACAGGCCGGCTACGACGCCCTCATCGCCACCACCACCCAGCTGAACGTGCTCGGCGCCGACCTGGCCGACATCCCGGGCGTCCATGCGGTCACGGACGTCACCGGTTTCGGCCTGATCGGCCACGCCCTCGAGATGGCCCAGGGCGCCCAGCTGCTCGCCGATATCGAGGTCACCAAGGCGCCCGTCCTGCCGGGCGTCGAGGCCCTGGTCCGTTCGGGGGTGCGCACCGGCGCTTCCACACGGAACTGGGACAGCTACGGGGAACTCGTCCAGGAACTCGCCGCCGTGCCGCACTGGCGTCGGGACCTGCTCACCGACCCGCAGACGAGCGGCGGCCTGCTCATCGCCGTCTCGCCCCAACAGGCGCCGGCGGTGCTGGAGGCCGCGCACGCGCGCGGCTTCCGCCACGCCGAGGTCATCGGCCGCCTGTCGGGACGCTCCATGGGCATCAAGCCCCGCGTCCGGCTGGTCTAGGCGCCGCTGCGCACCCGGTTCACGGCGTCGAGCCAGCGGGCGTAGGCCCGCTCGCGCCCGTCCGCGCCCAGGGCCGGACCGTAGCCTTCCGTGCTCGGCCGCGCGGCGGCCGCCTCGGCGACATCGGCGTAGACGCCGGCGCCGACGCCGGCGAACAGCGCCGCGCCCAGCGCGGTCGTCTCCTGATAGGTCGCCCGGCAGACGCTCACGCCTGTCAGGTCCGCCAGCCGCTGGCTGAACCAGGCGCTGCGCGACATCCCGCCGTCGATGCGCAGTTCGACGTCGCCGCGGAAGGCGTGCGGGGCGTCCGCCCGCATGGCTTCGATCAGGTCCCGGGTCTGCAGCGCGCACGCGTCGAACGCAGCGCGGGCGATCTCCGGCAGCCCGGCGTCGCGCGTGAGCCCGAACAGCGCACCCCGCGCGTTGGCGTCCCACCACGGCGCGCCGAGGCCCGTGAACGCCGGCACCAGGACGACGCCGAGGTCGTCGTTCGCCTCCGCCGCCAGTCGCTCGGCCGCCTGCGGTCCCCCGGGGATGCGGAGCCCCTCGCCCAGCCACTGGATGGCGGCGCCCGCGATGAAGATCGCGCCCTCCAGCGCATAGGTGGTCCGGCCGCCCACCTGAGCCGCGACGGTGGTCAACAGCCGCGCCTCGCTCACCGGCGCGGCTTCACCGGTGTTGAGCAGCATGAAGCAGCCGGTCCCGTAGGTGGCCTTCATCTCGCCGGGACGTATGCACCCCTGCCCCATCAGCGCGGCCTGCTGGTCCCCGGCCACGCCCCGGATGGGGATCGCGCGGCCCAGCAGACCCGGCTCGGTCTCGCCGTAGTCGCCGGTGCAGTCCAGGACCTGCGGGAGCATGGCGAGGGGCACGTCCAGCATCTCGCCCATCTCGGCCGACCAGGACCGGGTGCGGATGTCGTAGAGCAGCGTCCGCGAAGCGTTCGTCGCATCCGTGGCGAAGGTCCGGCCGCCGGTCAGCTTCCAGATCACCCAGGTGTCGATCGTCCCGGCCAGCAGCTCGCCGGCCGCGGCGGCCCGGCGGGCTCCCGGCACATGATCGAGGAGCCAGGCGAGCTTGGTCCCGGAGAAATAGGGGTCCAGCAGCAGGCCCGTGAGCTGCGTGACCCGCGCCTCGTGACCCGCCTCGCGCAGCGCAGCGCAGGCCGGTTCGGTCCGGCGATCCTGCCAGACGACAGCCTTGTGCACCGGCCGCCCGGTGGCCTTTTCCCAGACGACCACCGTTTCGCGCTGGTTGGTGACGCCGATCGCCGCCACGTCGCTCATCCGCCTGCCGGCCTTCTCGACCGCCGCTTTCAGCACCTCGACCGAAGCGGCGAAGATCTCGTCGGCGTCGTGCTCCACCCAGCCGTCATGCGGATAGTGCTGCTCGAGCGGCCGGCCCGCCTCGGCGAGCGCGGTCCCGTCCGCCGCGAACAGGATCGCGCGGGTGGATGTCGTGCCCTGGTCCAGCGCGAGGATCAGCGGTTCGGCCATGATGTGATTACCCCTGCTTCAACCTTGTCCTTAAGCATGTCTTCACCCGCCGGCCCCAGTGTCATTCCAGCCGTGTCGAACGTCGAATGTGGGGGATCCGGCTTGAGTCTCGCGATGAGCGGCGAAAGTCTGCTCGATCTCGCCAAGAGCCGCCAGCCGGCGGACCGTGAACGCCTCCTTCTGGCGATCGCAGACCTGTGCGACGCGCCCCATGCCGCCACGGCCATGACGTCCGCGCCGATCCAGGCGCTGCTGTCGTCCATCTTCATGAGCCTCGTGGTGGAGGCCGAGCGGGAAATCCGCCGCCGTCTGTCCGAGAAGCTGGCCGAAGCCGAGTGGGCGCCGAACGCCCTCGTCAACGTGCTCGCGCTCGACGACATCGAGATCGCGCGCCCCCTGATCGCCGGCAGTCCGGTCCTGAAGGACCTCGACCTCGTCCGGCTGCTGGTCGAGGCGACGATCGAACATCAGATCGAGGTGGCCCGCCGCCCCAACCTTTCGCACGCCGTGGTGTCGGCGATCCTCGAACAGGCCGAGCCCGCCGTGCTGACCGCCCTGGCCGGCAACCACACGGCCGAGCTTTCCACGTCGGACATGGAGGAACTGGTCGAGGCCTCGCGCCGCGTCGCGGCCATGCGCACGCCCCTGTCCCAGCACCCGAAGCTCACCGGACAGCTCGCCAAGCGCCTCTATCTCTGGGTCGGCCTCGCCCTGCGCAAGGGACTTGCCGACCGGTTCCGGCTGGACGTCTCGATCCTGGACGAGGCGCTCGCGGCGTCCGTGAGCGAGGGCTACTACGACATCGTCGCCGTGCCTGCGGCCGAGGCCAACCCTCGCGTCACGCGGGACGGCGAGCGCGAACTGATGGAGCAACGCCTCCTCGACAAGCTGCACGCCGCCGGCCAGCTGCGGCCGGGGTATCTCGTGCGGGCGCTGCGGGAGGGACGACTCAGCCTGTTCTGCGGCGCGCTCGCCATGCTGGGCCGGTTCGAGCCCGCCCAGGTTCGGGCGACCATCGACTCCGACCGCCCCGAACTGCTCGCCCTGGCCTGCGCGGCCGTCGGCATCGACCGGAGCGTCTTCCCCGACATCCTGCAGATGACCCGCAAGCTGAACGACGGGCGTCCCGGCGGCGGCCACGAGGCGAGCCGCAAGGCCTCGGTCGCCTTCGCCCCGGTTTCGCCCGAGGTCGCCGGCGCGGCGTTCCGGCAGGCGGCGCAGTCCCTGCTGGCCGCCGCCTGACGCGACTTCAAACTGCCGTTTGACACGGGGCGAAGCTTCGGCGGTTATGGCCGCGATGAACCGCTCGTCCTTCGTCACCCGCCTCACCTTCGTGGCCTCGACGCGCCCGGAGGCGCAGGAATCCCGGGATCGGCTCGCCGCCCGCTACGGAGACGCCGGGATCGAGAACGCCCAGGTGATCGTGGCCCTCGGCGGCGACGGCTTCATGCTGGAGACGGTGCACGCCCTCATGGCGTCGGGAAAGCCGATCTACGGCATGAACCGCGGCTCCGTCGGCTTCCTGATGAACGAGTTCGCCGACGACGACCTGCTGGGCCGGATCAACGCGGCGGAGCAGGCGATCATCCACCCGCTGCGCATGAACGCGGTCGACGTGCAGGGGCAGAGCCACGAGGCCATCGCGTTCAACGAGGTCAGCCTCCTGCGGACCACGCGCCAGGCCGCCAAGCTGCGGATCTCGGTCGACGGGAAGGTGCGGCTGCAGGAGCTCATCTGCGATGGCGCGCTGCTCTCCACGCCGATGGGGTCGACCGCCTACAACCTCTCGGCCCACGGTCCGATCATCCCGATGGACAGCCAGATCCTGGCCCTGACGCCCATCAGCGCGTTCCGCCCGCGGCGCTGGCGCGGCGCCCTCCTCTCCCATACCGCACGCATTCGGCTGGAGGTGCTCGAGGGCGCCAAGCGACCGGTCAGCGCCGTCGCGGACAACTTCGAGGCGCCGAACGTCCTCGAGGTCTACATCGCCGAGGATCGCAACGTGTCCGTCTGCATGCTCTTCGACGCCGGCCGCAGCCTCGGCGAGCGCGTGCTGGCGGAGCAGTTCTCGGTCTGAGCCGTCCGCTCCAGGGCGACATCATCGCTCATTAACGCGTTCACCCTATCCTCCCGCGCAAGTGTGGGAGAATACCTGTGAGCAATCCCAAGCCTGGGCAGTTGATCCAGCCGCCGAACGCCCTCCGTCTGCGGGTCGGCGGCGGCCGGCCGGGCGGCATCGATCCGGCCGCCATCGCCAAGGCCGAGGCCGCGCTTCAGAGCCTCTCCGGCAACTTCGGACAGTGGCTGAACGACGAGGTCGCCAAGCTGGAAGCCGCGCGCCAGGTGGTCCGCAGCGGCGGCCCGACGGCCGAGAACATGGAAGGCCTGTACTTCCGCGCGCACGACCTGAAGGGTCTCGGCGCCACCTACGGCTATCCGCTCGTCACCCGTATCGCGGGCCTTCTCTGCCGCATGATCGACGACAAGCAGAAGCGGCTCGAGGCCCCGATGTCGCTCGTCGACGCCCACATCGACGCCATCAAGGCGGCGGCCCGGGACGGCATCAAGACCGAGGATCACCCGGTCGGCGCCCTCCTCGTCAAGGAACTCGAAGGCCGCGTGCAGGCGTTCGGGGCTTAGGCGAGAGCCCTCAGCCGGCGCGGCTCTCGGCGGCGATGCGATCCATGGGCTCGGCGACCTCGCCGTAGCCCGCGTTCGACGGGATCACCAGGAAGCGGGCTTCCCCGCGCTTCTCCACCACCGGCAACACGGTGACGAGCTCGCGGGATTCCGCGCGCGCGACGCAGTCCGACGCGCTGGTCGCCTCGGCCAGCAGCTGCACGTTCATGCGCGTCGGGAAGATCACGGTGCGCTCCCCGGCGTCGGCCAGGCGCAACACCTCTGCCGGCGCGATCCACTCCGCGTCCACCGCCTCGCGCCCGTCCGCGACGGCCAACTGGTCCGCGGGCGCCCGCACGGCGTAGAACCAGGTGTCGAAGCGCTTCGGCATCATGGTGGGCGTGATCCAGCGCGCGAAGACGGTCAGCGCATCGAGCCGCAGGCGCACGCCCAGGTCCTTGACCACGTCGAGGAACGGGGTCTCGCCGCGGTCCACGGCCGAACGCACCTGAGGATCGCAGACCTCGGCGAAGTCCGACCCATCGAGCCCCTCGGCGAGAAGGATGCCTGCTTCCTCGTAGGCTTCGCGGATCGCCCCGATGCGGAGGGCGCGTTGCTCGGAGTCGAACCTGTCCCAGCCGACGCAATGGTCGGCCCAGGCCGGGTCGTGGTCGCCCGCGTGGGTCTTGCCGCCCGGAAAGACCAGCGCTCCGGACGCGAAGTCGATCTGGTGGTGCCGCTTGACCATCAGGACCTCGAACTCCGGATCGTCGCGGAGCAGGAGGATGGTCGCGGCGGGTTTCGTCTCGGCCGGCTGGCGGGGCGCTTCGCTCATGGGGCCAGCTTGGAACCCTGACCGCGGGGAAGGCAAGGACGCCGGCCCCGTCCACCTTCCGGAGGATTCCGGCGGCCTGCGCCGGCTCGTGCCTGGCGGGGTGCGCTAGGCGACTTCTCGGGCGACGTCCGCCGCGCGTCCCATGCGATCGAGAAGGTAGTCCACGTCCTCCCGCCCCGCGCCGGAAGGCTGCGTGAGGAACCGCTGCAGCATCCGCTCCTGGAACCGCTCACGGTCTCGGGGACCTCCGTCGAACTCCATCGAGTGGAAGGTGTCCACCGCGGCGCGGAAGGCGGGGAACAGCCGCGCCGGCAGGCCCGCACGCTCGTAGATGGCCCGCAGGCCCAGGGGCCCCGCGTCATGGATCATCAGCCAGGTCCGATGGTGCGGCACGCCGGCGAGTTCCGCGACCCCCCACTCGAAGAAGGTCATGTGCCCGTGCGCGAGCGCGCGCAGCAGCAGCGAAGCGCTCAGCCGGGACTCGGCGCGCAGGTGGGCCACGAGGCCCTTCACGTCGGCCGTCCGGCCCGCCTGGTCGACCAGGTCTACGGTCGCGCGCTCGGCGGCGCCGGTGGCGATCTCGACCGCCGCCTCGGCGCTCAGGGGCTGATGCTCGAGGAGGTGATCCCGGACCTGATCGCTGACGAGGGTGATCAGTCGCTCCGTGATCGAGAGCGGCAACGCCCGGCGGTAGGCCATCGCCGCAAGCACCTGCTCGGACGCCTCGAAGCGATCGATCACCCGCTTGAGCCCGGACTCGCCGAAATCCGCGCCGGGGTTTGCGCAGGCCGTCGTGAGGGCGCGCTCGCCGCCATGTTCGGCCAGCGTGTCGGTCACGCTGCGGGAAAGCTGCGGCCGACGCGCGATGGCGACCTGGCGGACCGGCCCGCCCAGGCGGACGATCTCGCTCAGGTCCTGGTCGGTGAAGACCGGGGAATGGGTGAGCAGCGGCAGGCAGACGCTTTCCACGTCCCGCGCGAGGCGGACGGCCACGTCGTGCGGCACCACCGTGGAGGCCCGAAGGGTCTCCGCAATGGCCTTGCGCACCAGCTCGGCGGCGTCGACGGCCATGACCCGAAGGATGTCGGCAGCGAGGGCGCGATCCTCGTCCGAGAGGGGCTGGCGATCCATCGCGCCGCAGAGCTTGCGCGCCGCCACGGCGCGTTCGTCCGGGGTCGCGCCTTTCACCAGCGTGCGGATGTCCTCATCCGTCAGCGCTGATCGCGTGGTCGCCATCGTCCCGAATCGCCCCTGTCCGAACCAGGTCCGGAGTCCCGCGATTCGAGATTGCCCACGCGCGCCTTAACGAGAGGTTGCCGGGCGAATCTGTGGATTAAGGATTTCGCGTAACCGGGGGCCAAGCCCTGCGCCGCATGCTGGCGGGGAGTTCAGCCGGGAGCCGCCCGTGTCCACCTCCAGCACCGCGCCGCAGACCCCGGCGATCAGCGCCGCGAGCCAGGGCATGCGGGCGCAGGCCGCACTGCTGCCGTACGCCATCCTCGCCTTCGGCGTGGCGCTGCCGATCTTCGTCTGGGCGGGCAGCCACGCCGCCAACGCCGCCTGGATGGGGGCCTGCCTCGCCGTCTTCGCCATCGGCTGGGGCGCCTTCTACGGCGTCTTCAACTGGCTGAAGACCCCGGCCGCGGACGATCTGCGGCATCGGGCGCGGATGCAGATCCTGGGCGGCCTGATCTGGGCCGGCGCCGTCGCGAGCGTGGCCCTGTTCGCCCACTTCGCCGGCCCGGCGCGCGAGACCCTGCTCCTCCTGGCCCTGGGCGCCGCAATGATCTGCGTGGTGTTCACCACCCCCTGGCTGCCCAGCCTCATGATCGTCGCGCCCGCGGCGATGGCGACGCCGCTCGCGGCGCTGTTCCTTCACCCGGAGGACCTGCCCGCCGCGCAGCTCGGCCTCGCGGCCGCCGCCCTGTCGCTGGCCCTGGCCATGCTCGTGAACCGGATCCTGCGCCGCCAGTACGCCCTGGCGGCCGAGCGCGAACGCCTGCTGGCCGAGCGTGCGGAGCAGGCCGAGGCCGCGCGCCGCTTCGCCCGGGTGAAGTCCGAACTGGCCGAGACGCTTTCGGAGGAGCTTCGCGACGGCCTGAGCGGCGTGGCCCATGTCCTCGCCACCGCGGCGCGCGGCCGGGCTGCGCCGACGCGGGGGCAGGTCGGCGTCGCGCTGGACGCCGTGAACGAGCTGCTCGCCATCGTGGGCGGCCCCGCGCCGGGCGCCGGGGACGATGCGCCGGCGCGCCGGCTGCGGATCCTGGCGCTCGAACCCGAGCCGCTGGGGGCTGCCGCGCTGCGGGCGAGCCTGGAGCAGCTGGGCCACCAGGTGGTCAGCGCCAGCCGCGCGTCGCGCGCGCTCGACCTGGCGCGCATCTGCGACCTCGACCTCATCGTCTGCGGGGAGCCCGAGGCGATCCCGGGCGTCCGCGGCCTTCCGGGGGGCGCGGGAGCGACCCCCATCGTCGCCCTGATCGGCCAGGACATGGCGGAGGCCGAAGCCGCCCTCCAGGCGGGCGCCGACGCGCTGCTGCGTCGCCCCGTGGGAACGGCGCCCGCGGCCCGCGCGATCGCCGAAGCCCTGGCCAGCGCCCCGGCGGCCAACGACCGGGACGCCGCCGCCTGAAGGCATCGCCTCCGGCGCCGCGCAACCGGCTGGGCGCCGCCCCGTAAGGTCCGTTAGTGTCCCCCGGCCAAGGGAGATGTGACACGTGTTGCTGCAGGGTCTGAGGGTCGTCGATTTCACCGCCTACATCGCGGGTCCGGGTACGGCCGCGATCCTCGGCGACTGGGGCGCCGAGGTCATCAAGGTCGAGCGCCCCGAGGGCGACAACATGCGCCACGTCTTCGCCGACCTGAAGAGCGACATCGGCGCGAACCCGACCTTCGACGTCGACAACCGCGGCAAGCGCGGCGTCGTGCTGGACATCACCAAGCCGGCCGGCCGCGACGCCCTAGCCAAGCTGGCCGAGACGGCCGACGTCTTCCTCACCAACACGCGGCCCGCGTCGCTGAAGAAGTACGGCCTCGACGAGGCGACCCTGCGCAAGGCCAATCCCCGCCTCGTTTATGCGGTGATCACTGGCTACGGCCTCGAAGGGCCCGACGCCCACCTCCCCGGCTTCGACGTCACCGCGTTCTGGGCCCGTTCGGGGATCGCCTACATGACCGCGCCCAAGGGCACGGAGCCCTTCATGCGCACCTCGGGCATGGGCGACCATTCCACGTCTCTGGCCACCGTCGCAGCCATCCTGGCGGCGCTGTACGAGCGGGAGAAGACGGGACAGGGCCGCCTCGTGCAGACCTCGCTGCTGGCCACCGGCGTCTACCTCTGGAGCTCGGATCTCGCCGTGCAGCTGAAGCTGGGCCGCGTCGCCTCGGTCCGGTCGCGCGACAATCCGATGAACGCCATCGCCAATCACTTCCGCAGCTCGGACGGCCACTGGTTCGTGCATAACCCGCGCGGCGCGTCCGGCGGCTGGGACAAGTTCGTGAGGGCGGCCGGCCGCGAGGACCTGATCACCGACCCTCGCTTCGCCGGCGGCAAGGAGCGGCGCGCCAACGCCAAGGCCCTGGCCGAGGAGCTGGACGCCGCCTTCGGGCAGCTGCCCATGGCCGAGATCGCCCGCAGGCTCGACGAGGCCGACCTGGTCTGGGCGCCCCTGCAGACGCCGGCCCAGGTGGCCGAGGATCCGCAGATCGCGGCCGCCGGCGGCTTCATCCAGATCGAGGACGGCCAGGGCGGGACCTACCGATCGGTGGCCGCGCCCGCCCGCTTCCCGGGCGCCGACGTCACCGCGCGCCCGCGTTCCCCGAAGCTCGGCGAGCACACACGGGACGTCCTGAAGGAGCTGGGCTACGCCGAGGCCGACATCGAGGCGATGTACGCCGAGGGCGCCGCGGCCGGCTGAGGCTAGCTGTCGCGGTTGTCGCTCAGCATCTTCAGCATCTCGCTGGTGAACAGCGAGCCGGTGAGGCGGCTGCCGACGCCGGCCTGATCGGCGGGCTGCGAGCCTTTCAGGATCATCGCCACCAGGGCGTCCTGCTCGCGCTGCCGCGCGGCGCGGCGCGTCGAGGCGTACTGGACGAAGCCGCCGTCCACCGGGTCGGCCTCGGGGCCCGGGGTCGACACGGCCTCCTGGTTCCCGCCCGTCCGGGTGAGGTTCGCATAGACCTCGCTCACCGTCGCGGCGCGGCCCTCGCGGTAGAAGATCGAGCGGTTGGCGCGGGCGGCGTCCGGGAACAGGGAGGCCGCCGACGCGCCGGGCTGGGTCTGGACGGCGTTGATCAGCCGTGCCGAGCCGTGGGGTCCCAGGAAGTGCGCGGCGTAGAGCTCGCCGGCGGTGGGCGCGCGGCCCGTGCGGCCCTTGAGGTAGGCGGCGTGGTCGGAGGCGAGCTCGCCGGCCATCAGCGAGGCGGCGTGCGGATCGAGCTTCAGGTCCATGACCGCGCGGCGGGCCTCGGCGCCGTCCACGCGGAGCCGGCCGTCCGAGCCGCGGCTGATCAGGTCGGCGTAGCGGGCGTAGCCGTGCTTGGCGCCGTGCTGCTTCAGCGTCGAGAGCCAGGTCTGGTCCACGAACTGGAAGAGCCCGGCCGCCGACGAGGTGGAGGCCCGCGCCTTCGGGTTGAAGCTGCTCTCGCGGCCGGCGGTCTTCATCAGGAAGCCGAAGTCGACGCCCGTCGCCTTGGAGGCGCGTTCGATGGCGGCTTCGACGATGCCCCGGATACCCTGCACGGACATGGTCCCAGGAGTCGGCGATCATGGTTAATGCCCCGCTAAACGCTAAACAGGCGTCTTTAGGGGGCTGCCACATTACGGCTGTAATTCACGATCAGCTTACGTCTGTAAGCCACTCGTGGAGCTGTCCCATGGTCATCCGCCAGGCCACCCCCTTCGACGTCCGGCCCGCCCGTCGGCCGATGTCGAGGAAGACCACCCTGATCGTCGCCGCCTCGCTGGGCGCGCACGCCGCCGTCGCGGCCTACCTTGCGATGATGCAGTTCGCGCCGCCGAAGACCCTGGCGGTCGAGGATCCGCCGGTCATCATCGATCTCCTCCCTTTGCCCGCGAAGGACGAGCCGCCGCCGACTCCGCCGGAGAAGCCTGACCGCAGGATGGTCGACCTGCATCCGCCGGAGAACGTGCCCAGCACGCTGCCCCTGCCGCCCCTGGAGCAGGCCCCCGTCCCCGTCGATGTCCCGCAGACGGTGGGGCCCCTCGCCGCCCTCGACCTCACGCCCCCGCGGCCGCCGCGGACGCCGGACATCGTCCGCCCCGACTGGCTGAAGCGGCCCGGCGCCGAGGAGTTCGCCCGCTACTATCCGAACCGCGAGGCGCGCATGGGGACCGAAGGCCAGGCCACCCTGGCCTGCATCGTGACGGCGTCGGGCGCGCTCAGCGGCTGCCGCGTCACCTCCGAGACCGCCGACACCGGCTTCGGCGCCGCGGCCCTGAAGCTGGCGAAGTTCTTCCGGATGCGGCCGCAGACCATCGACGGCCAGCCGGTCGAAGGGGGCCAGGTCGTGATCCCGATCCGGTTCAGCCTGAAATAGGACCGGGTCGGAGGGCCTGCCGCAGGGTGGTTCTCAGTAGCTCTTCGGCAGGCCCAGCACGCGCTCGGAAATGTAGTTCAGGATCATCTCGCGGCTGACGGGCGCGATGCGGGCGATCATCGATTCGCGGAAGTAGCGCTCGACGTCGAACTCCTTGGCGTAGCCCATTCCCCCGTGGCTCAGCACGGCGGTCTCGCAGGCCCGGAAGCCCGCCTCCCCGCCCAGGTACTTCGCCGCGTTCGCCTCGGCGCCGCACTCGCGGCCCGCGTCATGGAGGGCGGCGGCCTTGAATGCCATCAGGTTGGCGGCCTCGAGCTCGGCCCAGCAGCGCGCCAGCGGGTGCGCCACGCCCTGGTTCTGCCCGATGGGCCGGCCGAACACGACGCGTTCCTTCGCATAGCCGGCCGCCCGCCTGAGCGCCGCGCGCCCCAGGCCCACCGCCTCGGCCGCGATCAGGACCCGCTCGGGGTTCAGGCCCTCGAGCAGATAGTAGAACCCCCGCCCCTCCTCGCCGACCAGATGCTCGGCCGGGACATGCAGGTCGTCGATGAAGACCGCGTTCGACTCCACCGCCTTGCGCCCCATCTTCGGGATCGGCGTGGCGGTGATCCGGCCGCGATCGAAGTCGGTGTAAAAGAGGCTGAGCCCCTCGGTCGCCCGCTTCACCTGATCCTTCGGCGTGGTCCGGGCGATGATCAGCATCTTGTTCGCGCGCTGGGCGTTGGTCGTCCACATCTTCCGGCCGCGGATGACGTAGCCGTCGTTCGTGCGTTCCGCCCGGGTGGTGAGGCTGGTCGTGTCCAGCCCGGCGTCGGGCTCGGTCACGGCGAAGCAGGTCTTGTCCTGCCCGGAGATGATCCGCGGGATCGCCGTCTCGCGGAGCGCCGGCGTCCCGAACTTCACCACCGGCATCAGGCCGAAGATGTTCAGGTGCATGGCGCTGGCGCCCGAGAAGCCCGCGCCGCTCTCGGCCACCGTCTGCATCACGATCGCCGCCTCGGTGAGGCCCAGGCCCGAGCCGCCCATCTCGGACGGCATGGCCACGCCCAGCCAGCCCGCCTCGGCCATGGCGTCCACGAACGCCTCGGGGAACACCCCGCTCTCGTCGGTCTGACGCCAGTAGGCCGCATCGAACCGCGCGCAGAGCCGCTCGACGGAGTCGCGGATGGCCTGCTGTTCGTCCGTGAGCCAGAAGCCGCTCATCCTCACCCCCAGAGAGACTGACGGAACCGCGCGGGGTCCATCCGCTCGGCATAGCGCCCACGGTCGCGCTCCGTCACGCAAGCCGTCACCACCCGGGCCACCAGCGGCGCGAGCAGCCAGCCGTTGCGCCGCGCGCCCGCCGCCAGGATCACGCCCGGCTCGGCCTCGCTCCAGCCCACCAGCGGCAGGCCGTCAGGCGTCGCCGCCCGGACGCCCGCGGCGGCCTGCGCCGGCGCGTCGCGCAGGCCGGGGAAGAGCGAGAGCCCCGCCGACAGCAGGCCGGCGGCCCGCGCCGCGTCGACCTCCGTGTCCGCGACCCCCGGCTCCATGGTGGCGCCGAAGGCCATGCCGGCCCCGGGGGCGGCGTAGATGCCCTTGCTGCGCACGACGGGGCCTGCCGCGGCCGCCGCCACCCGCACGATGTGGCCCTTGATGGGCGACAGGTGGCGAAGTTCCGGCGCGGCGTGCACGAGGCCAGGCAAGGCGCCGGTGGCCGCCACCAGCACGTCCTCGCCGCCCCGCCCCCTCGACATCTCCGGGACGTGCGCCACGCCCGCGGCGAGGCCCGCGCGCGCCAGAGCCGCCAGCGCCGCCGGGGCGTCCAGGCGCCAGTCCTCGCGAGTCAGCAGGGCCCGCCCGAAAGCCTCGGACAAGCCGGGCGCCATGGCCCGCGCCGTCACGCCGCCGATCTCGGTCGGCCGCGCATCCAGGGCCGCAAGGGCGCCGGCCAGCGCCTCGAGCCAGCCGTCGTCGCCCACCGCCAGGGCGCCGGACCAGTCGAGCGCGACGCCGGACCGGGCCGCCAGTTCGGGCCACAGGTCCCGCGCCGCCATCAGCAGGTCGAACTGCGTGCGCGCCACGGGGTCGAGCGCGGCCTCGAACACCGGCGCGATCATGCCGGCCGCGACGCTGGAGGCGTTCGGCCCGCCGGGGTCGAACAGGGTCACGCGGCAGCCGGCGTCGGCCAGGGCCAGGGCGCTCGCCCAGCCGAACACGCCCCCGCCGGCGACCGTGACCCTGGGCCCTTGGCTCATGCCCCTACCCACCCGCTGCGCGCCGGAAAATCAAGGGCCGGAACCGGCGCACCGGCCGGGTGTTCACAAGCCCGAAGCGCAGAGTGATGGAGAGCCCCATGCCCACCCAACAGTCTTCCGGCCTGAACAAGGACGGCAGCGCCTCGTCGCGCCCCGACGACGCCGTCAGCGACCTGATGGCCGATCACCGCAAGGTGGAGGACCTCTTCAAGCAGTACGAGAAGGCCGGCGACAACGCCGAGAAGAAGCAGCGGCTCGTCGCGCAGATCACCCACGAGCTGCGCGTCCACATGGCGATCGAGGAGGAGATCTTCTATCCGGCGTCGCGCGACTTCGTGGAGTCCGACATGGTCAACGAGGCCGAGGTCGAGCACCAGGGCGCGAAGACGCTGATGGAGGAACTCGAGGGCATGTCCCCCGAGGACGAGTACTATGACGCCAAGGTGAAGGTCCTGCAGGAGCAGATCGAGCACCACGTCGAGGAGGAAGAGACCGAGTACTTCCCCGCCTGCCGCAAGTCGGAGATGGACCTGAAGGGCATCGCCGACCAGATGGAATCGCGGAAGGCCGAGCTCGCCAGCGCCGCCTGAGCCGGATGGCCGAGGCCCTCGCCCCACCGCTGCCCGACGACATCGACCGCCTCGCGCAGGACGTCCTGCGCGAGGCGTGCGCGCGCGATGTCCTGCTGGCGTGCGCCGAGAGCTGCACGGGCGGCCTTCTCGCCTCGCTCCTCACCGATATCCCCGGCCAGAGCCACGCGTTCGAGCGTGGCTTCGTGACCTACACGAACGACGCCAAGCACGAGATGATCGGCGTTCCCCTGGAGCTCTTGGAGGACCACGGCGCGGTGTCCGAAGCCGCGGCGCGGGCCATGGCGGAGGGCGCTCTGGCCCACTCCCGCGCCGACATCGCGGTGTCGGTGACCGGCTTCGCCGAGGATGCGCCCGGGGAGACGGGCGGCCTGGTCCACTTCGCCTGCGCCCGACGCGCCGGCCCCACGCGCCACCGCATCGAGCGGTTCGCGCCGCCCAACCGCATGACCGTGAGGCTCGGCGCCGTGAGGACCTCGCTCACGCTGCTGCTCGAGGCGCTTCAGGACACCCCCCGCCGCGAAGCCTCCCGCCCCGAAGCCCCGGGCGACGCCTGACGCGGCTTGCCCGGCGCCGCTTCGCGCCCTAGCCTCCCCCCAAGGCTTTGTTTCAGCCCGGACGCACCCCAGACATGGGCGCGACAGGCGGCAGCGTATAGAAGAGCCGGTATGGACTGGAGCACGTCCCGTCGAGGGTGAACCGCCGAAGGCGATCGGCGCGCTCCAGAAGAAAAGACGACGGGCCCGTTCCTCCCAATCGGCTTGATTCGAGCCGGGGGCGGGCTCCAGGGGGGCGCACGTGATCCGGGACTTCCTGGTCTGGATGGCCACTGAGCTGGGCAAGGGTCCCGGCGACACAGCCGTGTCCTGGAGCGACGCGCTCGCCAGCTCCCTGAACTTCTGGGGCCTGCTCGAGGGGACCCACGTCCTCACGCTCATCCTGTTCGCGGGCACCATCTTCGTGGTGGACCTGAGGCTCCTCGGCCTCGTCTTCCGCAAGACGCCCGTGTCGGTGATCAGCGACCGGATCCTGCCCCTGACGATCTTCGGCATCTCGCTGATGCTGATCACCGGGCTGGCGCTCTTCTACGCCAAGCCATTGGTTTATTATCACAATCTCTGGTTCCGCATTAAGCTGGTCTTCCTCGCGATCGCCTTCATCAACATCCTCTGGTTCCACTTCCGCGTTCAGCGGGACGTGGCGGCCTGGGACACGCTGGAGCGGCCTCCGGCGCGGGTGCGCGCCTCGGCCGCCATCTCACTGGCGAGCTGGATCCTGGTGATCTTCTTCGGGCGCTACATCGCCTACGACTGGATCAACTGCGGCAAGCCCCTGCCCGACTGGATCAACGTGGCGCAGGAGTGCCGAACCTCCGAGAGCGGCGCCGTCAACCTGCGCGGAGACCTTCTGCAATGAGTGTCTTCGCGCCGCAGGACCTGTTCCCGCAGCTCGCGGGCTGGGTCGCAAACCTGGACGACGTCTTCCCCGGCAAGCCCATCAAGGACTCGGTGTGGGCCTTCGCCCAGATCGAGGTGGGCCACCTGCTGTCGCTCGCCGTGCTCGGCGGGACGTCACTCCTCCTCAATCTTCGGCTGATCGGCGTCGGGCTTACCGACGAACCGCCCCGCGAACTGCACCGCAATCTCGCGGTGTGGACCTGGGCCGGCCTGATCGTGATCCTCATCAGCGGGCTGCTGATGGGCGCATCGAACGCCGAGCGGCTCTACACCTCGGAAGCCTTCACCGCGAAGATGATCGGCCTGACGGCCGGCATCCTCATGACCTTCGGCTTCACGCTCCCGGCGACCCGGAATGACGGCGTCGTGGGCGCCCTTCCGCGGGCGATGGCGGTCATCGGGCTGGCGATCTTCCTGGTGGCGGTGTGGGTGTTCCTGCAGGCGAAGCTGGCCAACCCGGGCCTGTGGCACGTGATCGTGGCCGGCGGCCTGATGGTGCTCTTCGCCAGCCGCGGCCTCACGCGCATCGTCTACCTCGGCGTGATCGGGCTGATGATCGTGGCGCAGCAGATCATGACCCACGTGATCATCCCGAGCGACGCGTTCGACCGCCTGGATCCGGTGAACAAGGGCTTCGCCTGGGCCTTCGCGCTGGTGATCCTGGCCTTCGGCGTCGTCCAGGCCGTGGCCTCGGGCCGCGAGGAGAGGGGCGCGGGCTTCTTCGTGAAGGGCATGGCGTTCGCGTCCGTGCTGGTCTGGGTGATGACCGCGGCGGCCGGCCGCTGGCTCGCGTTCGCCTGATCCGTGGCCGGCCCGCAGGGCTAATATGAAGCCTCGGCGGGCGTGAGCGCGGTGGCGCCGCTCTCTTAACCGCAGAGGACGCGGAGGAGGCGCAGAGGGCGCGGCGATCTCTGAGCGCTCTGCGTTGTTCTCTGCGTCCTCCGCGGTTCAATCGAGCGCTCGCGGCGCCCGCAGGGAAGGCCGTCGCACAGATGGGATGACGCCCGCCGGACCGGGCTATGCGGCCGTGACGGGGTGGCGGCTGCCCCAGCCCTGGTGCCACTCGGGCTCGCCGGCGTAGCGCGCCGCCAGGAAGTCCACGAACGCGCGCACCTTGGCCGCCAGATGCCGCGCGTGCGGGTAGACGGCATGCACGTGGATCATCTCGGGCTCGTGGTTGCAGAGGACCGGGACCAGCCGCCCCGCGCGCAGATGCTCGGCGGCGGCGAAGGCCGGCGTGCGCACCACCCCGAAGCCCGCCACGGCGGCCGCGACGCAGGGCTCGGCGCCGTTGAACCGCAGCCGCCCATGCACCCGCACGTCGCGCAGGTCACCGTGAGGCCCGAACCGCCAGACGGTCGGGTCCCGGCCGTTCGCGTCGAGGATCGCCTCATGCCGTGCGAGATCCTCGAGGGCGTGCGGCGTCCCGGCGCGCGCGAGGTAATCGGGAGAGGCGCAGGTCACGAGGCGTACCGCCGCCAGCCGCCGGGCCACCAGCGAGGAATCCGCCAGGTGGCCGATCCTCACCGCGACGTCGAAGCCCTCTTCCACCAGGTTCACGATCCGGTCCGAGAACGCCACCTCCAGCGACACCGCGCCACAGTCGCGGGCGAAGTCCAGCAGCGCCGGCGTGAGCTGGTTTGCGCCGAACGACACGGGCGCCGAGACCTTCAGCGTGCCCGACGGACCGCTCTGGTCGCGGACCGACGTCTCCAGGGCCTCAAAGCGCTCGATCAGGTCGCGCGCCCGGTCCAGGTAGGCCTGGCCGGTGTCGGTGAGCGAGACGTCCCGGGTGGTCCGGTTGAGCAGGCGCTGCCCCAGCCGGTTCTCCAGGCGCGCCACCAGCTTGGAGGCCTGCGCGCCCGACACCCCCACCTTGCGGGCGCCCTGGGTGAAGCTGCGCGCGTCCGCCACGGCCGCGAAGGCCCGGATCTCGTCCAGACGATCCATGTGATTAGTTCCTGATCGGCGACACTCTTGTCCCCGACAGGGTGATTATCAACGCGGCAGAAGGCAACCACATCCGGCGCTGGACGCTATCGGGCGCCTGCAAGGAACCTTTCCATGTCGCACTCCAAGACCGTCGCCGTCCTGGTCGGCTCGCTCCGCCGGGACTCCGTGAACCGCAAGGTGGCCAAGGCCCTCGAGGCGCTGACGCCCGGCCTCAGGTTCGACTTCATCGAGATCGGCGACCTGCCCTTCTTCGACCAGGACCTGGAGGCCGATCCGCCGGCGGCGTGGGTGCGCTTCCGCGAGCAGATCGCCGCGGCGGACGCCGTGCTCTTCGTGACGCCCGAGTACAATCGCGGGCTGCCGGCCGTGCTCAAGAACGCCGTCGACGTGGGCTCCCGCCCGTACGGCCACTCGGTGTGGAACGGCAAGCCCGGCGCGATCGTCAGCACCACCATCGGCACGACCGGCGCCATCCTCGCGAACCACCAGCTTCGCAGCTCGCTCGTGTTCCTGAACGTGCCGACGCTGTCCCAGCCGGAGGCCTACATCTCCAACGCGCTCAGCCTGTTCGACGAGGCGGGCGAGCTGGTCAACGAGAGCACGCGCGGCTTCCTGGCCGGGTTCGGTCAGGCGTTCCAGGCGTGGATCGACACCCACACGGCCGCCGGCGCCGCCGCAAAGGCGGCCTGAGGCGGCGGCCGGCGGTCAGGCTCGACGCGAGCCCTCTGACGGGGGCGTCAGGCCGCGGCGCCGCGCTCGAGGCCCGCCGGGTCGTCGATCGCCTGCTGCAGGGCCTCGTAGAGCCGTCCGGCCTCGATCGGCTTGGCCACGAAGGCGTCCATGCCGCCGGCCAGGTACTCGGCGATCTGGTGGCTCATGGCGTTGGCGGTGAGCGCGACGATCGGGGTGCGCGGGCGGCCCTCGGCCCGTTCGCGCGCGCGGATCACGCCGGTCGCCGTGGGCCCGTCCATGTGGGGCATCTGGACGTCCATGAGGATGACGTCCCACGGCTCGCGCTCCCACGCCTCCACGGCGGCGCGGCCGTCGGCCACCATGACGGGCTCGACGCCGATCTGGGCCAGCAGCGTCCTGAGGACCAGCTGGTTCATGGCGTTGTCCTCGGCCGCCAGCACGCGCACCTGCGGGGCGGGCCGGGGACGCGCAGGCGTGCGCCGCGGGCGCGCCGCCCCGGCTCGCGCCACCTTCCTGAGCGGGAGGCTCGCGGTGAAGGTCGACCCCATCCCGGGGGCGCTGGTGGCGGTGATGGCGCCACCCATCATCTCGGCCAGCTCGCGGCAGATCGCCAGACCGAGCCCGGTGCCGCCGAACCTGCGGGTCGTCGAGGCGTCGGCCTGCTCGAACTTCCGGAAGAGGCTGCGAAGCTGATCGGCCCGCATGCCGATCCCTGAATCGAAGACGGTGAGGCACAGGCGGCCCGCCTCGCGCCCGATCCGCACCTTGACGCCGCCGCGCTCGGTGAACTTCAGGGCGTTGGAGACCAGGTTCCAGAGGATCTGGCGCACCCGCACCTCGTCGCCCTCGTAGACGCCCTGGGCCGCGCGATCCACCGAGAGCTCGAAGGTGAGCCCCTTGGCCTCGGCGATGGCCTGGAAGGTGGCGTGCACGGTCTTGGCCACGACCCGGATGTCGAAGGGCGCCGCCGTGAGGCCCAGCTTTCCGGCCTCGATCTTGGACAGGTCGAGCACGTCGTTGAGGATCGCGAGCAGGCTCTCGCCGGACTGGCGGATCACCTCGATCTTCTCGCGCTGGCCCTTCGAGAGGTCGACGTCCGACGCCAGCGCCTGGGCCATGCCCAGCACGCCGTTCAGCGGGGTGCGGATCTCATGGCTCATGGTCGCCAGGAAGGCGCTCTTGGCGCGGTTGGCCGCCTCGGCGTCCTCCTTGGCCTGGACCAGCGCCTGCTCGGCTTCCTTGCGCGCGGTGATGTTGCGCAGGGCGCCCACGAGCCGGATGGGATTGCCCCTGTCGTCGTGGATCACCCGCGCCGTGCCGGCCGCCCAGACCTCCTTGCCGTCGGAACGGGTGACGCGGTGCTCGGGCTGGAACGGCACGCCGTCCTGCTCGTGCCGGGCCCACGCCGCCTGCACCCCGGGGAGGTCGCGGCGATCGATGCCGCACCAGATGTCCTCCAGCAGGCTCTCGTACGTGCTCGGCGTCTCGAAGAAGCTGTCCTCGGCCCCGACCTTGAAGAGCGCGCCCCGCACATAGTCCATCTCGTAGACGTGCAGTTCGGCCAGCTCGACGGCGACGCGCAGGCGTTCCTCCGAGCGCGCGGTCCGCTCGAGCGCCTCGACGATGTGGGTGATCTCGTAGGACGTGATGATGAGGCCGCCGACGGCGCCGTGGTGATCGTACCAGGGCGCGATCTGCACCCTCACCCACTCCGAGCCGCCGTCGGGCCTGGGGATCTGCATCTGGTCGACGGCGTGGGGGTTGCCGCGCATGCAATGCTCGAGCCCTCCGCGCCAGGCCTCGAACATGTCGGGCCGCAGTTCGTAGAGCGTCCGCCCGACCACCGGCTGCCCCTCGAGGCCACGCGCCTTGATCCAGGGCGGGCTGGCGTAGAGCAGCCGCGTGTCCCGGTCGGTGAGCACCATCGAGATCGGCATCGCGTTGACGATGGCCAGCATGGTGCGTTCGGCGTCGGCCTGGGCTCGCCGGGCGCCGACGCGCGTCCATTCGTCCGCCACGAAGTCGGCGAGGTCCTGCAGGCGCCGCGCGAGCGAGGCGTCGAAGGCGCGGGGCTCCAGGCCCACCACATGGAGCGTTCCGGGAGAGGATCCGTCCTCCAGCCGGATCGGCGCGCCGGCGAAGAAGCGCACGTGCGGCGGTCCCGTCACCACGGGCTCGTCCCGCACGCGGGGGTCCAGGGTGCAGTCCTCGATCCACACCAGCTCGCCGAGGCGCATGACCTCCTCGACGCCGCGGGCGGCGCGCACGGTCTCGCGCGTCCGGCTGCGCCAGTAGCCGTCGCCGATCTTGAGCGTGATCTGGGCTTCGCCGGCGTCGAACAGGGTGCGCGCGAGACGGGTGGCGCGATCGAAGACGGCGCCCGAGCCCTCGAGGCCCGGTGGCATAGCGAACGGCTCTCGCAGGCTCTCGCGCGTCATCTTCCCCCCGAGACACGCCTGCACGCCGTCCCGGGGGACACTGTCTCGCAGAACGCGTTAAGCCGAGGCTAAAGTCGGCGAAGTTCCGCGCTGACGTGATGCAGGGCGATGCCGCTGGTCGTCGCGACGTTCAGCGAGTCGAAGCCGCCCGCCATGGCGATGCGGACGGTGCGGGCGCGGGCGAGCACCGCAGGCGGCAGGCCGGCGCCCTCGGCCCCCAGCAAGAGCGCCGTCCGCGGCGCCGGCGTCAGCGTCCCGAGCTCCTCGCGGCCCGCCGGCGACAGCGCCAGGACCTCGAAGCCGGCGGCCTCGAAGCGGTCGAGCATCCCGTCCGCGCCGCCCACGGCCGCGAAGGGGGTGGTGAGCGCGGCGCCGACGCTCACGCGGATGGCCTTGCGGTAGAGCGGATCGCAACAGGTGGAGTCGAGGAGCACCGCGGCCGCGCCGAAGGCCGCGGCGTTGCGGAAGACGCCGCCCATGTTGTCGTGGTTGGCGACGCCGACGAGGCCGACGGCAAGGGCCCGCGCGGGCGCCTCGCGCAGGAGCGCCGCGGCGTCGTGCTGCGGCCGCCGCCCGACGGCCAGGACCCCGCGATGGATCGGAAAGCCCACCACCTGGTCCATGGCGGCCTGCGCCGCCACGTACACGGGCGTGGCCTCGGGGACCCGCGCGAGCACGTCCGAAAGCCCGGGCAGCCGGGGCTCGGCGACCAGCACCGAGTCCAGCCGGTCCGGGTGGGCGGCCAGCGCCTTCTCCAGCACGACCCGCCCCTCGGCGACGAACAGGCCTTGCCGGCCGACCAGGTCGCGTTCCCGGACCGCGCGATACGGCTCCAGGCGCGGGTCGTCGGGGTCGGCGATCGGGACGATCCGGGGCAAGTCTGCTACCAGAGCTTCACGCGGTCGGACGGCGCCAGGTACAGCGTCTGGCCTTCCTTGACGCCGAAGGCCGGATACCAGGCGTCGAGGTTGCGCACCGTGATCGCCCGCCACGGCCCCGGCGCGTGGACGCCCGTCACCACCTGCCGCCGCAGCGCCGCCTCGCGGAACTTCGAGCGGTAGTTCTGCGCCCAGCCCAGGAAGAACCGCTGGTCGGCGGACAGCCCCTCGATCTCCGGCGCGGGGCGGCCCTGCAGCGAGAGGTGATAGGCGTCGTAGGCGGTGGCCAGCCCGGCTACGTCGGCGATGTTCTCGCCCAGCACCTGCGCCCCGTTGAAGCGCAGGCCAGGCAGGGGTTCGTAGGCGCTGTACTGGTCGGCGAGCTTCTTCGTCTCGGCCTTGAAGCGGGCGAGGTCCTCGGGCGCCCACCAATTGCGGAGGTTGCCGTTCTCGTCGAACTGGGCGCCCAGGTCGTCGAAGCCGTGGCTGACCTCGTGGCCCATCACGCCGCCGATGGCGCCGTAGTTCACCGCCGCGTCCGCGTTCGGGTCGAAGAACGTCGGCTCCAGGATGGCGGCGGGGAAGATGATGGAGTTCTGGCTGGGGGCGAACAGGGCGTTGACCGTCTGCGGCGACATGAACCACTCGGTGCGGTCCACCGGCCGGCCCAGCTTGGCCAGGTTGCGCCGGTACTCGAAGAGCGAGGCGCGCTGGGCGTTGCCGTAGGCGTCGCCCGCCACGACCTCGAGGCCGGAATAGTCGCGCCACCGGTCCGGATAGCCGACGTAGACCCGGAAATTGGCCAGCTTCTTCTTCGCGCGGGCCTTGGTGGGCTCGGTCATCCAGTCGATGCGGTCGATGCGCCGGTCGAACGCCTTCAGCACGTTCGCGGCCATCTCCTGGGCCTGGGCCTTGGCCTGCGGAGAGAAGTGGCGCTCGACGTAGAGCTTGCCGATCGCCTCGCCCATGGCGGCGGAGGCGTGGTCCACGCCGCGCTTCCAGCGCTCCCGCTGCTGCGGCTGTCCGTTCAGCTCACGGCTGTTGAACGCGAAGTGCTCGTCGGCGAAGGGCTTCGACAGGAACGGCGCGCCGCGCGAGACGGCGTGGAACGCCAGGTAGTCCTTCCAGGCCTGCAGCGGCTGGCTGCCCACCAGCCTCGCCTGGCCCGCGATCGCCGAGGCCTGCCAGGCGCCGAACCGGGTCTCCTTGTCGAGCCCCGCGGCCTCGAGGAACGCCGCCCAGTCCATGCCCGGCGCCTTGGCCGGCAGTTCGGCGCGCGTCCAGACGGTGTTCGAGCGCGCGACGTCCGAACTCTGGTCGACCGAGACGTGCACGCGGGCGATCGCCGTCTCGAGCGCCACGACGCGCCTGGCCCGCGCCTCCGGCTCGGAGAAGCCGGCCAGCCGCAGCAGGTTGGCGACGTGGGTCTCGTACTTGGCGCGCAGTTCCTTGAACCGGGGGCTGTCGCCCAGGAAGTACTCGCGGTCGGGCATGCCGAGGCCGCCCTGCATCAGGTAGGCGCGGTACTTGGTGGTATCGTCGAGGTCCTCGGCCACCCAGAGGCCGAACGGGCGCTCGGTGTAGTAGTTGGTCGCGTTGAGCGCGTCCGTATCCGCCCGGATCGTGGCGCCGATGACGGCCGAAAGATCCCGGCGGGTGCGGATCGCGGCGATCCGGTCGAGGTCCGGCTTGAGGGGCGCCGCGCCCAGGGCCTCGATCCGGGCCTCGTCCATGAAGCTCGTGAAGTAGTCGCCGATCTTCCGCGCCTCGGAGCCGGCCGGCGCCTGGGCCTTGGCGGAATCCTCGATGATCGCGCGCGTCCGTTCGGCCGCCTTCTCGGCGATCAGGGCGAAGCTGGTGAGGTTGGAGCGGTCCGCGGGGATTTCGGTGCGGTCCACCCACTTGCCCACGGCGTACCGGAAGAAGTCGTCGCCGGCCGTGACGCCGGTGTCCATGCCCGAGACGTCGAACCCGAAGCCGCCCACCTGGGCGCGAGGCCGTTCGGGCGCCGCGGGCGGCGGCGGGGCCGCCTCGGCGGCGGGCGGCGGAGGCGGCGCAGCCCCCTGGGTCGTGGCGCAGGCGGAAACGAGGGCGGCGGCCGAGCACGCGGCGAGCAGGCGAAGGTACATGCTTGCGAACAACTCCATGATGCCGGGCGGCGGCGGCCCGCGCACGATTTTGGCGCTTCTTACATCCCCACGGGCACAAGGCGAGCGTTTCGGACCCGCTCTGCGACATTCGCTGCCTGGGCGGCGACGATCGGAGACCGCCGTGAACCTCCCGGGCTCCCGCGCCTTTTCACCCGGTGACCGATCCCTCCCCCGACGCCGCCCTCCTCGAACTGCTGGCCTGGCTCGAGGCGGACGGCTACGCCTTCGTCACGCCCACGCCCCTCACCCACGCCCGCATCCTGGCGCGCGACGGTCATGCGCCCGCCCGCGACGTCCGGGACGCGCTGGGGTGGAGCCGGGACTTCGCGCCCGACGTCCTTCCGCGCGACGTCTTCCGGATGCTGGAGGCTGCGGAAATGCTGGAAGCCCGCGGCCCGCTCTATCGAAGCCGGGTGCGGGTCTCGCGGGTGCGCGGCCGGCTGTTCCTGCACTCGGCCTATCCCACCGACGACCAGGACGCCGTCTTTCTCGGCCCGGACAGCTACCGCTTCGCCGACCTCGTCGCGCGCGAACTGCCGACGATCCCCGTGGGGCCGATCGCGGACATCGGCGGGGGTGCGGGCGTGGGCGCGATCACCGCCGGCGGGCTGGCGGCCTCCCGCCTCCTCCTGACCGACGTGAACCCCAGGGCCCTGCGGCTCGCGCGCCTCAACGCCGCCCACGCGCACGTGCAACTGGAGGCCCTGGAGGCCGACGGCCTCGACGGCGCGCCCGACGGGCTGGGGGTCGTGATCGCCAACCCGCCGTACATCGCCGACGCCGACCAGACCTATGCGTCCGGCGGGCGCCGGACGGGCGGAGAGCTCTCCCTGGCCTGGACCCGGGCCGCCCTCGAGAAGCTGGCGCCCGGCGGCCGCCTCATCCTCTACACCGGCAGCGCGATCGGGAACGGCGGCCGCGACGCGCTGCACGAGGGCCTGGCGGACATCGCCGCGACGCAGGGCGCCGACATGGACTACCGCGAGCTCGATCCCGACGTCTTCGGGGAAGAACTGGAGCGGCCGGCCTACGCCGAGGTCGAGCGGATCGCCGCCGTCGCCTGCGTGATGACCGCCGGGCGGGGGTAGCCTATCGCACATGAAGGTCCGGCGGGCGTGAGGGGCGGTGGCCGCGCCCTGTCTAACCGCAGCGCAGAGGGCGCGGAGGCCTCTGCGCTCTCTGCGTTCGTCTCTGCGTCCTCCGCGGTTCAATCGGGCGCCTGCGGCGTCCGGGCCGCCGGCTGTCGTCGATAGCCCTGCGGGCCTGAACTCCTCGCCACCGTCGGCGGGCGCGTTTGCAGGGTGAAGGGGTCGCTGGCGCCGTGGGTCGCCCCCCTCCACCGCCTTCGGCGGTCCCCCTCCCCCTGCGGGGGAGGACCTGAGCGCGGGCCGTAGAGGCCATGCCCCTCAGCGGTCCTCGGCGGTCTCCCGGACACGGACGATGAGCGACTGGCTGGCGGTCGCCATCAGCTCGCCGTCCTGCGCGAACAGCGCCATCTCGCCGTGGGCGAAGCCGTCGGCCACCCCCGACACGCGGATGTCGCAGAGGACCCAGTCGGTGGGCACGACGCGACGGATGCGCAGGGTGTTGTCCAGACTGTTGCCACCCGCGTTGCGGCCCAGCGCGTTGCCCACCCCCTGCGGCACGAAGTCGGCGAGGACCGCGAGCATGGACGCGTCGATCGGGAAGCCCTCGCGCGGCCGCGCCCAGAGCTGGGTGAGGCCGTCGACCTCGGGATTGCCGATCCGGTCGGGGCCCCGGCGGCCCTTGACCATCCGCACCTCCATGCGGGTGTGGAGGCCCGTCTCGGCGCCGCGCCAGTGCTCGGACGGCTCGCAGTCCTCGGGCGGCGGGGCGTCGGGCATCGGCGCCCACTGTCCGGCCAGCTCGCTGGGCCGCGCGCCGAGCGCGGCGCTGACCGAGATGATCTCCTTGTCGTCGATGTGCACCTTGGCGTTGGCCTGGGTGATGTACTTGCCCTCGACCGGGGTCCAGACGTCGATGTCCACCACGCTGGGCGGCCGGGCGTAGCCCAGGTACTGGGCGGTGGCGCAGATCAGGGGCCGACCGGTGGTGCGTTCGAGCGCCGCTACGGCGGACGCCATCCCGACGCCGCCGAACATGAACAGGTTTCCGGGCGGCCCCACGCAGATCGGCGGCTCGATGGGCATGAACCACCGGTGGGGATTGTGCGTCGCGCGCAGGTCGAAGAAGAGCCTTTCCATCGGCCCCTCAAACCGCGTTCGGGCGCGTCGCGCAAGCGGCGCGAGGCGCCGCCGAAGCCGCGACGCGGCCGTCGCCGCAAACCTCCGCTTAACCGCGAAAATTAAGCCTGAAGTCAGCGGGGCCGGGTAGCATCGCCCGCATGATGTTGGGGCATCAGATCGACTTCCGGGCCCGCGGCCTTCCCCGCGCGCTCTACACGCCGGTCGGGGCCGGCCTGTGTCTGGCCGTGCTGGTCCTGTCGCTCAGCCCGGCGGCCGAGCCGTTCCTCGCGCGCCTGATGATCTTCTACGGCGCTACGACGCTGGCCTATGCGATGATGCCCTACGTCCGCCGCGGCGACATCCCGCTCGTCGCCGCATGGGTGATCCTGTTCGCCGAGCTGGCTCCCTGCTTCGCGGGCCAGCTGATCTCGCCGGCGAAGGTCGCCGCCGACGGGCTGGGCGTGCTCATGGCGGCCGCCCCCGTCTACGTGGCCCGCCTGCGGCAGGTGCAGCAGGGCGACACCCGGCCCGCCGGCCGCCGGGCCGGCGAACCCGACTAGACGAGGCGCCGACTGCGCTGAGGCCCGCTTGTCGCCGCGTGAGCGATGACCGCCTTGCCTCCCCCGTCGCGGCAGCGACGGCGGGAGGGGGACCGCTCGCCGAGGCGCAGCCGAAGAGCGAGTGGTGGAGGGGGCGAGCCGCTGGCAGGGCCGACCGTTCAGGCTGTATCTCGCTCAGTGGTCGAGGCTCGCCCCCTCCACCCCCCGCTCTCCAGCCGGCTCGCGCCGGCTTCGGCGGGCGGTCCCCCTCCCGCCGCTTCGCGGGGGAGGTAAGGCGCCGCAACCCACCGTTGCTGACGGTCTGCTCCCGGCGGAGCGCCCAGAGGCCGCGTTCGACCCTTAGCGGACTTCGCCCCTTGCGCCCCAAGTTCCGTCATCCCGGGCGCAGCGCTCGAAAGAGCGCGAAGACCCGGGACCCAGCCGCACAGCTCTCGACGCGGCTCCAGGAGGACGTCTGCCCACAGTAGGCCCGTCTCGCCTTTCCCGGCGCAGCTTGCCGGGCGGAGGGGCTGGGTCCCGGGTTTCCGCGCTCTTTCGAGCGCTCCGCCCGGGATGACGGGGGGATGGAGTGCTACGCCCGCAATCCACCCCTTGCGGACGTTCAGGGAGTCCGCCTCAGGGCGCTTCCACCTGCTCCCAGCTATGAGGACTCGACCTAGGCTAGCTGCGCGTGAAGACCGGGTCGCGTCTCTCGCGGAAGGCTTCCAGCGCCGCCTTGTGGTCGTTCGACCTGCGCAGGATCCGCAGCTCGTCGCCCCAGATGCGCCCGGACTCCTCGGGCGACAGGTCGAGCGCCCGGTGCGCCGTGCGCTTGGTGGCCTCCACCGACAGCGGCGCCCGCGTGGCGATCCGCTCGGCCAGCGCCACCGCGGCGTCCTGCAGTCCCTCCGGCGCGTGCAGGCCGGTCACCAGGCCGTAGCGCTCGGCCGTCTCGGCGTCGTGCGGCAGGCCCGTCAGCAGCATCGACTTCGCCCGCGACTCCCCGATCAGGCGCGGCAGCCGGTAGGTCGAGGCCATCAGGCCCACGTTGACGCCGGCGCACACGAAGCGGGCCTCGGTCGAGGCCAGCCGGATGTCGCAACACAGGGCGAGTTCGAACCCGCCGCCCACGCACCAGCCGTTCACCGCGGCGATCACGGGAACGCGGCTGCCTTCGACACGGTCGAGCAGGCGGCCGAAGCCGGCCAGGTCCTCGCCCTTGCCCGCCGCCTGCTTGAGGTCATCGCCCGAGCAGAAGGCGCGGCCCCGTCCGGTGACGATCAGGCAGCGCAGGGCGTCGTTCCGCTCCACCTCGTCCAGCGCAGCCATGAAGGTGGCGCGCATCTCGGGGCCCAGGGGGTTCATGGGCGGGTTGTCGAGTTCGAGCCGCGTGATCGCGTCGGAAATCCGCTCGATGTGCACAACCCCGCTCACGCCGTCGCCTCCCTGCGTTCCACCGCCGCCGCCCCGCTGGCGAGCAGCGCCTCGATCTCGTCCGCCGTGTAGCCCGCCTCGGCCAGCACGGCGCGGGTGTCCTGTCCCACGTCGCCGGGCCCGCGCGACAGCGCCACCGGGGTGTCGTGCAGCTTTATGGGGGTCTTCACGAACCGCCGCCCGTCCACCTCGCCCATCAGGCCGCGCGCGCGGACCTGCGGATCGTCCCAGGCCTGGGCGATGTCGTTGAGCGGGCCCGCGGGCACGCCCTCGGCCTCGAGCCGCGCGAGCCAGTGATCCCGACCCGCCGTCGCCAGCACGCCCTCGATCCGCGCCTGCAGGGCGTCCCGGTTCCGCATCCGGGCGCCCGGGCTGTCGAACCCGGCTTCCGTGGCGAGATCGGGCGCCCCGATCGCCCGGCAGAAGCGCGTCCACAGGCGCTGGCTGTTCACCCCCACCACGAGGTGACCGTCCGCGGCCTTCAGGGGCTCGTAGGGCGCCGCCAGCCGATGCCGGGCCCCGTTGCGCTTCGCCACCTCTCCGGTCGAGAGGTACATGCCCGTTTCCCAGATCGTGTAGGCCAGGGCCGATTCCAGCAGCGAGGTCTCCACATGCTGGCCGCGGCCGGTGGCGTGCCGGTTCTGCAGCGCGGCCAGGACGCCCACGGCCGCGAACACGCCCGCGTTGAGGTCCGAGATCGGCACCGCCGTCGAGCACGGAACGTCGCTGCCCGCCTCGCCCACGAAGCTCATGATCCCGCTCATCGCCTGGGTCACGAGGTCGAACCCGCCCCTCTCGCGATAGGGACCGTCCAGTCCGAACCCGGAGACCGAGCAGTAGACGAGACGCGGGTTGATCCCGCTGAGCCGCTCGTAGCCCAGGCCCATGCGGTCCATCGCGCCCGGCCGATAGTTCTCCACGAACACGTCGGCCGTCTTGGCCAGCCGCCGGACCACGTCCGCCCCGGCCTCGGTCGACAGGTCGAGGGCGATCGCCCGCTTGTTGCGGTTCACATAGTCGAAGGCGCGGAAGCCGTCGGTGCGGCCCAGCATCCCGCGGGTGGACTCGCCCGCCGGCGGCTCGATCTTGATCACGTCCGCGCCCAGGTCGGCCAGCACCAGCGAGCAGTAGGCGCCCGCGATCACGTGGGTGCAGTCCAGGACCTTGAGGCCGGCCAGCGCGCCCGCCCCGGCCGCGCCCATCAGAAGTTGGCCCGCCGCGAGATGGCGCCGTCCACCACCATGTTGATGCCGGTCGTGAACGCCGAGCGCGGGCTCGCCAGGAAGACGGTCGCGGCCGCGATCTCCTCGGGCGTGGCCATGCGGCCGGTCGGGTTGCGCGCGATCATCTGGTCGAAGAACTGCGGCATCCCCGCCTTCACGTTGCCCCAGACGCCGCCTTCGAAGAACACGGTGCCGGGCGACACCACGTTGCAGCGCACGTGCTTGGGGGCGTACTGCCGCGCGACGCCCTTGGCGAAGTGGATCTGGGCGGCCTTCATGGCGCCGTAGCTGCTGGGGTTGTCGGCCTCGGCCGCCGAGATCGACGAGGTGATGAGGAAGGCCGCATCGCCCCGCTCGGCGCCGGCCTTCTCCAGGAAGGGCAGCGCCGCCTCGAAGGTGCGCACGGCGCCCAGGATGTCGACGTCGAACATCGCCTTCCAGGACCCCTCGTCGTTGCCCTGCACCAGGGCGCTGGCGTTCGAGACCAGCACGTCGACGCCGCCCAGCGCCTCGCCGGCCGCCTTGACGAAGCCCTTCAGCGCCGGGCCGTCTGCGATGTCGACCGCCTGGCCGAACGCCTTGACGCCCTTGGCCTCCAGCGCCTTGACCGTGTCGGCGACCTGCTCGGCGTTGCGGGCGCAGATGGCGACGTTCGCGCCCTCGTCGGCGAAAAGGTCGGCGATGGCGCGGCCGATCCCGCGCGTCGCGCCGGTCACCACCACGTTCTTACCCTTCAGTTGCAGATCCATCGGCGCTTCGCTCCCAATCCTGTTGGGGTGAAGCGCTATCGCACATTGCCCGCGCCGTCATCCGGCGCCGGCCGTCCGGGGCCTGAGCCGGGGCGCGCTATCCAAATGGATGATGCCGGCTTGCCGGATGCTGGCCGAACATAGTTCATTCGGATGATGAGGCCTCCGTGTTCGACGAAGCCCGCCTGATCGACGACATCTACGCCGCGGCGCTGGACCCCGCCCGCTGGGTCGGCGTCATGGAGCGGCTGTCGGACGCGGTGGGCGGCCTGCGCGGCTGCCTGACCCGCATCGACACGCGGACCGGCCAGGGGGTGGACGCGATCCTCTTCCGCTCGGACCCCGCCTGGGTGGACGCCTATGCGCGCCACTTCGGCGCGATCAACGTCTTCATGGGCAAGGGCGGCGAGGCCGCGCCCACCGTCTCCACCGAGCTGGATTGCCTCGCGCGCGAGGACTACCTGCGGTCCGAGTACTACAACGACTTCATGCGTCCACAGGACGTGGACCGCGCCCTGTTCATCCGGCTGGGCGCCATCGGCACGGTGGCCAGCACCATCAACATCGGCCGCCGGACCGGCCAGACGTTCGACAACGCCGACCTGGAGCTGGCCGCGCGGCTTCGGCCGCACATGGTGCGCGCGTTCGAGATCGGGCAGCGGCTGGCGGGCTCGGCCGGCATGACCCGCACCCTGGTCGACGCGCTGCAGGTGTCGTCGCACGCGATGTTCCTGGTCTCGCCCGACGGAGCCCTGGGCTACGCCAACGCCGCCGGCGAGCGGCTGCTCGCCCGCGGACGCGGCCTGACGGTACTGAACGGTCGGCTGACGACCTCCCACGCCGAGAGCGCGCGTCGCCTGGAGCAGCTGCTGGCCGACGCGGCCTTTCGGGCGGGACCGCGGGCCGCGGGGGCCATGAACGTCCCCAGCCCCGCGGGCGGCATGCCCCTGGCCCTGCGCACCACGCCGATGCCGCTGGACGACGGCCCGGTCTTCCGGGCGGCGGCGCCCGTGCTGGTCTCGGTCACCGACCTGGAGGACGAGGTCCGCGCGCCGGAGGACGAGCTGCGGCTGCTGTTCGGCCTCACGCCCGCCGAGGCCAGGCTCGCCGCCGCGGTGTTCGACGGCCTCACGCTGGCCGAGGCGGCGGAGCGGTTCGGCGTCAGCGTGAACACCACCCGCTTCCAGCTCGCCCGGGTCTTCGACAAGACCGGGGTCACGCGCCAGGCCGAGCTGGTGAAGCTGATGATGCGGCTGGCCAGCGGCCCACCGGGCGCCTGACGGCTACCCCCGGAACAGCTCGGCGTAGCGTTCGCGCAGCAGGTTCTTCTGCACCTTCCCCATGGCGTTGCGGGGCAGTTCGTCGACGAAGACGATCCGCTTCGGCGCCTTGTAGGCCGCCAGTTGCGATCGCGCCGCGGCGATCATCTCGGCCTCGTCGCCTTGCCCCATCACCACAGCGACCACGCCTTCGCCGAAGTCCGGATGCGGGACGCCGACCACCGCGCTCTCGGTGACGCCCGGCAGCTCGTCGAGCACCAGCTCGACCTCCTTCGGATAGACGTTGTAGCCGCCCGAGATGATCAGGTCCTTGGCGCGGCCCGAGATCCAGACCCGCCCGTCCGGGTCGCGCCGGCCCACGTCGCCGGTGAGGAAGAAGCCGTCGGACGTGAACTCCTCGGCGGTCTTCTCGGGCATCCGCCAGTAGCCGGGGAACACGCTCGGCCCGCGGATCTGGATCACGCCGGTTTCCTCGGTCCGGTCGCCGATGCGCAGGTCCACGCCCGGCAGCGGATAGCCGACGGAGCCGGCGATCCGCTCGCCGTCCAGCGGGTTGGTGGTGATGATCACCGCCTCGCTCATGCCGTAGCGTTCCAGGATGCGCTGGCCGGTCCGCTCTTCGAACTCGGCGAAGGTCGACGGCAGGAGCGGCGCGGAACCCGAGATGAAGACCCTGACGTTGTCGGCCCGGGCCTTCGTGAACGCCGGGTTCGCCAGGAGCCGCGTGTAGAACGTCGGGACCCCCATCATCACCGTCGAGCGCTCCAGGCCCGCCAGCACCTCGGCGTCCGAGAACTTCGGCAGCCACACCATGGGGCAGCCCGAGAGCAGCGCGCAGTGCAGCGCCACGAACAGCCCGTGGACGTGGAAGATCGGCAGGGCGTGCAGGAGCACGTCGCCGGGCGTGAAGCCCCAGGCCGCGTGCAGCGCCAGCGCATTCGCGGCGAGGTTCCCGTGGCTCAGCATCGCGCCCTTGGAGCGCCCGGTCGTGCCCGAGGTGTAGATCAGGGAGGCGAGGTCCCCCTCGGCCCGGGCGACCGTGGCGTCCAGCCGGGGGCCGCTCATGGCCTCCGTCACCCAGGCCGGGGGATCGGTGATGAACGTCTTCGGCTCGGCGTCGCCCAGGAAGTAGTCCACCTCGGCGCGGGTGTAGGCGCTGTTGAGCGGCAGGTAGACGGCCCCGGCCTTCAGCACGCCGAGATAGACCATGATGCTCTGCGGCGACTTCTCGGCCTGCAGGGCGACCCGGTCTCCGGGTTGGACGCCCTGCGCGACGAGCCGTCCCGCCACGTGCGCGGCGCCGTCCTCGAGCGCCCCGTAGCTGATCTCCGAGCCGTCGCTCAGCAGGAAGCAGGGCTTCGTACGATCGGCCGGAAAGCGCCCGGCCAGCAGGTCGTAGAGGTTCATGCGGCCCTGCGTAACTCATCCCTGCCTTTCAGGGGAGGCATGGCTTAGAGAGAGCCGATGACCCCCTCGGACGCCCTCGCCCGCATCCGCCGCTACGACCCGCGCCTGAGGGCGTTCGTGCAGGTGTTCGACCCGCCTCTGTACGGCGAGGACGAGGACGGCCCGACGGTCGCGATCAAGGACCTGATCGACATCCAGGGCGTCCCCACAGGCGGCGGCGCCCAGGTCGCGCTGGACGGCGACCCCGCCCGGCACGCGCGTGTCGTGGAAAGGCTGCTGCAGGCGGGCTGGTCGGTGGTCGGCAAGACCCACACCGTCGAGCTGGCGTACGGGGGCTGGGGGACGAACCGGGCCGTCGGCGCGCCCTGGAACCCCTGGGACGCGACGGTGCATCGCGCGCCGGGCGGCTCGTCGTCGGGCTCGGCCGTGGCCGTCGCGGCCGGCCTCTGCGACGCGGCGCTGGGCAGCGACACGGGCGGGTCGGTGCGCATCCCGGCCGCCGTCTGCGGCGTGGTGGGGCTGAAGCCGGGGCGCGGGCTGGTCAGCCTGCAGGGGGT
This sequence comes from Phenylobacterium sp. T106, assembly GCF_057219735.1. Taxonomy (NCBI): domain Bacteria; kingdom Pseudomonadati; phylum Pseudomonadota; class Alphaproteobacteria; order Caulobacterales; family Caulobacteraceae; genus Phenylobacterium; species Phenylobacterium sp. T106. The sequence continues at coordinate 27,384 of NZ_JBXVWA010000014.1, read as the reverse complement.
GCATCCCCTGGCCCCGTCGCTCGACACGGTGGGCGTCCTGGCGCGCGACGTGGCGACCGCCGCCCGTGCGCTGGCTGTGATCTCGGGTCCCGACGACGACAGCGCCGTGCGCGGGCCGTTCGACGCCGAGGCGGCCCTTTCGGCCGACGTGCGCGGCCGCCGCCTGGCCGCCATCCCGGCCGCCGCCCTCGGCGAGCTGGATCCGGACGTCGAGCGGCTCTACCTCGAAGCGGTCGGGCGGCTGCGCGATGCGGGGCTGGTCGTCGAGATGGTGGTCCCGCCCCGGGCCCTGGAGGACTCGTTCACCCCGAATGGCCTGCTGATGGCCGGGGAAGGCTGGCGAATCTGGAAGGACCGCGTCCGGGCGCACGCGGCGGTGATGGACCCCTGGATCGTGCGGCGCTTCGAAGCCGGCCGGGACGTGTCGGACGCGCGGCTCGCCGAGGCCGTCCGCGAGCGCGCCGAGGGGCAGCGCAGCTTCCACGCCTGGCTCGCGGGCTACGACGGCCTGCTCTCGCCCACCTGCCCGATCCCCGCGCCGCCGCTCGACACGATCGACGAGACGACCTCGCCGCTGAGCCGGCTGACCAGGGCCGCCAACTACCTGGACCTGCCCGGCCTCAGCGTCCCTTGCGGTCTGACGTCCGGCGGCCTGCCGGCGGGGCTGCAGATCCTGGGCGCGCCGGCCGACGAGGAGATGGTGGTGGCGCTGGGCGCCGCCTTCGAGCGGGTCTCGGGCTGGGACGGCCGGCGACCGGACCTCGCAGGCTTCGAATCCTGAGCCGTACGGCGTGGGCTCAGGCCGCGCCGCGCACGGTCCCGCCCATGCTCCGCAGCGCCATCCAGGCCGCCAGGGCCCAGGCGGCGCCCAGGCACCATCCCGCCAGCACGTCGGTGGGCCAGTGCACGCCCAGGTACACGCGGCTGAAGCCGACCGCCACCAGCACGAAGGCGGCGAGGCTGTAGGCCAGCGCCTTGCTGCGCCGCCGCGGCTCGAGGCTGGCGATCAGCATCGCCACCGTGAGGTAGCAGGCCGCGGCCATGGTGGAATGGCCGCTTGGGAAGCTTCCCGAATAGACGTAGACCTCGTGCGGCACGAGGTCGGGGCGGGGGCGCGCGAAGAACGCCTTGCTCGCGCTGCTCGAAAGCGTCGCCAGGATGACCGTCACGGCCATGACGAGCGCGTGCCGGGGCTTGCGGTGGAAGGCGAACGACAGCGTCGCCACGATCGTGACCAGCGTGACCATCGTCGTGCCGCCCAGGGCCGTGAGGTCGCGGATCGCCTCCTCGACGCCGTGGGAGCCGATGGGATCGTTCAGGTCGCCGGGGGTGCGCAGCGCGAGGATCAGACGCTGGTCGATGGCGCGGGTCTCGCCGTCCGCCATCTCGTCGGCGACCTCGAGGAACGTCCACAGCGCGCCGGCCGCCAGCATCAGGCCGATCAGGACACGCGCCTCGAAGCGGCGGATGAACCGCCAGATCGTCTGAAGCATCAGGCCAAGCTGGGGGCGCGGACCTCGGGCCGCAACCCGGACGTCAGGCGGCGACGCCAGCGTCCTCTCCCGTGCGGCGCAGCATCGTCTCCACCGCGGCCATGGCGGCGTCCTGCGTGGGCAGGCGGCCATCCGCGACGGTCACGCCGTCCTCATCGTAGACGCTCCAACGCCAAGCGTTGTCGTCCTGGCTCAGGGAATAGGCGAGCGACATACCTTTACGCATACCCGTCCTCCGATACACGACCGGGATAACCCGCACGAAACCAAACGGTTTCGCACCGCACAATAGAATTCCCGTGATCGCGAATTGGACTCGCCTGCCGCGCGAGCTGGCGGGCCTTCAGGGGCGGTCGAGCAGGCTCCGGCCAGCGTCGCGGGCGTTGTTGCAGCCGGTGAGGATCATCGCCACCGCGAGCTCGGCCCGCAGGATGTCGAGCATGCGGGCGATCGCGGGTTCGCCCCCGGCGCCCAGGGCCCAGGCCCACGCGCGGCCCACGAAACAGACCTTCGCGCCCAGCGCCAGCGCCTTCAGGACGTCCAGGCCCGAGCGGACGCCGCCGTCCATGTAGACCTCGAGGTCGCCGCCCACAGCGTCGGCGATCGGCCCGAGCGCCGAGATGGTCGAGCGCACGCCGTCGAGCTGCCGCCCGCCGTGGTTGGAGACCACGAGCCCGTCCGCGCCCGCCTTCACCGACGCCTTCGCGTCCTCCACGTCCAGCACGCCTTTCAGCACGATCGGGCCGTCCCAGGTCTCGCGCACCCAGTCGATGTCCTTCCAGGTCACGGAGCGGTCGAAGTTGCGCGAGATCCAGGCCAGGAAATCGGTGACCCGCCGCCCCTCCTTCACCGCGGCCTGCACGGACCCCAGCGTGTGCGGCCGGCCGTTCACGAACACGTCCCAGGTCCAGGCGGGATGCAGGACGCCGTCCTTGAGCTGGGTGAGCATCGACTGGAGCGGCGTGCCGCCCGTGAATCCCGAGCGGACGTCGCGGTAGCGCGACCCCGGCAGCGGCAGGTCGACGGTGAACACCAGGACCGGCGAGCCGACCGCCTTCGCCCGCGCCAGCAGCTCGCGCATGTAGCCGCGGTCCTTGAGCATGTAGAGCTGGAACCAGGGGGGCGTTCCGGTGGCGGCCACCTCCTCCATGGAGCACACGCTGACCGTCGAAAGGCACATGGGCACGCCGGCGGCCGAGGCCGCCCGCATCGCCTGGCATTCGCCCCGGCGGCCGTACATGCCCGCCATGCCCACCGGCGCCAGGCCCACCGGCATCTTCAGCGTCTGTCCCAGGGTCTGGACGCTCATGTCGAGCTGGGACATGTCGCACATCACCCGCTGGCGCAGGGCCAGCGCCTCGAGGTCCTCGACGTTCCGCCGCAGCGTCACCTCGGCGTAGCTGCCGCCGTCGATGTACTCGAAGAAGATGTTGGGCAGCCTGCGGCGCGCCAGCTCGCGAAAGTCCGAAACCGAAGCCGCCCGCATCGCCGCATCCTCCCCGACCGACGGTGCGTTTTGGAGCCCCGCCGGGGCCGGCGCAAGCGGCTGCGGCGCTCGCGCCGCCCGCTCAGCGCCGCTGGGACGCCGAAATTTGCGCCCTGCCGTTGGACGGCGCGGACGGTCGCGGTAAAGGCAATGCAGACCGCCGCGCCGCGGAATCGAAAGCTGGACGGAGAGACTTGGTGAGCGACCGTATCGAGCGACCCTGGGCCCTGATGCGTCACCACGCAGGCTGGGCGGACGTCTTCCACATCGAGCACGAGACCGCCGATTCCATCACCGGCTTCTATCCCGACCGGGAAACCGTGGGCCCGCCGGTGAACTACTCGACCCGCGCGGTGCTCGCCCGCTTTCCCACCCTGGAAGCCGCCCGAGCCGCCCGCGAAGGCGCCGTTTCCGAATGGCGCAAGCACGACGCCGGGGTTCGCGACGCCGAGACGAAGCTGCGCGAGGCCGAGAAGGCGCGCGAGGACGCCTGGCTGACCTGCCTGCGGGACGCCGCCGAGCGGAGCTGAGCCGCCGGCCCTAGAACCGGGCGCCGCGCGACAGGAACCAGGCGACAGCGGCGGCCAGCAGCACGCCGACGATCAGCCGCCACCACGGCGCGCCAGCGAGACCGGGATCGCTGGGCAGCACGCGCCGCCCGGTGATCATCGGCCACACCAGGTTCGTCCGCTTCCAGACGGCGTAGAATGCGATCGCCAGCACGTGCACGGCCACCAGCGCCTGCAGGATGCGGAAGTTGAGTTCGTGCCATTCCGCGATCTGGCGGCCCGTCTCGAAGCTGACGCGGTCCGAGAGCGGGCCGGCCTCGAAGGCGTCGACGTCGACCGTGAAGAGGCCCAGGCCGACCTGCACCGCCAAAACCAGCAGGATCGCCACGACGCTCAGCGCCCCCAGCGGATTGTGACCCGGCGTCACGGCCGTCTCGCGCGCGCCCAGCGTCCGCGCATAGGCGGCGATGGCCTTTGGTCCCTTCACGAAGCTCGCGAAGCGCGCCGCCTCGCCGCCCGCGAAGCCCCACCAGACCCGGAAGACCACGAGCCCGAGGATCGCGTAGCCGCTCCATCGGTGCCAGTTGAGATGGTCTTCCGCCGACCACCACGAGAACAGCAAGAGGACGACCAGCAGCCAGTGGACCACGCGCACGGGTCCGTCCCACAGCTTGACCGTAGAACCCGCCATCGGCTCGGCCACGTCAGCTCTTCTTTTCCTGCCGGTACTTCTCGTGGCAGCCGCGGCACGCCATGAACGTCTGGCGCGTCTGGGCCCGGATGGCGTCGAGGTCGCTGCCGGCGGCGACCTGGGTCAGCTTGGCGGCCTGCGTCTGGAAGTTCGACGCCGCGGAGGTGAAGCCGGCCGCGTCGGCCCACACCTCGGCCTTCGCCTCGCTCATGGGCCGGGCCTGCACGCCGCTGCCGCGCGGGAACCAGGTGGGCAGCGCACGCGACTGGCTGGCGACGACGTTGGCGTTCGTGCGGACCACGGCCAGGCTGGGCGACGGCTTGCGCAGTTCGTCGTTCAGGCCCTTGAAGGCTCCGCCCAGCTTCTTGAAGTTCTCGTGCCGCGCGTAGGCCGCCTTGGTCGCCGCGCTCGCGTTCTTCGGCATCACGTCATCGTGCGCGATGGCCCCGCCGGCCGCCACCGCCGCGCCAATGCCAAGTGCGACGGCCAGCGCCGCGTTCTTCCCGATTAGCGCCATCGCAAGCCTCTTCCGATCCCCGAGTGTCGCCGTGGAGATTGCCGGGCTCGGCGCTCGCCCGTCAACGGGCGCGGGCGGACGACCTCGCCACGGGCGTGCCCTCGGCCCGCGCCTCGCTCACCAGGCCTGCGCAGTTCGCGTCCTTGGCCAGGCCCGGGTCGATGAACGGCAGGACCGCGGCCAGAGGCGACAGGAACGAGCCCAGCGCGAGGCCGCCCGCGCCCTGGGCGATGGCGGCGCCGGGTTCGACCTTCAGCTTCGGCGCCATCAGCGGGCCGGTCATCCTGACGGGCAGCAGCACGCGCACCAGCCGCAGCTTCTTGTTCTCGCCCCGCACCTGCAGATCCATCCGTTCGCGGTCGAGATCGATGGCGCCCTTCCCCCTGACGACCACCGGGCCGGTGTCGAGCACGATCCGCTCGGCGCGCAGGACGCCGTTCTCGCCGCGGAAGCTGGCGACCGCGCAGCGCAGCTCGGTCGTGTCCTTCTTGTTCAGAAGACCCAGGCCCTTGATGACGTTGACGCCCATCAGCTCGGCGATCGACTCGCGGATCTCGCCCGCGGGCGCCACCAGCGTGATCTGGCCGTCGGCCCCGCCGAAGGTCTTGTGCAGCGTGTTCCCGGACCCGGAGAGGCGCGCGCGGCCCACCAGGGTCCCCGTCGCCGGCGGCGCGCCCTTGAAGCTGATCGGTATGAGGCTTTCGATGCGAGCGCCGGAGAGCCGCAGATCGAGGTTGGTGGTGGGGGTCGCCCCACGCGCGTTCAGCGCCACCTGGCCCTGCACGCGGCCTTGCGGCAGGTCGAGGCGCACGGGGTCGGCGCGCAGCAGCCCGTCCTCCAGCTTCACCTGCACCGAAGCGGCGGTGAGCTTGATCGGCGTGTCGCGGATCGACAGGGCCCGATACCGGACGTCGGCGTCCATCGCCCGGATCCGGGTCACATCCAGCGGCGCGTCCGAGAAGATGCGCTGCTGCGCCACCATGGTCCGCGCCACGGCGACCTGGCTGGCGGACGCCGTCTCCCCGGGCCCGACTTTCGGCGCCGCGCCGAACACCGCGCCCAGGTCGTCGAAGTCGAGGCTGTTCGAACGAAGATCCGCCTTCAGCAGCGGCCGCTCGCGGCCGGTCGTGAACGAGACGTCGCCGGCCAGGTCCGAGTCCCCCACGCGGCCGGCCAGGTTGTCGATCTTCCAGACGAAGTCGTCGCGCGAGATGCGCCCGCGCAGGCTGTACGGCGGCGAGTTCGGGAGCGCCACGCCGGTCAACGGGAAGAGCTCGGCCAGGTCCGGGCCGCGCGCCGTCGCATGCATGTAGAAATGGGCCATGTCGAAGGGCCGGGGCACCGCGCCGCGCGCGGTCACGAAGGTGTCGCCCGCCCGGACTTCGGCCTCGAACGGATAGGGCTTCGTGCGCTCGATGTTGAGGAGCGGACCGCCCGTGACCTCGGCGCGGAACGGCGCGCCGTTGATCGTGCCGCGGCCCAGCAGCTGGAAGCCCTGGGAGCCTTCGCCCAGCTGCTCGCGCGCGTTGATGGAGCCTTCGAACCGGATCTTCCGCTGCGCGTCGACGTAGGTCAGGCGGCCGTCGCGGACGACGAAGCGCTGGATCGGCGGAAAGTCCGCAGGCGGGTCGCGGCGGCCTTCCGAGAAATCCCAGTTCTTCCGCCCCTGGGCGTCCGCCACGAGGTCGAACTTCGGGCGGTCAATCGTGAGCACCCGAGTGTCCAGCTTGCCCCAGAGCAGCGGCACGAGACGGACGCGCACGCCGAGGCGCTCGATCGACCCCATCTGGGGGCCCTTGGCCCAGGCGGGGTTGGCGATCGTGATGCCCTCGACCGTTGCGGACGGGCGCCACGACCAGATGTCGGCGTCGAGGTCGCCGGTGATCCGGACTTCCCGGTGCAGGCGCGCAGACGCCATGCGTTCGAGAGGCCCGCGGAACCAGTTCCAGTCCCAGATCGCCACGAGGAAGGCCACGGCGGCCGCGATCAGGACCAGGATCGCGCCGCTCCAGGTCAGGGCCTTGCGCGAAGGCCGCCGGATCGTCGGCGCCTTCAGACCGGCGTGCGCCAGCCGCTCGCGTAACGGCCGTCGGCGGCCGGCCGGCTCGCGCGGGGCGTCGGAGCGTCGCCTCGGCGACGGCTTCTGGATCGGCTGCTGGCTCACGGTTCGCCTCCGGAGCCCTCACAACGCGCGCCGACCGCCTCCGTTTCCTGAGGTCGTCTAGTGGCTTACGCCCCGGGCGTGGATCGCCGCGCGGAACGTGCGGGACAGGATCGCGAGGTCAAAAGCCAGCGACATGCGCCGCAGGTACTCGGCGTCCAGCTTCACCTTCTCGGGGATCGGCAGCTCGTCGCGCCCGTTGATCTGCGCCCACCCGGTGATCCCCGGACGCAGGCGATGGACCCCTTCGGCCGTGCGAAGCGCCACCAGGTCGTCCTGGTTGAACAGCGCCGGCCGCGGACCCACCAGGCTCATGTGGCCGACGAGCACGCTCCAGAGCTGCGGCAGCTCGTCCAGGCTCGAGCGGCGCAGGAAGCGGCCCAACGGCGTCACCCAGCGCTCGGGGTCCTGCAGCAGATGGGTCGCCACGTCCGGCGTGTCGGTCCGCATCGAGCGGAACTTGGGCATGTCGAAGATGCGGTTGTCCCGCCCGACGCGGCGGGACCAGTGGATCGCCGGCCCGGGACTGCCCAGCCGGACCGCCAGCCCCACGCCCAGCAGGAGGGGCCACAGGACCGCCAGGCCGCCCAGGGCCGCAAGGATGTCGAAGCCGCGCTTCAGCACCCGCCGTTGTTAGAGCGAGTTCGCCCCGGATCAAACCCGCGCCTGGCCCGCGTCGGGGCTCAGGCCGGTCCGGTGGCCCCCGAGGCCGACGCGCCCTTGCGCGGCCGCGCCTTGGGCGTTTCCTCAGCCTGGGCCGCCGACGCGGGCGGCGGTTCCGCCGTCGCCGGGCTGCCTCCGTCCGCATCGGGCGCCTCCACCGCGCTTGCGGAGGGCTGTTCTGCGGCGTTCTTTGTGGGGGCGACCTCCGCCGTCTCCATGGCCAGCAGCGGGCTCATGGGCGCAGCCTCGCCGCCCACCGGGATCTCGGGCAGGTCCGGCGCCACGGCCTCGACCACCTCCGCAAGCGTCTCGGCGGTTTCGGCGAGCGGCGCCGCAAAGGGCGCCATGGCTTCCGGCAGGGCGTCGGCGGCGGCGCCGTACAGGGCTTCCAGGTTCATCGGCCGCGTCCAACGCGTCAGCCACCAGTAGGTCATCGCGCCGGCGGCGGCCGCGCCGTAGTAGGCCCAGAGCGGGGACGCGGCGCCCACGAGGAGCGCCGGGCTCAGTCGCGGTTCGCCGGGACTGGGCGATTGCGGTGGCGCGAACTGGGGAGCCGGAAGTTGGAAGGCAGCCATGACGGTTCCTCTGCGACGGGGGGAGCGTGCGTCGCAACATAATCCGCCCCGCGGCTTCGCAGTTGCGAAATTACCGTAACGGAAGGCTGTACGTCCGATGACCGCCGCCGGCGCCCAGCGCTTCAGCGACCCAGCCGCAGATCGCGGCAAACGGCTGGGCCAGGTCAGGGCCGTTCACGAGGACGAGCGCGCAGCCGTTCATCTTCATGGGATCGCTCAGCGGCCGCACCCGGCACTCCGCCACCAGCATCGCCGACGCGACCTCGTCTTCCAGGTCCCGCAGGAAGGCGTCGAAGGTCTCGAGGTCCTTCAGCGGCAGCCAGACGAGGGCCTGGGCGGCGGGATTGCGGCTGCGCAGGCCGGCGACCGTGTCCACGATGCGCGCATAGTCGTCCGGCTTCTCGAACGGCGGATCGATCAGCACCAGGACCCGGCCGGACGCCGGCGCCTCGCGCAGCGCCGCCTCGTAGCCGTCCGCGTTGAGCGTCCGCACGCCGGCCCGACCCGCCAGGGCCGCACGGAGCGCGTCGTGTTCCTCCTTGCGCAGCTCGCAGCCGACGTAGCGGTCGGCGGGCCGCAGGGCGTGGGCGACGAGCCACGGGGACCCCGGATAGCGGCGGGTCGGCCCACCGCCGTTCAAGGCCGCCACCGCCGCCCGCAGGGGCTCGAACTCGGGTGGCGCATCGGCCGCCGGCCGCAGCCGCAGGATCCCGGCCTGGGCTTCCCCCGACGCGGTCGCCTCGCGCCCGGTCAGGTCGTACAGGCCGCGCCCCGCGTGGGTGTCGACGACCGTCAGCGGCGCCGGCTCCGTCGCGAGGTCGGCCAGCAGGCGCAGCAGGGCGGCGTGCTTCACCAGGTCGGCGAAGTTCCCCGCGTGGAAGGCGTGGCGATAGTTCAAGCAAGTCTCCGGAACCCTCCCTGCGCATACCACGTTGCGGCCCCGCTCACAGGGCGGTGCGAGATGCCGAGGGACATGGCTGCCGACGACATTCCCGAGGGTCTCGCCTACGTGAGCGACCAGGATCCGGGCATCCGGCGCAAGCCCGCGCGCGGGCACGGCTTCAACTATGTGGGCGCGAACGGCGAAGCCGTCACCGACGAGCGGACCCTGGACCGCATCCGCGCCCTCGTGATCCCGCCCGCCTGGACCGACGTCTGGATCTGTCCCCGCGCCAACGGCCACATCCAGGCCACCGGCCGCGACCAGCGGGGCCGCAAGCAGTACCGCTACCACGAGCGCTGGCGGCAGGCCCGCGACGAGAACAAGTACGACCGCCTGATCGCCTTCGGCCGGGCCCTGCCCCGTCTCCGCCGACGGGTGGACGAGGACCTCTCGCGGCGCGGGCTGCCGCGGGAGAAGGTGCTGGCCGCCGTCGTCCGCGTCATGGAGAAGACGCTGATCCGCGTGGGAAACGAGGAATACGTCAAGCAAAACAATAGCTTCGGCCTCACCACGCTGCGCGACCGGCATGTGCGGGTCGGCAGCGCCCAGGCCCGCATCGAGTTCAAGGGCAAGAGCGGCAAGGTCCACCAGACCGGCTTCAACGACCGCCGCCTCGCGCGCATCGTCAAGGCCTGCCAGGACCTGCCCGGCCAGCGGCTCTTCCAGTACCTGGACGACGACGGCCAACGGCGCGCGGTGGAGAGCGCCGACGTCAACGCCTACATCCGCGAGGCCATGGGCGAGGACTTCTCGGCCAAGGACTTCCGCACCTGGGCGGGCACGGTCGCGGCCGCCCAGGCGCTGATGCTGCAGGAGCCCTGCGCGAGCGCGACCCAGTCCAAGCGCGCGGTCAACACCTGCGTGAAGGCCGTCGCCGGCGTGCTGGGCAACACCGCGGCGGTGGCGCGCAGGGCCTACATCCATCCGGCGGTGCTGGACGCCTTCGCCGAAGGGCGGCTCGAGCTGAAAACCGGCGGGGAGGATCGCGCCTTCGAGCTCGCGGTCCTGCGCTTCCTGGAGGCCGCGCGCGACCGCGACGCCGCCAAGGCGCAGGGCGCCGCGCAGAAGATGGCCCGGACAGCGTAGGGGCGAGCTTCAGGACCCGGACGGCGCGGCCCGTTGCGGCGCGTCCAGGAACGCGGCGACGGCCTCCAGCGTCTGGGCGTAGCGTCCCACCAGGGCATGCCCGCCCGTCGGGTGGATGATCGCGCGCCCGCCGGCGGCGGCGGCGATCGTGCGGGCCCGCCCGGCCGTGCCGAAGGGGTCGTCCTCGGCGCTGATCGCCAGCACCGGGCAGCCGATCTCGGCCAGCGGATACGGGCGGCGGTCGGCCGCCGTCGCGACGTCGAAGCGCATGCCTGCGCGGCGTGGTCCGATGGGAAGGAGGTGGTCGAGCACCTGCCGGATCCGCGCCGCCTCCTCCGCCGTGGCGGCGTCGAGGACGCGGGGCTCGACGCCCAGCATGGTCCGGCTGAGGAGGCCGGGGGCGAGCGGCGTCGCCTTGAGGGCCGCCCACGCCGCGAGATCCGAGTTGAAGACGGCCTCGGCCACTGCGCCGCCATGGATGGCCACGCCCTCAGGCAGGTAGTCGGCCGGGACGAGCAGGACGAGGGCGCTGCACCGCTCGGGGTGTCGCGCGGCGAACTGGATGGCCGACCAGGCGCCCGCCGAGATGCCGACCACCGCGGTCTTCCGGATCTCCAGCCGATCCAGCAGGTCGGCATAGGCGTCGGCCTGCATCTCCGGGCTCAGGCCGGCCGGGCGCGCCGAGCGCAGGTAGCCGAAGCGGGACGGCGCGACGATCCGGAACCCGCGGCCCGCGAGGGCGCCGGTCATGTCGAGCGCCTGGTCGAAGCCGCCGGCGGCGCCATGGATCGCCAGCACCGGCCGGCCGTCGCCGAGGACGGCGTACTCCAGCTCGCCGGCGCGCGTCGCCGCGATCGTGCTTCGCCCGTCCAGCCGCGCCCGCGCGGCGGCCATGTCGCGGGCGTAGGCGGCATAGAGGGCGCCGCCCCCGAGGAGGCAGGCGGCGGCCAGGGCGATGGCGATCCGGCGCGGCATCGCTGACGCCTATCGGGCCGGGAGGCCGTTCGCCTTGATCGATCTCAGGCCGCCGCCTGGCGGCTGCCTTCAGCGTCGGAGCGTGAGCCCCACGCGGAGCGTCCGGGGTGCAGAATAGCTCTCCGTGCCGTCCGCCGTCTCGCCCACCTCGAGCGTCTCGTCGGTCAGGTTCTCGGCGGCGAGGAAGACCTCGAGATCCGGCGCGAAACGCCATGTGGCGCGCGCGTCGACCTGCACGCCCGCGCCCAGCCGGCGGCTGTTGAGGTCGTCCTCGAAGCGCATGCTCTCGTAGCGCACGTCGGTCGCGAGGCGGACGGCCTCGGTCACGCGCCATTCCAGCCCGCCGGTGACCGTCCATTTCGGCGTCTGCGCCGGGCGGAGCCCGTCGAGCTGCGGCGCGGCCGAACCCCCGTTCACCTCGGCGTCGGTGTAGGCGAAAGCCGCGCGCCAGCTCAGCGCCTGGGCCACCTCGCCGAACGCCTCGCCCTCGACGCCCCAGGCCTCAATCTCGCCGGCGTTCCGCCGCTGGCGCAGGGTGCCGCCCGCGGGGACGAACCCGGCGTTGGGGAACGTGCCCGGCCCGACGCCGATGGTCACGTTCGTGATCGGGTCCTTGAGCCGGTTGTAGAAGACGGTCGTCCGCCAGCGGAAGGGCCCCTCCCCGTCCAGGCCCGCCTCGAGGCCCTGCAGCGTCTCGGGCTTCAGGGTGGGGTTCGCTTCGGTGATGTCGTTGCCCACCCGGAAGGGTCGATGCAGCTCGTTCAGCGTGGGCGGCCGGAAGCCGGCGTAGGCGGCCGCCCGGACGTGGACGCCTTCGGCGGCCTGGTAGCGCACCCCGAGACGGCCGGTCGGCGTGGTGTCGGAGCGGTTCGGCGCCGACGTGTTGAGGGTCGTCGCCCCCGTCTGCGCGTCCAGCTCCAGGCGGCGCGCGTCGTAAGCCCGGCTGCGGTCGAGCCGCACGCCGCCGGTGACCAGCCATAGACCCTGGTCGATGGCCGCCTCGGCGTAGGCGCCCGCCACCGAGGTCTTGCCGCCGGCCTCCCGCAGCCGCGTGAAGACGCCGTTCTGGAAGCGGAACTTCTCGCGTTCGGTCCCGTCGGTGAGCCGCGCGTCGGCCCCGACCTCCAGGGCCACCGGCCCCTGCGTCCACTGCCACGCGGCGTTCAGGCCGTAGCCGCGCGCCGGCGTCGAGTACTGGTCGTTGGCGGGCGTGGTCGTGGCCCGGTTGGCCGCCACGGCGACCGAGCTGTTCTCCAGGTCGCTGGTCCTAACCCAGCCCTGCAGGCGCCAGCCTCCCACGCCGGACGAGGCGGGCTGCGCCAGGGTGACCGCCGCCGAGGTCCCCGAGGCGTTCGACCGGGCCCCGCGAAGCCCGGCGTTCTGGCGCACGCTGAAGGCCGACAGGCGCACCGCCGCATCGACCTCGCCGATCCGCTGCTGCACGCGCAGCGCCACCGATCCGTCCTCCAGGCTCAGCCGCTCGTCCGCCGCGCCGCGCCGGGGTCCGCGCACGGCGTAGTAGCCGTCGGTGCGCGAGGCCGCCGCCGTCAGCACCCAGCCCGGGCCGCCGCCGACGGCGACGGCGCGGAAGCTGTCGCGTTCGCCCGCCGTCACCTCGGCCGCGGACAGGCCTTCGCGGGCGCCGCGCTCCTGCAGGGCGATGACGCCGGTGAGCGCCCCGGCCCCGTAGGGACCCGCGCCCGCGCCGCGGACCACGTTGGCGCTCTCGATCCCCTCGCTGGGCAGCGCGCTCCAGATCACCCACCCGCCGAAGGGGTCGTTCTGCGGCGCGCCGTCCAGCGTCACCAGGGCCCGGCCCGCGCCCGAGGGCGCGATGGCGCGCAGGGAGAGACCCTGGGTGGTGGGGTTGGCCGCGCCGGACCCGGTCCGACGGAACAGCGACACGCCGGGCGCGCTCTTCAGCGCCTCGTCGAGGCGGGCTTCGGTGCGCAGGGCCTGGGGCGCGATCTGCACGGCGCTGAACGCCGCATCGCCGCCGAGCGGCGCGAGGCGAGGCGCGGTGACGACCACGGCGTCCACTTGGGCCTGGGGAGGCGGCAGGTCCGGCATATTCTCGCAGCTCTGGTATGGAGACGGGGCCCGCAGGGCTAATGAGGGTGGAGGAAGAGCGCAATGGGCAAGGTCGCGATCGTCACGGGCGCAGGCTCCGGCATCGGCCGCGCCGTGTCGCTCACGCTGCTCGGCGCCGGCTGGTCCGTGGCCCTCGCCGGGCGGCGCGAGGCCGAGCTCGCCGGGACCGCCGCCCTCGGCGAGGGGGCTCCGTGCCTGGTCCAGCCGACCGACGTCGCCGACGAGGCGTCGGTCGAAGCGCTCTTCGCCGCCACGAAGGCGCGGTTCGGTCGGCTCGACCTCCTGTTCAACAACGCCGGCTCGGGCGCGCCGCCGACGCTGCTGGAGGACCACACGCTGGAGCACTGGAAGCGCGTCGTCGACGTGAACCTGACCGGCGCCTTCCTCTGCACGCGCGAGGCGTTCCGCCTGATGAAGGATCAGGACCCGCGCGGCGGACGCATCATCAACAACGGCTCGATCTCGGCCCACGTCCCGCGGCCCCGGTCGATCGCCTACACCGCCACCAAGCACGCCGTCACCGGACTGACGCGGTCCACCGCCCTGGACGGCCGCGCCTACGACATCGCGTGCGGCCAGATCGACATCGGCAACGCGGCCACCGACATGACACGCCGCATGGCCCAGGGCGTCCCCCAGGCCGACGGGACGCTCAGGCCCGAGCCCGTGATGGACGTCCAGGCCGTCGCCGACGCGGTGCTCTACATGGCCGGCCTGCCGCTATCGGCCAATGTGCAGTTCATGACGGTGATGGCGACTCAGATGCCCTTCATCGGGCGCGGGTGAGCCCCCCGATATCTGCTCAAGTTATCAGCGATAACTGATCTGTTTGTCCGCAGGCCGGCGCGCTTCGGCGCCCGGGCCTGGTTTACGCTTGCGTCAAGGTAAATCTCGGCCACGCTCAAGCCGTGGGCGTCCAAGTCCGTGGCGTGAGTTCACGGCCGACGCGCGCAGGAAACGCCGGAACAGGGATCTCGAAACCCTAACCGGAACAGTCACATGAACCGCACTTTCGCTCTCATCGCCGCCGCCGCCCTGATCGCGGGCCCGGCGTCCGCGCAGACCGCCACGGTCGTTCTGGCCGGCAAGTCGAGCGCCCAGATCCAGGCCGACATCGCCAAGGCGGCCCGCAAGGTCTGCAGCCAGGCCGTCGTCGGGGCCACGTTCCCGCGCGAGATGTACGCCAGCTGCTACGAGCACGCCGTCCGCGACGCCGTGGCCCGCCTGGCCCAGCAGACGCCGGCGCCGACCCAGGTCGCCGCCCAGGACTGAATCGGAAGCCGAGGGGCGACCGGCCGCCCCTCGGCCCTTCCGCGCGTCAGCCCGCCGCGAACGGGACCGGCGCCGGGGTCTCCACCTCGGCCTCGGCGAAGTTCGCGGCGCGCTTCTCCATGTTGGCCTTCACGGCCTCCACCTGGTTGGGCGAGCCGATGAGCTCGGTCTGCTCGCGGCTCTCCTCGATCAGGATCTCCTGCTGCGAGCCTTCCACGGCGAGGTTCAGCAGGCGCTTGGCGGCGCGGATCGCGTGGGGGTTCTTGGCCGCCACGTCCCGCGCATAGGCCAGCGCCTCGGCGCGCGGGTCGTCGCAGACCCGGGTGGCGAGGCCCATCGCCAGGGCCTCCTCGCCGGAGAAGATGCGGCCCGAGTACGTCAGGTCGCGCGCCACGTCGTCGCGCACCAGGCCCCGCAGCAGCGCCATGCCCGCCATGTCGGGCACCAGGCCCCAGCGGATCTCGAACACCGACAGCTTGGCGTCAGGGGCGATGAAGCGCAGGTCGGCCGACAGCTGCAGCTGGTAGCCGCCGCCGTAGGCGACCCCGTGCACGGCGGCGATCACCGGCACCGGGATCTCGCGCCACACCATGACGGCGTGCTGGGCGCGATTGGAGCCGCCCGCCGTTCGGTTGGCGGTCACAAGCGCGCCGCCGGCGCTGCTCTGGCCGCTGGACCGGCCGCCCGAGGCCATGGCCGCGAAGTTCGAGGTGTCGAGGCCGGCGCAGAAGGCGCGCCCGTCCCCCGAGAGCACCACGGCGCGCAGGCCGGGTTCGCGCTTCAGGCGCTCGCCGGTCTGGATCAGCGCCTCGAACATGGCGTTGTCGAGGGCGTTCATCTTGTCGGCCCGGGTCAGGCGCACGTCGGCGACGCCGCCTTCCATCGTCACGGTCACGCGATCGTTCATGGTCTCTCGTCCTCTCTAGCGCTTCGCCAGCACATAGCCGGCGCGCGGGAAATGCACATGCACCTTGCCGACCTCGGCCGCCTCGCGGGCGATGGTCACGCGGTCAGGGGTCAGTCCGACCAGGACGCCCTCGTTGGGGTCCCGGCCATAGTCGTCGGCCATCACGACCACCGGGTCGCCGGCCTTCAGCCCCGAGGGATCGTCGGGATCGCAGGCCGCGGGCGACGGTTCGGCCTCGCGCGCCACGCGGACCGCCTCGGCCGGGGTCATCTCGCTGCGCGTCCCGTGGCCGATGGCGCGAACGCGGCCGGCCCAGGCCTGCGTGCGCCCGAAGCCCGACAGCAGTTCGCCGGCCTGCCGCGCCGCGGCGCCGCCGGTCCACCAGACGTTCATCCAGGCGCCCACGTCCGCCAGGGACGGCGTCGCTCCGCCCAGGTAGTCGCTGCCGCGCAGGCCCTCCTCCAGCCAGGCGGCGTAGGCCCGCCACTGGGCCTTGGCGAAGGGCGCCGCCGCCTTCATCGCCGCCACGTCGAACGGGCGGCCCGACAGCTTCTCGCGATCCTCGGCGAACTCTTTCGGGATGTTGTCGCCGATCTCGGCGAAGATCACCGCGACGCTGGCCTGGAACCAGGTGCGGTCGGCGAACAGGTTCACCGCCCAGTCGGCGCCCCGGACCACCGGCGGCTCCGGGAATCGCCGCTCGAGCTCGGCCAGGATCGCCTGGGAGTCACAGTAGACGTCCGCGCCGATCTGCAGGACGGGGATGCGCCGGTAGCCCCCCGTGAGCGGGATCAGGTCGGGCTTCGGCATGATCACCGGCTGGATCACCGAGCGCCAGGCGAGGCCCTTGATGCCGAACATCAGCCGCACCTTCTCGGAGAAGGGCGAGGTGTCGTAGTGGTGGAAGATGATGTCGGCCATGGCCGTCTCTAGCTCTCCATCGGGATGGTGACGTCGACGATCGGGGCCAGGGTCTCGATCGCCTCGACCGGCTCGGGCGGGCGCCACGCGAACAGCCGCAGGCGGATCTCGTCAGGCGCGACGTCCACGATCGTGAAGCCGTTGCGCTCCTGCGGCTCCAGCACCGTGGCCATCCGGATCGCCTGGGCGACCTGTGGCCGGGTTCCCCGGAAGGCCGACGGAAAGCCGGGCGGGCCGGCGCCCAGCGGCCCGGTCAGCACCATGTGCACGGGGTGCGCCGGCTTCAGGCCGCCGCTCGCGTCGATGCGGCCCAGCCCCACCGCGTGGAGGTCCCCCGACAGCGCGACCGCGGGCCGGCCCCGCGAGCCGGCGAGCTTCAGCAGGCGCTGGTGCTGCTTGAACCACGCGGCCTTCCAGCCGGCCTTCGCCCGAGCCGTGGTGAGCTTGCCGTCCGCGTCCAGGACGTCGGGATACCACTCGCCCCACTTGCCGGCGGTCCATCCCCACGGCGTCGAGGGCGACGGGATCACGTGACGCACGCGCGCGTCGCGGGTCCGGCGTTCGATCCAGGCTTCCACCGACGGCGGCAGGAATCCCTGGTCCGTCAGATAGCCCCGGCAGTCGTAGAACAGCACTTCCGCGAGCCGCCCCCAGCGCAGGGCGCCGAAGCTGGTCCCGCCGCCCGGCAGGCCCGCCCCGTCCAGGAACGGCGGCCAGTACATGGCCTGCAGCGCGTCGGTGAGCGCGCGGCGGAATCCGGTCGGCGGGAACGTGCCCGCCCCGTCGTTGAACTCGTCGTTCTCGAAGTAGTCGTGGTCGTCGCGGATGAACCACACCGGGGTGGAGCGCAGGTCCGTCCGGTAGAGGTCGGCGATCTGGCGGCGGCCGACTTCCGCCACGATCCGCAGGTTCTCGGCCGAGGCCGGGCCGGCGGCCGGATCGAGCAGCCCGATCTGGGCCTGCAGGGCGCGCGTCTCGGCGCCGCTGGGCCGGCGGAAGGCGGTGTCCTGGTCCCAGTAGACGTGGTCGCCGTTCACGATGGCCACGTCCGGCGAGAAGCTGAGCCCCCGCGCCAGCAGCCGCCGGCGCGCCGAGATGGCGAGGTTGCGCGGCCCGTCGGCGCCGCCGGCGCATGTGAAGGCCAGGATGCGCAGGCGCCCGGGCGCGGCGTCGGGCGCCGGCAGCGTCCGCAGCGTCCACGCGTCGGTCGCGCCCGCCTCGGTCTCGATCCTCAGGTCGTAGGCCGTGGACGGCCGCAGCCCGCCCAGGTCGAAGCGCCAGTACCGGCCGCCATCGGCGGTCGGTCGCGCCGTCGCCGCGCGGGGACCGCCGACGAGGCGGGGCGGCGTGGCCAGCGGGCGCGTCGTGGTCACGGTCAGCCGGAGCGCGTCGTGTCCGGCCGTAGGCAGCAGGTGGGCCACGGGACCGGCCGACCAGGCGACCTGCCCCCGCGCCGCGCCGGCCGCCAGCGCCGCGCCGGCGCCGGCCACCACCTGCCGCCGATCGGGACGGATCGCCGCCATCGCTAGACCACCACCACGCCGGGACCGGGCGGCTCGGCGTAGAGCGCCTCCACCAGCGCCTGGCGGCGCTCCAGCGTCGCCCGCTGGTTCACATAGCCCTTGTCGGTGATCTCGCCGGCGTCGATCGAGGGCGGCTCGGTCATGACGATGAACCTCGCGATGCGCCGCGACGAGCCGCCGGCCGTCCGGTTGAACTCGGCGATCCGCTCCCGCAGCACCTCGGCCAGCCTCGCCATCGGGTCCGGGCCGAGCGTGGGCAGCGCCGCGGGCGACGGCCAGATCAGGGCGCCGGCGAAGGGCTTGTCCTGGCCGGCGATCACCATGTCGAAGGCGTACGGCGTGCAGGCGGCCACCAGGTCGGGGCGCAGGGTCCCGACGGACACCCAGGTGCCGCTGTCCAGCTTGAAGTCCTCGGTGACGCGGCCGTCGAACACCAGGCCGAGTTCCGGCTTCTCGGGGTCGAGGAAACGGCAGGCGTCGCCCAGCTTGTAGAACCCCTCCTCGTCGAAGGCGGCCGCCGTCTTCTCAGGGTCGTTATGGTAGCCGCTGGTGACGGTGGGCCCCTTCACGCGCACCTCGAGCTTCGAGCCGTTGGGCACGAGCTTCAGGGTGATCCCCGGAAGCGGCAGGCCGATCAGCCCGACCAGGTCGGTGATCCAGTGGACCACCGTGATCCCCTGCGTCTCGGTGGCGCCGTACATGGTGGTGAGCGGTATGCGGTAGCCCGTCTCGGCGATGGCCAGCGCCTGCAGTCGCTCCGAGACGTCGGTGGACAGGGTGGCGCCGCCGTAGCCGCAGTAGCGCAGGTTCCTGAAGAAGCTGCGGCGCAGCTCGGGGTCGCGCTCCATCGCCTCCACGAGCATGCCGAAGGCCACCGGCGCCGAGCCGAAGACCATCGGCGACACCTCGTACAGGTTCTTGATCGTCGTCTCGAACTGGCCCGGGATCGGCTTGCCTTCGTCGAGGTAGAGGGTGCCGCCGGACCAGAGGCAGCCATTGAAGCTGATGTTGCCCGCGGAGATGTGGCTCCAGGGCATCCACTCCAGGCTCTGCGGGACGACGCCGGGCTCGGGCGGCTCGGCGCGCAGGCCTTCCGATCCGGCGATGACCCCGGCGAACATGCCGTGCGTTTGCGGCACGCCCTTGGGCATGCCCGTGGACCCGGACGTGAACAGGTACTTGGCCACCGTCGAATGGCCGATCGCCTCGAGGGCCGCCTCCACGGCCGCGGTGGGCGCCGTGGCGGTCAGCTCGGACAGAGGGATCGTCCCGGCCGCGCCGTCGGCGCTGACGAACCGCACATCCGGGTCCAGCGCCCGCAGCGTCGCGAAGGCCCGCTCGAACATGGCCGCCGCCTCGGCGTAGACCACCTTGGGACGCACGACCCCGAAGCAGTGCTTCAGCTTGGCGTGGTCGGTGGAGAGCAGGCTGTAGGCCGGGCTGATCGGCGCGATCGGCACGCCGGCGGTGTAGCAGCCCAGCATCATCAGGCCGTGGTTCACCGAGTTGGCCGAGAGCACCACTACGCTGTCGGCGCCGGTCAGGCCCTGGTCCAGCAGCCACTGCGCGACGCCGTCCGCCGCCCGCTTGGCCTCGCCGTAGGTGACGCCGCGCCACGGTCCGTGCCCAGGCTCGCGCTGCAGGATGCAGGGCCGGTCGGGATGCTCGGCGGCCCGCTCGGCCAGCAGGTGCGCGATCGAACGCGGCCCGTCGCCCTGCGGGTGGTTGGAGCGCACGTAGTAGACGCCCTCGGCCGTCCGCTCGACGCTGATGTCCGGCGCCTTCTGCGGCAGCGGCTTGAAGGGCGGCGGCGCGGCCCTGGGCGCCTCGTTGGCGAGCAGCGCCTGGTCGTCGGCGGGCATGCCCGTCCTCCTGTTTCTCCTTGTGCGCCGAAGCCTTACGCGTCCCCGAGGGCCCTGCAACCGCGACGCCACGTCAAGGCCGCGCGCGGGGGGCGCGACCTCAGCCAAAGGCGGGGGCGAAGCGGATGTTGTCGCGCTCGAGCCCCTTCAGCACCACCTCGACGCCGCCGGACTTGATCATCCATTCCAGGCGATGGTCGCGGTACTCGCGCTTGAAGAGCCCCTTCTCCACCAGCTCGGCGACGTTGCCCATGGAGGCCCCCGCCGCGTTCAGGGCGGCGATGTCGGCGACGCAGGCGGCCACCGAGGGCCGCGCGTTCGCCCGCGCCAGCCACGCCGCCAGCCGCGAGCCTTCCGCCGGCGGATTGCCGTGCCCGACCGAGCCGTTCACGTAGGGAACCACCGACAGGTCGCCCCAGCCGAAGTCGTCGCCGTTGAACCAGGTCCGGTCGCCCAGCTGCCGCTCGAGCCAGGCGAAGAAGCCTTCGGTCTGCGCCTTCGCGGCGGCGAACAGGGCGTCGGCCGCCGCACCCTCGGCGCGCCGGAACCAGCGGATCTCGGAGAGGCCCCAGTTGATCGCCTCGAAGTGGGTGTCCATCACCTCTTCCAGCATGCGGACCCGGGCCCGCTCGGCGGCGGCGGCCGGACGCATGGGCGCCTGCGGATAGGCGTCGTCCAGGTATTCGAGGATGATCGTGGAATCGAAGATCCGGACATCGCCGTCGACCAGGGCGGGAACCTCGGCGCGGGGGCTCGCCTCGACGAAGTCGCCCGCGGCGCCGCCGGCGCCCAGGCCGCCGGGCATCTGCGTCTCGAAGGCCAGGCCCTTCTCGCGCAGAGAGATCTTCACCTTCTGCGCATAGGGCGAGAACGGGTGGTCATAGAGCGTGATCATGACGAGAGCGCCTGCTGGAGGTCCATCTTCTGGGCGGCCTTGGCGGCCTTGAAACCGTCGCGGCCGGAGATGCGGGCCCAGTACGCCTGGATCGCCGGCGACCACTTGCCGTCCAGCTTCAGCTGGCGTGCGAGAAGCAGGGCGTAACCCACGGAAATGTCTGCCGCCGTGAACCGGCCCGCGCAGAGATAGTCGGCGCCCTGCAGCGCCCGGTCGACATGCCGCAGGCGGCTCAGGAACCACTGGGCGTAGTCGTCCGCGACCACCTCGGCCTTCCCGGGCTCGAACTGCCGGTAGCGCAGCACCAGCGTCTGCGGAAAGGTCAGCGTCGCCTCGCCGAAGTGCAGCCAGTTCAGCCAGGCCCCGTAGGCCGGGTCCTCGACCGGCACGGCCAGGTCGCTGGGGCCGTAGCGCGTGGCGAGGTACTGCACGATCGCGGCGCTCTCGCTCATGAAGGTCTCGCCGTCCCGCAGGGCCGGGATCGTCCCGAGCGGATTCACCTCAAGGTAGGCCGGCTCGCGCACCCGGGGCGGGAACGGGAGCAGGTGCAGCTCGTACGGCAGCCCGAGCTCCTCCAGCGCCCAGAGCGGCCGGAACGACCGCGCGTCCGGGCAGTGCCACAGCTCGATCATGAGAGATCCTCTCCTTCTCCCGTCCTCCTGGATGGAAGAAGGGCCGGGGGCGGCGACACCGCCATCCAACCCTCCTCCATCGCGGCGGCGGGCTGAGACACGTGCCGACGGCCCGTCACGGCGGCCGGCTTCCGCCCCATCACCCTTCCCGCTTCGAGTAGACCGGCTTGCGCTTCTCGAGGAACGCCGCGACGCCCTCGCCGAAGTCGCCGTCCGAGCTGGCCAGGATCTGGTTGCGGTCCTCCATGGCGATGGCGGCTTCCAGGCCCTGCGCGTCGATAGCGTGGTTCAGGCATTCCTTGGTGAGCCGCAGGCCCAGCGGCGTGGCGTGCAGCATGTCGTCGACATAGCCCTGGGCCTCGGCCTGGAGCTGGTCCTTCTCGACCACCTTGTTGATCAGCCCCAGTTCGTGCCCGCGTTTGGCGTCGATGAAACGGCCGGTCAGCATGTACTCGGCGGCGACCGAGGCTCCCACCATCCGCGGCAGGAAATAGCTGACCCCGATGTCGCAGGCCGACAGCCCGATGCGGATGAAGGCCGCGTTCATGCGCACGTTCGGCGTGGCGATGCGGATGTCCGAAGCCAGCGCCAGCGCGAAGCCGCCTCCGGCCGCCGCCCCGTTCACGCATGAGATGATCGGCTGCGGACAGCGACGCATGGCGATGACGATCTCGCTGATCTCGCGCTGGCTTGTCAGCCCGGCGCCGATCGAGCGCCGCCCCTCGCGGTTGCCGCCGCCCGTGCTCTCCTTGAGGTCCAGACCCGCACAGAAGGCGTTCCCCGCTCCGGTCAGCACCACCACGCGGACGTCGCGCCGCCAGTAGAGGCCCACGAAGAAGTCCCGCAGCTCCTTCACGAGGTTGCGCGACAGGGCGTTCAGCCGGTCGGGCCGGTTCATGGTGGCCCAGACCACCTCGCCGTCCTGGCGCAGTTCGAGGTCAGCCATGGTCAGAGCCCTTTCAGCCAGTCGACGAGGATGGTGTTCACTTCGGCGGGCCGCTCCTGCTGGGTCCAGTGGCCGCAGCCGGGCAGGACGTGGGCGCCGCGCAGGTCGGTCACGTGCTCGCGCATCATGGCCGAGGGGTCGGCGATGCGGCCGAAGCCGTTGAACGCCGGGTCCCGGTCGCCGCCGATCAGCAGGGTCGGCATCTCGAGCTTCCGGCCCTTGAACTGCTGCAGCCAGGCCCAGTCGCGCTCGTGGTTGCGGTAGCGGCTGATCGGGCCGCGGAAGCCGGAGCGCTCGAACTCGCCGACGTAGTAGTCGAGGTCCTCGGCGGTCAGCCAGGCGGGGAACTCGCCGGGGTCCTTCATGCCTTCCAGCAGGCTCGCACCGTGCTTCTTGGCCGGCCAGCTGCCGTCGGGCGCCTCGCCCGCGATGCCAAAGTAGAACTTGCGCAGGAAGTCGCGGACGTCCTTCTCGGCCTCGGCCTCGGGCGGGCCGACCTCCTGGAACCAGGCCTGGTAGAAGAAGTGGCCCTTGTCGGTGAACAGCGCCTTGAAGATCTCCGTGAACGGGCGCTCGGGGACGCCGCCGAAAGGCACCGAGAGGCCCGCGACCGCGCGGATCGCCTCCGGCTTCGACAGGGCGGTGTTCCAGACGATGGGAGCGCCCCAGTCGTGGCCGATCAGGATCGCGGGCGCATCCGGCTGCAGGGCCCTGGCCACGCCGGCGACGTCGGCGGTGATCGACTCCATGTCGTAGGCTTCGATGGGGTGCGGCTTGTCCGAGCCGCCGTAGCCGCGCACGTCCATGGCCGCGGCGGTGAAGCCGGCCTGCGCCACCGGGCCCATCTGGTGTCGCCAGGAATACCAGCTCTCCGGGAAGCCGTGGACCATCAGGACCAGCGGCCCCTCGCCTTCCACGGCGACGCGGATGTTGGTCCCGCCGGCGTCTATGTTGCGGAATTCCGGCATGCGCGCCTCCCGAACGCTGGTTCGGCGCCATGCTTCGACGTCCCGGCGAGGGCTGGCAAGACTGACGGTGCGGCAGGCTCCGTAGGGGCCGGCGACGCTGACGGGGCGTCACCGTTGACCTGTCCTCCCGGCGGGCGAACAGTCGCGGCAACGGAGGAGCGCCCATGGTCTCGCTGACCGAGAAGAGCGCGCGGTTCGAGAACACGATCGTCACGGTCGAGGACCACGTCGCCACCATCACCCTGAACCGCCCGCACCGGCGCAACGCGCTGAACTTTCCCGCCTACGACGAGCTGGAGCAGAGCCTGCGCGCCGCCGCGGCCGATCCCGAGGTCCGCTGCGTCGTGCTCACCGGGGCCGACCCCGCCTTCTGCTCGGGCGACGACGTCGGCGAGATCATGGCCGGGCCGAAGCCCGTCTCCCGCGCCCCGATGCCCGTGACCTTCACCGCCACGCCCGCCGCCATGGCGGCGCTGGAGTGCGACAAGCCGATCATCGCGGCGGTGAACGGCGCGGCGGTGGGCTGGGGCATGGAGCTGGCCCTCTTCGCCGACATCCGCTTCGCCTCCGAGAAGGCGAAGTTCGGCGAGCTGTTCGTCAAGCGCGGGCTGGTCTGCGATGTGGGCGGATTCTACCGCCTGCCCGCCGTGGTCGGCCCGGCGAAGGCGGCCGAGCTGCTCTTCACCGGCGATGTCATCGACGCGGCGGAGGCGCTGCGGATCGGCCTCGTCACCGAGGTGACGGCGCATGACGATCTGCTGCCCCGCGCCCAGGCGCTGGCCGCGAAGATCGCCGCCAACCCGCCGCTGGCCGTGCGGCACCTGAAGGCGGGCCTGTCGAAGTTCGCCTACGGCGACCCGCGCGAGATCGGGGCCTGGGCCATCGAGAAGATCCGGCTGCTGATGCAGACCGAGGACCACAAGGAGGGCGTCGCCAGCTTCATGGAGAAGCGCGAGCCCCATTTCCAGGGACGCTGACCACATGACCACCCGATCCGTCGCCGGCTCCGTCGTCCTCGTCACCGGGGCCGCCTCGGGCATGGGCAAGGCCACGGCCGAGGTCTTCGCGGCCGAAGGCGCGCACGTCGCCGTCACCGACCTCAAGCTGGAGACCTGCGGCCCGGTCGCCGAGGCCATCCGCCAGTCCGGCGGGACCGCCGAGGCCTGGGCCCTGGACGTCGCCGATCCCCAGTCGATCCAGGACGTCGTCGACCAGATCGCGCTCAAGTTCGGCCGCCTGGACATCGTCGTGAACAACGCCGGCATCTCGGCCTTCTCGCCGATCGACTCCGAGGACTACGACCGCATCTGGGGCCGCGCGATGGACGTCTTGGTCACCTCGCACCAGCGGATCATCCGCGCCGCCCTGCCCTACCTGCGCCAGTCGCCGGCGGGCCGGATCGTCAACATCGCCTCCACCGAGGCCCTGGGCGCCACCAGCCGCGACAGCCCCTACTCGGCCGCCAAGGCCGCGGTGACGGGCCTCACGCGCGCCCTGGCCGTGGAGCTCGGGCCCGAGGGGATCACCGTCAACTGCATCTGCCCCGGGCCGATCCTCACCGGCATGACCGAGGGCATCCCGGACGCCGACAAGCAGACCTTCGCGAAGCGCCGCACGGCCATGCGCCGCTACGGCCGGCCCGAGGAGGTGGCGCACGTCACCCTCAGCCTGTGCCTGCCGGCGTCGTCCTACATCACGGGCGTCACCATTCCGGTTGACGGGGGGCTGATGGCGCGCAACGCCTGAGGCATGTGGCTGCGCCTCGTCCCGCTCGTCCTGCTGCTCGCCGGCGCGGCGCAGGCCGAGACGTACAGGGCGCCCCGCACGCCGTCCGGACAGCCGGACCTGCAGGGGATCTGGGATACGGATTCCATGACCCAGCTGCAGCGCCCGAAGGGGTTCAAGGCGCTGAGCGCCACGCCTGAGGAGGCCGCCGCCTACGAGGCCAAGCGCTACGGCCGCTACGACAAGGTGGTCGCGCCGGTCGATCCCGACATGCCCGCCCCCGAGCCCGACGGCGTCACCGACGACGACCGCCTGGACCGGCCCAGCGGGCTGTCGCGCATCCGGGGCGAGATCCGCAGCTCGCAGATCGTCGAGCCGGCGGACGGACGTCTCCCGTACACGCCGGAGGCCCGCGCGGCGGCCGAGAAGGCGCTCAAGGACGAGGAGGTCTACGACCACCCCGAAGGGCGGCCCTTCGACGAACGCTGCCTGCTGGGCGGCGGCGGCGGCGTGGCCCCGCCGATCATGAACCGGCACCACATCCTGATCCTGCAGACGGCCGACCATGTCGTGCTGTTCGGCGAGCAGAACCACGAGGCGCGCATCGTCCGCCTGGGCGACCGCCGCCACCTGCCCGCCGCGATCCGACTCTGGATGGGCGATCCCGTGGGCTGGTTCGAGGGCGACACCCTGGTGGTCGAGACCACCAACATCAGCCCCAGCGACCGCTGGCGCTGGAGCGCGGGCGACTGGATCATGCTCACGCCCGCGGCCCGCATCGTGGAGCGCTTCAGGCGCACCGGACCCGGCGAGATCCTCTACAGCTACGTGGTGGACGATCCCGGCGCCTACACCCAGCCCTGGCGCGCGGAGCTGCCGCTGACCGCAAGTCCCGGCCCGCTCTTCGAGTACGCCTGCCACGAGGGCAACTACGCGCTGACCAACATCCTCGCCGGCGGCCGCGCCAAGGACCGCGAAGCGGCGCGCGGCGCGACGCCCTGAGGCCGGCCGCCGCGGCGACGCCGCCGCTCCGCGCCACACGCTTGCCCATGTGGCCGCCGTCCCCCAGGGTCGGGACCGGGGTCCGCACGGGAGCCGCCGACATGCCGAACCGACGCCACGTCCTTGCCGCCGCAGCCCTCCTGGCGGGCTGCGACCGCGAGCCCGCCACGGCCGCGCAGACCGCAGGAGACCCCCCCATGCCGACCGCGCCGCCGCTCACCCGAGCGATCCCGTCGACGGGAGAGGCGCTCCCGGTGGTGGGCCTGGGCACGTGGCAGGCGTTCGACATCCGGCCGGGCGGCGAGGACTGGGCGGAAGCCCGTCGGGCGCTGGCGGCCTTCGTCGAAGGCGGCGGCAAGGTCGTCGACTCCTCGCCCATGTACGGGCGGGCCGAGGCGGCGGTCGGCGCCCTGACGGCCGAGCTGGCCCTGCGTCCGCGCCTGTTCCTGGCCACCAAGGTGTGGACCCGCGGCCGCGACGAGGGCCTGCGCCAGATGGCCGAATCCGGCCGCCTGCTGCAGGCGCCGGTCGTCGACCTCATGCAGGTGCACAACCTGCTGGACCTCGAGGTTCATCTGCCCAGCCTGCGCGCGGCCAAGGACGCCGGCCGCATCCGCTATCTGGGCGTCACCCACTACACCGAAGGCGCCTACGACGACCTGGAGGCCGCGATGCGCCGCCATCCGCTCGACTTCATCCAGATCAACGCCTCGGTCGCCGAGCGCGAGGCGGAGCAGCGCATCCTGCCGCTCGCCGCCGAGCGCGGCATGGCGGTGCTGATCAACCGGCCCTTCGCCGGCGGCGACCTCTTCAGCCGCGTCCGCCGCCTGCCGCTGCCGTCGTGGGCGGCCGAGATCGGTGCGGCGAGCTGGGGACAGATCCTGCTGAAGTACGTGCTCGCCAATCCGGCGGTCACCTGCGCCATCCCCGGGACCCGCAACCCCCGCCACGTGCTCGACAACCTCGGCGCCGCGCGCGGGCCGCTGCCCGACGCCGCGCAGCGCCGCCGCATCGTGGAGGCGGTGGCGGCCGCCTAGAGCCTCACCCGCTCAGACGGAACCGTCCGAACGGGAAAATGAGTCTCTATATCGATAACTTGAGCGCGTTCGGATCCGAAAGCCGGTTCCCAATTTTCGGAACGCGCTCTAGGACGAATCCACATTCAACGCAGCCAGAGCATGATGGCGGCGATGTGGATGAAGGCGAGGAAGTGGTCGGCGCGCCGGTCGTAGCGTGTGGCGAAGCGTCGGAAGTGCTTGAGCTTGTTGAAGCATCGCTCGACGCGGTTGCGGAGCTTGTAGGTCGTCGCGTCGTAGGGGATCGGCTGCTTTCGTGACCGGGTCGAGGGGATGACGATCTCAGCGCCCATCTCGTCGATAGCCTGTCGCAGGTCGTTGTTGTCGTAGGCGCGGTCGGCGAGGACGGCTTTGGCCTGGAAGCCTGCGAGCAGCGCCCTGGCGGTGAGGTTGTCGTGGCGCTGGCCGGCCGTCAGCATGAAGCGGAGCGGCCGGCCCAGGCCGTCGCAGACCATGTGGATCTTG
>NZ_JBXVWA010000013.1:0-101054 GCF_057219735.1 Phenylobacterium sp. T106 | reverse complement strand
TGCCGCCTGAAGGACTGGCGGCGCATCGCTACCCGCTACGACAAACTCGCAGCCGTCTTCGCCGCGACCGTCTACCTCGCCGCCGTCGTCACCTGGTGGACCTGATTGAGTCCGGAACCTAGAACTTGGCGTTCAGGCCCACGAAGAACTGCCGGCCCAGGATGTCGCCGTAGCTGCGGGTGGGGAACGACGGGTCCTCGTCCGTCAGGTTCGTGACGCCGGCGCGCACCGTGTAGCGGTCCAGGAAGGTGTAGGCCGCCGAGACGTTGTGCCGGATGTTCTCGTCGATGACCGGCGTCGGCGTCGACTCGATCGAGGCGTTCTGGGCCAGGGCCACCTTGTCCAGGTAGATCATCTGGTAGGTCAGGCGCAGCGGGCCGCGGCGGTAGCGGGCGTCGAAGGTCCCCACCCAGTCGGGCTGGGCCACCGTGTTGTCGGTCCGCGAACGGTCGAAGCCCGTGACCGAGGTCACCAGCTTGGACGTGTGGGTCAGCGACAGGTTCAGCTCCATGTCGCCGTAGTCGGCGTCGCCGAAGAAGCGGCCCACCGGGAAGACGTAGTTGATGTTGTAGGTCTCGCCCCGGTACGTGACCTTGCCCGCGTTGAACGTCGTCTGCCGCGCGGTGACCACGTTGCCGGCCGCGTCACGCGTGAAGGTCGCGCACACGTCCGCGGGCTGCGGCGAGGCGTCGAAGCAGGTCTCCAGGAAGTTGACCGGCGTGAACGGCGAAAGGCCGTCCTTCAGGTCCACCTCGATGCGGTCCGCCACGATGGTGAGGCCCGGGATGAACTCGGGCTGTAGCACCACCCCGTAGGTCAGGGTGTTGGAGATCTCGTTGTCGAGGTTCGGATTGCCGCCCGACGTCACCAGCGCCGTCGAGAAGTTCGACGACGAGTTCTGGAAGGTCGCGAGGGGCCCGTAGCCCGGGTTGGCCGCGAACAGCGCCACGCAGTTGGCCCGGCGCGTCGCCGGCGCCGGCCCGTTGGCGATGTAGCGGAAGTCGCACGGGTCCTGGCCCACGTTGCCCAGCGCCGTCCGCACCGGGGCGAACTGCTGGTCCAGCGTCGGCGCCCGGAAGTTGCGGCTGCGCGAGATCCGGGCCGTGAAGCCGGTCACGATCTCCCATCGGCCGCCGACGCCCCAGACGTCTTCCTTGCCCGCCAGCGAGTTGTCCACGTAGCGGTACGAGCCGTCCAGCTCGACCATCTTGGCGAACGGCAGGGTGAAGTCGCCGCCCAGCACGGGGATCAGCAGCTCGCCCGACAGCTCGTCGGTGTGGAAGCGTCCGCCGGTCGCCGCCTGCGGCACCTGCGAGCCGGTCAGCCCCAGCTGGTTGGCCGTCAGCGGCACGAACTTCGCCTTCTCGCGGCGGTGCTCGTAGGCCACGCTGAACTTCACCTTGCCCGCCGGCAGCTCGAGCACGTCGCCGCCCAGGGTCGCCAGGTAGTCGTCCTGGGTGTTGAGGTAGTCCTGGCCGACCAGCAGGTTGACGTAGTTGCGCGCCTCCTGGGTCACATTGCCCTGGCCGAACGGGTTGATGGGCGTGCAGTTCGGGTCGTTGTTGTTCGGGTTGGCGTCGGCGTTGATGCTGCAGACGATCTGGCCGGTGGCGGTACGCACGGCCTGCAGCGCGTTGTTGAAGCGCGTCTGCCAGACCGCGTAGCCGCGCTGGGCGCCGTCGGTCTCGGCGTGGCTGGCCGAGAGGCTCCAGTAGAAGTTGCGCTCGCCCAGGCTGAAGTCGCCGTCCAGGGCCAGCACCACGCGGGCCGTGTCCGTCTCGAGATTGCCCTCGCGCGAATAGAGGATGTCGCTCCACGCCTTGGACAGGAACAGCGGCGGGCCGCCCGGGGCCACCTGCGCGCGCACCGGATCCAGGAACGGGTTGCTCCGCGCGATCGGGATCGCCCCTGCGCCGCTGGCGGCGTTGTTGAGCACCGTGTTCGACTGCAGGTTCTGGTAGGGGTCGCGGCTGCGCACGTGCGCCCAGCCCACTTCCGCCGACAGGCGGATGTTGTCGGTGATGTCGTAGTGGCCCAGGAAGTTGGCGTTGAACCGCGTCACGCCGACGTACAGCGAGGCCAGTTCCTGGTAGGGCAGCCCGTCGCCGCCCGACGAGAACGGAATGCCGCCCGGCGTGCCGATGCTGTAGGGGACCAGCGCCGTGCCCGTGGCGTTGAACTGCTGCGGGACGCCGCCGATGGCCAGGATGAAGTTGGTGAGCGGCGCCGCGGCCGGCGAGAACAGCAGGCCGTTGTAGTTGAAGCTGGTGAAGCGCGAGTTCAGGTTCTCGCGCACCGCCGGGATGCCGTCCGAGCCGGACGTGTTGGCGGTGTTGGCCACCGTCACCCGGCCCAGGTTCGAGCGCGGCCGGTCGTAGTCGTAGAGCGGCCGCGTCTTGGAGTACTCCAGGTCCAGCGCCACATTGGCGCGCCCGCTCAACAGGTTCTTCCCGAACGTGCCGCGCAGGCTGGTCACCGGATAGTCGCCGCGGCTGGATTCCCCGTACTGGGCGTCCAGCTCGACGCCCTCGAAGTCGTCCCTCAGCACATAGTTGATCACGCCGGCGATGGCGTCCGAGCCGTAGACCGCCGCGCCGCCCGCCTGCACGACGTCGATGCGCTCGAGCAGGCCCGCGGGGATGATGTTGGTGTCCACCACCCGGTCGCCCTGGCCGGGCGCGTTGATGTTGAACTGCCCCGACGACGAGGTGACCATCCGGCGGCCGTTGACCAGGGTCAGCGTGCGGCCGGGGCCCAGGCCGAACAGGTTCGGATACTGCTGCCCGCTGCCGGCCGCCGAGCCGTTGCCGGCCGCCTGCGGGAACGATGGGATGTTGGAGGTGATCTGGTTCAGCGCCTGGCCGGGCTGGACGAAGCCGCGGTCGGTCAGGGTCTGGGCGTCGACGACGGCGACCGGCGCCGGCGTCTCGGTCTCGGCCCGACGGATGCGCGAGCCGGTGACGACCACCTCGCCCACCTCGGCGCCGTCTGGGGCGGCCTGGCCGAAGGCCGGCGCGGCCCCCATCAGCGCCAGGCCGGCCAGCACGGTCGAGCCCAGCATGCGCCTGCGAATGGAAAAGCCGCTCATCGTGATCCCCCGGTTTCGGCGGACCCCGGCGCAGAAGCTGCGCTTCCCGCATGTCTTCGGCCAAGGTCCTGCAAGGCCAGACCCTAGTTTCAGAGCCCCGGTTTTTCTTTTCGTTCTTCGGACCGTCACCGCGGCGACGCAGATTGATAATGCAGCCGCCTCGCCGGCCGCGAATGACCAATGCGCCCGGGTCGCACGCCGCGGCGAACGGTCCGCGCCTTGACTCGCGGCGACGGCGCATCCGCTATGCGCGAATGGCCCGGTTCAAAGACACAGCTATTCCCGCGGCGCTCGACGCCATCGACATCAAGATCCTGGACCTGATGCAGAAGGACGCCTCGCTCTCGACGGGCGAGCTGGCCGAGCGCGTGGGCCTGTCGCAGTCGCCGTGCTGGCGGCGCATCCAGCGGCTGCGCGAGGAAGGCTACATCAAGTCCGTGGTCGCGGTGGTCGACCACGAGAAGCTGGGCTTCAAGATGCAGATCTTCGCCCAGGTGAAGATGACCACCCTGACCGAGGCCGAACGCGCCAACTTCTACAAGGCGATCAACAGCATCCCCGAGATCCTCGAGTGCTGGACCGTGTTCGGCGAGATGGACGCCATGATGAAGATCCTGGCCCCCGACGTGACCTGGTACCAGGACTTCATCTTCTCGGTGCTGCTGAAGCTGCCGGGGGTGATCGACGTGCGCTCCATCGTCACGCTGTCGGCCCAGAAGAGCACGATGGCCGTGCCGCTGACCGCGCGGCAGTTCCGTTGACCGCTTGGATAAATCATCCAACGCCCCAAGGGGCCCCGGCCAAGTTCGAAAGGAAAATTCGCACCGCCGGCGCTAGCATCCGGGCAAGTCAGGGGCTCCGATGAAGTTCACCCGCAGAGCGCTCGTCGCGGCCGCAGCGGCGACCCCCGGCCTGGCCGCGGCCGCCCCGCCCGCCGCCCTGCCGGCGCGCTCGGCGTTCGCGAAGATGCCGTACGTCTACCTCGACAGCGGCTCGACCCATCCCATGCCGCTGGGCGCCAGGGCCGCGCTCGAGGAGTACCTCCGCTTCAAGACGCGCGACGGCCCCTGGACCGGCTACAGCATGGGGGCCAAGGAGACCGCGGTGCTCGCCGGCTTCGGCGCGCTCGTGGGCGCCGCGCCCGACGAGCTGGTGCAGATCCAGTCGACCACCATGGGCGAGAACCTGGTGCTGGCGGCCCTGGGCTTCCCGCAGGCCGGCGGGCGCATCGTCACCGACGCGCTGCATTTCTTCGGGTCCTTCTACACCTACGGCGAACTGGCCAAGGCCGGCGTCGACGTGGTCACCCTGCCGATGACGCCCGAGGGCCGCATCGACATGGCCGCCATGGCCGCGGCGGTGAACGACGGGACGAAGCTGGTCTCGGTCAGCCACGTCTCCACCACCAACGGCTTCGAGCACGACCTGAAGGCGGTCTGCGACCTCGCCCACGCCCACGGCGCCTACGTCTACGCCGACATCGTGCACGGCGCCGGCTCCACGCCGCTGGACCTGCGCGCCGCCGGCGTCGATTTCGCCGCCTGCTCGTCCTACAAGTGGCTGATGGGCGACTTCGGCCTGGCGTTCCTCTACGTGCGCCGGGAGATCCAGGAGAAGATCGCGCGGCCGTGGTGGGGCTATCACCAGGTGGGCGGCCGGTTCGTCACCCACGTCTTCCCCTTCGATCCGCCGGGCGAACGTGTCTCCGACTACAGCTACGCCGAGGGCGCCAGCGGCAAGTTCGCCATGGGCACCACCTCCTGGACCGGCGTGGTCCAGCTCGAGCACAGCCTGGCCTGGATCCGCCAGCTCGGCGTCGCCAACATCCAGGCGTACCGCCAGCCCATGGCCGACGCGATCCAGGCCGAGCTCCGCCGTCGGGGCTACCAGCCGATGACCCCGCTGGACAGCCGCACGCCGCTCGTCGCCTTCGCCCTGAAGGACGCCCGCGCCAAGCTCGCCGAGCGGCTCCAGAAGAACGACATCCGCATGACCGTCAGCGCCAACCGCTTCCGCGTCTCGCTCTCCGTGTTCAACGACATGAACGACGTCGACCGGCTGCTGGCCGTCCTGCCCAAGGCCCCGCCCGCATGACTCCCCTCCCCGAAGGGGTCAGGGACGTCGCGGCGCTGGCCGTCTCGGCTCTCCTGTGCGCCGCCCCGGCCCTCGCCCAGGCCCCGCCGCCGGCGCCGCCCGCCAACGCCGGGCCGTTCTCGATCCCGATGTCGCGGCCCACGGCGCCGGGGCCGGTCGAGCCCCTGCCCGCGCCGAAGCGCTTCGTCTCCAAGCGCGCCATCACCGTGAAGGGGCAGCGCATCGCCTACACGGCGATCGCCGGCGAGACCTGGCTCTACAACCGCGCCGCCGAGCCGATCGGCTCCATCTTCTCGTTCAGCTACCTCAAGGCCGGCCCGCCGGATCCCCGCCGCCCGGTGATGTTCGTCTTCAACGGCGGCCCCGGCTCGTCGTCGCTGTGGCTGCACATGGGCGTCGTCGGCCCTCGCCGCGTGGTGCTGGACCAGGAGGTGAACCCCTCAAATACCCCGCCCTTCGGCCTCGCCGACAACCCGCACAGCCTCCTCGACGTGGCGGACCTGGTCTTCATCGACCCCGTCGGGACCGGCTGGTCGCGGGTGATCGGCAAGGGGACCAACGCCGATTTCTGGGGCGTGGACGAGGACGCCGACGCCGTGGCCCAGTTCATCGAGCTCTGGCTGACCGAGCACCGGCGCTGGAACGCGCCCAAGTTCGTGATGGGCGAGAGCTACGGTTCGGTCCGCGCCGCCGTCCTGCCCCGGGCACTCATGGGTGGGCCGCTCTACGTGGGGTACATGCGCGGGATCACCCTGAACGGCGTCGTCCTGCTGGGCACGACCCTCGGCGCCCGCAACGCCTCGGGCGAAGCCGGCGCGGCCGAGATGCGCCAGGCCCTCGCCCTGCCCGCCTTGGCAGACACCGCGTGGCATCACGGGAAGATCGACCGCAGGGGTCGCAGCCTGGAGGACTTCCACCAGGAGGTCGTGGCCTTCGCCCGGGGCGACTACGTCCAGGCGCTTCAGAAGGACAAGGCGGGGCAGCTCGGCGCGGCCGACCGCGCCGCGATCGGCGCCCGCCTCGCCGCCTACACCGGCCTGCCCGCGTCCGCCTACGACAAGTCCCTGGTCGTGCCGGACGCCGAGTTCGCCCGCCGCCTGCTCGCCGACAGGGGCCTGCAAGTGGGCGTGTACGACAGCCGCTACACCCTGCCCCTCGCCGGTTCCGGCGCCGATCCGGTCGCCGACGACCCGGCGATGGGGCGCTACGTCCCAGGCTTCGTGGCCGCCTTCCACCAGATGGTCGCCGACGACCTCGGCGTCGTCATGGACCGGCCCTACGGCGCCATCGTCTGGCGCGACCTGCTGCCCGCCTGGAACTGGGAGCGCCGCGGCGTGCCGCCCGGCCAGTCCTTCGCCACCGACCTCGCCGTCGCCATGCGCCGGACCGAGAAGCTCCGCGTGCTCGTGGCGTCGGGCTACTACGACCTCTCCACCCACTCGGCTCCGGCCGAGTACGCCATCGAGCAGGCCGGACTGCCCAGGGACCGCGTCATGCTGCGCCGCTACGCCTCCGGCCACATGCTCTACCTCGGCGACACCGCCGGCGCCTTTGCCGACGATGTCCGGACCCTCATCCGCGACGCGACGCGGTAGGCCAGAGGCCCCCGCCCCCTTCCTTTCCCACGCAGTGGGAGAGGGGGACCGCACGCCGAGGCCGCAGGCCGTAGAGCGGGTGGTGGAGAGGGCGAGCCTCATCCACTGCGTTTGGTGCGCACGATCGATCCGCCGAGCCTGAGGCCTGCCCTCTCCCCCATCGGCTCTCCGCTGCGCTCGGCCGATGGCCCCCTCTCCCACTTCGTGGGAAAGGCAGGGTGTCCGCAAGGCCGTGGGCCGCGTGCCGCGACGCACCCCCGGGTCTCAGCAATCCTCCCCCTCTGGCTCCCGCGCGCCGCAGGCGCCGTTTGACCACGAACCACGTCCGGGCGTTCCATCGCACCCGGCCCGCACCAGCATGTTCGTGTGGTTCGTGGTTCCTTCTTTCTGGCGCGGCCGCGCCAGCCAACCCCTCAGCGCTTCGTCACGAAGTCCCGCACCGCCGCGTTGAAGCGCGCGAGGTTGGCGTCCCCGTCGTACACCCCGTGCGGCCCGGCGAAGTAGGCCGCCGTCAGCTGACCCGCCGGGACCCCGGCCTGGTCCAGCACGTAGCGCCCGGCGTAGGCCGGCGTCGTCAGATCGTAGTAGCCGGCCGCCCAGAACAGCCGCAGCCCCGGATTGGCCTGCATCGCCGCCCCCAGCGCCTCGTAGGGATTGCTGCGCCGCTCGTGGGTCCAGGCGGCGTTCACCGAGAAGTTCACGCCGTAGTACGGCTCCGTCGCCGGATACTTCAGCACCTCGGTCAGGTAGCGCCCCACCACGGGCGACGGCACCGGGCCGATGGCCTCCGGGCTGGGCGGCGGGCCGGCCGGCGCGCCCGCCGCCCGCTTCGGCACGACCCCCAGCGCCGGGTCGTCGATCGCCCCGTCCTGCCCGGGCTCCAGCGGCGCGGTCACCGTCACGTCCAGCAGGCCGGTCCGCAGCGCACGGTCCTTCAGGATGTTGAACATCCAGTCGTTCTTGGACAGCCGCAGGTTCTTTTCCTCGATCAGCGCGGCCGGCAGCCCCACCAGCGCCGATATCCTCTCCGCGATCCGGCGCTTCTCCGCCGCCGGCAGGCTTCCGCCCTGGATGAGGGCGGTCACGTACTCCGTCCTGGCGAACTGCACGGCCTCGGCGAACACCTGGTCCACCGTCCGCCCGGCCCGGTCGATCTTCTGGTGATGCCAGGCCCCCGCCGCCATGGTCGGCAACGCCACGACGTACGGCATCTCGCGACCCGGAACCTCGCCGGCCAGCGCGATCAGCAGCACGCCGTCGAACGGCAGGTCCTTCGACATCCCGACGATGGCGGCCGCCCGGGTCGTTCCATAGCTCTCGCCCGCGAGGAACCGCGGCGAACCCTCGCGCCCGTGCGCCTTCAGCCAGGCCTGGATCACGGTCTTCACCGCCTGGGCGTCGCCCGAGGTCGAATAGAACGGCTTGCCGTCCACGCCGGGCAGCGGCCGCGAGAACCCCGTGCCGACCGGGTCGACGAACACCAGGTCCACGGCGTCCAGCGGGCTGTGCGCATTGGCGACCCAGCCGCCTCCGCTGCGATCTCCAGGCGGCGCGGGCGTACGCCTGTAGGGTCCCAGCGCGCTCATGTGCAGGGGCGACGACGAGGCCCCCGGCCCGCCGTTGAACAGGAACATCACCGGCCGCCGGGCGCGGTCCTTCACGCCGTCGCGGACGTAGGCGATCGTGGTGGCCATGGCGGCCGGCCGGCCCTGCGCGTCGGCGAGCACCGTCTCGGCCACCGTGGCCGTGTAGCGCAGCGCCTGGCCGTTGAAGACGCCCTCGTGCCGGGTCACCGCCACCCGCGGCGCCGGAGCGTCCGCGGCCTGGGCGCCGCCCGCCGCCATGGCCGCCATGATCGCCAGCAGGCTCAGCGCGCCCGCACGCATCCCATGTCTCTCCATCCGCCTTCCCCGAAGCTCC
The DNA here is from genome assembly GCF_057219735.1 of Phenylobacterium sp. T106. Classification (NCBI taxonomy): domain Bacteria; kingdom Pseudomonadati; phylum Pseudomonadota; class Alphaproteobacteria; order Caulobacterales; family Caulobacteraceae; genus Phenylobacterium; species Phenylobacterium sp. T106. The sequence continues at coordinate 92,357 of NZ_JBXVWA010000013.1, read as the reverse complement.
CGGCGAAGCCTAGCGGCGACCGCCCGGATTTTCCTTTCGTTGTGCGCCGTCGCCGCGGCGACCGCGACGGCAGGCGCCTGCCGCGATCGACCGCCGAGCATGACTTATGCGCGGACGAACAGGCCCACGAATAGCGCCCGCCGTCGGCTGGCCGCTTCGGGGGCAAATCGCAAAGAAACTCCACCCGCCGCGGGTAAGCTGACAGGCGGCCGCGGGCGTGTCGTGCGGTGGGCGGGGGTTTTTCGTGACGTCAGGCCGTTCGACAGGCGCCGCCAGGGAGCAGGCGGAAGGCGGCGACGCCCTGTTCGATGCGGCCCGCTACGCGGACTGGGTCCGGGGAACGATGCGGGTCAAGGCGACGCGGCCCGAAGTGTCCCTGCTCTTCGAGAGCACCATCGCCGAGCCGACCGAGCTCCTCGTCCGCACCGTGCGCGAAGCCTTCGGCTCAGGCGTCACGTCGCGCTACGTCAGCGTCTTCGCGGACGGCAACCGCTTCGCCATCGACGCGGTCGCGCGCCGCTACGGGCTGGGCCCCGACCAGGTCCTGCCTACCACGGGTGCGACCGGCGCCCTCGCCCTGGCCTTGCGGGCGCTCGTCGCCAAGGACGATGACGTCCTGGTCGAGACCCCCGGCTTCGATCTCCTCGCGCGCCTGGCGGCCGAGGCCGGCGCGTCCGTGGGCTTCATCCGCCGCGGCGGGCCGGACTATGCGCTGGACCTCGACGATCTCGCCGCCCGCTTGACGCCCCGCACGCGGTTGGTGATCCTCACCAACCTGCACAATCCATCGGGCGCCTGGATGCCCCCCGAGGCCATCGCCGCGGCCGCCCGGCTCGTGGAGACGGTCGGCGGCGTCCTGATCGTCGACGAGGTCTACGCCGACTTCGCGAACGCGCCGCCGCCGGCCGCCAGCCTCGCCGCCAACATCGTCACCGTCTCGAGCCTGACCAAGGTGTTCGGCCTCTTCGCCCTCAAGTTCGGCTGGATGGCGGCGGACGCCGGGCTCCTCGCGCGCATCCGGTGCGCGGCTCCGGACGGGGACATGGGGGTCTCCAAGCTGTCCCACGCCGTGGCGGCCCACGTCCTGGAGCGGCCCGCGCCGTTCGAGGCGCACTGGCGGGGGATCCTGCAGGCCACCCGGCCCGTGGTCGCCGGCCACGCGGCGCCCCTCGTCGCCGAAGGCCTGCTGGCCGGCGACCTGCCGCCGCACGGCTGCATGTACTTTCCCGAGGTTCCTGGCGTGTCCGACACCCGCGCCCTCGCGCGCCGCCTGCTCGACGACTTCGACGTGCTGGTCGCCCCCGGCGAGTACTTCGGCGCGCCCGGCCATCTCCGGATCGGCTTCGGCGGGGACCCCGAGGCGGTGGACCGCGGCATGTCGCGCCTCGCCGCCGGCCTCCACAAGCTGGCTCGGAGGTAGGGGACGAGGGCCCTGAACTGGCATCGAGGGCGCGTTGCTGATGGAGGCAGGCCTATCCGGATGGGCTCGGACCGCGCATGACAAGGTCCCTCGCGTAATACGACCGTCCGGTCGGTTCGTTCCGACTCCCCTGGCGTGCACAACGCTCGTGTCACATGAGGAAGCGTGAGCCTCTTGCAGCCTCCTCAAGCCAGTGAAAGCGGCAACGGGTCGTCCGACCGCCGGCGCTTGAAAACCTGCTTCGACGGCAGAGCCGGCTTCGGCGACGCACAACCACCGCAACCGTGAGTCCAAGTCCAGAATCGGGTGCTGTTTGTCCTAGGCCCAGTGCGCTGCAGCCATCGCCAGCGAACCCCGCGGGCGCCAGTCTGCTCGGCCTGAGGGACGTGGGCGAAGGTGCGAACAGAGGTTGCCATCGTTGGCGCGGGCCCGGCGGGGCTGTTTCTGGCGCTACTGCTGGCGAAGGCCGGCGTGGCGTGCATCGTCTTGGAGCGGCGTGATCGAAGCTACGTTGAAGGCCGGGTACGGGCGGGGCTGCTCGAACCCGCTACCGTCGAACTGATGTCGCGGCTGGGTGTCGACGCCCGCCTCCGACGCGATGGGCTCGTCCATCGCACCACCATCTTCGGCGGCGACAGCGAGACGTTTGAGATCGACCTCTCTGGCCCGACGGGCGGCCGGGCGATGACAGTCTACGGCCAGCAGGCGGTGATGAGGGATCTCTTCGACGCCGCGGACTCGCGCGGCGTCTCGATCGAGTTCGACGCGCAGGATGTGGCGCTGCACGACCTGGACGCCGATGCGCCCGCGGTGAGCTGGCGAAAGGACGGCAGGTCGCACCGAGCCGAGTGCCGCCTGGTGGCGGGTTGCGACGGCTTCCACGGGGTGAGCCGCACGGCCATCCCGGCAAGGGCGCGGCGGATTTACGAGGCCGCGTACCCGTTCGCCTGGCTGGGCGTGCTCGCGGATGTACCGCCCTGCGCCGAGGCGCTCGTCTACGCCCGGCACACGCGGGGCTTCGCTCTGGCGAGCATGCGCTCCCCGACGCGCAGCCGCTACTACCTGCAGTGCCCCGCCGACACGAGGGTCCAGGACTGGTCGGAAACCGACTTCTGGGACGAAATCTGCCGACGGCTCGGACCACAGGCCGCGGCTGGCGTGACCAGGGGTCCCCCGCTTGAGATGTCCGTGACGCCGTTGCGCAGCTTCATGATGGAGCCGATGCGCTGGGGCCGGCTGCTGCTGGCCGGCGACGCGGCCCACATCGTGCCCCCCACCGGCGCCAAGGGCCTGAACTTGGCCGCCACGGATGCCGTCCACCTGGCGGAGGCCGCTGTGGAGTTCTGCCAAGACGGATCCACCAGCGTGCTCGACCGCTATTCCGCGAACGCTCTGCGACGGGCTTGGCGAGCCCAGCGATTCTCGACCTGGCTCACCCGCCTCACCCACCGCGCGCCCGGCGCCGACGCCTTCCAGGAGCGGCTCCAGGCCGAAGAATGGGCGCACCTTGCCGGATCGACGTCGGCTCAGGCGGACTTCGCAGAGAACTATCTCGGCCCGTCCCTTCCCTGACGCGCCGCTTGCGGCGGAGTGACGATCCGCCCAGCCTTCGGGCGCTGCGGGCTGCCTGGTTGGCCGGCGTTCCGAGCTACCCAGGCGCATGTCTTCGCCAGACGCCGGCCCTTCAACGAGAGACCAATGGATGGCCGCGCGCCCGTACGCCGCGCTGTTCCTTGGCATGGTCTCGATGGTGGTCGGCGCCGCCTTGGGAAAGCGCCTCTTCCCGCTCGTCGGCGCCGAAGGCGCGAGCGCGCTTCGAGTTGGCCTCTCGGCCCTCCTGCTCGCCCTGGTCTGGAGACCCTGGCGCTTTCGCCTCGCCCGCAGCGATCTGGTCAGGGTCCTCCTCTACGGCGGCGTGACGGGCGCCATGAACCTCTGCTTCTACCTCTCCCTCAGAACGGTCCCGCTCGGGCTTGCCCTGGCCATCGAGTTCCTGGGTCCCCTGACGCTCGCACTGCTTCTTGCGCGACGGCCGGCCCACGTCGCGTGGGTCGCTCTGGCCGCGGCGGGTCTCGCCGGAGTGCTCCCGCTGGGGGGCAGCGCACCCTCGACGCTTGATCCCGGTGGGCTGGCGCTCGCCGCGGCTGCAGGCGCCTTCTGGGCGCTGTACATCGTGTTGGGGCGACGCCTTGCCCATGTACATTCAGGCGCCGCGGTCGCGCTCGGGATGACCGTGGCCGCGCTGATCGTAACGCCTGTCGGCGTCGCGCACGCCGGGGCCGGCTTGCTGCATCCCGGCGTGCTGGCTCTGGGACTGCTGGTGGCGGCCGCTTCGAGCGCCCTGCCGTACTCCATGGAGATGTACGCGCTGCGCCACGTACCTCCACGCACGTTCGGCGTCGCGCTCAGCCTGGAGCCCGTGCTCGGCGCCCTGGCGGGCTACGTTCTCCTGGCCGAGCGACTAAGCCTCTTGCAGGGCGTCGCCATCCTGGCGGTCGTCGGCGCTTCCATCGGCGCGGTGTTGACGCAGGACCAGCCGCGCGCCCTCCCCGTGGACTGACGGCTCACGTCGGCTGGAGCCGCACCAGCATCTTGCCGATGTTGACGCCGGCCAACATGTCCAGGAACGCGTCCGCCGCACGCTCGAGGCCATCGTACACCGTCTGCCGCGCAACCACGGCGCCGTCCGCAAGCCAGGCGCTCATGTCCGCCTCGAACGCAGATTGCAGGTGCGGAAAGTAGCCTACGAAGCCCTCGATGCGCACGCGCTTGTAGATGATCTGAGACAGCCCTTTGACGCCCAGGTCCGCACCCGGACCATGGGTGGAGATCATGCCGCAGACCGGAATTCGGCCGCCTGGCCGCATATGTCCGAGCACCGCCTCGAGGTGGGATCCCCCCACGTTGTCGAAGTAGATGTCGACGCCATCGGGCGCTGCGGCGGCCAGGGCCGGGCCGAGCGGGCCCTCGCGGTAGTTGATGACCGCGTCGAGGCCGATCTCCTTGAGCCACGCAGCTTTGTCGTCGCGCCCAGTGGCGCCGATGACGCGGCAGCCCTTCAGCCGCGCGATCTGCGCCGCGAGGGAGCCGACGGCTCCCGCTGCGCTCGAAACGAACACTGTTTCGCCTGCGACCGGACGCCCGATGTCGAGCAGCCCGCCGTACGCCGTCATCCCGGTTATGCCCAGCGCATGCAGATAGACTTCGAGAGGTTTCGCCGGGTCGGCGTTGAGATGCATCAGGCGCTCGGCCGGGACGGCGAACACGTCACGGAACCCGGCGAAATGACGCACGAGATCTCCCGGCGCGAAATCGGGGTGCCGCGACTCCAACACCCGCCCGATACCCCCGCCGAAGAGCGCTTCGCCGAGCGCCTGCTCCCCGTTCAGGCGGCCACGCATGTACGGGTCGACCGAGAGGATGAGGCCTTCCGCCAGCACCTCTCCGTCCCCGGGCTCAGGCAAGGCGGCCTCGACGAGGGCAAAGTCGTCGCGGCAGGGCGCCCCGTTCGGTCGGCGCACGAGATGGACTTCACGGTGGACAGGCATGAGCGGCTCCTGACGCGAGGTGGCGAGCAGATTGGTTCAGGCCGAGCCAAGGGCGGTTCGGGCCGCCTGCGCCAGGTGCGCGGCTCCAGCGCGCAGGAAGCCGTGGTCGGACCCGAGCAGGAAGAAGCTCGCACCCGCGGCGCTCCATGTCGGCAATTCGCCGAGGTCCGGCGTGTACATCCCAGCTGCGCACCCGTTCGCCAGGCTGCGCCGGACAATGTCGCCGACGGCGTCGATGACCGCGGCGGCGTGAACGTCATGACCGCCGAGCGAGACGGTCAGGTCTGTGCGGCCCACAAAGACTGCGTCGACGTCGTCGGTCGCGGCGATGGCGTCCACATGGGGGAGGCTCTCGGTATCTTCGATCTGCACGATCACGCTCGTCTCGGCCCTGGCGTCCGCGAGCCGGTCGGCGATGCTGGACGCCCGGTAGCCCGCCGCACGTCCCCCGCCCACGTAACCGCGCCCGCCGGGGCCGTAGTGGGCGGCCATGGCTGCCGCCCGCGCCTGCTCCGGGGACCGGACGTGGGGTATCACGACGCCGGCAGCTCCCGCATCGAGCGCGGCGAGGATCTCCGCCGGTGCGCCGGAGGCGGTTCGCACGAGGGCCGCAATGCCGGCGGCCCGGGCAGCGAGACAACCCAGGTCGAGCTCACGACGGGTCCAGGGCCCATGCTCGGCGTCCAGACAGACACAGTCCAGGCCCCCGGCCGCCGCCAGTTCGACGGCATGCGGATGCGGCAGCTGCAGGAAGCAGCCCACGAGTGGCGCGCGCGCCCGCAGGCGCTGCTTGAAGTCGGCATGCAGGCTCATCGGCAGCCCTCCCGGAGCGGGTGTAGCAGCCCGGTCGGGACCCGGGGGCCGTTGACGCCACGCGGTGCGAAACGTCCGCAAGTTCGGGCGATACGAACGCACAGCTCGGCTCAGCGCGCCGATAGCCTGCGGCTCAGCCTGAGGGGCGGGAGGACGGCGTGGCGTACGGTGAGGAGATCCTGTCGGCCTATCTGGCCGCCACGCCGGGTTCGGCAGCGCTGGCCGGTCGGGCGCGCGCCGCCATCGCCGGCGGGGTCGTCACCGACACCCGCATCTTCCCGCCGTACGGCATCTACGTCTCGCGCGCCCAGGGCGTCCACAAGTGGGACGTGGACGGCAACGCCTATCTGGATCTGTTCGGCGGGCACGGCGCCAACATGCTCGGGCATGCCCACCCCGTGATGGTGGAAGCCGTCCAGACCGCCGTCGCGAGGGGGGTTCAGTACGCCGCCAACCATCCCCTGGAGGTGGAACTCGCAGAACGCGTACGGCGTCTCGTCGCGAGTGCGGAGCGGGTTCGCTTCACGGGTTCGGGCACCGAGGCGACCATGCTGGCGCTGCGACTGGCGCGCGCCGTGACGGGACGAACGCGAGTCGTGCGGGTCGCCTCGCACTATCACGGTTGGCACGATGCGGCGGCGTCGGGCTATGCCGACGGCTTCGACGGCGCACCCGCACCCGGCGTGCTGCCCGCCGTCGCCGCCGCGACGGACCTCCTGCGGCCAGGAGACCATGCCGCACTTCAAGACCTGGTGGCGAGCCGCGGCCATGAGATCGCAGCGTTCATATGTGAGCCCGTGGGTGCGCACTTCGGGGTCACCCCGACGTCACCGGACTTCCTCCGTGCACTCCAGGACGCGGCGCGCGCCAGCGGGGCGCTCTTCATCCTCGACGAGGTGCTCTCGGGTTTTCGCGTGGATCTCGGAGGCGCTCAGGCCGTCTACGGCCTGGAGCCGGATCTGACCACCCTGGCAAAGGTGCTGTGCGGTGGGCTGCCGGGCGGCGCGGTCGTCGGGCGCTCGGCCGCCATGTCACCGCTGGAGGCGGATCCGGTGCGCCGGGGCGAGCGGCCGCGTGTCCTCCATCAAGGCACCTTCACCGCGAACCCTGTCTCGATGGCGAGCGGTCTGGCCGTTCTCGCTGAGCTTGAGCGCATCGACGGATGCGCCCGCGCCAGCCGCCTGGGAGCGTTGGCGCGGGAGCGCCTCAACGCTTTGTCCCACGACCTGCAGCTCCCGTTCGCATGGTACGGCGCGTTCTCGATCTTCCATCTGCATGTTCGCCGCGACGGCGGCGTGGGGCTCGCGGGTCTCGACCTCGAAGCCTTGCCGATCGAAACCCTTCTCACTGCGCCTCAGCCCCTCCTGCAGCGGCTTCGAATGGCGCTGAACCTCGAAGGCATCGACGTGAACACCCGCTGCAGCGGCCTCTTCAGCGCCGTGCACGACGAAAGCCATGTCGACACCCTCATCCACGGGATGGCGTCCGCAGCCCGGCGTCTGAGGGCCGCAAGCCTCATCTGACCGCCGGCGCGAAGTGTCAGCCGTCGCCCAGCCGCAGCACGACCACGGCGGATCGCCGCTCGCTGCGTAGCGTCGCCAGCGCCGCATCGAACGCCGGTCCCACATCTCGTTGCTCGGCCACGGTCCAGCTCGCAGCACCGCCCGCGGCGGCTGCGATGGCCCCGTAATCGGGGGCGGGCGCAAACCCGAGATCGAGGTCCTTCGCGCGGCTGGCGAACCCGTCCGGGTGGACCGCGAGGGTCGAGTGGCGAGGGGCGCGCCACCCGCCGTTGTCCAGGACCACCTGGAGGAACGGTAGCGCGTATCGCCGCGCCATCCAGTGCACCACCGAGGGGACCGAGAAGAGATACGAACCGTCGCCGCAGACGGCGACCACCTCGCGGGTCGGCGCCGCGAGCTTGGCTCCGAGGGCGGCGCCGCCGTGCCACCCCAGGGATCCGCCGCCGCTGGCGAACACCGTGCCTGGCGCTGCGGCCAGGTGATCGAAGACCGCGCCGTAGTTGGTGATTGCCTCGTTCATCACGATCGCGTCCGGCGCCAGACGCGCCGCGAGTTCGACCATCGCATTGTCTACCGTGACGGCGCCGGTCGGCGCAGCAGCGGCCGCGAGCGCAGCTCGGCGCTCAGCGCATGATGCCTCGAGCCGGGCTCGACGACGGGCTCGACGCCGCGGATCGCCGGGCAGCGCCGCCAGGGCGTCCGACAGCTGTTCGAGGAAGGTCGCAGCGTCCACGCGCCAGGCCTGCTCCACCGGCACGCCCCAAAGGGGCATCTGTTGTTTCAAGGGATCGACATCCGCGTGAAACACTCTGGCTCCGGCTCGTGGGCGGTTCACGGCAGGGATCCACGGCACGTCGCTGTCGAGCACGAGGATCACGTCCGCCTCCCGCAGATGCGGGTTCTGACGAGGCTCGTTCCACTGCGCGCCCAGATAGACGTGTGACTGGTGCGTGCAGTTGGTGCGCGAGGGCGCGGAATCCAGGACGCCGACGCCGAAGCTCGCGCACAGCCGCTCAAGCCGTTCCGCCGCCGCTGGGTTGCGCCCGACGTACGATGTGACGACGAGCGGGCGCTCGGCGCCGTCCAGGGCCTCGGCAAGACGTCGGACGTCGCCGTCGGGCGCGCCGGCCGGCGACAGCCGCGTCCATACAGCCGCTTCCTCCTCGCCGTCGATCTCGCCTTCCAGGACCTCGCGGGCAGCGGTCAGGTAGACCGGTCCCGACGGGTCGCTGTTCGCAAAGCGGAGCGCGCGGGCGATCATCGCACGCATCACGAGCGGATCTCGCACTTCGCCGTCGAACCGGACGTATCCTCGCAGGAGACCTCGCTGATCGTGTGAGTCCTGGATCCAGTGGATGAACTCGTTCCGACCACCCTTCAGTCCCGCTGTCTGGCTGTAGGGGGAAAGACCAGCGATGATGAGGACGGGTGCGCGCCCTCGGTCTGCATTGTGCACCGCCCCTGCGAGGGCCTGGGTTCCGCAGTCCACATGCACCAGCACGGCCTGCGCCCGGCGGCTGATCGCCGCGTGGCCGTGGGCCGCGCTGAGCGCCACCATCTCGTTCGGACAGGTGACCACCCGCGGGACCGCCCTCCCCTCTGCGCGCGCAGCGGCGATCGCTTCGAGCAACCCCGCGTGATCACTGCCCCAGTTGGCGAAAATCACCTCGACGCCTGCCTCCAGCAGGCTGTCGATGAGCCGGGCCGCGCCGGAGGTCATGGCGTTCCGGCCGGCGCCGGCAGCCTCGCCGGCGGCGCGTACGACCGTCGATGCGCGAGCGCCGGGATGGCTCTACGGGCGCGATCGACCTCGTCCAGATCGAGGTCTGCGGTCAGGACGCCTGTCTCGTCGTCCGCCATTGCGGCAATGACCCGGCCCCACGGATCGACAACCATGGAACGTCCCCAGGTCTCCTGCCCGCCGGCGTGCCGCCCGCCCTGCGCCGGAGCCAGCACGAAGGTGCCGGTCTCAATGGCTCGGGCCCGCAGCAGGACCTCCCAGTGAGCCGCGCCAGTCGGCCGCGTGAACGCCGCGGGGACCGCAATCATGCACGCGCCCCCGAGGGCCAGGTCGCGATGCAGCTCGGGGAAACGCAGATCGTAGCAGATGGTGAGGCCCACGCCGCCCCAGGGCGTCGCCGCGACCACCGCTTGGCCGCCGCTCGCCAGCCGCTCGGACTCCCGATGCGCCCGTCCTGGCAGATCGGCGTCGAAAAGATGGATCTTGTCATAGTGCGCATGCACGGCGCCGTCGGGGCCGATCAGCAGGCTGCGATTGGCCGGTCGTCCTGCGGGGCCGCGAACCACCGCTGAGCCGATTAGGATCCACAGGCCACGCGCGGCCGCGAACGACCGTACGTAGCCCACCAGCGGATCATCGATGTCATCGACCACCTGCCGCGAGAGGGTCAGGGGATCGGACTGCATGAGATTGGAATACTCCGGAGTCAGCACCAGCTGCGCTCCAGAGCCGGCGGCGGCGTCGAGACAGGGCTGAAGGTGCTCCAGGCTCGCACCCGGTTCATCAGGCGTGCGAAGCTGCAACAGCGCCACCCGCAAGCTGCCGTTCATGCAACGACCTCGACGACGGCATCGGCCTCGACCGCATAGCCGCTGGGCAGCCGATACACCCCCACTGTCGTGCGGGCGTGCCGCCCTGCGGCTCCGAAGACATCCACGAAGAGATCGGAGCAGCCGTTCATCACGGCGGCCAGCGGCTCCAGTCCCGGGGCCGCCTGGATGAAGCCGTTCAGCTTCACCACCTGCACCACTCGGTCGAGATCGCCGGCGCAGGCGTCGCGCAACTGCGCAATGAGATTGAGCCCGCACAGCCGCGCCGCCCGGGTCCCGGCCTCGAGGGAGACATCGCCACCGACCTCGCCTCGGATCACCTCCTCGCCAAGCCGCGACACCTGGCCGGATAGGAAAAGCAACCTCCCGGAGAACACGAACGGCGCGTAGTTGGCGGCGGGCGCCGACGGCGGCGGAAGAACGATGCCGAGTTCGTCGAGGCGCTTGTCGATGCGGCCTGCAGGCGAAGACGCAACCATGCGGTGACTCCTTGCTGTGGAAGCGGGATGGACCGCATCGCGCGCCGGCGGAAGCCGGCAGCCGGCGGAAGAGGCGCGCGCCCGTCTCTTCGTGACAGATGGCCCGGCCGGGCCAGCCGATCAGGCGGCGAGAAGCTCGCTCAAGCGTGTGGGGTCGACGTTGCCGCCGCTGACCAGGGCGATGGCGGCGTCCGGCCGAGGATCGCGGAGGGCCGCGGCGACCGCCGCCGCGCCGCTTGGTTCGGCCACCAACCGCGCCTCCCGCGCCGTCCATCCCACCGCGGCGGCGATCTCGGCCTCGCTGACTGTAACCATGTCATCCACCAGGGTGCGAATGTGCCGCCAGGGGAGCTGGCCCAGGGACTCCACGCGCAGGCCGTCGGCCATCGTGGCGACCGTGCGCGCGAACGGGAGTCGTTGCAGGCGCCGCGCGCGAAAGCTGCGCGTGGCGTCATCCGCCAACGCCGGCTCCACGCCGACGATCCGCACGCCGGGAGCCGTCGCACGGGCGGCCACGGCCACGCCGGCGATGAGACCTCCTCCAGAGACGGGGATGTACAGAGTCCCTGCGTCCGGCGCCTGCGCGAGCATCTCCAGCCCGAGCGTTCCTGTGGCGGCGATGATCTCCGGCGTATCGAACGGATGGATCACCGTAAGCTCTCGCTCAGCGGCGAGACGCCGAGCTACCGGCGCCGTGCCGCCGTCGGCGATGGGATCGATCAGCACCACCTCGCCGCCCCAGCGTCTCACCCCGTCCTGCTTGGCCCGTGGCGCGGTGTGCGGCATGACGGCGATGGCCGGCGCGCCCAGGCGACGAGCCGCATAGGCCACCGCCTGGGCGTGGTTCCCGCTGGACGGCGCGACGACACCACGGGCCAGAACGTGCGGCGGCAGCGCCAGGAGCGCGTTGAAGGCGCCCCGGATCTTGAAGGCGCCGCAGGGCTGGAGACTTTCGGCCTTCAGCCTGAGGCCATTGGGCGTTGTCACCATCGGCGTTGCAGCCACATGGTCGCCGATGCGAGCCGCGGCAGCATTCACGTCGGCCAGGCTGACGAGTCGGGCGCCGGAAACGCTCATCGGCCCTTCGGGTCGTAGCCGACCGCCACCACGATCATCCTCATGGCCTCGGCGATATCGGCGCCGGCGAAGCGGACAGTTGTCGCCGCCGTCCGCTCCACGCCCGGCCACATCGACAGCACCTGCGCGGGAAGGCGCTGCTTGAACACCAGGTCCACGACGACCGGCCCGGGAATCCGGAACACGTCGCGTTCGGCGCGGGAGCGCACAGCCGCCTCAGCCGCGACGCGTATGGCGGCGCGGGCCGCTTCCGGGGTCAGCGTTTCAACGCTGTAGTCGGTGAAGGCGCGCTTGGTGACGACCGTGGGAACACCCGGCAGCAGTTCCCCCACGTGCTCCGCGTAAGCCGCATCGCCCGTCGCGAGCAGGATGGGCGTGTCCATCGCGCCCGCAAGCGCGGCATTGAGCGTCGTCTCGCTCGCGACCTGACCATTCAGCCGGATTTCGTAGACGGCGCCCGTGAGCGTATGCGCGATCGCACCGTCCAGTGAGGTATGGCCTGCGTGGTGGCCGATGAGGAACGCGCCGCAGAAGCCGCCTGCCTCCAGGCCCTGCATCATCTCCAGGGGCCGCGGCCAGGACCGCACCACGCGCACGTCCGCGTCCATATCGTCCAGTCGCAGGTTCTGGCCGTTGCCGTGGCTGTCGCTGACCACCACGTCGGTCACGCCGGCCGCTCGGGCGCCGGCGATGGCGGCGTTGACCTCCCCCGTCATCCAGGTCCGCGCATCCGCATACTCGAAGCCGTCCGGCGAGAGCTGGTCGAAGCTCGTTACGCCGGCCACGCCCTCGATGTCCGCGCAGATGTAGAGCTTCATGCCGCGTCGTCCCCTGCCAGCCTGCGATAGAGCTCGGCGTCGGTGGCCCCTTCGGTGCCGAACAGCAGCACCCGCGCCGACCGGTCGAGGCCCAGCTCCTTCTGCATGGTGGCATCCTGGCAGGCGGCGACGAGGCCGCACAGGCCTGCCACCGCGGACTCTCCCGCAACGATGATCGGGTCGCCGTTGGACGGGCGGGCCAGCCGACGCATGGCCGCTACAGCGTCGGCGTCCGCAACTGTCATGAAGGCGTCGACGCCGGTCTCGAGGAGCGACCAGGCCAAAGGTGAGCCCTCGCCGCAGGCCAAACCAGCCATCAAGGTGTCGATATCCCCGCTCGCGGGCGTCAAGCATCCGCGCCGCGCGCTCTCGAACAGACACGCAGCGCGCTCCGGCTCCACCAGGACGAGTCGAGGCCGCTCGGACCCAAAGGTCTGCCAGGCATAGGCGCACACGGCGGCGGCCAACGCTCCGACACCGGCCTGAACAAAAACGTGCGTCGGTGGGGGCTGCAGGGCCTCGAACGCCTCGGCCGCCATGACCCCGTATCCAGCCATCACCCAGCGCGGGATCTCCGCGTACCCCGGCCAGCTTGTGTCGGACACCACGCTCCAGCCCTGCTCGGCCGCATCCCGCGCGGCCCGCCGAACGGCGTCGTCGTAGCTGCCGGCGACGCGCACGACCTCGGCTCCAAGCGAGGCGATAGCGGCTTCCCGGCCGGCGCTGACCGTCTCGTGGATATAGATCACGGATCGCAGACCACAGCCCTGGGCGCCCCAGGCCACCGCACGGCCATGGTTGCCGTCGGTAGCGGCACAGACCACGGAGACATGCCGCTCCGTCGCAAGCCGCCGTACCGCGTAGGCCCCGCCCAGCGCCTTGAAGCTGCCCAAGCCGAAGCGCGAACTTTCGTCCTTGTACGCCACGTCCGCCAGCCCGAGCTCGCGCGCCATCGCGGGGAGGCGGCGCAACGGCGTGGGGGCATAGTCGGACCAGCCCGCAATCGCCGCGCGGGCGCTGCGGAAGAGGCCGTCGGGGAGAACGGCCGCCTCCTCTGCAGTCATCCCGCGCGGCCCTGCCGCCCGCGGGTTCGGCAGGAAGGCGGCGCTCATGGAAAGTCCGGATTGTCCAACGGCCAGATCGGCCGCGCGAGATTCCGGTATGGGCGCAAGGTCAGGTTGTTCGACGTCGTGCCGGGGGCGTCGGCGTAGATCACGCGTTGCGCGATGGCGGCATAGTGGGCGTAGAAGTGCTGGTTGGACTTCACCACGAGCAGGCGCTTGCTGCGCGGATCGACGCCAAGCTCCGTGAAACACTCGAGACTGAGGGTCTGGACGCGATAGCTGTTCAGCACCACGTCAACCCCGCCCACTCGGACGGCGGCTGCGGCCCCGAAGCCGAGGTCCTGCTGCCCGGAGAAGCCGATCTGGCGCGGGTCGTCTTGGACGGCCAGCACCAGCGCTTCGGCGTCGATCGGGTCCCCGGAGAGCGGCCCGACCTTGCCGCCGATCCGAAGCGGCAGGCGCGCGCCTGGCCCGGCGGCCCGCGCCATACGCACCGCCTCGGGGTCCCAGATCATCGCAAGCCCGGCGTTCTCGACGCCGCGCTCCAGGAGCCGCCGCAGAATGAACGTCGAGTCGCCGGCCGCGCCGCCTCCGGGATTGTCCGCTCCATCGGCGATCACCACGGGCCGTCCCTCGGGCTCCGCGAGCGCAGCGTCCAGGGCCTCGTCGATCGGGAGGGTCTTAGGACCGCCCACCTCGCGAAGCCCGTAGAAGATGCGGGCGAGCCCCGCGGCCGTACGGTCACCCTCCGTCTTGGCGTTGTCCGTCACCACGATCACGGACGCGGAGGCCTCGGGTATGTCGGCCGAACTGAACCCATGGCAGAGCGTGACCGACAGAATGGCCCCCTTCCCCTCGAGCGCGCTCGCCAGGTCCACGAGCGCGCGCATCGGCTGTTCCGTCGTGAAGAACAGATTCAGCATCGGGACGCGCACGAACGACATGACCGGCCGAATGCGGCCCGCTGCGGTCGAGACGACGAGATCAAACAGCTCGATGGCGCGGTCGCCAAAGTCGGTGTGCGGATACTCCTTGCACGCCATCAGCACCGTGGCGTTGTCGAGCATGGCCTGCGAGATATTGCAGTGCAGGTCCAACTCGACACCGACAGGAACCTCCGGCCCGACGAGCTTCCGCACCCGGGCGAGCAGGTCGCCTTCGCAGTCGCCATAGCCGACCGCCATCTGCGCGCCATGCAGGAAAAGGAGGACGCCGCTTACCGGAAGCGAGGCCTCGAGTGCGGCCAGAAGCTCGTCGCGCATCGCCTCGAAGTCAGCCCGGACGGTCAACCCGCTCGGGCCCGCCGAGAAGACAGGCCCGCCCACGGGCGTGTGTCCCTGCTCGCGCGCCCGCGTCGCCCAGCGCCCGTAGACCGAGCGTCCCGCCATCGCCTCGAGTTGCTCGGCCGACGCGCCCTGCGGGGGGCGCATCGCCTGGAACTTGCGCAGGCTCGTGGGGATCGGGGAGAAGCTGGAGGTCTCGTGCACGAGACCTCCCAGGAAGAGTCTCATGCGTACTGCTCCACAGGCGCGGTGGCGGCTTCGAACGTGAAGGTGTCCAGAGGCCACACCGGGCGCCGGATCTTGTGGTACCCCCGCGAGCGCACGCGGCTGACGCTCCCGCCAACCCCATTGCAATAGATCACCTGGGTGGCGATCGGGCCGAAGAAGGCGTGGAAGTGCTGAGACGACTTCAGCTGCAGCACGGCTTTGCGCGTCGGGTCGATGCCCAGTTCCGTGAACACGTCGGGGCTGAATGGCTGTGTCCGGACCGAACTGAGCACCACCTCCGTGCGGCCGCACCGGATGGCGACCGCGGGCCCGAACAGCGCCGGCTCCGGGCCGAAGATGGTCCGCTGGCGAGCGTCGGCCTTGACGCCGATGACCTCCGCGGCGACGTCGAGGGGCGGTCCCGAAATCGCTCCGATCTTGCCGCCGATGCGCAGGGCCAGTTCGGCTCCGACGCCCGCATCGGCGCACAGCTGCACGGCGATGGGATCGTAGACCAGAGCCACCGCCGCATCCGCGTCCCGCGCCAGAAGGGCGCGGAGGATGTCCACATTGTCGGCCGGCCAGCCGCCACCGGGGTTGTCGCCCGGCTCGGCGATCACCACCGGCCCCTGGGCCGCCGCAAGCGCCGCTTCGACGGCGTCGGCGATCGGGAGTTCGCTCGACTGCACCGCGCCGCGGATGGACCAGAACCGCTCGCCGAGCTCGCGCGCAGCGGTCTCGCCGGCCGCCGGAGCGTTGTCCGTGACGACGAGCACGTGGCCGGTGGCGTCGGGGACGTCCCCGAGAGAAAATCCGTGAACCACGGAGATCGACAGGATCCCGGGTTCGCGTTCCAGCGCACGGGCGCGGTCCAGCAGGTCCTTGCCGGGCGGCCGGGTTGTGTGCAGGCCTCCCATGCAGGGCACCGCGAGCCGGGTCATGGCCGGGCGGAGCCGCCCGGCCGCGGCGCCCTCGATGATGTCGAACAGTTCCTCCGCCCGGGCGGTATAGTCGATGTGGGGATACTCCTTGCAGAAGATCAGCGCCGTCGCCGCCGACATCATCTCCGCGGTGAGGGAGCCATGGAGGTCCAGCAAGGCGCCAATCGGGACGTGCGGCCCGAGCGCGGCTCGCATGCGCGCCATCAGGTCGCCCTCGCAGTCGTCATAGCCGTCCGCGACCTGGGCGCCGTGCAGGAACAGCAGCACCGCGTCGATGTCGCCGGCCGACGTGAGTGACTCAAGTATGGCGTCGCGGATGGTCTCGTAGTCGTGCTTGACCACGACGCCCGCGGGGAGCGCCGAAGCCACCGGCCCCATGACGACCTCGTGTCCCCGGGCGCGCGCCAGCCGGATGAAGTCGCCAGAGCCGTCGGATGTCTCGGCGCGTCGCAGCGCACGCGCTGTCTCCGCTTCTGTCGAGACGCCTGGCAGGTGAAGGGCCATCTCGCGGAAGTTCGCCAGCCCGGTGGGGATCGGCGAGAAGACGTTGGTCTCGTGCGACATCACCGCGACGAAGATCCTCATGACGCGCGTCCTTCGAATGCGAGTTCAGGGTCCAGCGGCCAGATCGGCCGCGGCGCGCGGCGGTAGGGCAGCCTGGCGACGTCCAGGGACAGGCTGCCGGGGCCGGAGGCGTAGATCACCGAGCGAGCCATGGGCGCGAAGCCGGCGTGGAAGTGCTGCATGGACTTGACCACGATCAGGCGCAGCGCCCGCGGATCGCACCCGAACACGGTGAAGGCCTCCGGGCTGACGCACTGCTGCCGCCGCCCGGACAGCACGATGGTCAGCCCGTCGGCCTCGACCAGCGCCCCCCCTGCGGGGGTTCCCGCCCGCTCGAAGGGACCACCCTGCCGCACGTCATCGGCGGTGGCGGTGATCCGCGCGCGGCAGACAAATGGGTCCCCCGACAGCGGACCGGCCTTGCCGCCGATCGCGAGCTCGACACTGGCCCCCGGCCCGGCGGCCCGGGCGGCGGCGACCGAGGGCGGGTCCCAGACGATCGCGACGCCTGCGCCCGTGATGCCGCGGTTGCGGAGGGCGTGCAGCACATAGGTTGAATCGGAGCCCGCCCCTCCGCCGGGATTGTCCGCGGCGTCGGCGATCACGACCGGACCGCCACCGACCTCCAGCGCCGCATCAAGCGCGGCCTCGAGCCCCAGGTGGCGCGAACGGACCTCGCCGCGCAGGTGGAAGAAGCGCGCTGCGAAGTCCTCCGCGAGCGCCTGCGCCGGACCGGGGGACCCTTCGCCGACAACCAGCACGGCCGCGCCGGCGTCGGCGCAATCCGCCCAGGGGAAGCCATGCATCAGTGAAACGGCCCGAACCGTCTCTCCCTCGGCGGCCCGCGCCGCCGCCACCAGACTCTTCATCGGCTCGCGCGTGGTGTGGTGCATGTCGATCATCGGCGCGCGCGCCATGACCGTGAACGGCCGCGGCCCGCCTGTCAGCGCGCGCTGGGCGATCGCCACCAGTTGGCGCGCGCGCGCGTCGAAGTCGATGTGCGGATACTCGAGGCAGGCGAGGATCGCATCCGCCGCCGAGAGCATCTTCGGACTGACGTGCCCGTGCAGGTCCAGCAGCACGCCGACGAACGGCCGGGGCCCCAGCCGCGCCCGCACCGCGGCAAGGAGTTCGCCCTCGCAATCGTCGCAGCCGACCGCCATCTGCGCGCCATGTAGGGCGAGCAGCACCGCGTCGACGGGCCCTGCGGCGTCGAGATCCTCGAGAATCGCATCACGGAGTCGGGTCCATACCGCGGCCGACGCAGGGGCGCTGGGCTGGGCGAAGGCTGCAGGACCGAGACGCGCCGTCCAACCGGCGGCCTGGACGGCTTCCAGCATGGCGCCGTAGCCGACCGCCTCGCGCAGCCGCTCTTCAGGGAAGCCCGGTGTTTGGCTCGGGCGAAGCCAGAGGCTTGCGGCGAAGCTCTCCCAACTCGTGGAGATGGGCGAGAAGCTGTTGGTCTCGTGCTGGCAGGCGGCAAGGAAGACCCGCATGTTTCAGTCCTCCCTCGCCAGCACGCCGATCCCATGGATCGAGAGGCTTGAGGCGCGTTGTCCCTCGATGTGGAACTCCGCCTCGAAGCGACCGCCGACTGCGTCGCTGACCAGACCCGGGTACGCCGGCGTCAGCAGCACCCGGTCGCCACCCAGGGGAGCAAGCACCCCGTCGAACACAGGGGCGTCGTCGAAGGCGATGGCGAGTTGGTTACCGTGGACGCGCACGCTCGCCCGCCCCTCGCGAGGACTGGCGAAATGGCCGGCATAGACCGAGAGCGGTCGCGCCAACTCGGCCCCCTCGTAGCGCAGCCCGGAATGGCGGAAGTCAGCGTTGGTGTCGGGAAGACCGCGATCCTGAACCACGGATCGCCAGTCCCGCGGTGGCAGGCCTAGCAGGTGGTCCATGGCGACGTAGCTGATCTCGATCGACGCCTTGCAGTCCTTGTTCACATAGACCGCCACGCCGACCCCACGCTCCGGTGCAAACGCGACATGGGCATTGATGCCGAAGTCCGAGCCGGAGTGGCGGATCACCCGCACGCCTGCCTGCGTCGCGCCCCCCCATCCCAGGCCGTACGCCGGGTCCTCGGCGTCCGGCGGGGCTATCCAGACGGCCAGCTGGTCCGGCGCCACCGGCACATGTGGACGGAACAGCTCCTCCAGTTGCGCGCGCGCCATCAACGGCGCGCCATCGCCCAGGTTGAAGGCAAGCCAGCGCGCAGCGTCTCGCGCCGAGAGACACAGGCCGGCGGAGCCGCGGTGGACATCCGTGTAGATCGGCGGGATGGCCACAGTCTGGCCCCGCACCTGGCAGTGCCACCCCGAGGGCTCGATCAGGTCGCGCGCGGCGATTGCGCCTCCCGAAGCATCCTCAAACCCCAGCGGCTCGAACACCTCGGCCTTCAGCACGGTCACGAACGGCGCCCCGGCCGCACGCTCGACGCAGAGCGCAAGCGCCGTATGAGCGATGTTGGAATAGGTGAAGCGAGACCCGGGCGGCGCCACAGGCTCCGCGTACTGAAGCCGCCGCACCACCTCGTCAGCGTCGATAGTCAGTTCGGTCCCGAACTCGAGAATTCCGTTGCGCGGGAAGCCGGCTCGATTGGCGGAAAGGTCGCGCAAGGTCAGAACGGCCGCATCGGCGGGCCGCGGGGGCGCGAAGTCCGGCAGCCACCGACGCACGGGATCGTCCCAGCCCATTACCCCGCGGGCCGCCAGACAGGCGACCGCTGTGGCCGTGAACGCCTTCGAAGTTGACCCGACATTGAACGCGGTGGCTGCGGTTACGGGCTCCGGCCGCCCCAGATGGCGCACCCCGAAGCCTGACGCGTAGAGCCGTCCGCCGACAGCGATGGCGACGGCAGCTCCCGGCGCCTCATACGCCCGCAGAGCGTCATGGATACGCCGCGCGAGCCCCTCGTCGAGGGCTTCGATCGGGTCGATCTTCGTCACGTCAGTTCGCCGTCGGCTTTGGCGCCGCGAGCGCCCTTCGTTCGATCCGACGCCGGATGATGCCCGCGCGCCGGCGGTCGATGGGGAAGCGCCAGATGCAGCTCGCAGCAGCGATGTTGAAAGTCATGGGCAGGAAGATCGCCACGACGATCAGGCCCTTGAGCGCCTCATCGGTGTTCTCGGCTCCCGGCTTGGGATCGAAGCCCACGAGGGCCAGAAGCCAGAAGGCGACACCGCTCGACACCGCGGCGCAGAACTTCACGGCCAAGGCGGACGCGGCGAAGTAGCTGCCCGCGGAGTTCTCGCGCGTCTTCAGCGCGCCATAGTCGGCGGCGTCGGCCATCAGGGCGCGGAACGCGACCATATCCGCGCCGGCGACCACCGACCGCAATACGGCTAGACCTATGAGCCAGGGCAAGGCGCCTTCGCCGGGCGGGACAAGCAGCGTGAGCGGAGTCATCGCCGCCGAGAGGCCCCAACTCAGCGCCCACGAGCGGTGCTTGCCGAACCGGTAGATGATGCGCAGCCAGATCGGCATGGCCGCGAAGTGAGCCGCCTGGTACGCGAGATAGATCAGCGCGAAGTTCTTGCCCTGCTGGAAGTAGCCGTCGAGCAGCAGGAGCTGGGTGCCCAGGTAGATGCCGCCGCCGAACCCCCCAAGCAATTGCGAGACAAGCAGGACCTTAAGGGCTCCATTGCGCGACAACGCCCGCAGGAGCCCGGTGAGCTTGGGCGGCTCGAAGGCCGCCGCGCGTGTGCGCGCCGCGGGCACGAAGCTGGCGGCGATGAGCGCGGCCGCCGGCAGCACGATCAGGCTGACCCATGCGATCGCAGCCAGCAGCCCGGGGCTCATGCCCTGTCCGAATACGCCGCTCACCGAGGCTGCGAAGAAAAGGAAGCCGCCCGCCTGCGAAGCCAGGCCCTGCCAACCGGAGATCTTGGCCCGTTCGTTGTAGTCGCCGGTGAGTTCCGTCAGCCAGGCGTCGGACGCGAGCTCGAACATCGTCCAGCCCAGGTAGAAGATCAGAGACCAGGCGAGGAAGAAAGGCAGCCCCGCGTCCCGCGTCGGCTGGAACAGGAAGAAGATCGAGGCGGCGATGAGGACAGCGCCTGCAACCACCCACGGCTTGCGCGCGCCCCAAGGTGAACGCGTCTTGTCGGTCAGCCACCCCACGACAGGGTCTGTGAAAGCGTCGAACAGGCGCGAGATGATCAGGGCCGTGCCCAGCCCGGCCAGCGTGGCCGTGGTGTTTTGGGCATAGAACGTCGGCAGGACGTTGAAGAAGGGGGCCGTGATCAGCCCCAGGGCCAGTTTCGGGAGGACGAAGGCGACCAGCTCGCGCAAGGGCACGCGCGCCCCAGGCGTCGTCGTCGGGGGCGCGCTGGTCATCAGTCGAACTTCGCCTTGAACTCGACGCCGACCACGCGGGGGCGGCCGACAGTGGTGCCCAAGACGGAGCTGCCGGGTCCGGAGATGTCGAGTTCGATACGCTCGTCTGTGAGGTTGCGGCCGAAGACGAATACGCCGAAGCGCTCGTTCTCCACGCCGATCCGGGCCGCCAGGGTCATGTACGCGTCGAGCCGCTCGGAGGCGAGATTTCGGAAGTCAGAGTAGGCCCGACCCTGATGGGCGACGGCCACCGTCGCTCGTCCGTTCCAGTCGCCCGTGACGGGCCATACGTAAGTGCCGGAGACGGCGAAGCTGAACTTCGGCACCTTCTGCAGTTCGTTGCCCTTCGCGGCGATGATGTCGGGATCGGTGGCGCTTCGATCGATCGAGGTGATCTCGGTGTCGATGAGGTTGAGCCCCGCGTTCAGTTCCAGCCCATCGAGAGGCTTCGCCGTCGCCTCGACTTCCAGGCCGCGCACGCGCGCCTTGCCGATGTTTCGAACAGCGAAGAAGGGCGGATCTGGGATGTCGTCGAAGACCTGAGTGTCGTCCCAGTCGATCTGATAGGCCGCAGCGGCCAGGGTGAGACGGCCGTCTTCTGTGCCGCCCTTCAGTCCGACCTCGTAGTTCCAGACGGTGTCTGGACGGAAAGGCGTGACCCCGGTGAAGCCACCCGAGCGGAACCCGCGCGACACCGTGGCGTAGAGCATCCACGCGTCCGTCGGGCGGTACGACAGCACAACCCGCGGGGTCGTGGAGTGGAAGGTATCGTCCACAGGCCCGAACTGCTGGGGCGCCGTGGCCGGAGGGAATGTGCCGAAAGTGTACCTGAAGAGCCCCGACAGGTTCTCCTGGTTGCCAATCTTCTCTGAGGCGTAACGGAGACCGGCCGTGAGATCGAGCTGAGGCGTCAGATGGACGGTTGCTTCACCGAACACCGCAACCTGCCGGAAGTCGAACTGGAGAAGAGTGCGGCTCCGGCGGATGTCCAAGGTGGAGAAGTTCACGATTGGCGAGGCGGTGATGACGCCCTCGAAGTACGTGTCCTTGGTGTCTTCGCGGTCTTTGAAGAAGGCCCCGACGATCCAGTCGAAGCGCTCGCCGGGCTTGGAGACGAGCCGCACCTCCTGCGTCCACTGCTTCGCCCGGCCTGTGAAGTCCACGACAGATTCCGGCGTCGTGACCCGTGGAAAATTGGGGGCGCTGAACTGGGCAAATGGCCGCAGGCCCGCCGCCGCGCCCGAGATCTCGTTGTAGAAGAATGTCGTGCCGCCGGTCTCGTTGTTGTTGCCGACGGTGTTCTGACGACGCCGGTAGTAGGAGGTGTCCGACGTCAGGGACGCGAACCCGAGATCCCACTCGAGCGTCAGGCTGCCGATGTGCAGCTTGTCGTCCACGAACTCGTTGACGCGCGTGAACCGCGTCAGGCCGGGTCGGGCCGGGTCGATGATGTTCCGCGGGCTGCCGAGCTCGATCTTCTGCCCGATATAGGTCAGGGTCGCGGTGAGGGCCTCGCTGACCTCGAAGCGAGCCGCCACACGCCCGCTGATCGTCTTCTCATCGTTCTCGGCGTCGCCAGGACCCGCGTTGTCGATCCAGGGCGCATTGCGGCGATACGAGAGCACCGCCCGAACGGCCGCGCGGTCTCCGAGAGGGGCGTTCACAAACCCGGCGGCGGTGTGGTTCAGGCCGTCGCCGTTGCGGAATCCCGAGAGCGACGACTCGAACCCGCCATACAGCCGCGATGTATCGGGCTTGTTCGTGACGATCTTGACGGTTCCGCCGAGGGACCCCTCCCCGTACAGGGTCCCTTGCGGTCCGCGCAGCACCTCGATCCGCTGCACGTCGAACAGCTTCAGGTCAGGGTCCAGCTCGTTCTGCGTGACGGGCGTCTCGTTGATGTAGACGCCCACGCTGCTGGTGACCGACTCGGATGAGAGGCCACGGATCGTGGTCTTCGTGATACCCGGAGCCGGGGCGGTGATGTCGAGACCTGGGATCAGGTCGGCATAGTCCTGCACGTCCTTGACCATGAGCTCGTCCATCTTGCCCGAGCCCAGGGCGGCCACGCTTGCCGGAACCTCCAGGATGTTCTGCTCGCGCTTGTTGGCGGTGACGACCACCGCCTCCACCGTCGCGGGTTCGTTTGCGGTCTGCGCCAGGGCCGAGGTCGCGGTCAGCGCGCCCGCCGCCGCGCCCATGAGCAGCGTCGAAATTCGGTCCCTCATCGGACTAGCCCCCTGTTCCGCCGTGCGGCCGCGCCGGCCCCGGCCCCCAATCACGGCGATCAGCCGTCCCTTTCACCCTAAGTGGAGCGGTGGCCAGGGGAACGGCGGCCTGTCACGGGCGGTCGTCAAAGCGTCATTTTGCCTGCATCGTCGAACCCGTCCGCTGCCCCCCTGCGCTACGACGGAGGCGTCATGCTTTCCATTGGTCCTGCGGCCATCGCGCGCGCCACCCCCTACCCTGCCCTGGTCACCGCCCTCGAGGCGGCGTTCCGCAACGGCGTCGACGCGCCTGTGCGTGCGCATCACACGGTGTCCACACCCGGCCAGCCCGACGCGACCCTCCTGCTGATGCCGGCATGGATCGAAGGCCGCTATCTGGGCGTCAAGGTCGCCACGGTTTTCCCCGGCGCCGCGGCGCTGGGCCGGCCTTCCGTAGCGGCGCAGTACCTCCTCCTGGACGGTCGGGACGGGTCGGCGCTCGCGTTGCTGGATGGCGCTGAACTCACCGCCCGCCGGACCGCAGCGGCTTCCGCGCTGGCGGCCCGCCACCTGGCGCGCGAGGACGCCAAAGTGCTCACCGTCGTCGGAACCGGGCGTATTGCCAGCGCACTCGCAGACGCACATGTGGCGCTGCGCCCCGGCCTCACGACGGTGCGGGTTTGGGGACGCTCGGATTCCAGCATCGACCGCGCCGTCGAATCCATGCGCCGCGCGAAGGTACCCGCAGAGCCGGCGACGGACCTGGAGGCCGCGGTGCGCACGGCCGACCTGATCAGCGTGGCCACGCTCTCGAACGTCCCCCTCGTGCGCGGCGCGTGGCTTGCCCCAGGCGCCCATCTCGACCTCGTAGGTGGATTCACGCCCCAGATGCGCGAAGCGGACGATGACGCCGTCGGTCGGGCCCGGGTGTTCTGCGACGTCCCCGAGAGCGCGTTGCGCGAGGCCGGCGACCTGGCGAGCCCGATCGCGGCCGGGATCCTCGATCCCGGGGCCGTCACCGACCTTGCTGAACTCTGCAACGGGCGGCGGCCGGGCCGGGAGACCGCCGATGAGATCACGCTCTTCAAGTCTGTCGGCTGGGCCCTGGAGGACCTCGCCGCTGCGATCCTCGTCTATGAGTCTCAGAAGAAGGTGCGGATGGCGTCCACGACCCGATAGTCGTCGTCGACGACCAGGATCAGCCGCCACTTGTCGAAGGTGGTGCATGGGTGGGAGACCCCGAAGGCCACGAGGTCACCGACCGCCGGCCCGTCACCGCCATCCACCTCAAGGTGGAGGTGCTGATCGTTTAGCTTGAGTGTGCGCCATCCCGCGGGTGGGGGAACCGGAGCGGCGTGCCGGCCAGGCCGGCACCACTTTGTCGGAACCGGCAGTTCCCAATCGTATGAGATGTCTCGTTTCCCCAGGCTGACGTAGGCGCGGCTCGGTTCTGGGCGCGACTGCACGACCCCCCAGACCTCGAGCGCAGGCGCCAGCGCGCCCGGGAGGCGCGCAGCGGCCGGCGAGCGCTCCAATAGCCGCTCGGCGCAGCGCGCGTAGTGGAGACTGTCGTGGGTGATATAGCACCCGCTGCGCAGCACCACCTCTATCGGACGTGGACCCGCCAGGCGGCCGAACCGCTCGGCGACCAGATCGAAGTAGTCGGACCCGCCCGCCGTTACGAGAAACGGCGCGCCGTCGTGCGGGGCGGCAGCCATGATCGCCTCCACGGCCTCGGCAGTGGTCTCGAGCAGGCTCTGGACGAGCTGGATCTGCGGCGTTGCGCCGTCGTCCGGGAACACGCCCTCGTAGGTCTCGACACCGGCCAGCCGCAACGGCGGACGCTCGCTGACGGCGCGGGCCAGCTCTATCGCCTCCGCGTTCGTGCGCACGCCGGTGCGCGCTCCTACGGCTCCGATCTCGACGAGCACCTGCACCGGGCGGTCGAGACCGAGTTCCGTCGCGGCGGCCGCGAGAGCATCCAGTCCTGGTACGGAATCCGCCAGGCAGTAGAGTTCGAACGCGGGATCCCGGAGGTGCGCCAGCGCCATGCGGACGTTCTCGCGCCCCACGAGCTGGTTGGCCATGATCACTCGGGACACGCCGACGGCGCGGTAGACTTCGAGATGGCTGGCCGTGGCGCACGTGAGACCGAAGGCGCCGTCAGCCATCTGCAGCGCGAAAATCTCCGGCGCCATCGTGGTCTTGCCGTGCGGCGCTAGAGACACGCCCGCCATGGACGTGAAGGCGCGCATCCAGGCGCGATTGCTCTCGATTGCACTGCGCCGCAGGACAGCCACCGGGAACGGGAGATCCTCGTGCAGGACATTCCAGCCCTGTCGCCCGATCTCGTCCTGTCGAAGCGAGTGCGCCCGCGCAGGCACGCCCTTCGTGAGCCCGTCCACAGGCAACGCCCGGATCCACTCCAGCTGCATCGTCACACCTTGTCGTCCAGGGGGCCTACGAGCCTGTAGTGGGGGGGCGGCTCGCGGCCCAGGAGGTGGCGCACGAAGTAGTCCCACAGCCGACGGACAAAGTACCCCGATCCTCCTGGCGTCATGTGATTGTGCCCCGGGAGAATGAGGAGGTCGAAATCCTTGTGGGCCTTGATGAGCGCGCGGACCACCTGCAGCGTCATCGCCGGGTGACAGTTGTCATCAAGCTCGCCCGCCACGAGCAGCAGCCTGCCCTTCAGGCCGGCCGCGAGGTCGCCGTTGCGGACCCGCGCGTAAGCTTCAGGGTCGTATCGGCCGCCGTACTTCTCGCCCCAGTACGCGGTGTAGCCGAGCAGATCGTGGCTCCCGGCGGCCGCGACGCCGACCTTGAACGTTTCGGGGTACTCGAAGAGCGCCCGGCACGTGGCGGTGCCGCCCCCCGAGAAGCCGAAGATGCCGACCCGATCGAGGTCCAGCCCCGGATAGCGGCGCCCCAGTTCACGGATCGCGGCGACGTGGTCCTCCAACCCGCCGGCGCGCTCCATGCGGCCGTAGGAGACGTCGTGGAACGCCTTGGAACGGAAGGGCCCGCCCGTACCGTCGACCGTGAAGACGGCGAAGCCCAGCGCCGCCATCGCCGCGCCCCCGGCCATGGCGCCGAGGCCCCAGAGGTCGTCGGAAAGCGAGGCCTTCGGCGTCCGGATCGTCTGCGGACCGGGGTAGATGCTGTCGATCAGCGGCGTCGATCCGTCCGGGGCGTAGTCTCGCGGGAGCCAGAGCGCGCCGTAGATGTCGGTCTCGCCGTCGGCCGCCTTCACGCAGAACGGCTCCGGCCAGATCCATCCGGCCGCCTCGAGCTGCACCGTGTCGACAGTCTCGAGGGCGGCGATCACCGCGCCGTCCTCCGTGCGCCGCAGTACGGTCGTGGGCGGCGTCGTCACAGTGGAATAGGTGTCGACGACGTAGCGGCTATCCGGGGAAAGCCCTTCGACACGCGGCGCATTGAATGACGGGTAGCCCCGCCACGTCAGGAACGGTGGCTGCGACAGCGTCGCGACCCGATGTTCGGCCGCTTCCGGCGACAGAAGCCGAAGGTCCGAACCGTCCAGACGAACGGAGTAGAGGTGCTGCAGGTACGGGTCGCGGTCCGGCTCGCGACCGCTGCCCATGAAGAAGACCCTGCCCAGGGTCTCGTCCACCCGCAGGACGCTGCGCACGACCCAGGCGCCTTGAGTGAGTTGCCCCAGCACCTCGCCCGTACGCCCGTCGTGCATCCAGAGGTGCATCCATCCGTCCCGCTCCGACATCAGCAGGACGCGGTCGCCGTCGGCCAAGACCTGGCCGATCGGCTCGTTCCAGCCGACGTTCGCCTCGACGTACGTCGCGCTGGTCTCGGTCCAGAGCCGCTGCGCCTCGCCGCTCTTTGGATCTACCCGGTACAGGTGGAAAGCCTTGTCGCCCCGCTCGACATCCAGCACGAAGAGCGCTGCGCCGCTCGACGACCACCACACCTGCGACCGCTCGATGGGAGATTCTCGCGTGATCTGCAGTGGCGGCAGGGCGATCGCGCGCCGCGCTCCGCTTTCCGCGTCGAAGAGATACAGGGACGCAGTCGCCAGGGCGTCGTCCTTCGGCGTCGAGAACTTGACCGAGTGCAGCTTCGGCAGCGCCGAGCCATCGCTGGGGCAGGATTCCAGGAAATGGAAGTCCGCCAGGCTCCGCTCGTCGATCCGGTGCGCCACGAATCTCGCGCCGTCGGGCGACCAGGCCGCGACCGGAAGCGCCTCCCGTCCGCTGCGAGTCTGGGTGACCGGCTCGAGGTTCGTGCCTGGGGAGCCCCCCCAGCCGTTATAGGCTTCACCATCGTCCGTCAGCTGGCGCACTTCGCCGGAGGGCAGGCTGCGGATCTGCAGGTTGTCGCCCTGACGCTTCAGCGCCCAGCGACGATCCGGTGAGGGAAGTTCGCCATCGGCCCAGGTCTGTGGCGGCGCGGCGGGCTCCTCCGCCGGAACGCGCGCCCCGGTTTCCACGTCGACCTGCACCCAGGACTCGCCTCCGTCGGCGTCGCGCCGGCGATAGCGGAAGCTGCGGCCATCCGCGCTCCAGACCGGGGACACCGACGCGTTCCGGAACAGTTTGACGGCGTTCCAGGAGAGCAGCGCCTCCGCGCGCGCATAGGCCGCCGCTGGAAGGGAACCGGTTTCGATCATCTCTGCCTCTGCAACTGTATCCGCTCGGCCTTGGCCATCGACAGGAGGACGTCGCCGTCCTTCGTGCGGGTGAGGACGGCGATCGCCGCGCCGTTCGGGCCCATGCGGTGCACACGCCACACCCCTTCGGCAGCCGGCTCCAGTCGCCACACCGGCGGGCCGCCGTTGATCGCCAGGGCGCCGTTGTCGATCCGCACGTCCGCCCTGATCTCCACGCCCCGGTAGAGGCCGTCTGGCGGCGGTTGATGGACCGGCTCCAGCCGCGCCAGGCGAAGGGCTGCGTTGCCGCGCGGACGCAGTTCGATCGAGGACGGCGACAGGCGCCGGATTTCCGACCCCGACGCGGAATCGACAAGGCAATCGGAACCGCCTTGCGACAGCAGCGTCTCCGCGCCCAGCCGCCATTCCCGGACATGCTGGCCTTCAGGACAAAGCTGCAGTGTCACCCCGCCCCCTTCGTCCTGCCACCAGCCAGCCCAGTCCGACAGGTCGCCGGCCGACAGGGGGGGACGAGGCGGCGTGGCGTTCACGCCGAGCAATGCCTGCGCCAGCCGGAAGCTCACCGCCTCGGCGTCTCCGGAGGGGCCGTTCAGCGCCACGAAGACCACAGCGTCCAGGTCCGGAAAGCAGGCGAGATTCGTGGACATGCCGGCGAGGCCACCAGCGTGTCCGAACCACCGTTCGACGCCGAGTTCCCCCGTTCCGAAGCCACACGCATACCAGCCCTGTCGTCCGTCAGGAAAGACGGGCGGGGTGGTGAGCCTCGCGATCAGCCCCGGCGGTCCTAGCGTCCCGGACACCAGAGCCGCGCCATACGTCAGCATATCCTCGAGAGTGCTCCAGACGCCCCCGTCACCGGCCTCGTGGACATCGAGCCGCACCGGGCGCCATGCCCCCTCCTCCCGGCTGTGGCCGAGCGCCGCCCCGGCGGGCTCGGGCACGGTCTGCGTGCGAAAGACCGTCTGGGAGAGCCCGGCCGGGCCGAAGACATGCGCCTGGAGAAGATCGCCGTACGCGCGGCCTGTGCGCGCCTCGATCGCGCGGCAGAGCGCGACGAAGCTGCTGTTGGAATAGCTGAAGCGCGCGCCCGGCTCGAACATGAGGCTAGGTTGCAGGAGGGCATGGCGCTCCATGTCGCTCCGGCCGAAGGCGGTAGGCGCCCCGCTCGCTTCGAGAGCCATCAGTGGAAAGTAGTCGCGCAGTCCGCTCGTGTTGGTCACCAGCGTTCGCAGCGTCAGCGTCGACGGGTAGTGCGCGGCAGCCGGCGCCAGTGAACTCAGCGGCTCATCCATAGACAGCACGCCGTCGGCTTCGAGCAGGCCGAGAAGGAGCCCCGTGAACGTCTTGGTGATCGAGCAGATGTGCAGGCGCGTATGGGGCGTCATTGGCGCTTCCGACTGGGCGTTCGCCAACCCGAAGGCGCGGCTCCACACCGTTCGCCCGCCCCTGGCCACACCGGCGACGCCCCCCGGTCCTCCCGGCTCCGTGAGCTTCGCGACGACCGCCGCGGCGTCCTCAGGTTCAGTCATGGCCCCTCCGAGGCGCAACCTGCCGCAACCCGCGCCGACCCCGTCAAGCCCCGCATCCCCGGGGGTCGGGGGATCGTCACTTTCAGGCCGCCGCCGCGTGACCCCGCGCACGCGCGTGCTACCTCTGGGCGCATGCAGTTGACGGCCGAAGAACGCAGTTGGCTGGATGGCGCCTGCGGACCCGGCGTCGCCATGGCCATGCGCATTCTCACCCAGATGGGACGGATCCTCGGTGCGGACCGGCTCATCCCGATCAGCTCGGCGCACATTGACGGCTGTCTGTATCATGGCCCGGCGGGCGTGGATTTCGTCGAGCGGTTGGTCGCGGGTCGCGCCCAGGCAGCCGTGCCGGCGACCCTGAACGTCGGGGCGCTGGACCTGCGCCGCCCGGACCGGGTGCGGCTTGATCCGAACGCCCACGCGCTCGCCCTCCGGCAGATGCGCGCCTACGAGGCCCTGGGATGCGCGCCCACCTGGACATGTGCGCCGTACCAGGCGGGCCACCGGCCAGCCGCGGGCTCGGACATCGCCTGGGCCGAGAGCAACGCCGTCGTGTTCGCCAACTCGGTGCTGGGCGCTCGCACAAACCGCTACGGCGACTTCATCGACATCTGCGCTGCAATCACCGGTCGGGCGCCGCGCTACGGCTTGCATGTCCCCGAGAACCGCGCTGCCCGGATCGTGGTGGACGCCGGACGCCTCAGCCGCCGGCTGCGCGGCCTGGATGCCTTCTATCCCGTTCTGGGGGCCTGGCTCGGCCGCGAGGCAGGAACCGAAGTGGCCGTGATCGACGGTCTTGTCGGCCCGGTCTGTGAGGATCGGCTGAAGGCGCTGGGCGCTGCGGCTGCTTCGAGCGGGGCCGTCGCCCTGTTCCACGCGGCCGGCGTCACGCCTGAGGCGCCGGATGTCAGCGCCGCGCTGCAGGGCGAGCCGCCCCGGACCACCCTCTCCCTGACCTCCGACATGATCCGCGAGGCCCGGGATTCGCTGTCCACGATCGCCGGAGGGCAGCTGGACGTGGTGGCGCTGGGAAGCCCCCACTTCTCGCTCGCCGAAGTCGAGACCTTCGAGAAGCTGCTCGACGGCCGGAAGCTGCGCAGACCGGTCTATCTCTGCACCGGCCGGCACGTGGCGGATAGGCTCGCCGCCGATGGGCGGCTGGCCGAACTCGAGGCCCGTGGCGTCGAAGTTATCGTCGACACCTGCGTGGTGGTCACACCGGTGCTCAAGGGGCTGACCGGTGGCGTGCTGATGACCAATTCCGGGAAGTTCGCCCACTATGGCCCCGCCAATACAGGGTATGCGGCAGTCTTTGGCTCCCTGCGCGACTGCGTCGAGAGCGCCGTGGCAGGCCGCGTCTTGCGCGACGAGGCCGCATGGGCCTGAAGGGCGAGGTGGTTGTCGCCGGCGCGGGAGCCGGGCCGCTGGTGCGTCTGACCCGACCCATCAGTTTCTGGGGTGGCGTCGACCCGCGCAGCGGCAGCATATCCGACCCGCGCCATCCGCAGGCGGGTGTCGCCCTGGCGGGGCGAGTCGTCGTCGTCGCCAGCCTGATCGGATCCAGTTCAGGAAGCTCCGTCCTGCTTGAGCTCGTCGCGGCCGGCATCGGGCCCGCCGCCCTGATTCTGGGTGAAGCCGATGCCATCACGGCGCTTGGCGCGCTGGTGGCCCGGGAGCTCGACTTTGCCGCTCCGCCGATCATTCAGTTCCCGGCTTGCCGCTTCGATGACCTGCCGGACCCTTGCCGCATCACTGCCGGGGGGCTGATCCTTGCCGCATGATGCTGCTCTGATACCTTGGCCCCGTGGCAGCCTGCGCCGCAGCGCCGCATCGGGGGTTGGCTTCATGCCGTTGACGGGACGGTTCGCGTGGGACGTCGACGACGTGCCGGCTGCGGACGTCACGGCATTCGTGCGGCAGGCGGATCGCCCGCAGGCGGGCCGCCTCGACACGGCCCAGCCGCTCGCCGACGGCGTGGGCGCACGATACCAGCTCGATGGTCTGGAAGGGACCGGATATCGTGAGTTCATCCGGGCCTCGGACGACCTCTTCGTCGTCCTCGTCGACACCGTGGCGGCGTTGGACTGGACGCTCAAGTTCGTCGAGGAGGATTTCCTCACCTTCCAGTTTCGGCTCGAAGGCGCCTCGGCGGAGCTGACCGGCGATCAGGAGGAGCCGGTGGAACCCGACACGAGCTTCTTTGGCGTCGATCTGCATCCCGCCGGCATGGAGAAGGTCGTTTGGATTCCGAGCGGAGTGCGCTTTCGGCAAGTCTCGGTGAAGCTCAAGCCCTCGTTCGTCAGCCGCATGCTCGGCGCAGCTCCGGATTGGCTGCCGGACACGCCCCGCGCATATCTGGGCGGCGGAGCCGCCGAGTTCTTTAGCCTTCGTCTACCGCTTTCCGCCGCCATGCGGCAGGCCTGCGTCGATCTCCTCGACTGTGCATATCAGGGCCCCTTGCGGCGCGCGTTCGCCGAAGCCAAGGGCGGCGAGCTGCTCTGCCTCGCCCTTGACGCCCTGGCGCGCCGCGACCAGGCGCGGGCCCTCCCCGTGCGCCTGTACGAGCGCGATATCGCTCGCCTCCGCGAGGCGCGCGAGATACTCGCCGAGACCTACGCGGACCCCCCGCCGGTGACGCGCCTCGCGCGGCGCGTGGGTCTCAATCGCAACAAGCTGGCGTACGGCTTCAAGCACATCTTCGGGCTGACGATCTCGCAGTACCTGCAGATGCAGCGGATGGAGCAGGCTTACACCCTGCTGAAGGAAGGGCGGATGGGGGTCGCGCAGGCCGCGGAAACCGTGGGCTACGCCGATCCGGGGGGCTTCGCGAAGCTGTTCCGCCGCCACTTTGGCGTCCTGCCAAAGGATGTGCTCCAGGAGGGCGTCAACCGGCCCCGGCCCGAGCCGGCTGCGACTTGAACCGACGCGGCGACAGCGTCTCGGCGGAGACGCCGTGAGCCTGGAAAACGTCTGACGTCTCGCCCTGAAGCAGGATGTCCGCCGCGGCGCGACTGAACGCCGGCGACGTTTGGATGCCCGACCCGCCCAGGGCCGCGGCCCAGAAGAACCCGGGTGTTGTCTCGCACCACCCCGCGACCGGCTGCGCATCGGGACTGAATGTCCGCAGGCCGGCCCACCGGGCCAGTAGGCGGCGAACCGGGCGGTTCATCACCTCCTCGGCCATCCAGGCGGCCGTCGCCACGTCGATCTCCTCCGGCGCGGCGTCGCAGGGCTCAGAGGGCGTCGCGTCGCCTGGACAGACCATAAGCCGGTCCCCCTGGGGCTTGATGTAGAACCCGCTCTCGACATCGTCGATGCACGCAGCGCCACGCACCTCCATTCCCTCCGGGGCGTCGATGAGGATCGCCGTCCGTCTCTTGGGGACAAGCCCGAGAGGGGCTGCGCCGAACAGCGCAGCGATCTGGTCTGCCCAGGCCCCGGCGGCGTTCACGACAACCCGCGCTCGCACCTCGTCGGCAGCCGTCAGCAGGCGCCAGACATCGCCCTCACGACGCGCGTCGAGCAGCGCGGCGCCCGTCAGCGTCTCGGCGCCGGCCGACCTCGCGCCGCTTAGGTATCCGTAGAGGAGCGCGTCGACATCGAGCTCGCCGTTGAGAGGATCCCAGAAGGCCGCCTGGACGACACCCGGCGACAGAAACGGCGCCCGCTCGCAAGCCTCCGCGACGGAGATCTCGCGGACGTCCACCCCGGCGGCGATGCTGCGCTCGTAGAGATCTGAAAGAGCCCCGGTTGCGCCAGCGCGGGCGTAGACCACGTCGCCGCGCACTCGCAGCAACTGGGCCGGGCTGAAGCCTTCAGGAGGGTCAAGGTAAAACGGCTCGCTGAGCCGCGTCAGCGCCTGGATGGCGCCGCGCGCGTGCACCAACGACCATTCCGCCGCGGAGCGTCCGCTGGCGTGAGCGCCAAAGGCCGCCTCGGTTTCGAGCAGGAGCACCTTGAGGCCCGCACTCGATAGCCTCCAAGTGAGACCCGCCCCCGCTACACCGCCTCCAATGACAGCCACATCGACATCGCGCATGCTGACATGCCATGCCGCGCCCGAAGCGCTTTCGCCAGAGAGTCCACACCCGCAAGGGACGAGCAGCGGCTTCCTCGTGAGATACGTCCTTGACCGCAGTCTTCTGGCCGGCTGAAGGCGCCTGCCGTGAAGCAGCAACCGAACTGGGAACGGCGCGGCCGCGTGGCAGACGCCGGCGTGAGGTCCCGCAAGTGTGCGAGGCTATCCGATCCCGCTCCACCTCCTGCGCGGACGCTCGATGTCGACTGCGGGTTGGCCGGGATGAGGTCTTCGCCCACGGCCCAGCGCAGAATGCGGCGGATTGAGGCTAGGAGCCGGTTCGCACTGAAGGGCGATGTGGCGTGCTTGGCGTCCATTGCGGCGCGTACGTCCGCGCGTGAAATCTCGCCGATCGACCTATCCTTCCGAGCCGCGAGGTCGACCCGGACCTTAGGCTCTTGTCGCTCCGACCAGCGGCCGGCGGCGAGATGTTCCTTATCGGTCCCGATCCTTCCGCCCCCTGGCGCCGGGACGGGACGCCTACTTCTCGAAGACCAGCTTCTGCGGCCCCTGGCCCAGGTAGAACTCGGCCGACTTGGTCACGCCGGCGCGGCGGACGTTGACGAGGTTCTCCTCGTCGGCGTGGGCGTCTTCCAGGAGGTCGCTGTCGACGGTCACGGCCCGGGTGGCCGCCTTCGGCATCTGGCCCGCATAGACCAGCTCGACGTCGTCGCCGGCGAGGTTCGTCCGGCGGTGGACGAGCACGACCGGCTTGCCGTCGGCGTCCCACAGCCGGAAGGCCCGCGCCCCATAGGCCTCCAGCGCCTTCACGGCGTCGGGGTCGTCGAGGCTCTGCTGGGCGTTCGGCGCGATCACCGACAGCGCCGGCTCGACATCGTGGGCGGCGGCGCGGTGCGTTACGGTGACGGCGCCGTTGGCCGCGTCGATCTCCACGACCGTCAGCGCCTCGTGTCCGCGGTGGGCCGCCGCCGGCGTCGAGAGCGCCAGGAGCGCCCCGATCGCCGTCAGGACCCGCCTCACTTCTTCTCCTCGGCCTTGGTCGCCGGGACCGGGTTCAGGCCGTCGGTTGTGACCCGCAGGTCGTTGTCCTTCAGCTTGTCGCCCTCGTCCTTCTCCGGCCCGCTCACCTTCAGCGTCCGCGCCTGGCCCGCGCCTTCGTAGACGTTGTTGCCGCGGTCGGCGTCGGCGGTCTCCCACAGCGGGTCGATTTCGGCCTTCTTCAGCGTCTTGGCCGTCACGTGCTGCCAGGTCACCTCGGCGCTGTTGCGCCGCCAGATCTCGGCCGGGATCCGGATCGTCTCGGTGGAGCCGTCGGCGTAGTCCAGCTTCAGGATCACCGGCATCACCACCCCGCCGACGTTCCTGAAGCGAAAGCGGTAGAAGGTGTCGGTGGTGTTGCGCGCGGTCCGCTCGGCCGGGGTCAGCTCCTCGTCGGCGGCCTTGGCCTTCTTCCGGCTGGCCGCCGTGGCGTCCTCGCGGCCGATGGCGTCGTAGTAGTCGCGCACCTTCGGGTCGCGGTCGGCGACGTAGCCGCCGGTGTTGCGGCTCTCGGTCAGGCTGGCCGGCTCCTCGGCCCTGCGCTGCGCCCGCAGCCGGGCCGCGGCGTCGGCGTCGGCCGGTTCCAGCTGGCCCGCGACCACCCGGTCCAGCGCGATGTCCACGTGGTCGGTCGAGTAGAACCAGCCGCGCCAGAACCAGTCGAGGTCCACGCCGCTCGACTCCTCCATCGTGCGGAAGAAGTCGTAGGGCGTCGGGCCCTTGAACCGCCAGCGCGTGGCGTAGTCGCGGAACGCCTTGTCGAACAGCTCCCGGCCCAGGATCGTCTCGCGCAGGATCACCAGCGCCGTCGCCGGCTTGTGGTAGCTGTTGGCGCCGAACTGCAGCAGCGAGTCCGACTGGGTCATGATCGGGACCTGGTTCTCGCTGACCATGTACTCGACGATGTCCTTGGGCTCGCCGCGGCGGCTGGGGAAGTCCTTCGACCAGCGCTTCTCGGCCTGGAACTGCAGGAACGAGTTCAGGCCCTCGTCCATCCAGGTCCACTGCCGCTCGTCCGAGTTCACGATCATCGGGAAGTAGGTGTGGCCCACTTCGTGGATGATCACGCCGATCAGGCCGGCCTTGGTGCGCTCGGTGTAGGTCAGGTCCCCGGTCTTGCGGTCCTTGATCGGGCGCGGACCGTTGAAGGTCATCATGGGGTATTCCATCCCCCCGTTGATCCCGTTCACCGACTGGGCCTTGGGGTACGGATAGGGGAAGGCGAACTCGTTGTAGACCTGGATGGTGTGGGCGATCGCCTTGGTCGACCAGGCGTCCCACAGGGGCCGCGCCTCCTTGGGGTAGAAGCTCATGGCCATGACCAGCGGCTGCTCGGCGCTGTCCTGGCGCACGCCCATGGCGTCCCACACGAACTTGCGGCTGGAGGCCCAGGCGAAGTCGCGGACATTCTCGGCCCGGAAGGTCCACGTCCTGGTCCCGGTGGGCTTGCCCTTTTCGGCCGCCAGCGCCTCGGCCGGCGTCACGATGTAGACGGGCTCCCTCGCCGTGCGCGACTGCTGCAGGCGCGCCGCCTGGGCCGGCGTGAGGACCGCGCCCGGGTTGGTCAGGTCGCCGGTCGCGGCCACCACGTGATCGTTCGGGACCGTCAGCGAGACGTCGTAGTCGCCGAACTCCAGCGTGAACTCGCCCGAGCCCAGGAAGGCCTTGTTGTGCCAGCCCTCATAGTCGGTGTAGCGCGCCAGGCGCGGGAACCACTGGGCGCCCAGGAACAGGCAGTTGCCGTCCTCGTCGGGCCTGGTGAAGCACTCGTAGCCATCGCGGGCGCCGGTGACCTTGGTCTCGTTCAGGGCGTACGACCACTCGATCGTGAAGCTGACCGAGCCGCCGGACGGCAGGCTCTGGGGCAGGTCCACGCGCATGAGGGTATCGACCACCTTGTGCGGCAGCGCGCGGCCCGAGCCGTCGCGCACCGCGGCGATCTTGAAGCCGCCCTCCCACTCCTTGAACTTCTGCACGCGCTTCAGCGTGGCCAGGCTGATCTCGTCCGAGCCGCCGACGGTCGCCGTGCGCTCGGCGATGGAATCCCGGCGGAAGATGTTCTGGTCCAGCAGGAGCCAGAGATAGGTCAGCCGGTCGGGCGAGTTGTTGCGGTAGGTGATCGTGGCCTTGCCGAACACGGTCTTCGTCGGCTCGTCCAGGCGGGCCTGGATCCTGTAGTCGACCTTCTGCTGCCAGTAGCGATGGCCGGGCGCGCCGCTGGCGGCGCGGTAGTCCGTGGGCGTCGGCCACGCTTCGCCCTCGAGCTGCCGGAAGGCGTCCTTCCAGGGCGCCTTGGTCTGCTGCACCGGATCGGCCAGCGCCATCGACGTGGAAAACACGCCGGCCAGGACCGCCACCGCGGCCAATACAAGCTTCTTCATGTACGCCCCGAACCCACGCCGGCCCCGTTCATCCCGCCGTTGGGGCCGGTTGGCAAGGCCATATGTGTTATGAAGTAACGCTGGGATGCGGCGGCCGCGGCGGTTGCCGATATTGAGGGCGGAACCCCGGTTCCGCGGCTACTTGCGCAGCAGGCCGTCCAGCCGCGCCTTGATCGCCTCCAGGTCGCGCAGGGCCTCCACGAGGCCGCTGGTGTCCCGCGTCGCCGGGCCCCGGCCGGGCGTCTCTGCCGCCGCCTCGACCGTCCTCGCCGGCGCCTCGCCCTCGCCGATCGCCGCCAGCCGCTTCAGGCCCTGCTCGCGCTGGAGCTTCTGGACGCCCTTGATGGTGTAGCCCTCGTCGTGCAGCAGCCGACGCACGCCGCGCAGCACGGCGATGTCCGAGGGGCGGTAGAACCGGCGCCCGCCGGCCCGCTTCATGGGCTTGATGAAGCTGAACCGCGTCTCCCAGAACCGGAGCACGTGCTGGGGCACGTTGAGTTCATCCGCCGCTTCGGAGATCGTCCGGAAGGCGTCGGGCCCCTTGGCCACCGCGGTTACGCGGTCCTCACCGCGGCGTCCTCATCGGGACAGCGCGCGGTCGACGCGGGCCTTCATCACCTGGCTCGCGCGGAACCCGATCACGCGGCGCGGGTCGATCGCGGCAGGCTCGCCGGTCTTGGGATTGCGCCCCATGCGCGCCCGCTTGGCGCGCACCTGGAAGACGCCGAAGCCGCTGAGCTTGACCTGCTCGCCCTTCTCCAGGGCCACGCACATCAGCTCCAGCACCCGCTCCACGAGCTCGGAGCAGTCCTGGCGCGTCAGGCCGACCTGCTCATGGACCGCCTCGCAGAGGTCGGCCCGCGTCACCGTCGCCCCTTTCATGATCGCTCGGGTCCCCGCAGCCACGTCGTTCATTGCGCTTGATTGTCCTATCGGCACAGAGACTTCAAGTCACACTTTACAGCATAAGCGCAAGCGGACTCAAAGGCGAAGAACGCACGCGCCCCAGGTCAGTCCGCCGCCCATGGCCTCCAGCAGCAGCAGTTGCCCGGGCTTGATGCGACCGTCGTTCAGCCCCTCGTCCAGTGCAAGCGGAATCGAGGCGGCCGAGGTGTTGGCGTGCTCGGCCACGGTCGAGATGACCTTGGTCTCGTCGATGCCCAGCCGGCGCGCGACGCCCTCCAGGATGCGCTGGTTGGCCTGGTGCGGGATGAACCAGTCCACGCTCGGCACGTCGATCCCCGCGTCCGCGGCGGCCGCCACCACGGCTTCCGAGATGTTCACGACCGCATGGCGGAACACCTGGTTGCCCTGCATGCGCAGGTAGCCGGTCTGCCGGTTGGTCGAAACGCCCCCGTCCACGTAGAGCAGGTCCTGCTTGGTCCCGTCGGCGCGGAGCGCGAAGCCCAGCAGCCCGCGGTCGGCCGTGGTCCCCTCGCCCTCCTGCGGTTCCAGCACCACGGCGCCGGCGCCGTCGCCGAACAGCACGCAGGTGCCACGGTCGGTCCAGTCCATCAGACGCGTCATGGTCTCGGCGCCGATGACCAGGGCCACCTTGCTGCGGTTGCGCGCCACGAAGCCGTCGGCCACCGACAGCGCGTAGACGAAGCCCGAGCAGACGGCCTGCACGTCGAAGGCCACGCCCACGGGACATCCCAGCTTGCGCTGCACGATCGTCGCCGTGGCGGGGAAGGTCAGGTCCGGCGTGGTGGTGGCCACCACGATCATGTCCACGTCGGCCGGCGTGCGGCCCGCCGCGGCCAGCGCGCGGCGCGCGGCCTCCACCGCCAAGTCCGAGACCGGCGTCCCGTCGTCGGCCTGCCGGCGCTGGCGGATTCCGGTCCGCTCGCGAATCCATTCGTCGGACGTGTCCACCACCTTGGACAGGTCCTCGTTCGTCACGATCCGGTCCGGGAGGAAACCGCCGACCCCGGTGACGACGCTACGCACGACTTTGGGCAATTCAGGCGGCTCCGTCCGCGGCTGCGGGTCCCGCGTCGGCGAGCGCAGCGGGAAGCCGCCTCATATTCCGTTCGATCTCGGAGGCAAACCCGCTTTGCGCCAGATCGGCCGCGGCCTTCACCGCCTTGGCGAAGTCGCGCGTCTCCGCCGAGCCGTGGCACTTTAGCACCAGACCGTTCAGGCCCAGCAGCGGCGCGGCCGGCGGCGGGCTGATCTTGTCGCGGAACGTCATCAGCGAGGGCCGCGCCAGCATCGCCCCCAGGCTGGCGAAGACATCGCGGGTCAGGGCCTCGCGCAGCTCGGCGTACATGAAGCGCGCGGCGCCCTCCATCGCCTTCAGCGCGACGTTGCCGGTGAAGCCGTCGGTGACCACCACGTCCACCGAGTCCTTGGTGATGTCGTCGCCCTCGACGAAGCCCTTGTACTCCAGGTCGATGGCGCCCTCGCGCAGGATGCGGTGGGCCTCGCGCACCTCCTCGTGGCCCTTCATCTCCTCCGAGCCCACGTTCAGCAGGCCCACGCTGGGCCGGGCCACGCCGTGGGCCGCCCGGTGGTAGGCCTCGCCCATGATGGCGAACTCCACCAGCCGCCCGGCGTCGCAGTCGACGTTGGCGCCCACGTCCAGGAAGGTCGTCACGCCCTTCGCGTGCGGGATCGACGCCACCAGGGCCGGCCGGTCCAGGTCGGCGCTCATCCGCAGGATCAGCTTCGAGATGGCCATCAGCGCGCCGGTGTTGCCCGCCGACACCGCCGCCACGGCCTGGCCCTCGCGGATCGCCTCCACCGCGTTCCACATCGACGAGCCCTTGCCCCGGCGCATGGCCTGGGCGGGCTTCTCGTCCATGGCGATCACCTTCTCGGCGTGCCGCAACTCCACCCGGTCCAGCGGCAGCTTCGCCCGCTGGGCCTCGGCCCGCAGCGCCGCCTCGTCCCCGTGGATCAACAGGCGCGCCCCGGCCGGCAGGGCCGCGAGCGCCTGCGCGCACGCGGGGATCACCACGGACGGCCCATGGTCGCCGCCCATGGCGTCGATCGAAATCACCAGTGGCTGGGTCAGCGCTCGTCCCTCAACGCGCGGAATCGCCGGCGACCATAGCCCGCCGGTTTGCAGAACGGAAACGGGGCCGGACGGATGAACCCCGGGCGCCTCGCTCACGCACGCCGATCGTAAGGCAGGCCCGCCAACCAGGCCGCCACGTCTGGCTCGGGAAACTCCTCGCCGTAGAGGTCCCGCCAAGTGGGGTTGTCCGCTTCGATCAGCATGATCTTCCAGGACCGACGCCACGCCTTGATGCGCCGCTCTCGCTGGACCGCGCCGGCGCGGGTCTCGTGCCGTTCGAACCACACCAGCAGCGTCACACCGTACCGCGCCGTGAAGCCCGGCCTGACCTTGGCGCGATGCTCCCAGATCCGACGTTGCAGCCCGTCGGTCGAGCCCACGTAGAGCGTACCGTTGCGGCGGCTGGCGAGCATATAGGTGTAGAACATAGTTCTACTTATGTTCTCGCACTTTCCCGGTCCACTCCCGACCGTCCCGGCGAATGCCGGGACCCAGATCGAATGGCTCCGAGCGGGGGCGTGCGCCCCTGGGGCGGCTCGGCCTCGCCTCTGGCGCTCGCAATCTGGATCCCGGCATTCGCCGGGATGGCCGGGGGTCAGAGTCCGTCAGCCCAGGCTTGCGCCGGCGCCCTACCCCTTCCGGTCCTTCAACGCCTTCAGCGCCGCGAAGGGCGAGGTTTCCTCGGCCGGCGCCTGGTACTCGAAGGTCGCGCCGGGCTTGCGCGGGAACGGGTCCAGCTCCAGCGCCAGGTGCTCGACGACGATCGCCGCCACGTCCACCGCGTCGCCGTCCAGGATGTCCGGGGCGTCCGGCGCGTCGGGATCCAGTTCCAGCTCGCCGCCCTCGGGCGCCGCCGCGTTCGGGCTGCCCGCCGGCACTGCGCGCAGGTCGATCTCGCCGTCCACCGGCTGTTCGAAGGCGTCCAGCGACACGCCGCAGACCTGCTCGACCACGGCGTCGAACCGGCCGGTCACCTCTACCCCGTCCAGCCACGGCTTCACCGTCACCTGCGCCGCCAGGCTCGGCAGGCTCACCAGCCCCAGCTGCCGCGCCAGCGCCGCGCGCTGCGCCTCGTCAGGCTCCAGCGACAGCCGCACCGGCCCGCGGCCGGCCTCGTGCAGCTTCACGATGCGCGACCAGCTCACGCGGGCCTCCACGCGACCCGCCCGGCCAGCAGCTCGTCCAGCGGCTGCGCCGCTAGCGCGTCCCGCTGGCCGACCACATAATCCGCCAGCGCCGCGGCGCGGCCGTCGTCGGCCCCGGCATAGACCGTGCGCCCCAGCAGCGCCTCCAGCTCGGTCCGGTCGGGCAGCGCCGCCAGCGCCTTCTCGAACGAATTCACGCGCCCGTAGAACGCCTCGCCCAGCTTGCGCATCTTCTTGCCCACCGACAGGTCGCCCACGCCCATCTCGCGCAGCGAATTGTCCAGGGCGCTGACGTAGGTGTCGAACAGGGCCTGGGCCGTATCCGCCGCCTGCGGCCCCTGGCCCTTCAGCCGCGCCAGCACCAGGTAGACGTGGAAGCTGTAGACCTCGAAGCGGCCCTCCGGCGTATCCGGCGCGCCCAGCGCCGCGTAGAGCCCGGGCGTCCGCGCCTGGACCACCGTCGCGGCGTACAGCGCGCGGCCGGCGGCGACCGTGGCGCGGGGCTTGAACAGGGCCTTGAGCATGGCGAGCCTCGATTTCGCCCCAGAGGTGGGTCTAAAGGCGGCATTGAACTAGGGACCGCCGGGCGATAGGTCAAAGCCTCTTGCCGCTTCGGCCGATCAGAAAACGAGTCCGATGACCCGCCACGCCGCCCATCTTCCCCGCATCGGCGCCGCCTTCGCCGCCGTCGCCCTCGTGGCGGCCGGCGTCAGCGCGTGCTCCCCGATCACCAGCTACTCCGGCTTCCAGGCGATCGATTCCGACCCGAAGGACGTGAAGATCGGCACGGACACCAAGTCGACCGTCCGCGCCAAGCTCGGCTCGCCGTCGGTGCAGTCGACCTTCGACCCGAACGTCTGGTTCTACGTGAACCAGATCAAGGAGCGCGTGGCCTTCCAGCGGCCCCGGGTCACGGCCCGCAACGTCACCGCCATCGCCTTCAACAAGGACACCGAGCTCGTGGAGACGGTCAACGTCTACACCCTCAAGGACGGCAAGGTGATCGCCTTCAACAACCGCGAGACGCCCACGCGCGGCCGCGAGATGACCGTCCTCGAGCAGCTCCTCGGCAGCGTCGGCC
Organism: Phenylobacterium sp. T106; assembly: GCF_057219735.1. Lineage (NCBI taxonomy): Bacteria > Pseudomonadati > Pseudomonadota > Alphaproteobacteria > Caulobacterales > Caulobacteraceae > Phenylobacterium > Phenylobacterium sp. T106. Next base: position 50,621 of record NZ_JBXVWA010000013.1, on the reverse strand, counting down.
GCGGCGGCCTGCTCCCCCAGGACGACGAAGGCGTCCCCGGCAGCCGCCCCGGCGACCGGCGCTGACGGTCATCCGGTTCGCCGCGAGGCGTACCCCACGCACGCTCCTGTCATCCCGGTTTGGGCGCAGCCCAAGACCGGGACCCATAGACTCCGCGCCTCAGGCAACCCCCCCCCGCCGCACCCTCCCGCCCAACCACCCGCGCGTATGGATCCCGGTCTTCGCTTCGCGAAACCGGGATGACAGCTGTGAGGGTGTTGGAGCGGCGACTGCCGAACCATCGCCCCCCTGTCATCCCGGTTTCGCCGCCAGGCGAAAACCGGGACCCATAGACTCCGCGCCTCAGGCAAACCCCCCAGCCGCCACCGCCGCACCCTCCCGCCCGACCACCCGCGCGTATGGATCCCGGTCTTCGCTTCGCGAAACCGGGATGACAGCTGTGAGGGTGTCGGGGCGGCGACTGCCGAACCATCTACCCCCTGTCATCCCGGTTTCGCCGCCAGGCGAAAACCGGGACCCATAGACTCCGCGCTTCAGGCAATCCCACCAGCCGCCACCGCCGCACCCTCCCGCCCGACCACCCGCGCATATGGATCCCGGTCTTCGCTTCGCGAAACCGGGATGACAGCTGTGAGGGTGCGGGACGGACGGACCCCACAGCAAAACGCCCCGGAGATCGCTCTCCGGGGCGTTCGCATGTTCGGCCTGGGCCGGCGGGCGTTAGCCCATCGCGCCGTGGGCCAGGATCGCCAGCAGCAGCAGGGCCACGATGTTGGTGATCTTGATCATCGGGTTCACGGCGGGGCCCGCCGTGTCCTTGTAGGGGTCGCCGACCGTGTCGCCGGTCACCGCGGCCTTGTGGGCCTCGGAGCCCTTGCCGCCGTGGTGGCCTTCCTCGATCAGCTTCTTGGCGTTGTCCCAGGCGCCGCCGCCGCTGGTCATGGAGACCGCGACGAAGAGGCCGGTGACGATCACGCCCATCAGCATGGCGCCCAGGGCGGCGAAGCCGTTCACCTTGCCGGCGATCGCGTTGATCACGAAGAACAGCACGACCGGCGAGGCCACGGGCAGCAGCGACGGGACGATCATCTCCCGGATCGCCGCGCCGGTGAGGATCGAGACGGCGCGGCCGTACTCGGGCTTCACCTCGCCCGTCATGATCCCGGGGTTCTCCTTGAACTGCCGGCGGACCTCCTCCACGACGCTCTCGGCGGCGCGGCCCACGGCGGTCATCGACATGCCGCCGAACAGGAACGGCAGCAGGCCGCCGAACAGCAGGCCGACCACCACGTAGGGGTTCGACAGGTCGAAGGCCACCGCGCCCATGCCCTCGAAGAACGAGCCCGGCGTCGCATTGGCCGAGAAGTACTTCAGGTCCTCGGTGTAGGCGGCGAAGAGCACCAGGGCGCCCAGGCCGGCCGAACCGATGGCGTAGCCCTTGGTCACGGCCTTGGTGGTGTTGCCCACGGCGTCCAGCGCGTCGGTGGTCACGCGGACCTCCGGCGGCAGGCCGCTCATCTCGGCGATGCCGCCGGCGTTGTCGGTGACGGGGCCGAAGGCGTCCAGGGCGACGATCACGCCCGCCAGCGACAGCATGGCCGTGGTGGCGATGGCGATGCCGAACAGGCCCGCCAGGCCGTAGGTCACGATGATGCCGGCGATGATCACCAGCGCCGGGGCCGCGGTCGACTCCAGGCTCATGGCCAGGCCCTGGATCACGTTGGTGCCGTGACCCGAGACCGAGGCCTTGGCCACCGACTTCACCGGCCGGAAGCCCGTGCCCGTGTAGTACTCGGTGATCACCACGATCAGCGCCGTGACCACCAGGCCCGCGACGCCGCAGTAGAACAGCTCGTTCGCCCCGAAGGTCTTGTCGCCCACGGTGACGGGGCCGGTGACGAGGGTGTTCACCACCCACCAGATGGCCGGGATCGACAGCACGCCGGTCAGGATCAGGCCCTGGTAGAGCGCGCCCATGATGTTCTGGGACTTGCCCAGGCGCACGCCGAAGGTGCCGATGATCGAGGTGAAGATGCAGACGCCGCAGATGCCCAGCGGCAGCAGCATCATCGCGCCCACCATGTCGGGCAGGTCGCGGAAGAAGATCGCCGCCAGCACCATGGTGGCGACGGTGGTCACCGCGTAGGTCTCGAACAGGTCGGCGGCCATGCCGGCGCAGTCGCCGACGTTGTCGCCCACGTTGTCGGCGATGGTGGCGGCGTTGCGCGGGTCATCCTCGGGGATGCCGGCCTCGACCTTGCCCACCATGTCGCCGCCCACGTCGGCGCCCTTGGTGAAGATGCCGCCGCCCAGACGGGCGAAGATGGAGATCAGCGACGCCCCGAAGCCCAGGGCGACCAGGCTGTCCACGACCTCGCGGCTGGTGAGGGCCAGCGCCATCGGGCCGGTCAGCACGTAGTAGTAGCCCGCCACGCCCAGCAGGGCGAAGCCGGCCACCAGCATGCCGGTGATGGCGCCCGAGCGGAACGCGAGCGACAGGCCCTTGGCCAGCCCCTCGGAGGCCGCCTGCGCCGTCCGCACGTTGGCGCGGACCGAGATCAGCATGCCCGCGAAGCCCGCGAGCCCCGACAGCACGGCGCCGATCAGGAAGCCCACGGCCGGCAACGGCCCGAGCAGCGCGAACAGGGCCACGAGGATGACCACGCCCACGATGGCGATGGCCGTGTACTGCTTCCGGAGGTAGGCCTGCGCCCCCTCCTGGATGGCGGCGGCGATCTCCTGCATCCGGGCGTTGCCCGGAGAGGAGCGCATCAGCGACATCGTCTGGAGCACGCCGTACAGGACGGCCGCAACCCCGGCGACGATCGCCAGCGTCAGCATAAAACTCATGAGTAGCGCACCCCTTTGCGATTGCGCGGAGGGGGACTTCGGACGTCCGGCAACCGCCGGTCCCGCCCGAATCGATCCCGTCCCTAGTGTTTCCCCAAGCTCGGGTACGCGAGGATCGCGCCCCGAAAGACGGCGGAAACTACTCGGGTTTCACAAGCCGGCGCAACCGGGGCGCTGGGGAAGCCTCAGGCGTGCGGCGTCGCCATCCTGCGGCGCGGGGCCTGCGAGGTCACCACGACGTTGCGGATCTGCCCCGGCCCCGCGATCGCCGCGGCGCTGCGGGTCATGGCGGCGGTCAGCCGCGGAACGTCCACCTGGCTCAGGTCCTTGGGGTGGCTGAAGGGGGTGCGATGCCCCGCGCGGACCAGCGCGTCGCGGAAGAACGGCTCCTTCTCGCGCAGCTTCGCCACGTTCGCCGAGCTGGTCAGGTTGATGCGGACATAGACGAACACATAGTTCACCAGCCGCCCGTTGGAGACGATCGGCAGGCCCACGGGCTGCAGTTCGACGTACTGCCCGACATCGCCCTTCTCATCCCCCTTCTTCGGCGCATCGGCGGCCTGCGCCACGCCGGCGCTGAACGCGATCAGAAGGGCGGCAAGAAAACGGCTCATCATCCCCCCACCTTCCCAGAGATCCCTTTCGGAAACGTAGCTGACAGTTCAGCTGTCATCCCGGGGGAGCGTACGGGGACATCATGGAGAGGTAGAGGTCCTCCCAGTGCGGGTTGCCCTTCTCGATGAGCGCGATCTTCCATTCGCGGCGCCAGCGCTTGAGCTGCTTCTCGAAGCGGATGGCCTGGCGAACGTCGCCGAAGCCCCGGAACCAGACGAGGCGGTCGATGCCGTAGTCGCGGGTGAAGCCGGGGATGAGACCAGCCCTGTGCTGCGACATGCGGCGTTCCAGCGAGCCTGTGACTCCCACATAGAGTGTGCCGTGCTTGCCGCTGGCCAGAATGTAGACGCGGTAGCTGTGCAGCTTCTCCATGACCGCGAATGTTCTACCAATGTTCTCTCGCTGTCATCCCGGTTTCGCCGCAGGCGAAGACCGGGACCCATAGACTCCCCGCTTCCGGCAAACCCCCAGCCGCCACCGCCGCCACCCTCCGCCCGACCACAGGCGCGTATGGGTCCCGGCTCTGCCGGGTCCGGCCGGGATGACAGCCGCAAGAACGCTGACCCACCCCTGTCATCCCGGTTTCGCCGCCGGCGAAAACCGGGACCCATAGACTCCGCGCTTCCGGCAAACCCCCCAGCCGCCACCGCCGCCACCCTCCGCCCGACCACAGGCGCGTATGGGTCCCGGCTCTCCCCCGGCTGCGCCGGCTCCGGCCGGGATGACAGCCCAAAGGATGCTGACCCACCCCAGTCATCCCGGTTTCGCCGCAGGCGCTTCCGGCCCCCCCCAACCGCCGCAACCAAATGGCGGCGGTGGGCGAACGGTGCTACGCTGGCGCTCACCTGTCCGGGAGGAGACCGCGCATGGAGGCGACCCGTCGCAGCGCCGCTCTGGGGCTCATGGCGGCCGCCGCGCTGCCGGCCGGCCGCGCCTTGGCCCAGACCCCGCAGACCGAGCACCCGGAGGAGGACGCTCCGCCCACCGAGCTCGCCACCCGCGAGAGCCGCAACGAGCACATCCTCGCACCCGTCAGCATCAACGGCCAGGGTCCGTTCAGCTTCGTCCTCGACACCGGCGCCAACATCAGCTGCGTCTCGAACCGGCTGATGGAGAAGCTGGCGCTGAAGGCCGGCGGCTCGGCCCCGGTCCACACGGTGGTGGGGGTCCGCGAGCGTCCGATCGTCACCCTGGATCACCTCCAGGTCGGACCGCGCAACCGCCGCAACGTCCGGGCCCCGGCGCTGCCGATCAAGGGCGCCGACGTCGACGGCGTGCTGGGCGTCGACTGGCTCAAGGGCCAGCGCCTCGTCCTCGACCTCAAGGGCCAGCGGATGGAGATCACCCGCTCCCGCCACGACGAGAGCGAGCCGGGCAAGGTGGTCGTGGTCCCCGCGCGGCGGCGCAAGGGCCAGCTGACCATCGTCGACGCCGACCTCTCCGGCAAACGCATCAGCGCCATCATCGACTCCGGCGCCCAGGGCAGCCTCTGCAACAGCAGGCTGCGCGACCTGCTGTTCGAGCAGGAGCGCCGCCAGGGCCGTGTGGCGGCGCCCCAGCTGGTGCGGATGGAGACCCTCGCGGGCGAGAGCTTCACCGGCGAGTCGCTGTTCCTGCCCTTCCTGCGGCTGGGCGGCCTGCACCTGGGCAACGTCCAGGTGACCTGCGCCGACATGCACGTCTTCCGGATCTGGGACCTCCAGGACAGCCCCGCGCTCGTCATCGGCATGGACCTGCTTCAGCAGTTCGAACAGGTGGCCCTCGACTTCGGCCGCTCCCAGGTCCGCTTCGACTTCACCTGACGCCGAGCCGCAAGACGTCTGAGTTCCCCCCCTTTGTCATCCCGGTTTCGCGCAGCGAAAACCGGGACCCATAGACTCCGCGCTTCCGGCAAACCCCCGTCGCCACCCACCCCCGACCACCAGCGCGTATGGATCCCGGCTCTCCCCCGGCTGCGCCGGGTCCGGCCGGGATGACAGCCGAAAGGATGCTGACCCACCCCTGTACATCCCGGTTTCGCCGCAGGCGAAAACCGGGACCCATAGACTCCGCGCCTCAGGCAAACCCCCCGCCGCCACCGCCGCGCCCCACTCCCAACCACAGGCGCGTATGGATCCCGGCTCTCCTCCGGCTCCGCCGGGTCCGGCCGGGACGACAGCCGAAAGAATGCTGATTCAAACCTGTCATCCCGGTTTGGGCGCAGCCCAAGACCGGGACCCATAGACTCCGCGCCTCAGGCAAACCCCCAGCCGCCACCGCCGCACCCCACCCCCGACCACAGGCGCGTATGGATCCCGGCTCGCCCCCGGCTCCGCCGGGTCCGGCCGGGACGACAGCCGAAAGGATGCTGATTCACCCCTGTCATCCCGGTTTGGGCGCAGCCCAAGACCGGGACCCATAGACTCCTCGCTTCCGGCAAACCCCCAGCCGCCAACGCCGCACCCCACCCCCGACCACAGGCGCGTATGGATCCCGGCTCTCCCCCGGCTGCGCCGGGTCCGGCCGGGATGACTGCCGCAAGGATGCCGATCTGCCCCAACAGCCGTGAGGATCGCGTCAGGACCGCGGAACAGCCCTACCGGGCGCGGCGTCGTGGCGGCGGCCCAGCCACAGGCCGTTCAGGGCCCATACGCCCGCCAGCCCGGCCCCCACCAGCACGCTCACCGTCGGCGAGGCCGTGACCGCGTCCACGGCGGTCTTGGCCTGGCCGCCCACATAGTCCGCCAGGCGGTACACGGGCACGTCGATGAAGCTCTTGGCCTTGTACTTGGCCTCGGTGTCCAGCTTCGAGAACAGCATCTCGCGCCCCGGCCGCACCAGGGCGTACTCGCCCCAGCGCCGCAGGACGATGGCCGCCGCCAGCACGGCGAAGGCGTTGAACGCCGCCAGCGCCAGGAAGGCCCCGATCATCAGCACCGGCAGCAGCGTCAGGAGCGCCTTCACGCCCAGCCGGGTGGCGATGCGCCCGGTCAGGAACAGCTGCGTCGCCACCGTCAGCGACTGCACCACCACGTCCAGGGTCGCGAACACCTGGGTGCGCCGGTCGGGGTCGGCGAAGGTCTCCTCCACCAGCCGCAGTTGCTCGAAGTAGAGGATCGTGTTCGCCGCCGAGAGCAGGCACACGAAGGCCGCGATGCCCAGCAGGTAGGGCGACGAGAGCACCTGGGTGAAGCCGGCGAACGGATTACCGCCCAGGCCGCCCTCCGCCGGGGCGCCGTCGGTCCGGCCCTTCCACACCGCCAGCAGCACCAGCTGGCAGCCGATCGCGCCCGCGAACCCCACGGCCGCCATGTAGAGCAGCCCCGGCACGCCCAGCACATCGGCCAGCAGGGCCGTGAGCAGCGGCCCGACCAGGGCCCCGAAGGTCCCGCCCGCCGCGATGAAGCCGAACAGCCGGCGCGTCTGCTCGCTCGAGAACAGCTCCAGCAGGAAGCTCCAGAACACCGAGACCAGCATCACGTTCAGCACGCTGATCCAGACGTAGAAGAACGAGCCCACGCCGCGGCCGATCTCGCCCGTGCCCATGGCCAGGCCGAGCCCCACCAGCATCAGGCTGACCGAGCCGTAGATGCACGGCAGCAGCACGCTGCGCCGCACCCGCGCCACCAGCCAGCCGTAGAGCGGGATGATCGCGACCGAGAAGATCGCCGTGTACAGCCACAGGTCCGCCACGTACTCGCGGCCCAGCAGCGTCGCGATCGTCTCCCGCGCCGGCCGCACCGCGAAGTAGCTGCCCAGGACGAAGAAGAAGAGGAAGAAGGCGGCCAGCACCGCCCGGCCCTCGCCCGGCTCGACCTTCGAGAGCCGCGCGAACTGGCGCTGCGGGAACCCTGGTGCAGCGGTCATGACGCCCTCTTCCCGACAGCTACGCCGCCTGCGGCAGCTCCGCCACGAACGTCGCGATCCGCTGGCGCAGCGCCGCGTCCGGCAGCCGCCCGACCCCGCCGCCCAGGTTGTCCAGCATGTTCTTCACCTGGCTCGTGGCCGGCGTCGCCACCGTCACCGCCGGGTGGCCGATCACCCACTTGAGGAACACCTGCGCCCACGACTTCGCGTCGATCTCGGCCGCCCAGTCCGGCAGCGGCCGCTCGCCCACCCGCCGGAACAGCCGCGTCCGGCCGAACGGGGCATAGACCAGGACGCCGATCTTCCGCTCGACGGCCAGCGGCAGGATGGTCGTCTCCACCTCGCGGTTGTCGACAGCGTAGTCGACGCCGATGAAGTCGATGGGCTCGTTCTTCATCAGCGAGACCAGCGTCTCGTACTGCGGCTCGAACGTCGTGGTGACGCCGATGTAGCGCACCCGCTTCTGCGCCTTGAGCTGCTTCAGCAGGCCCAGCTGGGTCGGCGGGTCGCCGACGTTGTGCACCTGGATCAGGTCGATCGTGGGCCGGCCCCAGCGGGCGAACGACTGCTCGACCTGCGCCTTCGCCGCCGCCGGGTCGGCCGTCCCGCCGGGACGCGCCACGTTCAGCTTGGTGGCCCAGAACAGCCTGTCCGCCAGGCCGGCCTCGCGCGCCATCCGCCCGGCCACCTCCTCCGAGGCGCCGTAGCTGGGGGCAGTGTCGAACACGCGCCCGCCCGCCTCGAACATGGTCCGCATCACCTCGCGAAGGGCCGCGGCGTCCTCGGAGCGCGCCACCTGGCTGAACGTCGCCGAGCTGCCCAGCCCGATCACCGGCAGCCGCTCGCCCGATCCGGGGATCGCCCGGGTCAGCAGCTTCATCGGCGCGGCCCCCGCGCCGCCTGCGGCCATCGCCGCCGCGGCTCCCAGCGCCAACCCCAGGCCTTCGCGACGCGTCACCGAACTCATGGCCGCTCCTTACGCTTGCACTCGCGCAGAGCTAACCACGCCCCAGGCCCGGCGCCATCCCCCATCTGTCATCCCGGTTTGAGCGCAGCTCAAGACCGGGACCCATAGACTCCGCGCCCCAGGCAGACCCCCGGCCGTCCACGCCGCGCCTCACGCTCGACCGCCGACGCGCATGGATCCCGGTCTTCGCTGCCGCGAAACCGGGACGACAGCAGTCGCCTACTTCTGCACCGGCCGCATCATCGTGGTGCGCGGCGGCGCCCCGGCCGTGGACGGCTCGCCCCCCGCGGCCTCCGCCAGCAGCCCGCCCACGAAGCCCGGCAGCCAGGTGTTGCGCTGCGGCTTGATCCGCTCGGCGCGGTAGATGTGGCCCAGGTCCGCGTAGGCCCGGTCGAAGTTCTGGTTGACGATGACGTAGTCGTAGAGGTGCCAGTGCTGGATCTCTTCCTGCCCCAGCCGCAGGCGCGCCTCCATGATCGCCTCCGAGTCCTGCGCCCGCGCCCTCAGGCGCCGCTCCAGGTCGCCCCAGGCCGGCGGCAGGATGAACACCCGCACGGAATCGTCCGGCGCCTTTTCGGCGATCTGCGCCGCGCCCTGCCAGTCGATGTCGAAGATCACGTCGTGCCCGGCCTCCAGCGCGGCCATCACCGGCGCCTTGGGCGTGCCGTAGTAGTTCCCGTTGACCGTGGCGTGCTCCAGGAACTCGCCCGCGGCGACCAGCGCCTCGAACTCGTCCCGGCTCTTGAAGTAGTACTCGCGCCCCTCCTCCTCGCCCGGCCGCGGGTCGCGCGTCGTCGCCGAGATCGACAGGATCAGGCTGTCGTGGTCGGCCACCAGGGTGCGCGTGAGCGAGGTCTTGCCCGCGCCCGCCGGGCTCGAGACCAGCAGCAGCATCCCCCGCCGCGTCGTCTCCCAGGGCTTGCCCGGATCCTGAACGCTCACCAACCCCGCTCTCCCCCCACGACGGCTCCGCGCGGTTCACTCCACATTCTGCACCTGCTCGCGGAACTGCTCGATGACGGCTTTGAGGTCCAGGCCCACCGCGGTCAAGGCGCCCGAGGCCGACTTCGAGCACAGGGTGTTGGCCTCGCGCATGAATTCCTGCGTCAGGAAGTCCAGCCGCCGGCCCACCGCGCCCTCCGCGGCCAGCAGACCGCGCGCGGCGTCCACGTGGCCGGCCAGCCGGTCCAGCTCCTCGGCCACGTCGGCCTTCACCGCCATGGCGGCGGCCTCCTGCACGATGCGCTCCTCGGTGGCGGCCTCACCCGCCAGCTCCTTCAGCCGCGCCTCGAAGCGGGCCTTGATCAGCGCCGGCTGCCCGGCCGCCAGCTCGCGGGCCTGCGCCGCCAGCGCGCCGATCCGGTCCACCTGGCCGCCCAGCACGGGCGCGAGCTGGCCGCCCTCCTGCCGGCGCGCGGCCAGGAGGCCGTCCAGGGCCGCCCCGATCGAGGCCGCCATCGCCGCCTCCAGCTCGGCCTGGGCCTCGGGGTCCAGCCCGGCGTCGTCGCCTTCCAGCACCCCGCGCAGCGCCAGCAGGCCGTCCATCGACGGCGCCGCGGCGCGCCCGGCCGCCACCAGCGGCGCGCCCAGGGCCAGGTAGCGGTCCAGCACCTCGTGGTTGACGCGCACGGCCGCCGCGCCCTCGGCGCGCTTGGCCTGGACGCCCACGGTCAGCTGCCCGCGCGCGAACCGCGCCTGCGCCCCCTCGCGCGCCGCCCGCTCCAGGCCCTCGAACCCCGGCGGCCCGCGGAACCGCACCTCCAGGTTCCGCCCGTTCACGCTGCGCGCCTCGACCGCCCAGGTCCACGACCCCAGCGCGCCCTCCGCGCGCCCGAACCCCGTCATCCCCGAGATCGGCATGCCCAGCCCTCCGCCGCGTTCCGCCGCCTCTTAGAGCGTGTCGCCGCCCGAGAGAACCTGGAGTGACGCCCTACCCCATCGGGTAGAGGATCTCCTTCGTCACCCCGTCGATGGCCTTCATCACGTCCTGCGGCAGCACCAGGTCCATCGCGGCCAGGATGTCGGGCAGCTGGGCCTCGGCCGTCACGCCCACGATGGTCGAGGCCACGAAGTCGTGCTGCTTGCTCCACGCGGTGGCCAGCGTCACCGGGCTCATCCCGGCCTGCGCCGCGATCGCCATGAACCGCTCGGTCGAGGCCAGCGACTTGTCGTTGACGAACCGGTTGGCCATGGCCGCCTGCCGCCCGCCCAGCTCGAGGTAGCGCGAGAACCGCGCCCCCGCCGGCCGCGCGCCGCCGTTGTACTTGCCCGACAGCACCCCGCCGGCCAGCGGCGAATAGGGGATCAGGCTCACCCCCTCGTGCCGGCAGGCCGCCGCCAGTTCGTCCTCGAACCGCCGGTTGTTCAGGCTGAAGTTGTTCTGGATCGTCTCGTATCGAACCGTCCCCAGCCGCTCCGACGCCGCCAGGCTCTTCATCAGCCCCCAGGTCGTCTCGTTGCTGCAGCCCACGATCCGCACCTTCCCGGCGCGGACCAGCTCGTCCAGCGTCTCCATGGTCTCGTCGTAGGCCACGCCGTGGTCCGGCCAGTGGGTCTGGTAGAGGTCGATGTAGTCGGTCCCCAGCCGCTTCAGGCTGGCCTCCAGCGCGCGGGTGATGTTGTGCCGGTCCAGCGCCGTCATCCCCGCCCGCATCGAGCCCTTGATCCAGCCGTGGCTCGGCCCGCACACCTTGGTCGCCAGGATGACCGCGTCGCGGTCCTTGGTCTTCAGCCAGCGCCCGACGATCTCCTCGCACTGCCCGGCCCACTTGGGGTCCGGCGGCACGGGATAGTTCTCGGCCGTGTCGTAGAAGTTGATCCCGGCGTCGAAGCACTGGTCCAGGATCCGGTGCGACGTGGGTTCGTCCACCGCCGACCCGAAGGTCATGGTGCCCATGCAGATGTCGGAAACCACGATGGCGCTGCGGCCCAGGCGACGGTTGCCCATGGAGGGTGATGCTCTCAGCTGAAGGTCCGGGGAACGGCGGCGCAAAGCCCGCCGCCCGCCTTCTGCCACGGCCAAGCCGCCCAAGCCAAGCGGGAGGCCGGACCCTCAGCGCCCCGACAGCCTGACCCGCGCCGCGTCGTCCTGGATCCGCGATCCCATCCACGCCGGCGCCGGCGCCAGGTCCTCGGGCCGCACCCGCCCCTCCCGCAGGTCGCGCCAACAACCATAAACCCCTGTCATCCCGGTTTGGGCGCAGCCCAAGACCGGGACCCATAGACTCCGCGCTTCAGGCAAACCCCCCGCCGCCCACGCCGCGCCGAAATCCCCACCACCGACGCGTATGGATCCCGGTCTTCGCCAAGGCGAAACCGGGATGACAGCGGTGAGGCCCCCAGGATGTCGGATCCCCCCGCCCCCGCACGTCCTGTACACACCACCCCACGGAGGACGACCACCATGATCACGGTATGGGGCGGACAGACCTCGCGGTCCCTGCGCGTCGCCTGGCTGCTGGAGGAGATGGGCCTGCCCTACCAGGTGCGGCAGGTCGACATGCTGGCCCCGGAGAAGGACCCCGCCTGGCTCGCCGTCAACCCCGGCGACTTCCTGCCCGCCATCCAGGACGGCGAGGTCGCCATGGTCGAGTCCATCGCGATCCTCGAGTACCTGATGGGCCGCTACGGCCCCACGCCGCTGCAGCCTGCGCCCGGCGACCCGGCCTTCCCCGCCTACCAGCAGTTCCTCCACCTGGGCGAGGCGGGCCTCGCCACCCTCATGATGGTCCCCCTGGTCAGCGGCTTCCTCGCGCCTGAGGCCGAGCGCGACAACTGGGGCGCCCGCTGGGCCCGCGAGTGCGTCGAGCGCCGCCTGCTGCTCGTGCGCCGCCAGCTCGCCGCCGCCCCCTACATGGCCGGCGACCGCTTCACCGCCGCCGACATCTCGGTCAGCTACGCCCTGCGCCTGGGCGCCGCCCACGCCGGCTTCGCCCTCGACCCCGCCGAACAGGCCTACCTCGCCCGCACCACCGCCCGCGACGCCTACCAGCGCGCCCTCGCCCGTTCCCACGAAGCCCACGACCCCTGACGGCCCCGCCCTGTCATCCCGGTTTCGCCGCCGGCGAAAACCGGGACCCATACACTCCGCGCCTCAGGCAGGCCCCCGGCGCCGACGCCACGCGCAGCACCGGCCAAGAGCCCAAGGCCGTGTCCCCAAGACCGCCCTTGATCCACATCAACGCCGCCGGCCCGCGTCTCCCGCAGCCTGCGCCACTCCACCCACCGCCTTGAACGACGCCCCCGCGTCGGCGGCGGTGGGCGGCGGGAGGCCAGATCGATGCTTCAGACCTTGGGTGCGCGCCTTGCGGCGATGGTGATCGCGCTGGGCCTCGTGGCCGCGCCGGCGCAGGCCGCCCGGTGGGTGGAGAGCTTTGGCGACAACAACGACTTCCACATCCTCTTTTCCCGACAACCTCAGGTGCGTTGCGGCCTCATCATCATCACCTTCTGCGACTATCGGATCATGACGGATCCCTGGGGCGCGCCCACGATCGAGCAGGGCTCGGGCGAGTCCGTGCTGTACAGCTGGTCCGGACCGGTGATCCCGCGCGGCCAGGCGCTGAAGTTCGGCATGGACCTCGACTTCACGAACTTACGGCTGCTGGGCGTCGTGGAATACACCTCGATCCTCAACGCCTACTGGACGATCGACGGCCAGCGCAGCGAACAGAGCGATCCGTTCTTCCTCAAGCGCCCGCCAGGCTCACCGACGCCGGAGCCGGCGTCGTGGGCGCTGATGATCGCCGGCTTCGGCCTCGCCGGCGCCGCCCTGCGCCGGCGCCCCCGTGCGTCGGCGGCGGGATGATCGAGCCGCCGCCGCCCCCTCCCCCCCTGTCATCCCGGTTTGGGCGCAGCCCAAGACCGGGACCCATAGACTCCGCGCCTCAGGACCACCCCCGCCGCCACCACCGCGCCCCATCCCCCAAAGACTGGCGCGTATGGGTCCCGGTGTTCGCCTGCGGCGAAACCGGGATGACAGCGGCAAGCTCAAAGACCACCCCCGTCATCCCGGGCGCTGCGCTCGCCAGGGCGCGAAGGCCCGGGACCCGGCCGCCGCCATCCCTGAAGCCGGGCCCGGCCCGGACCGCTTGTGGTTTTCGGGCCCCGCGCTACGGTCGGCGCATGCCAGAGACTGTGGGAATTCGCTGACGTCCCGCTGAGCGGGACCCGCCGTGCCGAGCGACGCGCCGCGAAGGCGCGGCTCGAGGCTGCACGCCCAACGTCCTTCAGGTTCAAGTTCCTCATGCACATTCGACCCGAGCGTCCACAGGACGCCGCCGCCATCCACGCCCTCACCGAGGCGGCCTTCCAGAACATGCCCTTCAGCCAGCAGACCGAGGCCAGGGTCATCGCGGGGTTGAGGGCGGCCGGCGCGCTTACGCTCTCGTTGGTGGCGACGGAGGCCGACGCGATCGTCGGGCACGTCGCCTTCTCTCCCGTCACGGTCGATGGACAGGCCGTGGGCTGGTACGGCCTGGGTCCGGTCTCGGTCTGGCCGGCGCGGCAGCGCACCGGCGTGGGCCAGGCCCTGATCCGCCACGGATTGGAGCGGCTGCGCGCGGACGGCGCCGGCGGATGCGTCCTGCTGGGCGACCCCCGGTACTACCGGAGATTCGGGTTCGAGACCGATCCGGACCTCTACATGGTCGATGTTCCCAAGGGCGCGTTCCAGCGCCTGACGCTCGCCGGCGCCAGGCCCCAAGGCCAGGTGAGGTTCCACCCCGCCTTCGACGTCGAATAGCCGCGCCGCCGCGCCGCGACGGCAACGTCTCCAGGTCCCCATCCCAGCGGGGATACGCCGCCCCTTCAAACCCACGGCCGCCTGCGAGCCTACGGGGCCAGGCGGGTCAAAGCGCGCGCCCCAGCGCCCCCGCCCCCCCGGCGAGCCCACCAGGGCTCGCGCCTGACCCCGCAGGCGGGCTCCGGGGCGGGTTGAAGGGCGCAGGAGGCGGCTGTGCGCCAGAAGGAGACACTGACATTTGGCCGGAAAGCGGACGCTCAAGGCCCCGTGCCGCTGGAGTGCGCGAGCGACTGCGACGCATCGCATGGCTACGCTACGGTGGCGTATGGGCGCGCGAGACGGAGGGGGATAGCGATGCGGATATGGCTTACCGGCGCAGTGCGGCTGCGGCCCATGTTGGTTGGACTGGTGATCGCCGTGTCGACAGGCGTTGTGGCAGTTGCGCAGACGCCAGCCAGTGGCCAATCCCCAGCGAAGCAGATGGCTGCGCAGTGCCAGAAGCAAATTGATCCCGCCTTAGCGATGTTGGGCTTGGCGGCGTGCACCGGCTTCCTCGACGGCGTGATGTCCACTCACACGTTGATGGTCGGCTTCAACGGGGCGCGACCTGCCTACTGTGGACCGAAGGAAGGTATACCCATAGCGAGAGCGCTTGAGGTCTTCGTGAGCTACCTCCGCCTTCATCCTGACGACGCCGAAGGAAGTACGCGGCAGATAGTACTGATGGCACTCGCGGAGGCCTATCCATGTCGTGGTCGGTAAGGCCCAGGCGAGGGACATTTGGCGCATCTTTCAGCGGGTCGGGAGACGGGGGTGGAAATGAGCGACGTGAGAAAGACAACACTGTGGGGGCGCATGAAGGCCTTCACCTGGGGCGAGGCCACGCTCTGGGTCCTGTTTCTCCTTTCGGGCCTATCCGGTTTATCCGGGAGCAACAGCGCTCAGATCACCTTCTCTGGCATCGCTGCACTTGCCGCCATCGGTGTTCGCGCGACTCGGCCAGATCGCTCTGAGGCCTCTGATGGCCCGGTCTAACCGCAGGGTTGCTGGATTGTTGGTGGTGGCCGCTACGGCACTCTTTCTCGGAGCCGCCGCGATCCTCCAGGCCGTCAGCGACGTCGCTGACGCGGCCGACGCCGCCCAGTCCACAGCGGACCAGGCATCCTCGCAAGCGGAAGAGGCGAGCGACCGGTTGGACGACGTTGAGGCTCGCATCGGCGGCTGAGCGCCGGAAGCCGATACTTGAATGTGTGCGGGAAGCGGACCTTCGCCAGCGTCCCCGATTTCGCCCGCAATCTAACCGTTGCGAGGACAACTTCCACTCCGCGCAGACACTAAAGAACGTCGTTATTGACGTCCAGGCCGAGCAGGGCGAATGTCTCTCAACTTAGGGACGAATTCGGAAGGCGGCATAGCGCCGGACTTGTGGGAGCCGCTCAATGCCACGCAATAGGACGATTTCGCGCTTAGCCATTGTTCTCACAACGCTCGCGTTGATCCCAGGCGCCGCGTTTTCCCAGAGCGCTAGCCAAGCCGGTGCTGCCATTTATGAGAAGTTCAAAGAGCCTATAGATGAACGAGCGCGGTGCGTGGCAAAATATCTCGGCCGGGGAGCATGCAACAGCCTTGACCGTTGCACTGAGCGGTTAGCAGACGTTCAGAGGTACGCAAGGGACCAAGAAGGATATCGGGCGACGATTAGCAGAGTCGTCGGCGCGAGCGATTTTAACTGCCGTTGTGTCAGAGCGATGCTTTCCGATGAGGGAGTCGGCTGGAAGGACTTCCTCCAGGAGATCGGGCGGCCGTGGTGTGGCAAGCGCTCACATCTCCGAGTTTGTGGTAAAGAAGGCCAGAACACTGCCTGCAAGCAGGGTGAAGATCCGTTGGGCGGCATTGGGATGTCGAAGGTCCCTCAGTCATTCTGGGCTCGCTGATCTATCGACCCGCTCCGCCTTGAAAACCGGGACACACACGCCTTCGCTCAAAGCAGCTGGTTCTGCCGCGCATCCCCACGCGGCCCTGGTGGCCGGCCGCGGGGCGGATCGGTCAATGTGCGGCCAGCCGCGGCCTCCAGCGCCCTGACCCAAGCGGCCGCGCCGAGCGGACGGCCGGTCATTGCCGCGCGTAGGAGCGTGCGCCGGGCCTCTTTCGCCACATAGACCTCGAAGAAGGCCGCCGCCCTGAGCCGAGCCGTCCGGCCAAAGGCGCTACGGGCTTCAACAGAGAGGCCGAACGAGATGCTGGGCGTGTCCGGGCAGACTGGCCGGTTTCCCGCCCCGCTGCCCCACCGGACAGGGAGGCGTCCTTCGATCTCATGGTTGATTGCGAGCCTGGGGGCTGAGCCGTGTCAGGGATCGCGCCTCTGGCGCGACCGCGCCGCGGCGGGCCCTGCGGGCCCGTCCTTGAGACGGCTCAGCCCCCAGGCAAACTCTGTCCATGGCATGAAGGGCGCGGTGTGGGGCACTTGGCTGAGGATTGCGTCCGCAAATCATCGACGATGGCTCCGACGATCCCCGACATTCCCGCGTGAAGAATGCGAGTCTGTCCGGTTTTCGAAGCGCGCTTGTCTTCAGCGGTTGCCGGATCGCCAAATGTGCTTCGGCTGTGGCGCCTTCCAGGGTTTCTGCGCGACCCAAAACAGGTCGGGTTGGCGCATGGCCACCGCCCTCTAGGTAGACCCTCTCCCAGGTCTTCAACCTCCGGCGCGCCGCTCCGGCGTCAACCCGCCGCCAAGAGCGAACCTTGAGAGCAAGCACATTGATTATGAGCTTTCCCATCAAGGGAAGCTTAGCTTAGCCTTACCTGCGGCATTTGCTTCGGGGCGCCAGAGCCATGTCTTTTGAAGATTGGGCAGAAGGAGAACTGCTCGCCCTTCGGAGCGGCGTGGGCCTGAGGCCCCCGAGTCCCAATCAATCTCTTTTCAAATACGTTAGCCTACAGAATGAAACTTCTTGGGGTCACCTAGAGCGCACTCTTCGAGACGCGGAGCTTGTGGGGGCCACGTGGAACAGCCTCAACGACCCTTTTGAACTCTCACCAAAGATATTCGACGACCTGCAAGCAAGTTGGATACCTAGGCGGAAAACTACACTAGGATTTCAGGACCAATTCGAATCAAGTCCGGATTTCGGGAAACTCAAAGAACAAGCGGAAGCCTATATTGATCGAGTTAGGAGGTACTGGCGAATTGTCGCGTTTTGCGAGCGTTCGGATTCTCCCCTGCTATGGTCGCACTACGCCGCCAGCTACAAAGGCGCATGCTTGCATTTCGCCGGTCGCGCTTTTTCAAGCGGAGAGAAGGTCGGATACGTCAAGTACTCCAGTCACAGACCAATATATCCATTGAGTCTCGCATATCAACTTTCCAATGGCTCGGGATTTAGCGGCGGTGATACCAGCAAGGCCGAGAGTGACTTCCTGCTGTTCTTCAATAAAGCCAGTGACTGGTCGTACGAGACGGAAATCCGCGGCGTATATAACTCGAACTCTCAGAAGGGGTTGCGGTTTAGTCGAACTGGGCTGGTGTCAATAGTGCTCGGGCCGCTTATGGACGAAGAGGCATGTCGGCGGGTGCGGTCCTTGGTTGGCGACTCACCCCAGCCATACCTCCCGGTGCGATCCGCGCGTCTATCGCCAAACTCATTCTCAGTGGAAATCGACTAATCGAAGAGGTCCCCTTGGTCGTCTTCGTGCGTCGCGAGCCATTCAATGGTGACGCCAATTTCATTGTCAGACATTGGTTCTGACAATGGAACACCATTGAATTCGAGAACTCGTAGCACTTTGCAATTCTTAGGCTGATCTGATCTTCCTTGAAAGATCCACTGAACTCTTATTACATCAATGATATGGGTGCTGATCGTGTCAGCCGCGACACGGCGCCAGAATTCATCGTCGTCGATGCGGAAGTATCGATCACGCCCTTGTTGATCCCGTCCCTTCCACCGTCTACTGCGGTCGTCACGATCCCAGTTTGGCGATGTCACTTTGAGCACCGCTATCCCGACTAACCAAGGATGCTCGACCTCTTCCCTCAGTGGGAGCATCGTCTGAAGGCGGACGAAGTCCGGCCGCTGAATGGGAAACCGAGACTCCTCAGTGAACCCGATACCTTGTAACTCGGGGGTGTCGGCGCAGGCTTGGTAGAACTCATTCTTCGCTTCGAAGGCGTCGCGAAACTGGACGGGGCTGATACCCGCACGGATCAATTCGTGGTTGTCCCTGCCCAGGAATGACTTCGCCATCTCACCCAGGATGAGCGCTCCATACTCCTCCTCTCGCGTGGGCGGTTCATCATCATCATCCGCCAGGAGGGTCTCGGCGGAGGCCCTGGCGCCCTTGCCCAGCTGCTCGGCCCAGTAAGCGGGTTCATGTTCAGTGAGCCCTTTGAGAAATCCTTTCCCTATGTCGCTCTCGATGAACCAGCCGACGGCAGCCGCGCCGGCAGCGAGCATCACGCCGAGCCGTGCCAAGAACGTGCCTTCCTCAGGGGGCAGCACCAACAGTTCGATTGTCAGCTGCCCGTCGAACAGCTCTCGATTTAGGCTTCGGATGACTTCTTCGGTCTGCGCGGAAGTACGCAGAAATGTGTCGAGGGGAATCGCGTGACCCGGCACGTCGAAGTGGATGGGTATGACTTGTATGTCGGTCGCCCTGTCAGATGCCCGGCTGGCGCAGGCCGCAAGGAGCCTTGAGCCGCCTAACCCCAGACTTCGTGACAACTTGGGCGAGCCGCGAAACCGTTGTCAACGGTGACGGCAGCGCGGCGTGCACGTCCCCCAAGAAGCGGACCTTCCCAACGTCTCTGTTGAGTCACCCCCAGCCCCACCCCCCTACCTCCCAGCTGCCCCCCGCGCCCGTTCGATCTCCCGCCACCGCGCCACGTTGCGCTGGTGCTCCGCGTACGTCTTCGCGAACGCGTGCCCGCCCGTGCCGTCGGCCACGAAGAACAGCTCGTCGGTCTTCGGCGGGTTCAGCACGGCGGCCAGGGCCTCGCGGCCGGGGTTGGCGATGGGGGTCGGGGGCAGGCCGATGAACCGGTAGGTGTTGTAGCCGGTGTCGCCCGCCAGCTCCGAGGCGCGGATGCCGCGGCCCAGGGGGCGGCCCCTGGTGAGGCCGTAGATGATGGTGGGGTCGCTCTGCAGCGGCATGCCCATCCGCAGGCGGTTGGTGAACACCGCCGCCACGCGCGGCCGTTCGGCCGCCACGCCCGTCTCCTTCTCGACGATGGAGGCCAGGATCACCGCCTCGTCGGGGGTGCGCAGGGGCAGGTCGGGTGCGCGGGCGGCCCACAGCTCGGCCAGCGCCTTGTCGCGGGCGGCGCGCATGCGGGCGATCACGGCGGCGCGGTCCTCGCCGCGGCGCACGTCGTAGGTGTCGGGCATCAGGGCGCCCTCGGGCGGCTCGTCGGCGCGGCCGGTCAGGGCCGGATAGGCGTTCACCGCCTCGGCCGCCATGCCGCTGGTCCAGCCCTCGGGGATGGTGATGCGGCGGCGCACGACGCGGCCGGCGCGGATGTCGGCCAGCAGCGAGGCCATGGAGGCGCCGGACTTCACCTCGTACTCGCCGGCCTTCAGGTCGCCCGCGGCCCCGGTGAGCCGGGCGCCCAGGGCGAAGAGGCCCGCCGAGGAGACGACCCCGGCCTCGTCCAGCGCCGCGGCGATGCGGTTCACGCCGGCGCCGCGCTCCAGCACCACATAGGTGACCTCGCCCGAGGCCGCCTTCGGGCCGGGGCCCACGAAGCTCCACACGGCGGCCAGCGCCACGAGGATCGCCAGCCCGGCCGCGATCAGCCCGCCCCCCGCCGCCGCCCGCCGGCTGATCCGCCTGCGCGCCATCAGGGCGTCACCGCGCGGCAGGCGCCCCCTCCTCTCCCCCCGCGAAGCGGAGAGGGAGAGGGTCGGGAGAGGGCGGCGCCGAGGTGGGGCGGGCAGGCCGGTCGAGCGGACGGGCGTAGGCGCGGGTGTCGGGGACGCTCGCTTCGCCCCCGGCGCACGACCAACGCCTGCGCCGCCCTCTCCCTGCCCTCTCCCTCTCCGGGCTGCGCCCGGGGGGAGAGGATCGGTCCCCCGCCTTCCGTGTCTTCCGTGTTTTCCGTGGACGCGCCGCAGGCGCTCCTTCCGACCGCGCCGCTAGCGCCGCCGCTGGCAGCCGCCACGCCGCGCCCGCTCACGCGTACTTCTTGAAGACCACCGAGGCGTTGGTGCCGCCGAAGCCGAAGCTGTTGGACAGCGCCACGTCGATCTTCATCGGCTTGGCCTTGTGGGCCACCAGGTCGATCGGCGTCTCGACCGAGGGGTTGTCGAGGTTGATGGTGGGCGGCGCGATCTGGTCGCGGATGGCGAGGCACGTGAAGGCCGCCTCGATGGCGCCGGCGGCGCCCAGCAGGTGGCCGGTGGCCGACTTGGTCGAGCTCATGGTGGCCTTGCCGGCGGCGTTGCCCAGCAGGCGCTCGACGGCGCCCAGCTCGATCTCGTCGCCCAGGGGCGTCGAGGTGCCGTGGGCGTTGATGTAGTCGATGTCGCTGGCCTGGATCCCGGCGTTGCGGATCGCCGCCTGCATGGCCCGGAAGCCGCCGTCGCCGTCCTCGGCCGGGGCGGTGATGTGGTAGGCGTCGCCGGCCAGGCCGTAGCCGATGACCTCGGCGTAGATCTTCGCGCCGCGGGCCTTGGCGTGCTCCAGCTCCTCCAGGACCAGGACGCCGGCGCCCTCGCCCATGACGAAGCCGTCGCGGTCCTTGTCGTAGGGGCGGCTGGCGGCCTTGGGGTTGTCGTTGAAGCCGGTGGACATGGCGCGGCAGGCGATGAAGCCGGCGATGCCCACGGGGACCACGCTGGCCTCGGCGCCGCCGGCCACCATCACGTCGGCGTCGCCGAACATGATCAGCCGGGCCGCGTCGCCGACGGCGTGGGCGCCGGTGGCGCAGGCGGTGACGACGCTGTGGTTGGGGCCCTTGAAGCCGTAGCGGATCGAGACCTGGCCGCTGGCGAGGTTGATCAGGGCCGAGGGGATGAAGAACGGGCTGACCCGGCGGGGGCCCTTCTCGTGCAGCTCGATGGCGGTGTCGGCGATGGTGCCCAGGCCGCCGATGCCCGAGCCGATCATCACGCCGGTGCGCTGGCGGCTCTCCTCGTCCTCGGGGGTCCAGCCGGCGTCGCGGACGGCCTCGTCGGCGGCGGCGACGGCGTAGAGGATGAAGTCGTCGACCCGGCGGCGGTCCTTGGCCGACATGGTCTGGTCGGGGTCGAAGCTGCCCTCGACGTCGGGCCCGCCGCCGCCGCGTCCGTCGACGCGCGGGACCTCGCAGGCCACCTGGCAGGCGTAGTCCGAGATGTCGAACGCGCTGATGCGGCCCGCGCCCGATTCGCCCGCCAGCAGGCGCTTCCAGGTGAGCTCGGTCCCCTGCCCCAGCGGGGTGAGGAGCCCGATGCCGGTGACGACGACTCGACGCATGGCATGCCCTCAAAAACGAAACCGCCGCGCCATCGGGCGCTGGTGCCCAGGGACGCGGCGGCTCTTGATCCGTTACGTGAAGTTGCGGCCTTAACCGCCCAGACGCTCCTGGATGAACTTCACCGCGTCGCCGACGGTCTGGATGTGCTCGGCGGCGTCGTCGGGGATCTCGATATCGAACTCCTCCTCGAAGGCCATCACGAGCTCGACGTTGTCCAGGCTGTCGGCGCCCAGGTCGTCGATGAAGCTGGCCTTTTCGGTCACCTTCTCAGGGTCCGCATCGAGGTGCTCGATGACGATCTTGCGGACGCGTTCCAGGACGTCGGACATTCGGTAGATCCCTCAGGGGTTAGTCAGGTCACTGCATCGACGACGGTGAGATCGAAGTCAACTGCCGACCGTGGTGATCAAATCGGGGGCCGCGTAGCATGTTCCCACCGGGGTGGCGATAGTCAGATCATCACCATGCCGCCGTTGACGTGCAGCGTCTGCCCCGTGACGTAGCCCGCCTCGTCGGAGGCGAGATAGGCCACCGCCGCCGCCACGTCGCGACCGGCGCCCAGCTTGCCGGACGGGATCCGGCCGAGGATGGCGTCCTTCTGCTGGTCGTTCAGCGAGTCGGTCATCGGGCTCTCGATGAAGCCCGGCGCCACGCAGTTGACGGTGATGTTGCGGCTGGCGACTTCCTGCGCCAACGCCTTGGAGAAGCCGATCATGCCGGCCTTCGAGGCGGCGTAGTTGGCCTGCCCCGGGTTGCCCATCACGCCGACCACCGAGGTGATGCCAATGATGCGGCCGTGCCGCCGCTTCATCATGCCCCGCATGGCCGAGCGGGCGAGGCGGAAGTAGCTCTCCAGGTTCACCTTGAGGACCGTCTCCCAGTCCTCGTCCTTCATGCGCATCAGCAGGCCGTCGCGGGTGATCCCGGCGTTGGCCACCAGGATGTCCACGGGCGCGCCGGCAGCGGCCTCCGCCGCCTCGACCAGGCCATCCACGGCCGCGGGATCGGACAGATTCGCCGGCGCCACAGCGACGCGCTCCCCGAGTTGCTTCGCCAGGTCCTGCAAGACGGCCTCGCGGGTGCCCGACAGCACCACGTGCGCGCCCTGAGCGTGGAGCGTCCTGGCGATCTCGGCGCCGATGCCGCCCGTCGCGCCCGTGACGAGCGCCGTCTTGCCGGTCAGGTCGAACATGTCAGAGGCTCCCGGCGAAGGCTTCGAGGTCGGCAGGGGTGTTCAGCGGCGTCGCCTCGGCGTCAGGCGCGATGCGCTTGGCCATCCCCGAGAGCACCTTGCCCGCTCCGGCCTCCGCGAAGCGCGTGACGCCGTTTTCGGCCATCCAGGCCACGCTCTCGCGCCAGCGAACCCGGCCGGTCACCTGCTCCACCAGCATGCTCCGGATCGCCTCCGGGTCGTTCGTCGGGCGTGCGGTGACGTTCGCCACCAGAGGCGCGCGCGGGGCGACGATCGTGGCGCCGGCGAGCGCCTCGGACATCTCGTCGGCGGCTGGCCGCATCAGCGGACAATGAAAGGGGGCGGAGACATTGAGAGGAATGGCGCGGGCGCCCAGTTCCTTGGCCTTCTCGATGGCGCGATCGACCGCGGCCTTGTCGCCGGAAATGACCACATTGCCCTGGTTGTTGTCGTTCGCGACGACGCAAACCCCGGCCTCCGAGCCGGCCCTGGCGGCCTCCTCGGCGAGGGCGATGTCGCTCTTCGGTCCGATGAGCGACGCCATCGCGCCCTGCCCCACCGGGACGGCCCGCTGCATGGCCTGGCCCCGGCGCTTGAGGAGGCGCGCGGTGTCGGAGAGGCTGATCGCGCCGGCGGCGGCCAGGGCCGAGTACTCGCCGAGACTGTGGCCGGCGACGAAGGCGGCCTTGTCGACCGAGACGCCGAATTCGCGCTCGAGCGTGCGCATGACGGCGACCGAGACCGCCATCAGCGCCGGCTGGGCGTTCTCGGTCAGCGTCAGCTGGTCCTCGGGACCTTCCCTCATCAGGGCGAAGAGCTTCTGGCCGAGGGCGTCGTCGACCTCCTGGAAGACCTCGCGCGCCGCCCCGAACGCGTCGGCCAGTTCCTGGCCCATGCCCACGGCCTGGCTCCCCTGCCCCGGGAAGAGGAATGCGAGCGTCATGGCGATCCGTTTCCTGGTGATTCCGAGGCGCGAGGGTTAGGGGATAGAACAGCCAGGCACAAGAATGACACGACAAGGGGGGGACGCATGCGGGCGGTGATCCGGCGGAACAAGAAGCTGGTCTGCGACGAGATCGGCGAACTGGAGCCCGCAGAGGGGCAGGTGCTGGTGAAGACCCTCGCCTGCGGCATCTGCGGGTCCGATCTCCATGCGCTGCACTACATGGAACACATGATCGAGCTTTCGCGTCGCGCCGGGGGCGCGATGGACGGCGGGTTCGACCCCACACAGGACACGGTGTTCGGGCACGAGTTCTGCGCCGAGATCCTGGATCACGGGCCGGGCAGCGCCAAGACGCTGAAGGCGGGGACGCGGGTCGTGTCCATGCCGCTCACCATGCACGGCGGCGGCATGGAGGCTCTGGGCTTCTCGAACCGCCTTCCCGGCGGCTTCTCGGAGCGCATGCTGCTGACCGAAGCCATGGTGCTCGAGGTGCCCAACGGCCTGCCGACCGAGAAGGCGGCCCTGACGGAACCGTTCGCGGTCGGCGCGCACGCCGTCGCCAAGGCCCGCCTGGAGCCCCGGTCCGTCGCTCTGGTGGTCGGATGCGGGCCGGTGGGCCTCGCCGTCATCGCGGCGCTCAAGGCCAACGGCCATGGCCCCGTCATCGCCGCCGACTTCTCGCCGCGCAGGCGCAAGGCTGCGGAAGCCCTCGGCGCCGATATCGTCATCGATCCGGCCGTGGAGAACCCGCACGACCGCTGGGAGGCCCTGGGCGTGCCGCGGGCGCGGGCGGCGCAGTCGATGATGGCCATGATGGGCAATCCGGTCGCGCGTCCCGTGGTGTTCGAGTGCGTCGGTTCGCCGGGCGTCCTGCAGTCGCTGATCGAGGCGGCGCCGGCCGGCGCGCAGATCGTCGTCGCCGGGGTCTGCATGGAGACCGACCGGATCGAGCCCTCCATCGCCATCACGAAGGAGATCGAGCTCACCTTCGTCCTGGGCTACACGCCCGAGGAGTTTGCCGGCACGCTGCGCCAGCTCGCGGAGGGCGTGATCGATGTCTCGGGGCTGGTGACCGGCCGCGTCGGCCTCGACGGGGTGGCGCAGGCCTTCACCGACCTCGGCGATCCGGAGGCGCACGTGAAGATCCTGGTGCTGCCGAACGGCTAGGGCTTTCCGGATCCGGCGTGCATCACGCCAGGCCGGCCGGCGGCTCAGCGGCGGGCGCGGTCCCGCAGATAGGCGGCTGATGCGGCGCGGAACGCCGGAGAGGCCACGCCGTCCACCGGGCCCAGGTAGTAGCCCTGCCGCGCCAGCAGGGCCTGCGTTTCCGCGACCGTGGTCGCCGGCGCGATCACCGGCGCGGCGTCAGCTGCAGGGTCCGTCCCGGGCCGGAACGCCTGGACCTCGCGATCCAGCCCGGCGCGCTCGGCGGGCCGCAGCCTCGCCTCAAGGTCCACCTGCTTCTCCCGAGCCGCCAGGTCTCCGGCGTTCGCGGCGATCGAGAACCAGCGATAGGCCTCGCGGAGGTTGCGATCGACGCCCCGGCCGGCCTCGTAGAGAAGCCCGAGATTGTACTGCGAATCGACCACCCCGCGCTCGGCCGCGCGGAGGAACCAGGCCGCGGCCCCTTCCGGATCGCGCGGTCCGCCATCGCCGGCCATGAGCTGCAGGGCCAGGTTGTGCATGGCGAGGCGGTCTCCGCCGTCCGCCGCGCGCCGCATCCAGGACCGCGCCGCCGCCTTGTCCTTTGGAACGCCAGGCCCCCCCGTCTCGTACAGGCTCGCCAGGTGCATCTGGGCTTGCGCGTCGCCCCGCTCGGCGAGCGCGGTCAGGCGGGGCAGCGCCGCCAGGTTGCGGCTCGCGAGCGCGGTCGCGACGTCTTCGTAGGTTTCGGCGTCCGGCCCCTGGCTGCCGGGTCCGGCCGTCGCCGCCCCAGCGGGCGCATCCCGCCTGGCGACAGGCGGCGGCCGCAAAGCCGGCCGGAACGGCAGGTCATCGAGGACCACGGCCATGACCTGCGGGATCAGCTCGGCGCGGGTGGCGACGAGAAGCCCCGCGCCCGCGACACTCACGACCGACGCGACGCCGGCCACCGCGAGAACGAGCCGCAGCCCGGAAGGCTCGCCCGTCGGAAACGTCTCCGCGCGGTCGCTTTCGCCTCGAAAGGCCTTGGAGGCTCCCGAGGTCGCGTCCGAAATCGGGACGGGCAGCGCGGTTCGCGCCTGAAGACGCCGGCCGACCCGCTCCAGCGCAGCGGCGAGGTCGGCATCCGCCGCACCGCGGCTATCGGACCGTTCGGACAGTCGCCGCCCGAGCGCCTCAAGCGACCTGAGCAGGTCCGAGGCGGCCTCCGACGCCAGCGGCCGCGCGCCTTCCGAGCCCAGGCGCGCTTCCACGTCGGCAAGGACCTCCCGCAGCTGCCGAAGCGCCGCCTCGGTCCGCCTCGCCTCCCCCTCTGTCGAAAAGCCCCCTTCGGCCAAGCCTGCGCCCCGTCTTCCCGCGCCGGCGTTGTACACCATTGGAGCCTTGCGGTGACCGCACTCGGCGAACGCCGCGAGGCCAGTCGGGCCTGGCGCGGCCGTGGGCAGGCGAACAAGTATCGGAAGTTGTAGCGTTTCACCGACAGGATGGGTCGCCTTGACAGTGACCGAACGCGGTTCCAAAACCGGACACAGCTAACCAAAGGTAAACTTGCGCCCACAACCGGAGGCGCCCTCCAAGTTCTTCTTTCCCCTGACGGGGGAATATTTGGGTGGCGACAGGATGGGCAAGTCACGGGCAAGTCGCGATGGCTGGCAGGTAAGTCACCCAAGGGATTCGATCATGAACCACCGCATTGCGTTCGCTTCCGTCGCCGCCGCCGTCTGCGCCGCCACCTCCGCCCACGCCGCGCCGGTCTCCGCCGACGCCACGGCGAACGCCACGATCGTGGCGCCGAACCAGGTCAGCGCGACGCGCTCGCTCGAGTTCGGCTCGATCGCCCGCCCGACGAACGCCGGCGCGACGACCGTCATCGTGGCTTCGGCCGCGACCGGCACGGCCACGCCCAGCGTCAGCGGCAGCAACGGGTTCGTTCCGACGCCGGGCCAGGCGCGCGCGGCGACCTTCCGGCTGACCGGCACGAACGGCCAGACCTACTCGATCACGACGAACTCGCTCAGCTTCACCGGCGCGTCCGGGAACCTCACCAACGTCGCGTCCGAGACCCCGGTCGCCGCCAGCGGGACCCTGAACACCCTCCCCTCCAGCGGGCAGGACGACCTGTTCATCGGGGGCCGCTTCGACATCACTTCGACAACCGCGCTCCAGACCTACACCGGCACCCTGAGCCTGACGGTGAACTTCAACTGACCCTGCAAAGGGCGAGCGGCGCTGTCCTTTCGAGGCGCCGCTCAGCGACTCGCCGGCCATGACGCACGCCGCCAACCTCTCCGCCGTCCTGGTCGTCCTCCTCGGGGCGAACGCAGCGCATGGCGCCGAACGGGCGGCGCAGGCGACCGCGCGCGCGACGATCATCGAGCCCATGGTGCTCCGGATGCAGTGGGCGACGGCCATGCCGAGCGTTCGCGCCGGCGCAGAGGGCGCGGTGTTCGCGGGCCGGATGCCGTCGATGTCCGTGGGCATGATGATGCCGGCCAACGCCCGCCTCATGATCCAGCGCGAGGACGAAACCGGCGAGCCGGTGACGGCGCCCGGCGCGTTCGAGATCGTCTCGGGAGCCGGTGAGACCGTCATCCTGCGGACCAGCGTGGCGGCCGGCCCCGACGCCTTGGACGAGGATCTCGTGGCGGGCGGCGCGCTCGAGGGACGCATGGCGGCGAGCATCGACGTGAGCCGCGGCGTGATCCTTGCATCCGCCGGAGCAGAGGCGCGGCGCACGCCCGCAGCCCTGCTTGTCACGGTGCAGTACAACTGATGGACACCCGTCCGTTCCTCCTGGTCCTGGCCCTCCTCGCGCCGGGACTGCCTGCCCAGGCCCAGCCGGCGCCGGCGCCTCCCGAGGCGGGGCGCCCGAGCGTCAACGCGTTCCTGAACATCACCCCCAAGCGCGTCACGCTCGACAAGACCCGCCGGATCGCCAGCGTCTTCCTCCTGAACCAGGGCTCCGAGCCGGTCACGGTCGATGTGGCGCTCGTCGACCGGGTCATGCTCGCTGACGGGCAGATCTTCGCCGCAGATGACGCCGCTGCCCGGGAGGGCGGCCCGGCCGCTGTCGCGCGTCTCGCGTCGGCCCGGGGCCTTCTTCAGGTCTCGCCGCGTCGCGCAACCCTGCAGCCGGGACGGCCGCAGACGGTGCGACTTCGTCTGGCGACGCTTCCGGACCAAGCCGGCGAGTTCCGAAGCCATCTGACCGTGACGACGCTTCCACCCCGGGAAACCGGCGCAACGGCCGAGGCGGCGGCGGGGCCGGCGGCCAACGAACTCAGCTTCCGCATCAGCACGGTCTTCGGGCTCTCCGTCCCCGTCATCGTCCGGAATGCGGAGCCCGACGTGGCCGCCGCGTTCGAAGGCGTGCGCCTGGAGTTCATGGACGTCTCGGTCGACGGCCGCGCGCCGCCGCGCCGTACGGCCGTGGTCGCTCTCGACCTGGTCCGTCGCGGCAAGAGTTCGGTCTACGGCAACTTCGAAGTCCGCGTGGCGGGGGCGAAGAAAGATGCCGAGCCGCTGGGAATCGCCCGGGGCGTCGGGGTGTACCCCGAGGTCGACCGTCGTGCGGTGAGGATTCCGCTGACCCGCGTCCCGGCGCCGGGCGAGGCGCTGGAACTGACCTTCACGGACGACGACACGTCACCGGGGACGGTCCTTGCCAAAGCGGCGCTCTAGCCGGGCCGCACCCGTAGCCGCTGCGCTCCTCATCCTGCTGCATGGGGCGGCGGCGCGGGCAGCCGAGCCTCTTCCCGCGCCTGAAGCGGCCCCGGATCCCGCGAGCCTGCTCCTGGTGTCGGTCTCCCTGGACGGCCTGACGCTCTCCGAAGGCCTCGGCGCCTATGGCGACCCTTCCGACCCGCTGCTTCCGGTGGGGGAGATCGCGCGCCTCCTGGAGGCCGACATCGACGTCTATCCCGCCGAGCGGAGGATCGTCGGCCGCGTGGGACAGGCCCGCCGCTCGCTCGTGGTGGACGTCGCCGCGGCCCTGGCGCGGACCGGAGGTCGAGACCTGCCGCTGGCCCCGGGCGACGTCGCGATCACCCCGACCGAGATGTATCTGCGCGCCTCGGTGCTGGGGGCGCTCCTCGATGTCGCGATCGATGCGGCCCCCGAGGACCTGGCCCTGCACCTGCGGGCCCGGGAGAAGTTCCCGGTGCAGGCCCGCCTGACCCGGCTCGCGAGCCGGCCGGACGGCGGTGGGGTCGCGACGGAACCCGAGCCGCTGCGCGTCAGCCAGCCCTACGCCCTGTTCACGCCGCCCGGCGCCGACGTGATCCTCGACACGGGGGTGCAATCCCGCTCGAGCGGCCGGACGTTCAGGTACGACATCCGGCTCGCCGGCGACTTCCTCTGGAGCAATGTCCAGGCCTACCTCGGGTCCGACGAGGAGGGACGCGCGACGAACGCGCGTTTCCTGCTCCAGCGCCGGTCGATCGAGGGCGACATGCTGGGGCCGATCCATGCGCGGGAGGCCAGCCTCGGCGACACCTATTCGCCCGGGCTCCCGATCGGCCCGCGGAGCATCGCCGGCCGCGGGTTCTCCTTTTCGACGGCGCCGCTCGAGCAGAGCAGCGTCTTCAACCGCATCGACCTGCGGGGCGAACTTCCGCCCGGCTTCGACGTGGAACTGTACGTCAACGACGTCCTGAAGAGCAGCACGAACCAGGCCGTGAACGGTCGGTTCGAGTTCCTCGACGTGCCCCTGTCGCCAGGACTCAATGTGGTGCGGGTCGTCACCTACGGTCCGCGGGGCGAGCGGCAGGAGGAGGTGCAGGTCATCAACGTGGGCGCCGGCCTCCTGCGCACCGGCGATGCCCACCTGGCGTTCGGCATCGTCGAACAGGGCCGCGCGGTGTTCGAACCCCGCCGCACCGGGCAGGCGATCATCGGAGACACCGACGTGTTCCGCGTGGGCGGGACCCGCGCGGTCGCATCGCTGAACTACGGCCTCACCGACCTCGTGACCCTCAGCGCCGGCGTCGCGAGGACGCCCGGCGTCCGAGACCGCGACGCCGACGTGCTGACCCTGGGCGCCCGCACCTCGTTCATGGGGCTGGCCACCCAGGTCGACGCGGGGTGGGACAGCCGCGGCGGGCGCGCCCTGTCGCTGGGCGCGGCCGGCATGTGGGGCGGCGTCTCGGGCGTCCTGCGGCACGCCGAGTACCGCGACGGGTTCCTCGACGAGAACAACCTGGCCTTCAACGCGACGCTCGCGATGCGGCGGCGGACAGAGCTGACGTTCGACTCGAGCCTGGGCCTTCGCGGCCGTATCGTTCCCATCTCGATGCGGGCGCTGAGAAACTCCTACGCCGACGGCTCTCACGACTTCCTGGCCGCGGCGCGCGCGTCCTCCAGCGTGGGTCAGGTCCTGCTGTCGACCGGCCTGGAGTACACGCGCCAGGCCTACCGTCCCGCGCCGGTGGCGGAGACGCTGCGAGGCTACATCGCCGCGTCCACGTTCCGGAACTACAAGTGGCAGATCCGCACGACGTTCGACTACGACGTCCTGCCGGACTTCCGGGCCCGTTTCCTCGCGGTCACCGTGGACCGCCGGCTTACCGACGCCTGGTCGGTGCGGTTCGGTCTCGGACAGCCCCTGGACGACCTTGACCGGTGGAACCTGGTGCTGTCGTCCATCTTCGCCACCCGCTACGGCGACTTCGCCATCACGGGAGAGTACGACAACGCCAACCACGACTATCGGCTCGCCGGGCAGTGGAACTTCGGCCTCGGGTACGATCCGGCGCGGCGGAGCTACGAACTGATGCGCAGCGGACCCGGCGCCGGCGGCTCGGTGCTCTTCAACGCCTTCATCGACGACAACGGCGACGGGATACGCCAGGCCGGCGAGGCGCCCGCGCCCAAGGTCGGGCTGGACGGGGCGGGCCAGCGCGGCCTCGTCACCGGCGCGGACGGCCGCCTCTTCGTGACCGGGCTGGGTGGAGGACCCACCGCCTCGCTCGACGTCGACCTCAACGGAATCGACAACCCGTCCGTGGCGGCGCCGCCCACGAAGATCATGCTTCGCCCGCGCCCCGGGGGCGTGACCCGCGTGGACTATCCGCTTCGCCCGACCGGCGGCGTGGCGGTGAAGGTGGAACTGCTGCGCGACGACGGCCAGCGCGTCGGCCTCGCCTCGGTCCGCCTTCGGCTGGTGCGCGCCGACGGTCACATCGTCGAGGCCGTGACGGAGTTCGATGGCTCGGCCGTCTTCGACGCCGCGCCCGTGGGGACCTATCGTCTGCAACTCGATCCGAACCAGGCCGGGAGGCTGCGGATGCGCCTGCTGGAACAGCCTGACGTCACGATCGCCGGCAATGGCGACTACGCCCCGGACGTCACGGTGCAGGTGCGCTTCGATCCGGCCCCCGCAGAAACCGTCGTGGCGAAGGCAGGGGCAGCGCAATGAGACGGAGGCGGCGAGCGCCGGCCGCAGGGGGCCTGGCCGTCATCATGGCCCTGGGAGGCCCTGCCGCCTCGGTCGCGGCCAACTACACGCTGAACATCACCGGCCCTATGGACATCGGCACGGTCGCCGCCGCCGCGACCGGCGACACGGTGTTCCGGATCGACGCAGGCAGCGGCGCCGTGAGCGTCGCCAGCGGCGCCGGACGGCGGATCTCCACGGCGAGCGCGCGCGCCCAGGTGAACGTCACGTGCCGTCCCTCCCGCGCCGCCGACACCGACTGCACCACCAGGACCGTTAGAATCCGCATCGGCACGATCGGCGCCCTCACGGGCCGCGCCCGCGCCTTCTCGACCTTCTATGTCGCCAACGGGACCGCCAGCATCGTGGCGCCGCCGAGCGGCGTGATGCCGATCACCCTGGAACTGGCGCCCCTCGGCAACAACAGCGCCCGCAACTTCTTCGTCGGGGCCGACTTCCCCGTCGCCGGCGACGAGTCGGGTCTTCCGAGCGGCAACGGCGAGAACGCCTTCTACGTGTACGTGGTGAACGCCACCGACCAGATGATCGCCGGCGATACCGACAAGGGCCGCGTGCGCGCGCTCCGGTCGGTCTCGGTGTCCAGCACATCCAATCTCGGATTCGGCCGCATCCAGCGCCCGACGACGGGAACCAACACCATCACCCTCAACGCGACCTCCGGCGCCCGGACGATGACCGGCGGGGGCAACGCGTTCGCCTATCCGACGCCCGCCCCCACGCGGGGCGCATTCACCATCGCCGGCGAGGGAGGCCAGCAGGTCTCGATCTCCGTGCCCTCGAACCTGACCCTTTCGGGACCGGCCGACCTCGGCGTCGTGCTGACGGACACCGCGCCCGCCACGCGCAACCTCAGCGGCGCGCTCGGCGCGGCGGGAACATACAGCTTCACCGTCGGCGGCAGCTTCACGCTTAATCCAACCACGCCGGTCGGCACGTATTCCGGAGTGTTGACGGTGACCGTCGACTACAATTGAGGCCCCTTGCGTTCAGACGACCGCAGGTATTCAACTCCCAGCGTCCCACCCCCCGACGAGGTAGACCGACACCATGAAGCGCATCGCCATCGCCGCCGCCGTCGCCACCGCGCTGGCGACGCCCGCCGCCGCCGCTCTGAAGCCGGGCGACAAGGCGCCAATGTTCACGGCTCCGGGGTTCCTGGCGGGCGACGCCATCCAGCTCTCGCTCGCCGAAGCGCTGAAGAAGGGACCGGTGGTGCTCTACTTCTTCCCCTCGGCGTACACGAAGGGCTGCAATCTCGAGGCGCACCTGTTCTCGCAGGCCGCCGACCAGTTCAAGGCGCAGAGAGCGACGGTCATCGGCGTCACCGCAGGCGCGGTGAACCGCCTGGCGGAGTTCTCCAAGGACACCGAGACCTGCGGCGGCAAGTTCGCCGTCGCCGCCGATCCGGGCGCGAAGATCGCCAAGCAGTACGACGCCGTGCTGACGATGAAGCCGGACTGGTCCGACCGGACATCCTATGTGATCGCGCCGAACGGTCAGGTGCTGCACGCCTACTCCAAGCTGGACCCGTCCGAGCACGTCACCCAGACGCTGAACGCGGTGAAGGCGTTCAACGCCAAGCGCAGGTAGGCGCGCGGCCGGAGCCTGGCCGCCGGACTGGAAAATCCTTGCCCTCGTGAGGGATTTCACGTAATCGCGCGCCCTTCACGGAGGGCGGTCCTCGCGAAATCGTTCGCGGCCAGGATCCATCGTGACCGGCGGGCTTCCGCCGCCGGCCGCGCCGCCTTCCATAGCGGAAGAAGGAACCTATGGCGCTCTACGAGCACGTCGTCATTTCGCGGCAGGATATCTCGCCGCAGCAGGCCGAAGCCCTCAACGATCAGCTGAAGCACCTCATCGAGGAAGGCGGCGGCAACGTCGCCAAGATCGAGTACTGGGGCCTGCGCAACCTCACCTATCGGATCAAGAAGAACCGCAAGGGTCACTATTCCCTGCTCGCCATCGACGCTCCGGCCGACGTGGTGAAGGAGATGGAACGCCAGCTGTCGATCAACGAAGACGTGCTGCGCTACATGACCGTGCGCGTCGAAGAGCTCGACCTGGAGCTCTCGCCGATCCTCGCCCGCCGCGATCGCGACCGCGAACGCCGCGACGACGTCCCGCAATTCTAGGAAAGGGAGGATCTCGGATGACTGACGAAACCTCCGCCGCCCCGGCCCCGGCCGCCGGCGCCTCCGCAGGCGGCGCGCGCCGCCCGTTCTTCCGCCGCCGCAAGGTGTGCCCGTTCTCCGGCGCCAACGCCCCGAAGATCGACTACAAGGACGTCAAGCTCCTGCAGCGCTACGTTTCCGAGCGCGGCAAGATCGTGCCGTCGCGGATCACCGCGGTGTCCGCCAAGAAGCAGCGTGAGCTGGCCAAGGCCATCAAGCGCGCCCGCTTCCTGGCGCTGCTCCCCTACGTCGTGAAGTAAGGGAGCCGCACAGATGAAAGTCATTCTGCTCGAACGGCTGGAAGGCTGGGGCACGCTCGGCGACGTCGTGAACGTCAAGGACGGCTACGCCCGCAACTTCCTGCTGCCCCGCCAGAAGGCGCTTCGCGCCAATGCGGCGAACCTGAAGGTCTTCGAAGCCCAGCGCGCCGAGATCGAGGCCCGCAACGCCAAGGCCAAGGACGCCGCCGGCAAGGCCGGTGAGAAGCTCGACGGGACGTCCTACGTGATGATCCGCCAGGCGGGCGAAAGCGGCCAGCTGTACGGCTCGGTCGCCGGTCGCGACGTGGCCGACGCGGTCAACGCCGAAGGCGGCAAGATCGAGCGCTCGATGGTCGTGCTGGACAAGCCGATCAAGACGCTCGGCCTGCACGAGGTGAAGGTGCGCCTGCATTCGGAAGTGACGGTCACCGTCACCCTGAACATCGCGCGCAGCCAGGACGAAGCCGAGCGCCAGGCGCGCGGCGAGAACGTGATCTCCTCGCAGTTCGAGGAAGAGCGCATCGCCGCCGAACAGGCCGCGGCCGACCTCCTCGAGGGCGGCGCGGGCCAGCTGGCCCAGGAGTTCGCCGGCGCGGAGGGGTAAAGCCCTTCGGATCGTCGAAGACATCGCGGCGCGGGGCCTGCCCCGCGCCGCTTTTCTTTGGCGCCGGCGTCGGAGCCGAGCGGCGAGTGCGCCCCCGCCGAGGCCGATCTACGTCCGATTCTGACGCGGCGCCGCAGGACGGTGCCGGTTCCCGTCCGCACCTGCGGCAGGACGTCACAGCCCAGCTTTTCCACAGGCCGTAAATGTGTGTGGAGGAAGGGTGAAGCGGACGCCTGCCGCAGTCCCTGGAGGCGCGACCTTCATGTATCCGTCACGCATGGCCATCGTCCCGGCGCTCGACCTTCGCCCACCCTCTCCTTCGAACGACGTCGCCGTGGCGCGGGCGCCCTCCAACGTGGAAGCCGAGCAGGCCTTGCTCGGCGCGCTCCTGTACGACAACGCCGCGTTCGAGCGGCTGGGCGACCACCTGCAGGCCCGGCATTTCTACGAACCCTTCCACCAGCGCCTGTTCGCCGCGGTCGAGACCAACATCCGCAAGGGCGCGCTGGCCGAGCCGATCCTGCTCGCCGAGCAGTTCGCGTCCGACCCCGCGTTCCAGGAGCTGGGCGGCGTCCGGTACCTGGCGGACCTCGTGGACCGCGCGCCACCGGCCGCCAACGCGCCCGACTACGCCAACGCCATCTACGACCTGGCGCTGCGCCGCGACCTGATCCGCATCGGGGGCGAGATCACGACCACCGCCCAGCAGGGCGACGCCGAGCTCGACGCCCGGGACCAGATCGAGGCGGCGGAGCAGCAGCTGTACCAGCTGGCCGAGACCGGCGGCGTCTCGTCGGGGTTCGTCAACTTCTCCGACGCCCTGCAGGGCGCCCTGGCGATGGCCGCCGAGGCGCACAGCCGCGACGGCGGCCTGGCCGGGCTTTCGACAGGCCTCATCGACCTCGACCAGAAGATCGGCGGCCTGCACCCGTCCGACCTCGTGATCCTGGCCGCGCGGCCCTCGATGGGAAAGTCGTCGCTGGCCTGCAACATCGGCTTCGACGTCGCGCGCAACTACGCCTGGGAACCGCAGCCGGACGGGTCGAAGAAGACCGTGCGCGGCGGCGTCGTCGCCTTCTTCTCGCTGGAAATGTCGGCCGAGCAGCTGGCGCTGCGCCTACTCGCCGAGGTGTCCGGCGTGTCGGGCGACCGCCTCCGCAAGGGCGAGATCGACGCCATGGAGTTCGGCCGCGTCCGCGACGCCGCCCTGGAGATCCAGGAGGCCCCGTTCTACATCGACGACACCGGCGGCATCACGCTCGCCAAGCTGACGGCGCGGGCCCGGCGGCTGAAGCGCATGACCGGCCTGGATCTCCTGATCGTCGACTACCTGCAGCTCATCACCACGGGCTCGGGCGGCCCCGACAACCGGGTGCAGGAGATCTCGATGATCACCCAGGGCCTGAAGGCGCTGGCCAAGGAGCTGGCGATCCCCGTCATCGCGCTCTCGCAGCTCAGCCGCCAGGTGGAGAACCGCGAGGACAAGAAACCGCAGCTCTCGGACCTGCGCGAATCCGGCTCGATCGAGCAGGACGCCGACATGGTGATGTTCATCTACCGCGAGAGCTACTACCTCAGCCGCATGGAGCCGCGGGAAGGCACCGAGGAGCACTTCAAGTGGCAGGAGCAGATGGATCAGGTGAAGGGCCTTGCCGAAGTCATCATCGGCAAACAGCGCCACGGCCCGATCGGCACCGTGCGGCTGAGCTTCAACGAGGACCTCACCAAGTTCGGCAACCTCGCCCGTGACGCCAGCCGGTACGACCCCCACTAGCCGCTCATGACCGCGCTGGACCGCGCCCAGCTCGTCATCGACCTCGACGCGCTCGCCCACAACCGCGCGGTCCTGGCCGCCGAGGCCGCGGGCGCGGAGGTCGCAGCCGTGGTGAAGGCGGACGGCTACGGCCTCGGCGCGACGCCCATCGCACGGCGCCTGCTGGCCGAGGGCGTCACGCGCTTCTTCGTCGCCAGGCTCGCCGAAGGCGAGGCGCTGCGCTCAGCCCTGGGGCGCAACGCCACGATCTATGTGCTCGACGGCCTGCTGCCGGGCTCGGCCGGCCGTTTGAGCGCCGCGGGCCTGACGCCGGTCCTCGCGACGCCTGCCCAGGTCGCCGCCGCGGCCGGCTTCGCGGGATCCCTCGCCATCCAGGTCGATACCGGCATGCACCGACAGGGGCTCACCCTGGACGACGCCCGCAAGCTCGCGGGCGCGGTCGAGGTCGACCTGGTGATGAGCCACCTGGGGTCGGCCAGCGAGCCTCGCGACGCCCGGAACGCGGCCCAACTCGAGCTCTTCCGGGCGGCGCGCGCCCTGTTCCCGGCGGCCAAGGCGAGCCTCGGCGCGTCTGCGGGCGCGTTCCTGGGACCCGACTATCGGTACGACGTGGTCCGCGGCGGGATCAGCCTCTACGGCGGCGGTCCCGAGGGACGGCCGGACCCCCGGGTCAAGGCCGTGGCCACGCTCACGGCGCCGTTGCTCGACGTGCGGAGCCTCCAGGCGGGCGACAGGCTCAGCTACGGCGAGGTGTTCACGGCCGACCGGGCGATGCGGGTCGGCATCCTGGGCGCCGGATATGCGGATGGCATCGTGCGATCGGCGGCGGGCAAGGCCCACGTGTGGGCTGGGGGCCGCCCGCGCCGCCTGCTCGCCGTCAACATGGATCTCTCGATCATCGAGCTGGACGACGCGCCTGCATCGGGAGAGCCGGTCGAGATACTCGGCGAGAACGCGCGCCTCGACGACCTGGCCCAGGCCGCCGGCACCGTCGCGCACGAGATCCTGGTGCGGCTGAGCACGCGCGCCGAGCGCATCTACCGCGGCGCGTAGGGGACCGCGAGGGGGCCGCCGGCTTCCGCCGCCCAGTCCGCCAGCATCGCCCTCGCGAACGCCAGCGCCAGGGTGAAGATCAGGATCACCGCGAAGGCCGTCAGCGCCCGGTCCTGCGGTATCCGCATCAGCCTGGGGAGGCCCAGATGGAGAGCATACAGGCTGTAGAGCCCCGCCAGGATGGCCACCGGCAGCTCGAGGCCGGGGACGAGCCGGGCGAGGCCTCCCAGCCAGCTCGCGGTCGCGGCATAGACGACCAGGTTCGTCGCCTCCGGCCAGCCTCCCTCGCCGCCGAAGCGGGGTGCGATCAGGGCAACGAGCCCGGAAAGGATGACGACCGCGGCGAGCGTGGCCACGTAGCCGGCCGCTGCGCTGAGAACGATGCCCGTCGGACTCATACGGACGCCGACGTCGGCGATGCCGAAGCCGAAGATGAGGCCGCCCGCGACTCCGCATGCGCCGGGTACGAGCGCAAGCGGCGCGGCATAGCCGAGCAGCAGGGCCCGCGGCGCAGAAGGGTCGGCCGCGATCCTGGCCCACGTCCGCCCCGGTCGGACCAGGATGCCCAGCCCGCGCGCCACCATCTCCGCACCGCGCGGCGTCATGTACGCCTCTCCAACGCCGGACCGGCGCGATGCCTACCACATCTGGCGGCGGCGCCAGGAGCCCCGGGCGCGAACCTTCGCCCGCGACAGACCGTTGGGCCAGGGTCGGTTAGACTCGCACATTCGAATCAGCATCAGGCCCAAGGGATTCCATGGCCCGCGACGGCGCCGTCTACGCCTGTCAGTCCTGCGGGGCCGTGCAGACCCGCTGGACCGGGCAGTGCCCGGCCTGCGGCGCCTGGAACACCCTCGTCGAGGAACTCACCAGCCGTCCGCCCGGGGCGCTGAAGGCTACCAAGGCCACCCGCAAGGCGCCTCTCGCCTTCGAGGGTCTGGACGCCGAGACCCCTGCCCCGCCGCGGATCGCGACCGGGGTCGACGAGTGGGACCGCGTCTGTGGCGGCGGCGTGGTGCCGGGCTCAGCCATCCTGGTGGGCGGCGATCCGGGTGTCGGCAAATCGACCCTGCTGCTGCAGGTGGCGGCCAGCGCCGCCCGACGCGGCGCGCGCTGCGCCTATATCTCGGGCGAGGAGGCCATCGAGCAGGTGCGCAGCCGCGCCCAGCGGATGGGCCTCGCCGACGCCCCGGTGAAGCTCGCGGCCGAAACCGCGCTCCGCAGCATCCTGGACGGGCTCAAGTCCGAGCCCTTCGACCTGGTCGTCATCGATTCCATCCAGACCATGTGGAGCGACGCGCACGAGGCGGGGCCAGGCTCGGTCACCCAGGTGCGCGCGGCGGCCGGCGAACTGGTGCGCCTCGCCAAGAAGCGCGGGCTCGCCGTCATTCTCGTCGGCCACGTGACCAAGGAGGGGGCCATCGCAGGGCCGCGCGTGGTCGAGCACATGGTCGACGCCGTCTTCGCCTTCGAAGGCGAGCGGGGCTACCCCTTCCGCATCCTGCGCGGCGCCAAGAACCGCTTCGGCGCGACCGATGAGATCGGCGTCTTCGAGATGGGCGACGCCGGGCTCTCCGAGGTCAAGAACCCCTCGGCGCTGTTCCTGGACACCTCAGGAGAGCGCGCCGCCGGCGCCGCGGTCTTCGCGGGCATCGAAGGCTCGCGCCCCGTGCTGGTCGAGATCCAGGCGCTGGTCGCGCCGTCTGCGTACGGCACGCCCCGGCGCGCCGTCGTGGGATGGGATTCCGGCCGCCTCGCCATGATCCTCGCGGTTCTCGAGGCCCGCTGCGGGCTCTCGTTCGGCGACCGCGACGTCTACCTGAACGTCGCCGGCGGCCTGCGCATCTCGGAGCCCGCGGCGGACCTCGCCGCCGCTGCCGCGCTCGCATCGTCCGCATTCGATGTCGCCCTGCCCCAGGACTGCGTCGTCTTCGGCGAGATCAGCCTCTCGGGCGAGGTGCGCCCCGTCAGCCGCATGGATGCGCGCCTGAAGGAGGCGGCCAAGCTGGGCTTCCGCCGGGCGCTTGGCCCGACGGGCCTCGACAAGCCCGGCATTCCCGTCACCGGCGCCTCGCGCCTCGCCGACGCCATACAGCGCATCCATGATGGCGCTCTGGACCCCACGTGACGCAGCTCGATCTCCTTGTCCTGGCCCTCCTGGGCGTCTCCGCGGCCGTCGGCTTCGTGCGCGGCGCGGTGCGCGAGGTGTTCGCCCTGCTGGCGTTGGTG
The DNA here is from genome assembly GCF_057219735.1 of Phenylobacterium sp. T106. Lineage (NCBI taxonomy): Bacteria > Pseudomonadati > Pseudomonadota > Alphaproteobacteria > Caulobacterales > Caulobacteraceae > Phenylobacterium > Phenylobacterium sp. T106. Next base: position 11,321 of record NZ_JBXVWA010000013.1, on the reverse strand, counting down.
CTGGCCGCGGGGCTCGCGGTCTTCGGGCTGCCGGCCTTCGGGCCCATGGTCCGGGAGGTGGTTCAGCCGGACTGGCTCGGGACGATCGCCACGCTGGTGCTGGTCTTCGCGGCCGCCTTCATCGCCCTGCGGCTGATCGGCGCGGGCCTCGCGCGGAGCGTCCAGAAGACCCAGATGCTCGGCTTCCTCGACCGCTCGCTGGGCCTGCTCATCGGGCTCGGCCGCGGCCTCATCGTCCTGGGCGCCCTCTACCTGATGTTCAACGCCGCCACCCCGGAGGACCTGCGACCGCGCTGGATCACCCAGGCGCAGACCTGGCCGCTTGCGGCCAACATGGGCCGCCTGCTCGACGAGCTGGCGCCGAAGGGGCTCGATGTCGCAGGCCGCCTGAAACCCGCCTTCGACCGCGCGGTCTCAGGTGACAATACGACGACAGAGGGGTACGAGGCCCGCGAACCCGCAGTCCCCGACCGCCCGGAGCGATCCCGATGAGCCAGCAGCATGAGCGTTGGTCACCGCCGATGCGCGACCCGGACGACGACACCCCGCGGCTGGAATGCGGCGTCTTCGGCATCTACGACACCGCCGAGGCGTCCGGCATCACCGCCCTGGGCCTCCACGCCCTGCAGCACCGGGGGCAGGAAGCCTGCGGCATCGCCAGCTTCGACGGACACCGGTTCCACACCGAGCGACACATGGGCTACGTCGGCGACGCCTTCGGGGGCGGCGACCTCGACCGGCGTCTCCCAGGTCGCCAGGCCATCGGCCACACGCGCTACTCCACGGCGGGCGGCAGCTTCCTGCGCAACGTGCAGCCCATGTTCGCCGATCTCGAGGCGGGCGGGATCGCCCTGGCGCACAACGGCAACCTGACGAACTTCCTGACCCTGCGCGAACAGCTCGTGTCGGAAGGCTCGATCTTCCAGTCCACGTCGGATTCGGAGGCGATCCTCCACCTCATCGCGCGCTCCCGCCGGCCCAAGTTCCTGGACCGCTTCACCGAGGCGCTGCAGCAGCTCGAGGGCGGTTACGCGCTCGTGGCCATGACCAACAAGAAGCTCGTCGGCGTCCGTGACCCGCTGGGCATCCGCCCGCTCGTGCTGGGCGACCTCAACGGCAAGGCGGTGTTCGCCTCCGAGACCTGCGCCCTGGACATGATCGGCGCGCGCTTTGTCCGCGACGTCGAGCACGGCGAGATGGTGGTGGTCGACGAGAAGGGCCTGCGCAGCTTCCGGCCCTTCCCGGCGCAGCAGGCCCGCCCCTGCATCTTCGAGTACGTCTATTTCGCCCGGCCGGACTCGGTCGTGAACGGGCGCTCCATCTACGAGGTTCGCAAGCGCATGGGCCGCCGCCTGGCGCAGGAGACCCTGGCCGGCATCGACGTCGACGTGGTGGTCCCGGTGCCGGATTCCGGCGTTCCCGCCGCGCTCGGCTTCGCGCAGGAAGCCGGCAAGCCCTTCGAGATGGGCATCATCCGCAACCACTACGTCGGCCGCACCTTCATCCAGCCCACCCAGGGCGAGCGCGAGCTCGGCGTCCGCATGAAGCTGGCGCCCAATCGCGCCGTGCTCGCCGGCAAGAAGGTGCTGCTGGTCGACGATTCCATCGTGCGCGGCACGAACTCCGTGCGGGTCGTCCGCATGGTGCGCGAAGCCGGCGCGAAGGAGGTCCACCTCCGCTCGGCCTCGCCGCCGATCAAGTGGCCGGACTACTACGGCATCGACATGCCCGATCGCGGCAAGCTGCTGGCGGCCAACCACAGCGTCGACGAGATCGCCCGCATCCTGGGCGTGGACTCCATGGGCTACCTCTCCGTCGAGGGGCTGTACGGGGCCATGGACACGGTCCGCAACAACGCCCAGCCGCAGTTCACCGACCACTACTTCACCGGCGAGTACCCCACCCGGCTGCTCGACAAGGAGATCGCGGAAGGCCGCAACGAGTTGGTCGAGCGCCAGCTCTCCTTCCTGGTCGACGCGTGACGGCGTCCGCCGCGGGCGGGTGGCGCACCCGCCTGAAGCCCGACTGGTACCTCATCCTGATCCTGCTGGCCGCCGTGGTGGCGTCCGTCCTGCCCGCGCGGGGAGACTTCGCGGTCGGTCTGAGCTGGGTCAGCAAGATCCTGATCGCCCTGGTGTTCTTCCTCCATGGCGCCCGGCTGTCGCGGGAGGCCGTGATCCGCGGCCTGACGCACTGGCGGCTCCACCTGACCATCCTCGCGGCGACCTTCGCCCTCTTCCCGCTGCTCACCGTGGGACTGGCCGCCCTCCCCGCCTGGATCACCCCGCCCGAGATCGCGACTGGCCTGATCCTGCTGGGCTGCCTGCCCTCGACGATCCAGAGCTCCATCGCGTTCGTGAGCGTGGCGCGCGGCAACGTGCCGGCCGCCGTGGCCGCCGCCTCCGCGTCGAACATGCTGGGCGTCTTCCTCGCGCCCCTCCTCGCCAGCCTGCTGCTGCACGCGGGCGGGGCCATCAATCCCGGCTCCTTCTGGGCCATCGTCCTGCAGCTTCTGGCCCCCTTTGTCGCCGGCCAGCTGCTGAGGCCCTGGATCGGGGGGTTCGTCGCCCGTCACAACGCGACGCTCGGCAAGCTCGACCGCAGCACCATCATCCTGATCGTCTATGTGGCCTTTTCCGGCGCGGTGGTGAGCGGCGTCTGGGAGCGGCTCGGCGCGATGGACCTCGCCCGGCTCGTGGTCCTCTGCACGGTCCTGCTCGCGGCGGCGCTGGCGCTGACCCTGTTCGCCGCCCGCGCGCTCGGCTTCTCGACCGAGGACGAGATCGCCATCGTCTTCTGCGGATCGAAAAAGTCGCTCGCCAGCGGCGCGCCGATCGCCGCCGCCCTGCTGACGCCTGCCGCCGCGGGCGTGGCGATGATCCCGCTGCTGGTCTTCCACCAGATCCAGCTCATGGCCTGCGCCGCGATCGCCCAGCGTTATGCCCGGCGACCTGACACGGCGGCCGAAAGCGTCTAGAGACCCGCCGCCATGACTGATCTGCCGCTTACCGATCGCGTCGCCCTCGTCACCGGCGCCAGCCGCGGGATCGGCCGCGCCGCCGCGCTCGCCCTTGCGGCCGCCGGCGCCCATGTGGTCGCCGTGGCCCGCACGCAGGGCGCCCTGGAGACGCTGGACGACGAGATCCGGACCGCAACCGGCCAAGGCGCGACCCTGGTCCCCATGGACATCGGCGAGGCCGACGGCCTCGACCAGCTGGGCTTCGCGATCCACCAGCGCTTCGGCCGGCTCGACGTCCTGGTGCACGCCGCAGCCCTCCTGGGGTCGCTGACGCCGGTGTCGCACATCGAGCCGAAGCACTGGGAGCGGCTGGTCGCCGTGAACCTCACGGCCCCGGCGCGGCTGATCCGGTCATGCGAGCCGCTGCTGCGGGCCGCCGCCGCGCCCCGCGCCATCTTCCTGACGTCCAGCCGCGCGTCCCACCCGAAGGCGTTCTGGGGGCCCTACGGCGCCACCAAGGCCGGCATGGAAAACCTCGTCCGGACATGGGCGGACGAACTGGAGAACACGCCCGTGCGGGCGGTGCTGCTCGATCCCGGCGCGATGCGGACCCGGATGCGGGCCGAGGCCTATCCCGGAGAGGATCCGGCCGGCCTGCCCGACCCCGCCGAGATCGGCCCGCTCATCGTCGAACTGGCCCAGGCGGACCTGGGCCTTCCGACGGCTAGCGTTTCTTTCGCGGACTGGAAGCGGGCCGGGACGCTCGCTTCGGCTTGACGCCGGGCCGCGCGAGCTTGGCCGCCCGGCCGGCGGGCGTTCCGGTCTTGGGCTTCTTCACCTTCTTGGGACGCGCCGACGGCCCCGCGGCGGCGCCCTCCCGCGCCTTGTCGGCGGCTTCCTTGCGACGCTTCGCCACCAGGCCCGACTTCGCCGACGTCGGCGCGGTCTTGGCGGGGCCCGGACCGCCCTTCGCCTCGCCCTCCGCGTAGGGGTTCTTGTTCGAACGCACCGTCAGCCTGAGCGGGACGCCGGGCAGGTCGAAACTCTCGCGCAGGCTGTTGATGAGATAGCGCCGATAGTGGTCCGGAAGCTGGTCGGCCCGGCTCGCGAACATGACGAAGGTCGGCGGCCGGGCCTTGGTCTGGGCCATGTACTTCGGCTTGACCCGCCTGCCGTTCACGGCGGGCGGCGGGTGGCGGCTGATCGCCATCTGCAGCCAGTCGTTGAGGTCGCGGGTCTTCACCTTGGTCGACCAGTCGGCATGCGCCTTGAACACCGCCGGCATCAGCCGGTCCAGGCCGCGCCCGGTTTCCGCCGACAGCGCCACCATGGGCGAGCCGCGCACCTGGGGCAGCAGCCGGGCCACCTCCTCCTGGAGATAGGCGAGCCGCGCCGCCGGGTCCTCGATCAGGTCCCATTTGGCGAGGACAAACACCAGCGCCCGGCCCTCGCGCTCGACCAGGTCCGCGATCTGGAGGTCCTGGATCTCGAGCGGATGGGTGGCGTCCATCACCAGGATCACGACCTCGGCGAAGGTGATCGCGCGGATGGAATCGCCGGTGGACAGCTTCTCGAGCCGCTCCTGGACCTTGGCCTTGCGCCGCAGGCCGGCCGTATCCACCAGCCTGATCGCCCGGCCGTCCCAGTCCCAGTCGACGGGGATGGCGTCCCGGGTGATGCCGGCTTCGGGGCCGGTCAGCAGCCGGTCCTCGCCAATGAGAGCATTGACCAGCGTCGACTTGCCGGCGTTCGGGCGGCCGACGATGGCGATGTTGATGGGCTTGCCCGGGCCGTCGGCCTCGTCCGCGTCCTCGTCCGGGGCATGCGCGGCGACGGCGGCGAACAGGTCGGCCATGCCTTCGCCATGCTCGGCCGAGATCGGCACCGGCTCGCCGAAGCCGAGGCCGAAGGCTTCGAGCACGCCCGCTTCGGAAGCCTTGCTCTCGGACTTGTTGGCGGCCAGCACGACCGGCTTGCCCTTGCGCCGCAGGACCTCGGCGAAGATCTCGTCGCCCGGCGTCACGCCCTCACGGGCGTCGATGACGAACAGCGCGAGGTCGGCCTCGTCCACGGCCCGCTCGGTCTGGGCGCGCATGCGCGCTTCCAGGCTCTCGTCCGTGACGTCCTCGAAGCCCGCGGTGTCGATCAGCTCGAGGTCGAGGTCGCCCAGCCGGCCGGTGCCGAAACGCCGGTCGCGGGTGACCCCCGGCCGGTCGTCGACGATGGCGAGCTTCTTGCCCGCCAGCCGGTTGAACAGCGTGGACTTGCCCACATTCGGGCGGCCGACGATCGCGAGTTTCAGCGCCATGGCCGCGAGCTTACCTGATCAGCGGATCGCGATCAGGTCCGCCTCCTGGGTGACCACATAAACGGTGTCGCCCATGGCGATCGGGCTGAGATAGGAGGCGCCCTTCATGTCCAGGCGCTTCACGATCTCGCCGGTCTTGGCGTTCAGCGCCACCAGCTCGCCGGTCTGGCCCACGATCAGCAGCCGGTCGCCCGCGAGCAACGGGCCGGACCAGATGGGCCGCGTGGTGCGCTGGCCGCCGATGCCGAAGACGCCGCCCTTCTTCTTGGCCTTGAAGCCCTCGTTGAGCGGGCGGATCCAGTAGATCTGTCCCGTCTCGCGGGCCGCGCAGATCACCTCGCCGTTCTTCGAGACCACATAGACCACGTCGCCGGCCGGCCATGGCGCGGTCACGCCCACCACGGGCAGGCTCCAGCGGGCCTGACCGGTGCGCAGATCGGTGGCGGCGAACACGCCCGAGTGGCTCACGGCGAAGACGTCGCCCTGGTAGATCGCGGGCCGGCCCGGGATGTCGCGAATCTCGGACAAGGCGCTCGTCCGGCTGGCGCGGCTGAGCGCCTCGTTCCAGAGGTCGTTGCCGTTGGACGCGCGCAGCGCGACCAGTTCACCCGACCCGAAGGCCGCCACGACCGTGTCGCCGGATACGGCCGGGCTGGAGGCCGAGAGGATGCGCGCGGACTCCGACAGCGCCTGATAGGTCCACGACGCCGCCCCGGTGGCCGCGTCGAAGGTCAGGAGCGTGTTGTCCAGGGCGATGGCGAAGACGCGGCCGCCCGCCACGGTCGGCGCGCCGTGGATCGACTCGCTCGTCCGGGTGCGCCAGCCGATGGCGCCGGTCTGGGCGTCCATCTGCAGCACCTCGCGGTAGCCCGAGGCCACGTAGAGCTTGCCGTCCGCGTAGGCCATGCCGCCGCCGAACGCGAGCTTGTCGCGCTTGTTGTCGCCGGGGTTCGTGCCCGTGCGCCAGAGGGTCGAGCCGGACCTCGCGTCCACCGCGGCCACGCGGCCCTCGGCGTCCATGACGAACACCTTGCCGTCGGCGGCGACCGGAGGCGCCGTGACGTACCGGCCGCGCTTCGTCCCCTGCCCGAAGCTCCGACGCCAGGCGACCGACAGGTTCGCGGCCGCGTCCACCGCGCCCACCGCCTGCTCGAGGTTGCCGCCGGGCACCGGCCAGGACTCCATCCGCACCGGCGTGGGCAGCAGGAAGTCGACGCCCTTGAGGGCCTCGGCCGGCTCCAGCCGCTGGTCGGCGGGGATGATCGAGATGCGCTGCCCTTCGCTCGCCGTCTCGGTCGGCTTGTCGTCGTCGTTGTCGAACGGGTTCAGCCGGCTGACCGTCGAGCAGGCGGACGCGCCGAGCGCCGCGACCAGGACGGCGGCCAGGAAGGGACTGCGGCGCTTCATTGCGGGGCGGGACCTTGGTCTTGCGGAACGGGGACGCCGCCGGGCGGCGGCACGACCGCGCCGGGCTGCACCATCATGGGCGGCGGCAAGGCCTGGGCGGCGCGGACCACCGACGGCACCGCCTTGGCCGAACCCGCGTCGATCAGGCCGATGGCGGCCGAGGCGCGGGCCTGAGCGCCCTGACCGGCGTCCAGGGACTGGGAGATCAGGAGGAAGTCCCCGCGCGCGCCGGCGGTGTCGCCGGCCTTGAGCTTGGCGAAGGCCAGGGCCTCGCGCGCCTGGGTCCGATACGGACGTCCGTCTTCCATCAGCGGCTTCAAGCGCCCCTCCAAGTCCTTCAGCGGGGCGGTGTCGAGCAAAGCGAAGGCGGATTTGAGGCGGGCCGCGTCGGCCAGAACGGCGTCGGGCGCGGCTTCCGCGGCCTGGTCGAGGAGCCGCACGGCTGCGGCGTCGTCGTTGGCGCGCTGCGCTTCCGCCGCCAGGTGCATGAGCGCCATGGCCTTGTAGCCGGCGGCGTTCGACTTCGAGACCTCGGTCCAGATCCGCTTGGCGCCCTCGCGGTCGCCGCCGACGTAGGCGTCCATGGCCTTGGCGTACTGTTCCGACGCCTGGTCGGTCTGGCGCGTGCGCCAGGTGTCCCAGCCCCAGTAGCCGAGCACGGCGATCAGGGCGGCGGCGGCGATCCCGAGCATCCATGGCAGCAGCTTGCGCGCGAGCTGCTTGTAGCGGTCGGAGCGAAGCTGCTCTTCGACCTCTTCGAATAGATCCGTCACCTAAGGGGGCTCCGCGGCGTACGCCTGTCGCTGAAACGAGCGCGGAACCTATAGCGCTGCGCCCTGCGCCTCAAGGCCCGCCCGGGAGGAGTCTGCGGCCATGGGGCGCGGCCTGCGGCTATCCCGCCTTGGCGAAGTAGATCTCGGCGGGCCCGGGGAAGCGGCGCTGGCGCACGTCCTCCGCGTAGGCCGCGACGGCCTTGTCGATCTGCCCGCGCAGGTCGCCGTAGCGGCGCACGAACTTCGGCGTCCAGTCGAAGAGGCCCAGCATGTCGTCGGTGACCAGGATCTGGCCATCGCAGCCGGCCGAGGCGCCGATCCCGATGGTGGGGACGCTGATCGCCTCGGTGATCTCCCGGGCGAGGCCCTCGGCGACGCCCTCGACCACAACCGCGAACGCCCCCGCCTCGGCGGTGGCGCGCGCCTCGTCCAGGATCCGACGGCGCTCGTGGTCCAGCTTGCCCTTGGCCTTGAAGCCGCCGTCCACCAGCACGGCCTGGGGGCGCAGGCCCACATGGCCCATGACCGGCACGCCGCGCTTCACCAGGTACTCGATGTTCTGGACGATCGTCTCGCCCGCCTCGACCTTCACCGCCGACGCGCCCGTCTCCTTCATCAGGCGCGAGGCGTTGGCGAAGGCCTCCTCGGCGCTGCCCTCGTAGCTGCCGAACGGCATGTCGACGACGACCATGGCGCGACGGGAGCCGCGCATCACGGCCTTTCCGTGCAGGCTCATCATCTCCAGCGTCACGCCCACGGTGTTCGGCAGCCCGTGGACCACCATGCCGACGCTGTCGCCCACCAGCAGGAGATCGCAATGGGGATCGAGGATCTCGGCCATCGGGGCCGTGTAGGCCGTCAGACATACGATCGGGAGACCGCCCTTGCGGGCGGCGATATCCGGCGCGGACAGGCGCCGGACGGACGACTCACGATGGGACGACAAAACTAGAACTCCTCGACCAACCTCGCGGCGAAGACGCCCATGGTCAGGACCGCAAGACCGACCGCGATCCACACGCCATAGCCGCCCGAGAGCGCGGACACCATGTCGGTGGTCGGCGTGACGCGCGCAAGGCCCTGCGAGAGGACCCGGGCCGATTCCTCGGCGCTCTCGACGCGCTGGAAGAGGTTGGACATCACGAGCTGGCTGGCGCCCACCACGCCGCCGGAGAGGCCCGCGGCCCCGATCATCCACCGGCGCAGGTTCCACCCGCGGTCCAGCTTCCGCTCGATCCGCTCGGCGAACGCGGCCGCGTCCGGCATCTCGGGACTCTGCGAGAACAGCCGTTCGAGGCGGCGTTCGAAGTCGAGCTCAGCCATTGCTCCGCCTCCCCTCCAACTCAACGCCCGGGACCGGCGTAAGCCGCGCCCGGAGCTTATCCAGACCACGTTTGACATGCGATTTGACCGTTCCCAAGGGCAGGTTCAAGGCCTCCGCGGCTTCCCCGTGGCTCAGGCCGGCCCCGTAACACATGGAGACGCACAGGCGCTCCGCGGGCGCGAGACCCTTCAGGGCCTCCTCGAGGTCCATGCGATGGTCGGCGTCGGTCCCGCCGAGCCGGCCGGGCGTCTCCGCGTCCTCGCCGCCTTCCTCCGCCGCAATGGCGGCGAGCCGCTTCTCGCGCTGGAGGCGGCGCAGGTACTGCCGGGCTGCGATCCGCTTCACCCAGCCCGCGAATGTGCCCTCTCCCCGGAATTCGGCGATCCGCTCGAAGGCGGCCAGAAAAGCGTCCTGCGCCACGTCGTCCGCCTCGGCGGCCTGCGCCCCCATCCGGCGCAGCAGTTGCCGCACGGCGGAGCCGTGTCGACGCACCAGCTCTCCGAAGGCGCGCCGCTCGCCGGCCGCGGCGTAGGAGCAGAGCTCCACGTCATGCAGGCTGGCGAAACTGGTGCTCGTGCCCGGCATGGGCGTGATCTCCCGATGCGTCGCGTCAGGACTTCGGCCGGTTCAGCAAGCCGAGCACGATGAAGGCGAGGCCGATGAAGGTGGGAAACGCGGAGATGCCCAACAGCGGATAGAGCGCGTCGGGCTCTTCGAAGCTGACGGCCGCGCCCAGGGCGGCGAAGCCCACGCCGACCCCCATCCAGATGATGCCGGTGCGCAGGTCCCGGGCCGCCGACGGCAGCTGCGGCGCGCTGACATTGTTGGACATCGCGTCGATCACTTCGGTGGGCAGCGGCTGGCCCTTCTCGATGGCGACCCGAAGCGTGTCGGCCATCTTCTGGCGCTCGACACTCTTGAAGTAGCGCGGCGCGATGACGAGCGCGGCGATCATGGCGAAGAACGTCAGGGGGATCAGGATTTCCATCTCAGGTCTTGTCCTCTCCAAATCTCGATGCGGGGGAAGCGTCCCCTTCTGATGGTGAGAGACCTAGACCCGGCCGCCTGGATGCAGAAGGCCACATGAAACGTTGGTCATGTTTCAACGCAGACGGGGTGTTACGCGTCCTTCGAGGCTGAGGATCACCGCAGCCGCGAGCGTCGCGCAGGCCGCCACAGGGGCCATGCCCTCTCCCAGATGGGACACAAGGGGCTCCAGGCTCGGCCAGACCGCCCAGAGGATGAGCCCTCCCAGCGCGGCCGCGCCGGACAGTCTCGCCAGGTCGACAAGGAAGCGGCGGCGCGCGAGCTTCTCGATCACGGCGGCAGAGAAGGCCGGGTCGAAGGCCGGCGGCTCGTCGGCGGCGAAGAGGGCTCTCAGGCGATCGTCGGTCATTCTGACTCTCCTAGCACTTCGAGGAGCCGCGCGCGGCCTCGGGCGACATGCGACTTCACCGTCCCGAGCGGCAGGTTCAACGCCTCGGCCGCTTCCGCGTGGCTGAAGTCGGCGGCCAGGCACAGCGCGACGCAGGCGCGCTGGTCGGCCGGCAAGGTCGCTAGCGCCCGCTCCGCCGCCACCCGTTCCTCACTCATCGACGCGACGGCGGCGGGGCGGTCGGCCTCGTAGGCGTTTTCGCGGGCGCGTTCCCGGCCACGGCTGCGCAGCGCGGTCAGGTGTTTGTTGTAGCCGATGCCGCAGAACCATGCGCAGACCGAGGCGCCGGCCTCGAGACGGTCCATCCGCGACCACGCCGCCAGGAACGTCTCCTGCGCCAGGTCGTCGGCCGTCGCCCAGTCGCCGCACGTCCGGCGCAGGAACGCGCGGACCGCCTTCTGATGGCGATCCACCAGTCGCGAGAAGGCGGCGGTGGAGCCGGCCTGGGCCGCCTCGACGAGCGCGCGATCGATGTCGCCTGGGCTCATCGCCCGCGGAACACCATCGACAGTATCGCCGCCGCGGCGTGCCCGATGGCGACACACGTCATGATGATCGCCACGAGCTGGAAGGGCCAGTCCAGGCCCGGAAGTTCGGCGTACTCGGACGCGATCCAGAAGCCGGCGGCCACCGCGCCCGTGATGATGGCTGTCCGCCACTGCCAGTAAGGACGGTGCCGCCAGTAGCGGCGCAGCGCGCGGTGACGAGGACGGCCGTAGCGGTCGTACGGACCATAGGCGGAATCCTCGTCGTCGAGCGCCTCCTCGTCGTGCAGGGCCCGCAGGAGTTCCGGCGGCGGGTCCCGGCCCTGGCTTGCGTAGCTGCGGATGAGGTCCAGTCGCGCCTGGCTGCGCTTGTAGGCCAGCCACCTGTCCCAGGCCCCGAAGATGAAGAAGCCGATCGGGAAGATCAGCCACCAGAAGCTGTAGAAGAAGTTCTCCATGCCGGTCTCCAGGTCGGGACGCCGGAGCCCTCTCCGCCATCCTCGTGCCCCTAGGGTGAAAACTCGATCAGCTTGTTGATGGTGTTTGCCAAATCGTGATTCAAGCTCTGCGGAGGTGGATCATGAGCAACGAATTCTGGTTCAGCGACGAGCAGTGGGCGAAGATCGAGCC
>NZ_JBXVWA010000012.1:0-107464 GCF_057219735.1 Phenylobacterium sp. T106 | reverse complement strand
GCATCGTCCCCAAAAGATCCTCCCCCCTTGGGGGAGGTCCGGCGGCGCGACGCGCCGGCGGGGAGGGGGTAGCCGGCAGGGCCTTCGCCGCAAGACCCCCTCTCGCTTCGCGAGCTCCCCCAGAGGGGGAGCATCCCCACCAAAGATCCTCCCCCCTGGGGGGAGGTCCGGCGGCGCGACGCGCCGGCGGGGAGGGGGCAGCCGGCAAGGCCTCCGCCCCACAGCCCGGCGAGCCTCCCGCCGACCGCCCGCGCACGGCCCCGCCGCCTCAGCCGCCGTCCGGGCCCCGCCGCTTGTGCTTGATCCAGGCCCGCGACGCCTTGTGGCGGCTGGCCCAGAGCCTGCGGTTCTCCTTGGCCGCCGCAGGGTCCTCGCGCCGGTGCTCGTAGGCCAGTTCGGCCTGCAGCTTCTCGTACGCCGCCAGCCGCTCCGCCGGCAGCTCTCCGGACGCGATGGCCGCGCGCACCGCGCAGCCCGGCTCGCCCTTGTGCCGGCAGTCGGCGAACCGGCAGGCCGCCGCCAGCGCCTCGACGTCCTCGAACGTCGCCGAGACGCCCTCGTCGGCATTCCACAGGCCCAGCTCCCGCATCCCCGGCGTGTCCAGGATCAGCCCGCCGGACGGCAGCAGGACCAGCTCCCGGTGCGTGGTCGTATGGCGGCCCCGGGCGTCGTCCTCGCGGATCTCCCGCGTGGCCATCCGCTCCTCGCCGGCCAGGGCGTTCACCAGCGTCGACTTGCCCGCGCCCGAGGAGCCCAGCAGCACGGCGGTGCGGCCGGGCGCCAGGTGGGCGGCCACCGCGTCCAGCCCCTCGCCGGTCTTGGACGAGATGGCCAGCACCGGCGCGGTCACGGCGATGGCCTCCACCTCCGCCACCTGGGCGGCGGCGTCGTCGGCGATGTCGGCCTTGGTCAGCACGATCACCGGGTCGGCGCCGCTCTCGTAGGCGGTGGCGAGGTAGCGCTCCAGGCGGCGCAGGTTGAGGTCGGCGTTCAGCGAGGCGACCAGGAAGGCCACGTCGGCGTTGGCCGCCACCACCTGGGCGCCGCCGCGGGTCCCGGAGGCCTTGCGGATGAAGGCGGTCCGGCGCGGCAGCACGGCGTGGACGAGCGCCGTGGTCTCGCCGGGCCGGGCCTCGACGGCGACCCAGTCGCCGGCGGCCGGCCGCTCGGAGTCCGCGCTCGCGCGCATGAGCGCGCCGGAGGCCCGGGCCTCGATCTCGCCGTCCGGCGTCACGATGCGATAGCCGCCGCGCTGCTGCACGACGATGCGGCCGGGCACGAGGCCCTGGGCGGCGTAGGGTTCGAAGTCGGCCTGGAGGCGATCGCTCCAGCCGTAGGCGTCGAGTGCTGAGGTCAGCAACGTGGATGTCCTTGTTGTCGAAGGCCGCGGACCTTCCGGTCCCTGGGGCGTCGACCGCGGATCATCCCCGGATCACGGGGATCTGCCTGTTCAGGCGACCGGCGGCGCGACGCAGCGAGGGGCTGCGCGGACAATGGGCGACATCGAACCTCTCCTCTGCTGGCCGTTCCGGACGCCGCGGACCTTGGCGGCCCGCCCGCTTCGCGTCAAGTTGGGGCATGGCCGACATCCAGGTGACCGACAACGCCGCGAAGAGCCGCTTCGAGGTGTCCCTCGACGGGGACACCGCCTTCGCCGAGTACCGCCTCCAGCCGGGCCGGATGGTCCTGCCGCACACGGTCGTTCCGCCGGCCTTCGAAGGCAAGGGCGTGGCCAGCGCGCTCGCCCGCCATGCCTTCGGCGCGGCCCGCGAACGCGGCCTGAAGGTCGTCCCGACGTGCCCCTTCATGGCCGCCTGGGTGAAGAAGCATCCCGAGGCCCACGACCTGGTCGACGAGAGCTGCAGGGCCGAGCTGGGGATCTGAAGCCATGGTGACCTCGATCGCTCAGACTGTGGACGCTTGGTTCGAGACGGTGGACCCGAAGCGGGAGGCGGCGCTGCGCGCCGTGCGGGCCAGCGCGCTCAAGCACTTCGGCGAGCGCTCCGAGGGCATGCGCTACGGCATGCCGGGCTACACGCGCCCGGACGACGCCACGCCCGTCTTCGCCTTCAACAGCCAGAAGCAGTACATCTCGCTCTACGTGAGCCCCCGGGTGCATCCGCTCCACGCCGAGGCGCTGAAGGGCCTGGACGCGGGCAAGAGCTGCATCCGCTTCCGCCGGCCCGAGCAGATCGACCTCGACCTGCTGGACCGCATGCTCGCCGACAGCGCGAAGCTCTCGCCGGTGACCTGACCGGATCGGCGCCTCAGCCGGCGAGGCCGGCCCGCGGCCGCGTCCGCCGCAGCATGGCGCCCGCACCCGCGAAGCCCAGGATCATGAGAGCCCAGGTCCCGGGTTCAGGCACATAGGCGCCGCTGAGGCTGTAGGCGCGGTTGTTGGCGTTCCCGCTCAGCGGTCCCCAGGCGCCGTTCGCGAACTGCCGCTGGTAGGCCAGGCCCGAGGCCGGCGTCGAAGCGCTCCAGCCGAACAGCGGGCTGAAGCTCGCCTGCAGCGAAACCGGGGACACCCAGTAGCGCACGCCGCCGGTCGCCAGGAAGTCCGTCGGCAGGGTCGCCGACCACTCGTAGACGTTGACGTTGTCGCCGGAGAAGACATCGGTTCCCAGGAGGGTGACGGTGACGTCCGCGGCGTCGATGTTCGCTGTGTAGAGGTTTGCGTCGGTGTCCGGCGTCGCGAGGTTGTCCCCGTAGAAGCCGACCTGCCAGGTCTCGGTGATCGGATCGGGCGCGGTTCCGGAACCGACGCCGTCCTGCCACACGAAGCCCCGCCACGTGACGGTCTGGATCCGCGCGTCGCGGCTCAAGGTGAAGTTGTCGAAGGTCTGGAAACCGTAGAGGCTTCCGTTCACGTCGCCCAGCGTCGACGTGCGGCAGGCGCCGGGCGGGCAGGCCTCGTTCGTACCCGCCTGCAGGTACAAGAGTTCCGCCTGCGCGGGCGTCGACAGCGCCAGGAGGGCGAGCCCGGCAACGAAAACGCCACGTAGAGCGGACGACATCGCGACCTCGTGGTTATGGCTATCGGCAAAGCCAGACAGCCGCGACCGGAGATGTCAAGGCGACTCCCCGCCAGGGGGTATTCGGGCGCGCGTGGGAAGCTGGACCCGCCAGGGCAGGTCGGCTTCGCCGCGCAGGATGGCCTCCACGTCCGGCCGGTGCTTCGCGCCGCCGCGTTCGTGCAGGACGAGCGGCGGCAGCAGCTGCAGCGGCGCCTTGCCCGTCTTGATGGCGCGCACCAGCACCCGCTTGGCCGGCGCATCGGCGAACGGGTGAATCGGCCGCACCTGGAACGAGCCGGCCTTGGCCGAGAGGTGTGACAGGAGGTCGGCGAGCCGGTCCGCCCGGTGGATCACCGTGATGGAGCCGCCCTCGCGCACCGCCTTCAGCAGGAACTCGGCCCAGCCCATCAGGCCCTCGTCCGCCATCCAGGCCGCCGCCTTCTCGGGCGCGGGCGGTCGCAGTTCGGCGGGATCGTCGAAGAACGGCGGGTTGGCCAGGGCCGCGTCGAACGGCGGCAGGCCGAGGTGCGAGAAGCGCCGCCCCACGTCGCCCTCGATCACGTCGACGCGATCCGCAAGGTCGTTGAGGGCGACGTTCTCGCGGGCGAGGGCCAGCGCCTCCGGCTCCCGTTCGAGGCCGGTGAACCGGGCGCCCGGCCGTCGGGCCGCCGCAGCCAGGAGGGCCGCGCCGGGCCCGCACCCGGCCTCCAGCACCCGCTGCCCGTCGGCGGCGTCGCAGGCGGCGGCCAGCAGGGCCGCATCCAGCCCCGCGCGATAGCCGCGCGCCGGCTGCCGCAGGCGCAGGCGGCCATCCAGCAGGCGATCCTCGGTGACGGAGTCCATCCGGGGCGGATCTCGGCGTGAGCGTCTGAACGTGTTCGGCGGGGGCCGCTTGACCGTGCCCTATCGCGTCACCATTGTCCCGGCAAACGGCGACCGGTAGGGCCCGGACGCTTTGGCAGGTAAGGAATACCCCGTCTTGGAAGCCGCCCAGGCCGTCGCTGCGCCGCCCTCGCTGGACCTGCTCCTCACGCTGGCCGGCCCCGACATGCGCGCCGTGGACCAGCTGATCCGACATCACATGGACAGCCCCGTGCCGGTGATCCCGGCGCTGGCGGACCACCTGATCGCCGGCTCGGCCAAGCGGCTGCGCCCCCTGCTGACCATCGCCGCGGCCCGGCTCTGCGGCGCGCGGGACGACGCGTGCCTCAAGCTCGCGGCGGCAGTGGAGTTCATCCACACGGCGACCCTGCTGCACGACGACGTGGTCGACTCCTCCGAGCTGCGCCGCGGGCGCGTCGCCGCGCACCTGATCTGGGGCGCCCCCGCCAGCGTGCTGGTGGGCGATTTCCTGTTCGCGCGCGCCTTCGAGCTCATGGTCGGCGCCGGGTCGATGCCCGCGCTGGAGGTGCTGGCCCGCGCCAGCCGCGTGATCTCCGAAGGCGAGGTGCTGCAGCTCACCCGCAGCCACGACCTGGACCTCAGCCAGGAGGTCTACATCGACATCATCAAGGCCAAGACCGCCGAGCTGTTCGCCGCCGCCGCCGAGGCGGGCGCGATCTCGGCCGGCGCGTCGCCCGAGCGCTGCCGGGCGCTGCGCAAGTTCGGCCAGGACCTGGGCCTCGCGTTCCAGCTGATCGACGACGCCCTCGACTACTCCGGCGATGCGGCCACCCTGGGCAAGAACCCCGGCGACGATTTCCGCGAAGGCAAGGTGACGCTGCCCCTCCTCTTCGCCATGGGCCGGACCGCGGCGTCCGAGCGCGACTTCTGGGTCCGCACGATCGACCGCCGCGAGCAGGAGCCGGCCGACCTCGACCACGCGCGCGAGCTGATGCGCGAGACGGGCGCGCTGGACGACACCCTGGCGCTGGCGTGCCGCTATGCCGACGCGGCCAAGGCGGCCATCTCCGAGCCCGGCTCCAACAGCTGGCTCCCCGCCCTCCAGGACCTCGCCGACTTCGCCGTGCTGCGCCGGGCTTAGGGCGGGTCGCTTGGCTCGTTCTCGGCGGGACGCCGCCCTAGAAGCCGGTGAAGAGCCGGTCGAGGCCGCGCCGGATCGCATCCTCGTGCCCGGCCAAGGAGCCGCGGGTCCCCTTCAACCCGGCTCTCTCGAGGCTGAAGACCTCGCCCAGGGCGATGACGAGCCGCTCGCCGAGGAGGTCGACCTCCAGGTCCAGTGCGGACATTGTCCGCGCGGCGTCACGGAGCACCGGCGCGACCACCACGCTGTCCAGCTGGTGGAGGTGGTGCGATTGCAGCACGACGAAGTACGGGGCGTGGGCCCGTGAACGTTCCGACGGATTATCGACGACGTCGAACTGCCGCACTCACCACTTCCGGAACTCGGCGCCCACTAGTCCGCGCTCACGTATGCGGCGGTTGTAGTCGGCGATGGCCTCGACGTTCTCCTCGGCCCATTTGGCCGCCCGCGCATCGGCCGCCGAGGCGTCGGCGCCCCTCAGGGCCGCGCGGAGCGCCGCTTCGATCACCGCCTCGACCTCGACCCCTGCCGCCTGCGCCTGCGCGAGGAGGTCCGGGTCGATCTTGGGTTCGAGCTTGCCCATGTCGGCAGCATAGCCTGCCGGCCGCCCGGCGTCAGCCGGCCAGGAACTGATGGCTCCAGGCGCGGCCGGAGACGCGCTCGAACCCCATCGCCTCCCAGAAGGCCTCGGCGTCAGGATTCCCTGCGTGGACGGTCACGAGGCGGCTCAGGCCCAGGGCTTCGGCCAGCAGAGCGTTGGCCAACGCGCGGGCCACGCCCGAGCGCCTCGCCCGCGGCGACACGAAGAGGCGTCGCATGCGCCACGCTTCGCCCGGAGCCGCCTCGGGCTCGGGGGTGATGCCGCCGACGCCCACGAGAACCCCGTCCCCGAACGCCGCCAGGAGCGCGGTGAACATCTCGGGAGTTGCGGCGACCTCCGCGGCCAGTCGCCTCATGTGCCGATGGCCCTCGGCGTCGGCCTCCGAGCGCAGGGCGTCGAAGCCGTCCGGCAGCGCGTCGTCGAGCCGGACGAGCTGAAGCGTCATCAGCCCGGGCTGATCATCTTCTCGGGCCGCACCCACTCGTCGAACTCCTCGTTCGTGAGATAGCCGCCGCCGACGGCCTCCTCGCGGAGCGTGGTGCCGTTCTTGTGCGCCGCCTTGGCGATCTTGGCGCAGTTGTCGTAGCCCAGCTTGCCGTTGAGCGCCGTCACCAGCATGAGCGACCGCTCGAGGTTGGCCTTGATGTTGTCCTCGCGGGCTTCCGTGCCCACGACCATGTTGTCGGTGAAGCTGATGGCCCCGTCGGCCAGCAGGCGGCAGGACTGCAGGAAGTTGTAGGCCATCACCGGGTTGAACACGTTCAGCTCGAAGTGGCCCTGGCTGCCGGCGAAGGCCATGGCGGTCTGGTTGCCCATGATGTGGGCGCAGACCATGGTCAGGGCCTCGGCCTGGGTCGGGTTCACCTTGCCGGGCATGATCGAGCTGCCCGGCTCGTTCTCGGGCAGCGCCAGTTCGCCCAGGCCCGCGCGGGGGCCCGAACCCAGGAAGCGCAGGTCGTTCGCGATCTTGAACAGGGCGCCCGCCGCGGACGTCAGCGCGCCGTGGCTGAACACCATGGCGTCGTGCGCGGCCAGGGCCTCGAACTTGTTGGGGGCGGTCACGAAGGGCAGGCCGGTGATGCCCGCGATCTTCTCGGCCACCTTCTCGGCGAAGCCGATGGGCGCATTGAGGCCGGTGCCGACGGCCGTGCCGCCCTGCGCCAGCTCGTAGAGCCCGTAGAGGGTTTCCTTCACGCGCCGGACCGACATGGCGACCTGGTGCGCGTAGCCGCCGAACTCCTGGCCCAGCGTCAGCGGCGTGGCGTCCTGGGTGTGGGTGCGGCCGATCTTGATGATGTGCGCGAACTCGTCGGACTTCGCCTTGAGGGCCGCGTGCAGGTGCTCCAGCGCCGGCATCACGGACCGCGCCACCTCCTCGGCCGCCGCGATGTGCATCGCCGTCGGGTAGGTGTCGTTCGACGACTGGCTCATGTTGACGTGGTCGTTGGGGTGCACGGGCTTCTTCGAGCCCATCGTGCCCCCCATCAGTTCGATCGCCCTGTTCGAGATCACCTCGTTGGCGTTCATGTTCGACTGGGTGCCCGAGCCGGTCTGCCACACCACCAGCGGGAAGTGGTCGTCGAGCTTGCCGTCGATGACCTCCTGGGCGGCCTGGACGATGAACCGGCAGAGCTCGGGGTCGAGCTTGCCGAGCTCCATGTTGGCCTCGGCGGCCGCGCGCTTGACGATGCCCAGCGCCCGGATGACCGGCTTCGGCTGCTTCTCCCAGCCGATCTTGAAGTTGCCGAGGCTCCGCTGCGTCTGCGCGCCCCAGTACCGGTCGGAGGGCACATCGATAGGCCCGAAGGTGTCGGTCTCGGTGCGGGTCGCGCTCATCTGGATGGATCCCCCTCGCTAAGCGCCCCACGGTTTAACCGGCCCGAGGGAGACTGCAAGGCTGCGCGCGGCTATGGGTGCCTCGATGAGCGAGGAATGGGTCCAACACGGGAAGGTGCGCGCCCGCGAGGCCGAGGGCCTGCTCGAGATCACCGTCGATGGACTGACCACCCAGGCGAAGTACTACAAACCCCTTCTCTACGAGTTCTTCCGCAAGGCCTGGCGCGGCAGCCGCCCGGCCTGGGGCGAGTTCGCCGTGGAGATCGCGATGGACTACGTGGGGGAGGCCCCGTGGCTGGACCTCGACAACCTGGCCAAGGCGATCCTCGACGCCATCAAGGGCTACGCCTTCCATGACGACGCCCAGGTGGCGCGCCTGCTGGTGGAGCGACGGCCGGGCGAGCGGGAGCGGATCACCGTGCGGGTTTCGCGGCTGGGCTGAAACGCGAAAGCCGGCCGCGCCCGGGGGTGCTGGGGCGCGGCCGGCTCACGCAGAGCCGTCCGTGAGGCGGGCCGGCTCTAGCGGTACTGTTGCAGACGCGTGGTGCGCAGGCCGGCCATCCCGTGACGCTCGATCGAGCGCTGCCAGGACAGGAATTCGTCGCTCGTCAACGAGTAGCGCTCCAGCGCCTCCTCGAGGCTGATCAGGCCGCCGCGGACAGCCGCGACCACTTCCGCCTTCCGGCGGATCACCCACCGGCCGGTGTTCGGCGGGGGCAGATCGTTCTTGGTCAAGGGCGCGCCCGTCGGGCCGATGACGTAGGTCTCGCCGCGGCTGTTCGTGCGCGTCTGCTGCTGTTGAAGCATGGGCTTTCTACCGCCTCACCATCACTGTTGGCGAGAAGGTGACACAGGGGCCCCTAACGGCCGCTGAATCGCCTTGGTAAAGAAAGGGCTGATCATGAGCTCCCCCATGTACCATTTTAATACAGTAGAGACTAAGTAAGATCATCAGGTGGAATTCAGCGCTAATTCTAGCGCTTGATGTTGATTAGTTCTTCCAGCATCTGGTCAGCGGTCGTGATGATCTTTGAAGAAGCCGAATAAGCTTTCTGGGTCTGGATCAGGCCGGTAAACTCGGCGGAGAGGTCGACCGTCGAGGCCTCGAGGCTCGAGGGCGAGATCTTTCCGGCGCCGCCGACTCCGGCCTCCTTCACGATGAACTCACCCGCCGCGATGGTGGGGCGGTAGGCGTTGCCGCTGATGGGCTGCAGTCCGTCCGGGTTGGGGAAGGTGGCGACGCCCACCTTGGCGACCGTCCGGATCTGGCTGTTGTCGTAGATCGCCGAGATGATGCCGACCTCGTCGACCTCGATCGCCACGATGTTGCCGACGCCCGCCCCGTCCTGGTTGATCGCGTTCACCGTCGAGGTGGCCGAGTACTGGGTGATGTTGTCCAGATCCAGATCGATCGTCTGGGCGGCGAGACCCAGCGAGGGCGCCCAGCGGGGATCGGCCCCGTTGGAGGCGTTCAGGGTCAGCGTCGGGGCAGCGCCCGCCGCGCCGAACAGCGTCGTGTTCGCGAGGTCGATCGTGCCATCCTGGTTGAAGAAGACCTGGCCGCGCGCCAGCTGTCCCGGACGGCCGGCGACCGAAACATCGGTGGCGGGGATCGAATAGATCTCGGCGTGCCACCGGTTGGGGTTGGCCGCGTCGTCCTTCAGGAACGCCATGGCGACCTTGCGCGAGCCGCCGGTGGAGTCGACGACGTTCATCTCGATCACGAAGTCGGGCCGCGTGCCGGTCGAGGGATCGTCGGCGTAGTCCGCCATCGAGGCGACCGTGGTCCCATTGTACGCGGCCTCGCCGGCCGAGACGACGCCGCCCTTGTTGAGGTTGGCGCTGACGCCGATGTTGGCGGTCGGCGCCACGGCTGCGCCGAGGTTGCGCACGTTGATGGAGTTCATCAGCGACAGGTCGGACGGGTTGATGTTGAAGCTGCCGTCCGCCTGCACCGGCCAGCCCTGCAGGTAGAGCCGCGAGTCGTTCACGAGGTAGCCGTCGGCGTCGACGCTGAAGGAGCCGGCGCGGGTGAAGGAACGCGCGTCGGAGGCGGTCAGGCCCGCGCCCTTGTCGGCCACGACGAAGAAGCCGTCGCCCGAGATGGCCAGGTCGGTGGAGGACCCAGAGGCCTGGATCAGGCCCTGCTGGCTCACGAACTGGCGGTTCACCGCCTGCACGCCGCCGGCCGAGTACTGGCCCTTCACCGCCTGGGCGGTGACGACGTTGGCGAAGTTCACCTGGTTGCGCTTGTAGGCGACGGTGTTGACGTTGGCGATGTTGTCCGAGATCGCCGCGAGCGCCGACGAGTTGGCGACCAGGCCGGAGACGCCGGCGCGAAGGGCTGAGTTGATCGACATGACTTAGGTTCCGTTCTCCTGACGCGGGTCCGCCTGCTGCGGGGCCGGCCTCATTGGGCCGCCGCTGGAGGCGACGTTTCGTCGCCCGTGGTGTTGCTGTTTGAGCCGCCGGCCGATGACGAGGCGCTGTTCGAAGCGGTCGTCGCCGGCGCCGGCGGTTCGCGGATGAGGGTGATCTTCTCCCAGGGCACCTGGGCCCCGTTGATGGTGACGACGGTGCCGCCGTCGATCTGCTGCACGCCGGTGACGACGCCCTGGGCCGCCACCGTGGCCGGCACCGCGGAGCCTTCGCTGTCCTTGGCGGTGACGCGGAGCGAGTAGACGCCGTTGGCCATGGTCTGGCCGCCCGCGCCCTTGCCGTCCCAGGTGAAGGTGTGCTCGCCCGCCTTGTTGTCGGTCGGCGCGAGCGTCTGGACCACGCGGCCCTTCGAATCGAGCACCTCGATCTTCACGTCGCTGGCGGCGCGGTCGAGCTTGTAGACCCACTCGGCCTTGCCGTTCGCCAGGGCGGCCACGTCGGCGTCCGCCCGGACCTCCTTGCCGATCAGGCTGACGGCGGTGGCGATCCCCGATCCGGTGTTGGCGACCAGCTTCTTCAGGAGGTCGTTGGTGAGCAGCTGCTGCTCGACCCCGGTCATCTGCACGATCTGCTGGGTGAACTGGTTGGAGTCGAGCGGCGACAGGGGGTCCTGGTTCTTCAGCTGCGTGGTCAGCAGCGCCAGGAAGGTGTCGAAGCTCTCGGCCAGGCGGTTGCGCCCGATGACGCTGGTGTCGGCGCCGGCGGCGACGGTGGAGACGGAATCGACCATCAGATCCTCACATCCACGCCGGAGTTCACGCCTCGGCGAAGGCGCAGCGCGCTGGCTCCGGCGACGTCCGCGGCCTCACCCGCGGTTTCGAGCGCGGCCCGGAAGGCCTGGCCCCGGAAGGCGCGGCCCGGCTCGCCCTGGTCCTGCCAGGCCTGGCCCTGATGGCGGCCCTGGTCGGCGACGTCGAAGGAGAGGCCGCCGGAGAGGTCGAAGCCCGCCTGCTCCAGCACGCGTTGCAGTTCGGCGGCGCGCGCCCTCAGCTCGTTGGCCGCCTGCGGATTGTCGAAGAGCATCGAGGCCGTGAGCTTGCCGTTGGCGCCGATCTCGAGGCGAACGTCCACCCGGCCCAGGCCCGCCGGATCCAGCTCGAGGTCGAAGCGCGTGGACCGCTCCTCGAGCTTCCTGACGATCTGCGCCGCGAGGTTCGCCACGGTCTCGGGCGAGCCGCGGACCCCGTGGGCCGTGTGCGCCGCCGTCGCAGACGACTGGGCGGCGGCCCGGGACTCGGCCTGCGGCGCCGGATCGACGGTGTCGGCGGATCCAATGTCGTCGCCGACAGGCCGCTCGGCGGCCTCGGCCGGCGCAGTGGTGGCGGCCGGCTTGGCGGCGGCCTCGGCGGCCTTCGCCTGCATGGGCTTCGCCGCCGTCTCGGCGGCGCCGGGCGCGTCCAGCGACTCGGAGCGCGCCGAGCCGCCCTTGCGCTCGGACCGCGCCGCCTTGGACGCCGGCTCGGCGCGAGGCGTCTGGGCGGGAGGAGGCGTGACCTGGGCGAGCTGAGAGGCCCCTGTCGGGGTCGCCTCGGGCGCCGAAGCGGGGAGGGGTGCGTCGGGCGCAGCGTCCGCCGTCGCGGCCTTGGACGCCAGGTCCGCGCGCGGGTTCGCGTTCTCGAGCGCGGGCGCCGCGGGGGAGGCGGGGGCCTTGTCGCGGCCAAAGGCGGGCGGCGGTGCGGCCCGGGCGTTCCCGCGCTCGCCGTCGGCCTGGAGCGCCGGACCCGGAGGCGTGGCGCCGGCGGCCGGCGGCTCGGCGTCCGGCGTCGCCTCTGCGGCGACGGCCTCGCCGGCGGGCGCCGGTTCCGCCATCGGCGCGAAAATCGCGGCCGAGCGCAGCGCCTGCCGCTGCACGGCCTGCCCATCGCCCGGAACTTCGGATGTCCCGGCGGTCGGCGCGCCCTGAGGGGGCGCCGGCGCCGTCAGGGCGGCGGCCAGGGCCGAGGGGTCCACCGCAGGCGCGGGGATCAGCTCGACGGACGCGCCCTTGCCGTCTGCATTCGCCTCACCCTTGGACCCCTCCTCCTCGGCCGAGGCGTCGGCCGCGCCGGACGGCGATCCGGCGCCGGTCGGGGTGACGGCGCCGCCCGCGGGGAACAAGGCCGCAAGCAGGGCTTCGAAGCCGGCGAGGCCGCCTGCGCCGGGAGCCCGGCCCGCGGCCTGGCCGGCCGGGCCGGGGCCGGCCGTCGCGGCGGGCTGCGCTGTCGTGATGCTGGACGCGGTCATGGCTTTCGGAAGCCGGAGCTTCGATCTCGAGGGGAGCGCGTCCTGCGCCGGGGTCTTCGGTCGACACCCTGAGCAACCCCCGGGCCAACGTTTCAAATGACTGATTCAAATAGAGAAACGGGGGGTCCGACCGCGCTGAGCGTCGGCGCGACGGCGGAATTTGCCGGGCCGTTCGGGGCCGCGGTGGGTCGATCCGTGCCGCCCTAGCAGCGACAAGCCGGTCCGCGACGGCGTCCTGGCGACGGGCCCCTCGCGGGCGCGCGGCCGTACGTTCGTTCGAACTGGCCCGCCTCTTGCGCCTGTCCCACCGACATCGACCGGGCCTCGGAGGGCCCATGTTGAATCTGTTGAGAAAATTCCGGCCTGACGCGTGCGCGTTCACCCTTGTCCCGGCAGAATCCGCCGGGTCGAGCGTCAGCCTTTGCCGGGCGGAGCCTTAATCCATGTCGCTCACGGCCACCCTGCGCACCGCCTCCTCGGGCCTCAACGCCGCCCAGGCGGCCCTGCGCGCGACGTCCGACAACATCGCCAACGTCAACACCCCCGGGTACGTCCGCAAGGCCGTCAACCAGCAGCCGCTCGTTGTCGCCGGCGTCGGCGCCGGGGTCACGATCGAGGGCGTCCAGCGGATCACCGACCAGTACCTGCAGGGCGCGTCCCTTTCGGCGGCGTCCGACAAGGAGCGCTGGAGCGCGGTCGCCCAGTACCTGGACAACGCCCAGAGCCTGTTCGGCGACCCGTCGGCCGACGGCTTCTTCTTCAGCCGGCTGGACAAGATCTTCGGAGCCTTCGCCACGGCGGCGGACGATCCGTCGTCGACGCTCCTGCGCAGCCAGGCCCTGGGCAACATCGAGGACTTCCTGACCGAGGCGGGGCGGATCAACAGCCAGATCGTCTCGCTGGGCGACACCGTGGAGACGCAGATCTCCGCCGGCGTGGACCGCGCCAATGCGCTGCTCGAGCAGATCTCCAAGCTGAACACCGACATCAAGCGCGCCAGCCTGGTGAACGCCGACGCCTCGGGCTCGGAGAACATCCAGAGCCAGCTGCTCGACGAACTCGCCGGCCTGATGAACATCCGCGTGGCGCCCCGCGCCGGCGGCGGCGCCGACGTGCGCTCGGTGGAGGGCGTGCTGCTGGCCGGCGACGAGCCGGCCCGGCTCACCTACAACTCCACAGCCTCGACCCCGGGCTACATCACGGCGCGACCGGCCGGCAGCTCCACCGACCAGCCCATCCAGCTGACCAGCGGCGAACTGCGCGGCCTGACCGAGCTGCGCGACGTCGAGCTGCCGAAGCTCTACGACCAGCTCGGTGAGTTCGTGAGCCGCGCCGTCGACCAGCTCAACGCGGCCCACAACGACGCGGCGGCCTATCCGGCCCCGGCCACGCTGGCGGGCCGCAACACCGGGCTCGATCTGCCGACGGCCGTCAGCGGCTTCTCGGGGACCTCGACCATCGCGGTCGTGAACGCCGCAGGCGTGCTGCAGCGGACGGTGGCCATCGACTTCACCGCGGGCACGATCTCGGTGAACGGCGGGGCCGGAGCGGCCTTCACGCCGGCCACCTTCCTCGCCGGGCTCAACACCGCCCTGGGCGCGCTGGGCTCGGCCACGTTCAGCGGCGGCGCCCTGACCGTCAACGCAACGGCGCCCAACGGCCTGGCGATCGACGAGGGGACGTCGCAGAAGACGGGCCGCGGCTTCTCGCACTTCTTCGGCCTCAACGACCTGGTGAAGGCCTCGGGCTTCACCAACTACGCGACCGGTCTCCAGGCGGCCGACCCGCACGGCTTCACCCCCGGCGGCGTCATCAACCTGCGCCTGTCCAGCGCCGACGGACGGCCGATCCGCGACGTGTCGGTCTCGGCGCCCGCGGCGGCCACCATGACCGACCTGCTCAACGCCCTGAACAACAACGCCAGCGGCGTGGGCCTCTACGGCGCCTTCTCGCTCGACGGGAACGGCGTGCTCAGCTTCGCCGGGGGCGCGCCGCTGGACGCCCAGATCTCGGTCATCAACGACAACACCGCCCGCGGCGTCGGCGGCCCGTCCATCAGCCAGCTCTTCGGCATCGGCGCGCAGGAGCGTGCGGCCCGGGCGGGCCGGTTCCAGGTCAGTTCCGCGCTGAACTCGGATCCCACCAAGGTGGCGGTCGGCAAGCTCGACGTTTCCGCCGCGGTCGGCCAGGTCGCGATCCGGCCCGGGGACGGCCAGGGCGCGCTGGCCCTGTCCGCCGCGGGCGAGCTCCCGGTCCTGTTCCAGGCCGCCGGCTCGCTGGGCCAGGTCACCATGTCCGTCTCGCGCTACGCCTCGGAGTTCGGCGGGGCCATCGGCCGCGGCGCCGCTTCCGCCGAGACCCGCAAGGCCAGCGCCGAGGCCGTCGCCTTCGAGGCCAACACCCGCCGCCAGGCCGTCGAGGGCGTGAACCTCGACGAGGAACTGGTGAACCTCACCACCTACCAGCAGGCCTTCAACGCCTCCGCCCGCATGATCCAGGCCGCCAACGAGCTCTTCGACGTGCTCGTGAACATGGTCTGAGGAGACTGAACGATGGTCACCCGCGTCACCACGCCCGGCAGCTACTCGGCCGTCCTGAACAACCTCCTGGCCGCCCAGCAGCGGCAGCTGGAGGCCGGCAACAAGGTTTCGACCCAGCGCAACGGGCAGGACCTCAAGGACTATGCCCGCTCGTCCGAGCTGATCACCGCCATGCGGTCGGTGCAGACCCGCCTCGGCGTCTACCAGGACCAGAACAAGCTCCTGGCCGACAAGCTCACGACACAGGACACCGCCCTGATCCGGGTGGCCGATGCGGCGCAGTCGGTGCGGCAGGTGTTCTCCGAGGCGCTGGCCTCGGGGCGCGTCGACACGCTGGTGGAGGACGTGCAGGCGCAGTTCAGCGCCGCGATCGAGGCCATGAACGCCCGCTACGGCGGCAAGTACCTCTTCGCCGGCGGCCAGGTGGACACCCGGCCGGTGACGGCGACCACGCTTTCCGACCTGACCTCCGGGCCGCCGATCGCCAGCTTCTTCGCGAACGACGACTTCAAGGTCACCGCCAAGCTGGACGAGGCGACCAACGTCACCATCGGCTTCCTGGCCGACGACATCGGCACGTCCATGCTGACGGCGTTCCAGAGCTTCCAGGCCTTCAACCAGGGCCCGTCGGGACCGTTCGCCGGCGCCCTCACGGACGCCCAGCGCACCTTCCTGGAGGGACAGCTGGCAAGCTGGGAGACCGTTCGCGAGGACGTCACCCTGCTCGCCGCGCGCAACGGCACCAACCAGAAGCGTCTCGACACCATCGCGGCCGACCTGGAGGGACGGCAGAACACCCTGGCCGGCATGCTGGGCGACATCACCGACGCCGACATGGCCGAGGCCGCGGCCCAGCTCCAGCAGGCGCAGCTGTCGGTGCAGTCCGTGGCCTATGTGTTCCAGGCCCTCCAGCAGTCGTCGCTGCTCAACATCCTGAAGTGAGCGCGCGCGCGAAGGCCGCCCGGCCCTCGAAAAGTCCAGGCGGAGCCGTTACATAGCCGGCATGTCCGCGCCTGTGCTCGCGCCCGACCGCCTGAGCGACGGCCTCGTCGAGGCCGCGCGCGCGGCCGTGCGCCTGCCCGCCGGGACCCGCATCGTGGCCGCCATGTCCGGCGGCGTGGACTCCACCGTCACCGCGGCGCTGCTGGCGCGCGCCGGCTATGACGTCGTGGGCGTGACGCTGCAGCTCTACGACCACGGCGCGGCGATCCAGAAGAAGGGCGCCTGCTGCGCCGGCCAGGATATCCACGACGCCCGGACGGCGGCCGAGGCCATCGGCATCCCCCACTACGTGCTCGACTACGAGAGCCGCTTCCGCCAGCAGGTGATCGAGGACTTCGCCGACAGCTACCTGCGCGGCGAGACGCCGATCCCGTGCATCCGCTGCAACCAGACGGTCAAGTTCCGCGACCTCCTGGACGTGGCGCGCGAACTGGGCGCCGAGGCGATGGCGACCGGCCACTACGTGCGGCGCGAAGAGGGCCCCGCCGGACCGGAACTGCACCGCGCGGCCGATCCGGCGCGCGACCAGTCCTACTTCCTGTTCGCGACCACGGCCGAGCAGCTGGCCTATCTGCGCTTCCCGCTGGGCGGGCTGCCGAAGCCGGCGGTCCGCGCGGCGGCGGCCGAACTGGGGCTCGCGGTGGCCGAGAAGCCGGACAGCCAGGACATCTGCTTCGTGCCGGAAGGCCGCTACACCACGGTCATCGACCGGCTGCGGCCGCAGGGCGCGGAGCCGGGCGACATCGTGCACCTGGACGGCCGCGTCCTGGGCCGCCACGAGGGGGTGACCCGCTACACCATCGGCCAGCGCCGCGGCCTGAACGTCGCGGTGGGCGATCCGCTCTTCGTGGTGCGCATCGACGCCGACGCCCGGCAGGTGGTGGTGGGCCCGCGCGAGGCGCTTCTGACGCGGGCGCTGAGCCTGAAGGAAAGCAACTGGATCGGGGACGGTCCCTCGCTCGAGGATGCGGTGAGGCGGCAGCGCCCGGTCCTGGCGCGCGTGCGGTCCACCCGCGAGCCCGCCCCCGGCCGCCTCGGCGTGGTGGACGGACAGCCCGGCGTGGTGTTCGCCGCTCCCGAGGAAGGCGTCGCGCCCGGCCAGGCCTGCGTGCTCTACGCGCCCGAGGACGACACGCGCGTGCTGGGCGGCGGCTTCATCGCCGGGACCGTGCGCAACCAATGACCCCCCTTTCCCGCGCAGCGGGAAGGGAAGATGCTCCGGCCATGGACGCCCGCCAGCTCGTGGACATCGCCTGCGACGAGGATCCCCGCGCGCCCTGCCTCTGGCTGCCCTCGGACCTGTTCCCGGAATTCTGCGCGGCCATCCGGCAGGCGCCGAACGTCGTGGGCGCCGTGATCTATCGGAACAAGACGATCCGCGACGGCGGCCCCTACTGCGACGTCACCACGCGGGCGCCCTGAGGCTGCCTACGCACGGCTGGACGTGGTCTGTCCCGAGCCGGGATGCAGACCCCTGCTACGCCAGGTCCCCATCCCCTTGCAGCCTCACATGGGGATTTCCAGGTCAACCCCGGGGTCAGCTGTCGCTGACGCCGTCGCCTTGTGGTCCCAGCGTGGCGCTTGAAACGGCCGTCACGAGCTGCGCCAGCGCGAATGGCTTCGTCAGCATCACGCTGCCGGGGACCCCTCTGGAAGCCCACTCATGGGAGCTGCCGCCGCTGACGTAGATGACGGGCAGCTCTGGAAAGAACTCCCTTGCCCGTCTCCCAATGTCCCAGCCACTGATCCCTCCGGGAAGGTCAATGTCTGTCACGAGAGCTCTGACGACCGCGTCCACAGGTTCTCGAGCGCGGCGATGGCGTCAGGGCCGGACTGGACGGCTTTGACCTGGAACCCGCCTTCCTCCAGCGCCGTCACGCCCAGTTCAAGGACCGGGGCGTCGTCCTCCACGTATAGAATTAACGGCGCGTTTGGATCGGACACGATGCTCCCCCCAGAGCCAGCGTCGGCTATCCGACCCTTGGGCTTCAAACGATTCGGCGATGGCCGCGTTCCATGAGCGCTCTGAGGGGCGTTCGCGAGTTATTTGGTCGAAGTCATCCAAGCTCCCGGTCTCGTGCTATGGTTCACCGACGAAAACGCTTTGGCGGACCGTGACGGGTCCGTCCGATCCGGCCGTCGTACGTCGCCGGGGTTGGCTTTCGCTTCGCGAGCCTCCGGCCCGCCAAGAAGGGGGGCAATCTATGACTTCGAAATTGCTTCATGCCGACGCCGCCCTCGACCTCGCCTTGGCGGTCATCGCGTCATCGACGGCGCCGCTCGTGCTGTTGGACGGGAATTTTGCGGTCGTGGCGGCCAGTAGTTCTTTCTATCACGCTTTCCAAATCGACCCTGCCAAAGCGGAAGGCCGGGAAATCTTCGCGCTCGGCTCCGGTGAATGGGAAATCCGCCAGCTACGGTCCCTGCTTAAGGCCACGGCCGAGGGGAAGGCGCAGATCGACGCCTACGAAATGGACCTCGTGCGCGAGGGCCAGGAAGTCCGCCGGCTCGTCCTGAACGTCAAGAACCTCGACTATGGCGACGCCGACCACGTCCGACTTCTCCTCGCTGTCGCCGACGTGACCGATGCGCGCCTCGCCGAGAAGCTCAAGGACAATATGCTTCGCCAGAAGGACGACCTGGTCCGTGAGAAGGCGATCCTCCTGCAGGAGCTGCAGCACCGTGTGGCGAACAGCTTGCAGATCATCGCCAGCGTGCTTCTGCAAAGCGCGCGGCGTGTGGACTCGGACGAGACGCGTACGCACCTTTACGACGCTCACCAGAGGGTCATGTCGGTCGCCGCCGTCCAGCGGCAGTTGGCCGCGACCACAATCGGGGACGTCGCCTTGCGCGGCTATTTCGCGGAGCTTTGCGAGAGCATCGGCGCCTCGATGATCCGTGACCACGATCAACTCAAGCTGGAGGTGAGCTCCGATGACACCGTCACCACCGCCGATGTATCTGTAAGCCTCGGCCTGATCGTCACCGAACTGGTGATCAACGCCCTCAAGCACGCCTTTCCGGGCCGCCGAGAGGGCAAGATCAACGTCGATTATCGAGCCGACGGTGCCGCTTGGACCCTGTCCGTCGGCGACAACGGCGTCGGCATGCCGCAGGACAAGGCAAGCGCCAAGTCTGGCCTCGGCACCAGCATTGTCGCCGCGCTCGCGCAGCAGTTGCAGGCGGACGTCCACGTCTCGGACAACCATCCAGGGCACAAGGTGTCCATCGTCCACGAGGCTGGCGCCGAGCCGCCCTCCTAACTCCGCCAGCACCAACGTAGAGCGCGGCAGGCGACCACGGGGGAACTCTGCCGCACCTGGAATCCAAGTCTGAGCCCGTCTGACGACCTGGGGCTGAGCGCACCAGATCAACCTCACATCCGGTCGCCGCATCGCTACGGCTGCACCAATATCCCGCGTTCGACGGGTGGTGGGCTCAGGGGAACGAAGCCATTCTTCATTTGCGGCTGGTTAGGCCATGGCTGCAATCGGTTCGTCACCTGGATCCGCCAGGACTGATCAGGCCCTGTGGATTGCGAAAATTTACCGTTGGCGATCAGGCGGCCTGCAACACGGCGCCTTCGATCACCACCCCGCTGGTCACGTACTTCCAAAAGGCCACCAAGAGCTTGCGCGCCAGAGCCACGATCGTGCTCTTGCGCATCCGGCCGCCACTGCGCCGCACGCGTTCCTCGAACCAGCGACTCAGCGCCGAGCCCGGCTGATGCCGGGTCCAGAGCCAGGCGACCTGGATCATCGTCGTTCGGAGCCGCGGGTTGCCGGCCTTGGACACGCCTTGCTCGTGATCGATTGATCCGCTCTTCCAAGGCGTCGGCGCCAAGCCCGCGTAGGCGGCCACCTGGCGGCGATTGTTGAAATGGCGGAACAGGGCTTCGGACCACAGCAGGGTGGCGATCTGCGGCCCGATCCCCTTGAGCTGCGCCAGCATGGCGGCGGGCCTGGATGCCTCGTCTCTCGCCTGCTGGAGCAGAGAATCGCGCTCTGCTTCAACGGCTCTCAGCTGTGTCACCAGCATCTCGATGCGATCCAGCTCACGGGCGATCTGAGCCTTCAGGCGCGGGGGCAGCGGCCGGCCGTCCCCGGTCCGCAACTGGTCCAGCCGTGCGCGGCTGTTGCGACGCAGCGGATCATAGTCTCGGATCCCCTGTGCGCTGAGGAGCCCTTTGATCCGGTTGGTATGCTCGATACGCTCCGCGACCAGGGTCTTGCGTTCCCGGCAGATGCGCCGACGATCTTCCTCCTCCGGCGTCGGGGCCTTGACCATCGAGCACACCCGCGGCTCTCCCCGTTTGAACGCCAGGAGCGTGCGGACCAGGGTCTCCCCGTCGATCCGATCGGTCTTGGCCCGGCGTCGGCGCCGGGACGTCAGGATCGACGCGGCGTCCACGACGTGGCTCTCGATCCTTCGCTCTCCAGCACCCGGTGAATCCAGAACCCATCGAGGCCGGCCTCCTGGATGGCGATGATCGGAAAAGCGCGATCCAGACGAGCGGTCGCCTTCTGTTGAAGCTGCGCGAACAGCGCCAGCAATCCCCCAACATCGCCCGCCGCGACCGATTGCTTGGACAGCTTTTCGCCGGCTCCCGGCGATAAAGACGTAGTCAGCCATGTTGATCGACTGAGTTCCAGCGAGACGAAGATCGCGCCGAGATCGGTGCGGATGGCGCTTTGGTCTTGCGGTTGATGCTGGTGCATGGGCAGGCCTCCGGCGGGCGGTTGATATAGGAGCCGCACTCTGCCCGCGGCCGAGCCGAGCGCTATCCCGCCCCATGGGATCTTCTCCGCGGACGCCGCAGGCGCTCGATCGAACCGCGGAGGACGCAGTGAGGAACGCTGAGAGCGCAGAGGTCTCCGCGCCCTCCGCGCCTCCTCCGCGATCTCCGCGGTTAAACTGGGCGGCCCACCGGCCCTCCTGTCCGCCGGACTTCATATGACCGGGAGGCGACGCTATATCGCGGGCATGAGCCAGACCTCCGACCCCGTCGTCATCGCCTCGTACGCCCGCACGCCCATGGGCGGCTTCCAGGGCGTGCTCTCGGGCGCCAAGGCCACCGAACTGGGCGCCGCCGCCGTGCGGGCCGCGGTCGAGCGCGCCGGCGTCGCGCCGGATGCGGTGGAGCAGATCGTGATGGGCTGCGTGCTGCCGGCGGGCCTGGGCCAGGCGCCGGCGCGGCAGGCGGCGCTGGGCGCAGGCCTGCCCAAGTCGGTGGAGGCCACCACCGTCAACAAGATGTGCGGCTCGGGCATGCAGGCCGCGATCCTGGCCCACGACGCCCTGGCGGCCGGCAGCGCCGACATCATCGTCGCGGGCGGCATGGAGAGCATGACCAACGCCCCGTACCTGATGACCAAGCATCGCGGCGGGGCGCGGATCGGCCACGACACCATGTACGACCACATGTACCTGGACGGCCTCGAGGACGCCTACGAGCCGGGCCGGCTGATGGGCAGCTTCGCGGAGGAGGCGGCGCGGTCGTACCAGTTCACCCGCGAGGCGCAGGACGAGTACGCGATCGGGTCGCTGACCAAGGCCAAGGCGGCCATCGAAGGCGGCGCGTTCGCCCGCGAGATCACGCCGGTGACGGTGAGGGACCGCAAGGGCGAGGCGACGGTCGACACCGACGAACAGCCGCTGAAGGCCGACCCGGCGAAGATCCCGACCCTCCGGCCGGCGTTCGCCAAGGACGGGACGATCACGGCGGCGAACGCCAGCTCGATCTCGGACGGCGCGGCGGCCCTGGTGATGACCCGCGAGAGCGTGGCGCGGAAGCTCGGCATGGCCATCGTCGCGCGGGTGGCGGGCCATGCGGCCCACGCCCACGAGCCGGGCCTCTTCACCACCGCGCCGGTCCCCGCCGTCCAGAAGGCGCTGAAGCGGGCGGGCTGGAGCGTGGCGGACGTCGACCTCTTCGAGATCAACGAGGCCTTCGCCGTGGTGGCGATGATCGCCGAGCGCGACCTCGGGATCGACCGCGCCAGGCTCAACGTGAACGGCGGGGCCTGCGCGCTGGGCCACCCGATCGGCGCCTCGGGCGCCCGCATCCTGGCGACGCTGCTGGCGGCGCTGCAGGCGCGTGGCGGCCGGCGCGGCGTGGCCAGCCTCTGCATCGGCGGCGGCGAGGCCACGGCCATGGCGGTGGAGCTGGCCTAGGTTCCGGACTCAATCAGGTCCACCAGGTGACGACGGCGGCGGGCCACCGCTTCCAGCTGGTCGAGCATCACGCCCCAGCCGTCCTCGAAGCCCATCTCCGCATGCTGCGTCTTCTTCTCCAGCGTGGGATG
Source organism: Phenylobacterium sp. T106 (assembly GCF_057219735.1). NCBI lineage: Bacteria > Pseudomonadati > Pseudomonadota > Alphaproteobacteria > Caulobacterales > Caulobacteraceae > Phenylobacterium > Phenylobacterium sp. T106. The sequence goes on along the minus strand of NZ_JBXVWA010000012.1, from coordinate 85,517 downwards.
ACCGACGCGGGCGGTCAGCAGGGTCTTGCCGCCGGCGTGCGGCTCGAACGTGATGACGGCGGTCATCATGCCCTCGGGATTGGGGACCCAGCCCTCGGTGAAGGCGTCGGTGAAGACGATCTTCCGGCCGGGCGTGAGTTCGAGGAAGACGCCGTCGTTCGGGAAGACCTCGCCGTCCGGCCCATGCATGGTGATGCGGCTGGCGCCGCCCGGCCGCAGGTCCAGCGTCTGGGCCTCGGCGCGCCAGGGCTTGGGGCAGAACCACTCGGGATAGGTCGAGCCGTCGGTCCAGGTCCGGTAGAGCGCCTCCGGACTGGCGTCCATGATCCGCGCGAGAACCAGCTCGCGCTCGTTGTTGGGGGTGATCGGGGCGGGAACGGCCATCGGATACTCCTTCGACGGTGCAGGTTGGGGTTCACCCCGAGGACGAACGGGGGCCGTCCGTCCCGACAACCCGCGTGCGCCCTACCTCTGCCCCCCGCCGGCCATGGCGGTCATCTTCTCCATGTTGATGGTCATTTCCGGGCCGCCCGGGATCTGGACCTTCACGTCGCCGCCCTGCATTCCCGCGGGGCAGGGGCCCTCCCACTTCGCGGTGAGCGTCATCTCCTGCGCGCCGTTCGCCTGCGGCATGGACGAGCCGGTCGTCGTGGACGAGGCCTTGACCACGTAGGACGTGTTGAAGTCGCCGGTGACCGAGCCGTTCGAGACGGTCTTGCCGGCGGCCCCCATGTCGCACTCGGACGAGAAGCGCCAGCCGCCGGGCGCCGGCGTGAACGTCTGCTTGGCGCACATCTCCTTGCCGGCCGCCTGGCCCCAGACGGTCATCTTGGCGTCGGTGTCCTCGTCGAGGCAGACCTTCATGGTCTGGTTCACGCCGTTGGAGGCGATGGTGTGCGTCCACAGGCCGGGCTTGCGCTTGGGCGGCGCCGTCAGCGGGGTCGCGGCGGCCTGGGCGGCCGGGGCCGCGTCGCCGGTCTTCGCGGCCTCTTCCTTCTTCCCGCAGGACGCGAGGCCGACCGCAATGATCGCAAGGCTCGTTCCTGCAATGGCGACTCGTCGCATCTTGATCCCTCCCGGCACGTTCCCACGTCTTCAGGGACGACCCTAACGCGGACAGGAGACCGATCAATGTCCCAACTGCGCGACACGGGCGAGCGTTACGAGCACGACGAGCAGGGCCTGACGTCCTACGCCGACTACCGCCTCGCGGGCGACCGCATGTACATCGACTATGTGTTCAGCCCCGTCCCGCTGCGCGGGTCCGGCGCCTCGGGCCGGCTGATGGAGGGCGTGGCGGCCGACGCCCGCCGGCGCGGCCTGAAGATCACGCCGATCTGCGGCTACGCCGCCGCGTGGCTGCGGCGGAGCGAGGAGTTCCGCGACCTGGTCGCGTAGCGGTCCGTACGCGACACCCGGTCATCCCGGCGAATGCCGGGATCCAGATGGAGGGGCTCGGAAGCGGGTTCCGTACGCTCGGAGCCCTTCCCATCGCGACCTTGCACGTGGATCTGGGTCCCGGCATTCGCCGGGACGATCGGGTTGACGGAAGCGTCTGAACGGGGCGCGCACCTGGATCCGAAAACCGGCTCCCGCTTTCGCACGCGCTCCTGCGGTCAGCCGAAGCGCTTCCAGGCGGCCTGCCGCGAGACGCCCAGCGTGTCCCCGATGGCCGCCCAGCTGACGTCGCGCTCGCGCAGGATGTCGGTGATGTCCCGCATCGCCTGGTCGACCCGCTCGCCGGCGGTGTCGTAGCCCTTCAGGATGGCCAGCAGCTGGTCGGTCGAGAGCTGCTCCGGGACGTTGATCGACGCCGGTTCGAGCTGGTCCGGGTACTGGGCCATGATGCTGTCGCAGAGCTTCACGCATTCGTTGCAGATCAGCACCCCCGGTCCCGACACCATCTTCGCCACCTGGGTCTGCGGCTTGGCGCAGAACGAGCAGTGGAACATGCGGGCGGGGGCTTCGGCGGTCCTGGCCATGGCGCGGCTCCTGTCAACCCGATGTTGACAGTCAACCTCGCATTGACGCTCCTGTCAACCCGCCGTTGACGCGGTCAGATCGCGCCGACGGTCTTCAGCCTCGCGCGCGGGTGCACCTCGTTCTGGCTCAGCACGGGCGTCTGGCCGCGGAAGCGTTCGATGATCGAGCGGACGTAAGGCCGGATGGTGGGGCTGGTGAGCAGGACCGGGCTGTCGCCCGCGAGCGCCGCGCGCTCGAAGGTCTCGCGCACGCCGCGGATGAATTCCTGCAGGCGCGAGGGCGCCAGCGCCAGCTGCTTGTCGTCGCCCGTCCCGACCAGCGCGTCGGCGAAGGCGTTCTCCCACTCGGGCGACAGCGTCACGATGGGCAGCGCCCCGTCCTCGCCGCGGTACGCGTAGCAGAGCTGGCGCGCGAGCCGGGCGCGGACCTGCTCCACCAGCATGGTGATCGAGGTGGTGTGGGGCGCCGCCTCGCCGATCCCCTCCAGGATGGCGCCCAGGTCGCGGATCGAGACGCGCTCGCGCAGCAGCGCCTGGAGCACGCGCACCACCGTGGTGGCGGTGACCACGCTGGGGATGAGATCCTCGCTGAGCTTCTTCTGCTCGGCCGGCAGGTCGCGGATCAGCTTCTGGACCTCCGCATAGGTGAGGAGGTCGGGCATGTTCTCCTTGAGGATCTCGGTCAGGTGCGTGGTCAGCACCGTGGCGGGATCGACGATGGTGTAGCCACGGAAGGTGGCCTCCTCGCGCAGGGCGTCTTCGATCCACGTCGCCGGAAGGCCGAACGCGGGCTCCTTCACGTGCTCGCCCGGCAGCTCCACCTGTCCGCCGCGGGGGTCCATGGCCATCAGCTGGCCGATGCGCACCTCGCCCGACCCGGCCTCCATCTCCTTGATGCGCAGGGCGTAGCCCATGGAGGGCAGGCGCATGTTGTCCAGGATCCGCACGCTGGGCATGACGAAGCCGAAATCGGCGGCGAGCGTGCGGCGCAGGGCCTTGATCTGGTCGGTGAGCCTGCGGCCCTCCAGGTCGTTGATCAGCGGCAGCAGGCCGTAGCCCAGCTCGATCTTGATCTCGTCGATGGCCAGCGTCTGGGAGATCGGCTCCTCGGTCTCCTCCTGCGCGGGCGCGACCTCGACCTCCACGGGCTCCGCGGCCTTCTGGGAACGTCGCCAGGCCAGCACGCCCGCGCCCATGGACAGCGCGGCGAAGGGGATGATCGGCATGCCGGGGATGATGGCCAGGACGCCGGCCGCCGCCGAGACCATGCCCAGGCTGATGGGGTTGGTGGCCAGCTGGGTGACCAGCGCCTGGTCGGCGGAGCCCTCCACGCCGGCCTTGGACACCAGGAAGCCGGCGGCGATCGAGATGATGAGCGCGGGGATCTGGCTGACCAGACCGTCGCCGATCGACATGATGGTGTAGGACGCGAACGCCTGATCCAGCGGCACCGAGTGCTGCAGGACGCCGATCAGGATGCCGCCGATGACGTTGATCGCCAGGATCACGAGGCCCGCGATCGCGTCGCCGCGCACGAACTTCGAGGCGCCGTCCATGGCGCCGAAGAAGGTGGACTCCTGCTCCAGCTCCTTGCGCCGCTTCTTGGCTTCGTCCTGGTCGATCAGGCCGGCCGAGAGGTCGGCGTCGATGGCCATCTGCTTGCCCGGCATCGAGTCCAGGGTGAACCGCGCGGCCACCTCGGCGATCCGGCCCGAGCCCTTGGTGATGACGACGAAGTTCACCACCACGAGGATCGCGAACACGATCACCCCGATGGCGAAGTTGCCGCCCATCATCAGCTTGCCGAACGTCTCGATGACATGGCCGGCGCCGTGGGCGCCCTCGTGCCCGTGGCTGAGGATCAGGCGCGTGGTCGCGATGTTCAGCGCCAGCCGGTAGAGCGTCACCACCAGCAGCACGGTCGGGAAGGCGGTGAACTCGAGCGGCTTCTTGATGAGCAGCGAGGTCATCAGGACCAGGACCGACGACGCGATCGAGATCGAGAGCAGCACGTCCAGCAGGAACGCCGGGATCGGCAGGATCAGCAGGACGACGATGCCGATGACGCCCAGCGCCAGCGCGACTTCGCCGCGCGCCACCCAGCCCCACATGTCGCGCGCGCTCGGCGCGTTCGAAAAGCGCGAGGGCGTGACGTCGGTCACGGCTCAGAATCCCCGATGGCCGGTGTCGCGCGGGGTCATGCCGCGCTCGCGCCCATCTGCGGCGCCGGCACCGGGACCCCGGCCTCGGTGTACTCCTTCAGCTTGTTGCGCAGCGTCCGGATCGAGATGCCGAGGATGTTGGCCGCGTGCGTGCGGTTGCCGAAGCAGTGCTCGAGCGTCTCGATGATGAGCTGCTGCTCCATCTCGGCCACCGTCTGGCCGACGAACGAGCGGGTGGCGATCTCGGCGGCGCTGGCGGCGGCCTGCGCGGTGCGCGCATGCGCGTCCGCCGGGGCCAGCGGCTGGCCGTCGGGCAGGCGGATCGCGGTCTCGTCGATCTCGGGCCCCGAGGACAGCAGGACGGCGCGATGCATGGCGTTCTCGAGCTCGCGCACATTGCCCGGCCAGCGGTGGGCGGCCAGCCGGCGCTTGGCCTCGCCGGACAGCGGCTTTTCCGCCATGCCATTGGCCTGGGCGTACTTGCGGACGAAGAACTCGGCCATGGCGACGACGTCGGCCGGGCGCTCGCGCAGCGGCGGCAGGCGCAGGTTCACGACGTTCAGGCGGTAGAGCAGATCCTCGCGGAACGTCCCGTCCTTCACCGCCTGGGCCAGGTCGCGGTTCGAGGTGGCCAGGATGCGGATGTCCACCTTCACCGGCTTGGCGCCGCCGACCCGGTCGATCTCGCGCTCCTGGATGGCGCGCAGCAGCTTGGCCTGCAGCCGCGCGTCCATTTCGCTGATCTCGTCGAGCAGAAGGGTCCCGCCGTTGGCCTCCTCGAACTTGCCGATGCGGCGGGCCAGCGCGCCGGTGAAGGCGCCCTTCTCGTGACCGAAGAGCTCGCTCTCCAGCAGGTTCTCGGGGATGGCCGCGCAGTTGACGCTGATGAAGGGCTTGCTGGCGCGCCGCGACTTCTGGTGGACGTAGCGAGCCACCACCTCCTTGCCGACGCCGCTTTCCCCGGTGATCAGGATCGAGGCGTCCGAGGGCGCCACCTGGTCGGCCAGCTGGATCACCGCCTGCATCGACGGATCGCGCACCACCATGGGGCGGTTGTCGTCGCTGACGGCCGCCAGCACCGCGGCGATCAGCTCGGCTTCGGGCGGAAGCGGGATGAACTCCTTCGCGCCGGCGCGGATGGCGTCCGCCGCGCGCTTGGGATCGGCCGCGATGCCGCAGGCCACCACCGGCGCCCTGATCCGCTCGGCCTCGTTGGCCGCGATCAGGCCCGCGATGTCGAGGTCGTAGTCCACCATGAGCAGGTCCGCGCCCTGGCCCGCGCGGAGCGCGTGCGTGGCGGCCTCGATGGTCTCCACGTGGCTGACCTTGGCGCCCGCGCTCATCGCCATCTTCACGGCGGTGGAGAGCTGTCCGCTCAGTTTTCCGACGACCAGAAGCCGCATCTTCCTACTCCTTCACACGCTCAGGCTCAGGCCTGGGCGTCGCCGTCCTTGATGATTTCCGTCATGGTCACGCCGAGACGATCGTCGACGATCACGACCTCGCCGCGCGCGACCAGGCGGTTGTTCACATAGATGTCGATCGCCTCGCCCACCTTGCGGTCCAGCTCGAGCACCGACCCCTGGGAAAGCTGCAGCAGCTGGGCCACCGACATGCTGGACCGTCCCAGCACCGCCGAGATGGCCACGGGGACGTCGAACACGGTGGCGAGGTCGCCGGCGCTCTTCTCCTCGCCCGCAACCTCGGGCAGCGCGCCTTCCTCGGGCGAGAATTCGTCGAGCTTCAGGTCGTCGTCCGCCATGGGTCTAGCTTTCTGAACCGGGGATCAGGGGTTCGGCGTGCAGACCCTCGGCGGCCAGCGCCGCCTCCAGGGTCTGCGACACGCGCTCGGCGGCCTGCGCCGGATCGAACGCGGCCTGTCCGTCGCCGAAGTCGAGGGTGAAGGCGTGGGGTCCGAAGGCGCCGTCCGGCTTGACGACCACCGCGCCCTCGAAGCCCAGGCCGCGGGCGGTCTCGTCGAGCTGGCCCATGAGCGCCTCCGCGAGCGCCGGCTCGGCCGAGACCACCAGCCGCGGCTGGGCGTCGATCTCGCGGGCCAGGGTCTCCAGCGCGGCCTGAACGGGCGCCTCGGGGAAGCGGGCGAGCGCCGCGTCGGCGATCGCGCGGCCGCAGGCGAGCGCCAGCGCGGCCGAGCCCTGCCGGTGCTCGTGCGCCACCTCGGCCAGCCGGGGCAGGGCCTGGCTGCACGCCGCCGCGATCTGCGAGAGGGCCGCGGCCTGCTGGGCCGCGACGCTGGCCAGGGCGGCGCGTTCGCCCTCGGCCCTTGCGGCCGCGCGGATCTGCTCGACCTCTTCGGCCGGGTACAGCCGCTTCGGGCGCGGCGCCACGAACGCGATCGAGCCCTGGGCGTCGAACTCGGTGTCGAAGGCGAATTTGGCGGGGGCTTCCGACATCAGTAGATGAGCTCATCGTCGGAGTTGGAGCCGGCGAGCATGATCTCGCCCTTGTTCGCGAGGTCCTTGGCGATCTGCACGATCGCCATCTGCGCCTGGTCGACGTCGCGCAGGCGGACCGGGCCCATGCTCTCCATGTCGTCGCGCATGATCTTGGCGGCGCGCTCGGACATGTTGGAGAAGAACATCTCGCGCAGCGCGTCCGAGGCGCCCTTCATGCCGAGGGCCAGCTGGTCCTTCTCGACCGCGCGCAGCAGCGTCTGGACGCCGCCCGGGTCGAGCTTCGACAGGTCCTCGAAGACGAACATGAGGGCGCGGATGCGCTCGGCCGCCTCGCGGTTGCGCTCCTCGAGCGCGGTGATGAAGCGGGTCTCGGTCTGACGGTCGAAGGCGTTGAAGATGTCGGCCATCATCTCGTGGCTGTCGCGCTTCGAGGTGCGCGCCAGGTTCGACATGAACTCGAGCCGCAGCGTCTGTTCGATCTTGTCCAGGATCTCGCGCTGCACGGGCTCCATGCGGAGCATGCGCATCACGCACTCCAGGGCGAAGTCCTCGGGAAGCGAGGCCAGGACGCGGGCGGCGTGCTCGGACTTGATCTTCGAGAGCACCACCGCGACCGTCTGCGGGTATTCGTTCTTCAAGTAGTTGGCGAGCACGGCCTCGTTCACGTTGCCGAGCTTGTCCCACATGGTCCGGCCCGCCGGACCGCGGATCTCCTCCATGAGGGCGTCGACCTTCTCGCCCGGCATGATGGAGGCGAGCAGCTTCTGGGTCTGCTCGAACGACCCCATGATGGCGCCGGTCCCGGCCATCCCGGCCACGAACTCGACGAGCAGGTCCTCGACGACGGCCGCCGTCACGTTGCCCAGGCTGGCCATGGCCTGGGAGATCTCCTTGATCTCCTCCTCGTCCAGCGCCTGCCAGACGTGCGCGTGGTCCTCGCCGAGGGCGAGCAGGATCACGGCGCACTTCTCCGCCCCGTTGAGGCGGGAGGCGTCGACGACGTTCTTGCCGTTGCCCCGGGGCGCCATCAGGCCGTCTCATGCAGCCAGGAGCGGAGGATCGAGACGGACTCGTCCGGATGCCGCTCCACGAATTCGGAGACCTTCTTGACGGCGCTCTGGCGCACCTGACCGTCCACGCGGGCGATGTCGATGCGCGCGGCGCCGTCGTCCTGCGGGCCGGCGATCGCCAGCTGCTGCATGCTGCCGTCCGAGGAGATGGCCATCTGCTGGCCGTCGGGCGTCACCATGATGCGGGTGACGGTGGGCGCGCCCGAGCCTGCGTCAGCGTCGGCGCCGCCGCCGCCCTTGCGCTTGCCGCCGCCGGCGCCGAGCAGGGGACGGGCGACGAAGAAGATCATCAGGATCCCGACGATGGCGAGAACCGCCAGCTCCACGGCCCGCATGATGTCGTTCTTGTCGAAGCCCATGAGCGGGTTCGCCGCCTCGGTGCCGCCTTCGCTGGTGGCCGTGGGGAAGCGCACGTTGATGACGCTGATCTGGTCGCCGCGGTCCTGGTTGAAACCCACGGCCGAGCGGACCAGCTGCTCGATCTGCTGCATCTCCTGGGCGGAGCGCGGCGTGTAGGCGCCCGGCTTGCCGTCCTTGCCGACGGCGGTCGCGCCGTCGACGGCCACCGCCACCGAGAGCCGCTTCACGGTGCCCGGCTCCTCCACCTTCGTCGTGACGGTCTTGGAGATCTCGTAGTTGGTGGTGGAGTCCGCGCGGCCGCTCGACGAGGAGTTGGCGTTCTCGTCGGCGCCCGGTCCCCCGGGGATGTTGGCCGCCACCGAGGCCGCGCCCGATCCGGTCGAGTCGTTGTCGCGCGAGTTCTCCTCGGTGGTCGATTCCGAGCGGATCACCTGGCCGTCCGGATCGAAACGTTCCTCCTGGGTCGTGACCCGGGCGAGGTCGAGGTCGGCGGTGACGTTCACGCGGGCCTTGCCTGCGCCCACGATGCCTTCGACCAGCGTCTTCACCTGCTTGGCGATCCGCTGCTCCACCTCGGACTTGCGGCCGTCGGCCTCGGCGGCCAGGCCGACCTCGCCGCCCGACAGGGTCCGGGCGCGCTGGTCGACCACGGTCACGCGGTCGGGCTTCAGGTTGGGCACGGCGCCCGCCACGAGGTTCTGCATCGCCCGGACCTGGTCGGCGCTGGGCTCGCGGCCGCCGACGCCGATGGTGACGGCCGCGCTCGGCTGCTCGGCCTGCTCCTCGAAGAGCTGGCGCTTGGGCAGCACCAGGTGGACCCGGGCCGAGGTGACGCCGTCAAGGCTGAGGATGGTGCGCGCCAGTTCGCCCTCCAGGGCGCGCTGGCGGTTCAGCTGCTGCACGAAGTCGGTCTGACCCAGCGCATTGGCCTCGTCGAAGATCTCGTAGCCCACCGAACCGGCCGTCGGCAGGCCCTTGGAGGACAGCATCAGCCGCGTCGAGGCCACCTGGTCGCGCGGGACCATGATGGTCGAGCCGTCGCCCTTGACCTCGTACTTGACGCCGGCCTGGTCGAGCGCCGTCGTGATCGAGCCCGCCTCCTTGAGGTCGAGGTTCGAGTAGAGCAGGGCCTTCGGCTGGCCCAGACCCATGAAGATGGCGGTGAAGACGGCGACCGCGCCCGCGGCGATCCCGAGGAAGGCCGCCAGCCGGCCGACCCCGAACCTCCGCACCATGGCCGCGATCTGATTCAAGACGCCTCGCCCCCAAACCCGGCGGCGCGCGGCCACGACCGGCCCCCGCCAACAGGTAGGCAGGAATTTCCCAGTCCAAGGTTAAGGGCCGGTTTAAACTTGACTGTAGCGGGACCCCTGTCGGTCGCGGCACGGCGCCGCAGGAGGGCCGGTCACGGCCGCCCGCCGACACCGGCTGGAGCGCGCCTCTAGCGGCTCCACGGCTCCAGGGCGCCGTTCAGCGCGAGGAGCACGGAGAACGCGGTGTAGATGACCACGGTGGCGGTAAAGAACAGCTTGCGGGCTACGGTCCAGGAGTCCACCCGCCGGCCGCCCTGCCAGATCGCCGGAAGGGCGGCGATGGTGACCAGCGTCAGCGCCGCCGCCACGAGGGCCGACGCCGAGGCCGTGATCACGAGCGGGCCCGGCCAGCCGTACATCACCCGCTGAATGTCCGCGGCCCCTGCGCCAAACGCGCCGAACAGAACGAACGCGGCGATCCAGAGGCCCGCCTGGATGTTCTGCACCAGGGCGGCGCGGGCCTGGATCTGGTTCTGCCGCAGCTCCCGCCGGTTCCGCAGGATCAGGCCGACGAGCGTGGCGATCGCCGCCAGCCCGGTCAGGGCCGCGACGGCGCCCAGCGTGGCGGGACGTTCCGTGAGGCCCGAGCGGACCAGGGTCTCGGTGTTGCTCCATCCCCTGAAGCTGGTGGCCCGGCCATCCTCGATGTGGAAGGCCAGGCGCTCGTCGTCGTCCGCGGCGATGAACCGGCCCTGGCTCGCAGGGCCTTCGGGCGTGTACGCCTTCGTCTCGCCGTCGCGGGTCACGAGCAGGCGACCTCCGCGCGTCACCGACACCTCGGCGCCGCCGACCAGCAGGCCGACGAAGCCCTCGAGGCCGCCGTAGGCCCGCCGGGTGGTCAGGTAGTGGCCGGCGAAGATGTCGCCCGCCTCGGCCAGGTCCCGCGTCCCGGCCCGCGGGAAGGGGGCCGGCGGCGCATAGAAGTGACGCACGATCGCCGCCGGCAGCGGTCCGGCCACGTCGCGCCCCGTCTCGGTGTTGGTGGTCACGAAGACGCCGAGGCCCAGGTCCGGGACCAGGGTCATGTTGGACATGAAGGCCAGCGTCGCCCCGAGATGGCCGTAGCCCCTGCGCCCGCCCGGCAGGTCCATGGTCATGAAGCCGTGGGCCCAGCCGTTGATCCCGTCCGGCGTCGCCCGGAGCGGCGTGCGGAACGCGCGCGCCGCCTGGGGACCATAGATGGTGACCCCGTTCCAGGCGCCGTTCCCCAGCAGCATCAACATGTACCGGCTCATGTCGCCGGCCGTGGACGACGCCGACCCGGCCGGCGCGATCTGGCCGATGTACTCGTAGTCGTCGGGCATGAAGCCCGCGGCGCGCCAGCCGTAGCCCTGCGCCGCCTGCGCGCTCAGGGTCTCGGGCATCGGGGCGGGCAGGCCCCGCCGCGCCTCCCGCGGTTCGCGGAAGGTGGTGTGGCGCATGCCCAGGGGGACGAAGATCTCATCCTCCGCCAGGCGCTCGAAGGTCTTGCCGGAACCGAAGGTCGCCGCCGCGCCGGCCAGGGCCGCGCCGTAGTTCGAATAGCTCGAGACCCGTCCCGCGGCGCGCACGCGGTCCGGGCGCTCCTGCCGCAGATAGAGATCCAGCGGGCGCACCCGGCGGGGATCGTTCTCAAACAGCTGGCCCAGGGCGCGGTCCTCGAAGCCGCCGGTATGGTCGAGCAGGTTGGCGACCGTCACGCGGCCCGCCTTGCCGGTCAGCCGGACGCGCTCAGGCAGGTACAGGTTGACGGGGCGGTCCAGTCGCAGACGGCCCGCCTCGACCCCCTGCATCACCAGGATCCAGGTGAAGGTCTTGGAGATCGATCCGATGCGGAAGAGGCTGCGGTCCGGATCCACCGGCCGCCGCGGCGAGAGGTCCGCGAAGCCATAGCCCTTCTTCAGGATCACCTGGCCGTTCTGGACCACGGAGACGGACGCGCCCGCGACGTGCTCGCGCGCCATGGCGTCGGTCATCCACCCGTCCACGAAGGCCTCCAGTTCGGCCGGGTCCAGCGCCTGGCCCGCCGCGAGACGGGCGCCGTTGGCGTGGCGGGGGAGGGCGGCCGCCGCGGCAAGCCCCGCCTGGGCCCTGGGCGCGGCCGGCGCGGCGCTGGGCCGCGGGGGCGCCTTGGCGGCGGGTCGGGCCTGGGCGTAGGGAACGGGAGCCTCGGGGAGCGCGGCCTCCTGCGCCCCCGCCGCCGGGGCGACAAGCAGTGCGAGCGCCGCCAGGACCGCCTTGAAGAGGCTGGGATTCAAGGGCCGAACTCCGCTCGAGGAGGATGGACCATATCATCTGGGTTGAGTCGCGGGGCCCGTCTCCCGCCTGGGCGGTCGGCGGCCCGTGCGGGACCACGCTTGCCAGGCGAAGTGGATGGCGGCGCTCCTCGAACACTGTATTCTCGCGGGCCCCTGGGAAGGGCGGAGGCGTGTATGTCCCTGAAGTCCGTCATCATCGCCGGCGCAGCGTGCGCGCTCGTCGCCACGTCCGCGGAGGCCGCGGGCCGCTTCGTGAACGGCAGCTTCGAGGATGGCTTCACCGGCTGGGTCTATGACGAGGAACAGGTCCACAACCCGGGCGAAGCGAACCACCTTTCGGAGTCGGGCGAGGTCGACCAGAGCTACGGGCCGGTCGACGGGACCTACATCGCCACCCTGCAGGCGAACTTCACCGACACCCCGGTGGTGCTGAGCCAGACGTTCACCACCGGAGGCGGCTTCTTCTCGGGGTCGGCGGCCTTCCTCGGCGAGGATTTCCTCCCCTGGAACGACTCCGGCTACGTGCGCCTCTACCGGCTGGGCGGCAGCGGGGTGTCGGCGACGGGCTTCGACGACGGCGACGGCTACGAGCAGCTGTTCTACGCCGACATCGCGGGGGTCGGAGACTGGGGCTACACGCCCTGGACCCGGTTCTCGATCCGGCTGGGGGCGGGGACCTATCGCGTGGAGGCCGGCGTCATCGACCGGAACGACGACCGCGAAACCAGCCTCCTGATCCTGGACGACTTCGCCATGGCCGTGCCCGAGCCGGGCGCCTGGGCGCTGATGCTGACGGGCTTCTTCGGGCTCGGGGCGGCCTTGCGCCGCCGGCGCGCGGCGCTCGCCTAGTCGCGCTTGGGCGCGCTCTCGAAGGCGTAGAGCGGCAGCATCGGGCGCAGCTCGGGCCCGACCCAGACCTGCGGCTCGCTGGGCGGGCTCATCCGGGTGGCGATCTCGCGGGTCCGCACGCATTCCCGGGTGGCGTTCGCCAGGCTAGCGAAGTCGCGGGTGTTCGGCATGGACGAGAGGAAGCAGTCGTCGAAGTAGGGGTACTTGTTGTCCTGGCCGCAGCCGAACGAGGTGCGATCGGGGCGGGCGGCGGTGAGCACCATCCGGTTCGGCTTCGCCAGGGTCGGCACGAAGACCCCCGAGAAACAGGCCGAGATCACCACCACGGTCGGCCGTGCGCCGCAGGTCTGGTCCAGCATGGTGGCCAGCGTGCCCGGGCGCAGGATCGTCTGGTCCACCTGCGCGCCCTGCGGCAGGCCGTGCGAGGTGAGATAGAAGAGGCAGCCGCCGCTGGTCCGCTGCGACAGGTCGGCGAGGGCGTTGTAGATGCCCCGCTGCTCCGCCTTCTCGGGCTTGGTGTCCTGGTAGCGTTCGGGCCGGACGGAGAACTGGCGGATGTTGTGCTGCCGGAAGCCGGCCCGCCCCAGCGCCAGCGTCACGTCGCGGCGCGCGTTGTCGAACCCTTCCGTGGGCCCGCCGTCGCTGGCGTGCCAGTCGCCCGCCACGACGACCGCCGACCAGTCGGCGAAGGCCGAGGCGGCGTGGGCCGCGCCGACGCCCGCCGCCGACCAGACCATGGCGGTCAGGGCAAGCAGCCGGGCGGCAGTCCGCATCATTTCTTGTAGTTCGAGAACGGCGTCGGGATCGCCGTCCCGGTCGCCTTCGCCAGCGTCCGGCCCTCGGGATCGAACAGCTCGCCTTCGGTGAAGGCGACCTGACGGCCCCACTTCACCACCTTGCCGACGCCGCGGATCTTCCCGGGCTGTCCGGGGCGGAAGAAGGTGGTCTTCATCTCCAGCGTCGGCGCGACGGCCGTCATGCCGGACGCCACCATGCAGGCCACGCTCATGCACTCGTCGAGCATGGCGCACAGGTAGCCGCCCTGGATCTGGCGCATGGGGTTGAGCAGCAGTTCGGCCTTGGCCTCGAACTCGACCTCCACCGAGCGCTCGGCCTGGTTCACCGCCACCATCCTGAAGCCCAGGGTCTGGGACCCGGTCGGCTGGTTCTTGGTGCGCAGGAAGCGCTGCAGGATGGCCTCGTCGGTGAGGGCCTCCGGCTCGCTCGCGACGTCGGTCATGCGGTCTACTTCTTCCGGAACTGATCGAGGGAGACGACGGTGGCTTCGCCCTTCGGCGGCGCAGGCGTCTCGGCCTTCGCCTCGGCGGGCTTTTCGGGCGCGGCCTTGGCCTCGGACGGCGCCGCGGGCGGCGGCTCGAACTGCAGCAGGAACTGCACCGAAGGATCGTAGAAGCGGGTGATGGCGCCGTACGGGACCGAGAGCCGCTTGGGCTGGCCGCCGAACTGCAGGGTCACCGAGAAGAACGTCTCGCCGGGGGCCAGGTCCCAGTACTGGTGCTGCAGGACGATGGTCATCTCGTCGGGATACTTCGACAGCAGGTCCTGCGGCCCCGAGACCCCGGCGGCGTCGGTCTTGAAGGTGATGTAGAAGTGGTGCGAACCCGGCAGCCCCTCGGGCGCGGCGGCGCGCTTCAGCGCAGCCTTGGCGACGCCCCGCAGCGCGTCCTGCGCCAGGGCCTCGTAGTTCATCAGATCCTGGACCGGCGGATCCTGAGCCATACCCACTCCGACAACCGAACGCCTGAAAGGTAACGTGTGCCGGGTGTGGCGCAAGGGAAGACAAGACGAGCGGAAGTTTTGAGCAAGGCGCCGCCGCGCGTTTCAGGAGCATTCCCCAGGTCCTCCCCTGGCCCAACCCCCTGTCATCCCGGTTTCCGCGCAAGCGGAACACCGGGACCCATAGACTCCGCGGTTCCGGATGAGGCGCGCCGCCGCCGCCCGCGGGCCGTGCCCCACATCGGGCGCGTATGGGTCCCGGTCTTCGCCTACGGCGAAACCGGGATGACAGCCGCAAGGACGTGGCGGTCGATGGTCCCCCCTGGGGGAGCTCGCGAAGCGAGAGCGGGTCTGGCCGCCGCGCCGCCGATCCTCCCAGGCACACCCCCGTCATCCCGCGGCTTGTCCGCGGGACCCATGTGTCCGCCGGCTGTGAGCCCGCCGTTCTCGCCGGACCGAGGCCGCGCCCGCCCGGCAACCAACCGCACAGCCGCCGGCATGGGTCCCGCGGACAAGCCGCGGGATGACGGCCGGGTAAATCCGGGGCGCCGCTCCGATGATGAAGGTGAGGGGCTTCTGTTGCCAGGCGCCCCCAAGTCTTGCCTGGGATTGGAGGGGCGCCGCCAGAAAGGGAAAGGTGAGGGGCTTCTGTTGCCAGGCGCCCCTCGGGCCCCGCCTAGAGATCTGAACCTCTAGGACTTGGTTCGGATGTTACCGGACCGCATTACGCAGCCAGGCGAACTTCCTCAGCGAAGTTATCGTTCGCATTTAGTTTAAAGACCCGGATCGGTGGGTCAGGCCGAGAGAAAGCAACGCCTTTACACGTCTGTCGATGCTGATCGGCCCCGTGCTTCCCGGCGATAACCCGGAAGGATTTGGTGGAGCCGCCGGGAATCGCACCCGGGTCCAGTCCGCTTATTTCGCGCGCGTTTATCTCCATAGTCGGGCGAACCCGACGGCTCACATATAGGCGCTCGGGGTGGAAAAACAAAGGACCGCGCGGTCGCGCGCGGCTCGCGAAGCGCCAATGGCGGTCGCCGTTTCGCGAACCGCCGCGCCGGCTTCGCGAGCGGACTCACGGCCTCCGGACCGCCACGCCTACCCTCCCGGTCGACGTTTTCCCCGGAGCTCCCATGACGAATTTCGCCCACGCCTTCCGCCCGCTTGTGAACGACCTGTTCTCCAGCCTCCTGTTCGCGGGCCTGCTGGCTGCGGGCGTCGACGCGCTCGTCGCGACCGTCATCGCCATGGCGGCGGGGGCCGGCCACGTCCTGCTCTGGATTGCGCTCCGAAAGCCGGTCGCGCCGCTGCAATGGGCGAGCCTGGGCCTGGTGCTGGTGTTCGGCACGGCGAGCCTGTTCCTGCACGACCCGCGCTTCCTGATGGCCAAGCCCACGATCATCTACCTGATCGTCGCCACGGTGATGCTGAAGCGCGGCTGGATGCTGCGGTACATGCCGCCCATCGCCGCCGGCCACGGCGAGCGGATGATGATCGCCTATGGCTATGTCTGGGCGGGCCTGATGCTGCTGTCCGCCGCCCTGAACCTCGTGTTCGCCATCGGTTTCCCGGCCCAATGGCCGCTCTACAAGGCGGTCTTCCCGATCGCCTCGAAACTCGCGCTCTTCGCCGTGCAGTACGCGCACATCCGTGCGGTGGTCCGGCCCCGGGTGATCGCGGCTATGGCGCAGGCGCGGCCGGCTTCGGCGGGGTAGGGGGCTCGTCCACCTCGCCGATGTCGATCAGCCCCCGCCAGCCGGCGGGGGTCTTGCGCCAGACGGTCACGTAGTTGCCGGTCAGCACGCGGGAGCCGTCGAGCCAGGTGCGCTTCCAGTCCCCGATCGTGAGGGCCATGTCGCCCGAGGCCGCGCCCCACGCCTGCTTCGGCGTCCATTCCACCTTCATCCGCTGCGGCGCGCCGCCGCCCATGAGGCGGTAGATGGCCTCGCCGCCCTTCGCGGGCTCGCCGCCGGTCCCGTAGAGCAGGCCCTCCGCCTCGTCCATGTACTCCCGGAACGCCTGCGCCGGATGGACCTGCTGGGCGCGGGCGAAGAAGGCGCGGTCGGCGGCCAGGGCCTCGTCAGCGGCCTGCCGCGAGAGGTCGGCGGCCTGTGCGCTCCCGGCCAGCGACACGGCGAGGGCGGCGGCGGTGAAGGTCTTCATGAGGATCAGCTTTGCGGTGTGACCGGCGCAGCTTCGCGCGTCGGCGCAGCGCCTTCAACCTCGGCGGACGGGGCCGGGGCCGGGCCGGGCGGGCGGGGCCGCGCGTCGGGGTTGGGCTTCAGCCGCCCGTTCGCCGCCAGCAAGTCGCGGTGCGCGTCGCGGGCGGCGGCGAACTGCGCGCCGCCGGGGAACAGCACGTCGAATCGCGGGTCGTGACCCAGGGCCGCGCCCAGCACCGCCTCCAGCACGTCGGCGGCCTCGCCCACCTCGGCGGGGTCGCAGGCCCGGTGCAGGGTGACGGAGCGGCCGGGCGTCACGAGGGTGATGTCGTAGGCGGTGCCTTCCACGCAGAGCGCCTCGGCGGCGCCGGCTTCAGCGACCCGGACGTCGCGCGGCGAGCGCCAGAGGGGCAGGTCCTTCAGCGCCTGGAAGCGCGCCCCCGCCCCCGCGGGCAGCTTGCGGTCGAAGCCCATGCGCCGCGCGATGCCGGCCTCGCAGCAGGCGAGGCCCGCGCGGCCCTGCACGAACGTGTCGCCGTCTCCGCGGACGGTCACCCGCGTCACCGTCTGGCGCACGCTGCTGGAGGGGCGGGTCCAGACCTCGACGATCATCTCGTCGCCGCGCACGAACTGCCACTGCAGCGGCATCAGGCCCCAGAGCCGATAGGTCGAGGCGTCGACGCCGTTGTCGGGTTTCACGAGCTGTTCCACGCTGCGGATGCGCCGCCCGCCCAGCGGGTCGGCCTCCTCCGGGACCTTCAGCCGCTTGTCGTCCCACCAGCTCTTCGGGTCGGGCGCGGGATAGGGCCAGGCTTCGACTTCGGTGACCGGCGCGCCCTCGGGCGGGCCTGCGGCCTTCTGCCGGCCCAGCAGCTGCGCGTCGGCGGGCGCCGCCAGGGCCGCGAGGCTCGCCGTGATCAGGAATGGCTTGAACACGCCCCGGAAAGTGGCGCCCGCGCGCGGCGGTTCCGTGGCGAAGCGTGGCCCTAGAAGACCTCGACGCCGCGGGACAGCGACAGGACGCCCGTCCGGGACACTTCGACGAGGCCCAGCGGCCGCATCAGGTCCACGAACTTGTCGATCTTCGACGACGCGCCCGTAAGCTCGAACACGAAGCTCTCGTGGGTGGTGTCGATCACCTTGGCGCGGAAGATGTCCGAGACGCGCAGCGCCTCGACGCGCTCGACGCCGGTGCCGCGCACCTTGACCAGCGCCAGTTCGCGCTCGATGCCGTTGGGGTCGCGCGTCACGTCCTGCACGTGCCGCGTCGAGACCATCTTCTGCAGCTGGGCCTCGATCTGGGCCAGCACCTGGGTCGTGCCGCGGGTGACGATGGTGATGCGGCTGGTGTGGGCGTTACCGTCGGTCTCGGCCACCGTCAGGCTGTCGATGTTGTAGCCGCGCGCGGCGAAGAGGCCGACCACGCGGTGCAGCACGCCCGGCTCGTTGTCCACCAGCACGGCGAAGGTGGCCCGGCTTTCGTCCTGCTCCTTGTGCGCGAGGTCGTAGACGGAGGCGGGCTGCTGGTCGGTCATCGGCGAAGGTCCCCGGCGGAGACGGGTGAGGTGTCACAGGGCGGCGCTGGCCGCAAGCACACGCTGCGTATTCGGCTCCACGTCCAGCGGAACAGCTGAGGCTGCAGATGCGCCAGCGCCCTGTCGCACCCCTCGTCCCAGGGGTTACTGCGCTGCGGGCGAGCCGGCGGCGTCCTCGGCGGGAAGCCACAGCGCCGGCTGGAGGGGCCGCAGCCGCTCGTCGTAGCCGTCATCCCACGGCAGGCGGCGCTGCTGGTCGGCCAGCACGAGCTGGAACGCCTCGAGGCCGAACGCGCGGCCCGTCCGGCGCCTCCGCCGCTCGACCGCGAACGCGAACCAGCCGTCCGCGCCGTCGATCTGCGACGGATCGACCTTGCGCCAGACCATCCGGGCCTGCTCGTCCTCCACCCAGACCTTTCCGTCCTCGAACACGAGGTCGCCTGCCTTGAGCTCCTCGAAGGCCTGCCAGAGCATGACGTTCGCGTCGGCCTGCGAGACGTCGAAGATGATGATCTCGGGCTGGTTCAGGGTGTCGTCGAACCCGACGGTGTAGACCCAGGTCGGCGCCGTTCGAAAATCGCCGACGTAGATCGCGGTCCAGCCGTGCTTGCGGATGCGGCGTTCCGTGTTCCGCATGTGCCATTCGGCGCGAAGGCGAGTGAACATCGATTTATCTCCCTCGCCGTGAACAATTCAAGAACGGTTTGCGCGCAGTCAACCCTTGAGCTGCCCGCCGTGAGCATGTCTCCTGGCGGGGGGGAACCTTGCATGGACCTGAACCTTCGCGGCCGCACCGTGCTGATCACCGGCGCGTCCAAGGGCATCGGCGCGGCGGCGGCCGAGGCGTTCGCCGAGGAGGGGTGCGACCTGATCCTCGCGGCGCGCTCGGCGGAGGCGCTGGAGGCGCTCTGCGCCCGGCTGCGCGGCCAGCATCAGATCCAGGCCCGCGCCGTCCCCACCGACCTGCGTGACGCGGCGCAGCTCTCCGCGCTCGCCGAGGCGGGCCGGGACGCCGACATCCTGGTCAACAACGCCGGCGACATCCCGGGCGGCACGCTGGAAGCGGTCGACGAGGCGCGCTGGCGCCACGCCTGGGAGCTGAAGGTCTTCGGCTACATCAACCTCACGCGCGCCATCTACGCGCACATGAAGGGTCGCGGCTCGGGCGTGATCATCAACGACATCGGCGCGGCCGGCGAGCGGATGGACGCAGGCTACATCGCGGGCTCCGCCGGCAACGCGGCGCTCTACGCCTTCACCAGGGCCCTGGGCGGCAAGTCGCTGCGCGACGGCGTCCGCGTGGTCGGCGTCAGTCCCGGGCCCGTGGAGACCGACCGGATCGTCACCCTCATGAAGACCGCCGCCCAGCGGCGCTTCGGCGACGAGAGCCGCTATCGCGAGTTGATGGCGAGCTACCCGCTGGGCCGCCCGGCCCGGCCGCGGGAGATCGCCGACCTGATGGTGTTCCTGGCGTCCGACCGTTCGGCCTACACGACGGGCGTGGTGTTCACCGTCGACGGCGGGATCAGCGCCGCGCCGGGCTAGCGTGGCTCCCAGGCCACACCGTCCTGCCAAGGTTGGTTGCAATCGAAACGAGTGCTTCCCGCGGCCCCGAACCGGGTGTATCCGCGCCGACCTCGAAGGAGAGACCCGTGTTCAACCGGCCCGTCAATTCGCCGCTCGCCTGCACCACCGACCGCCAGGTCGAGGGTCTGGGGACGTGCGCGCGGGAGGTCGGTTCGGCTTAGGTCTCAGCATCTTTGAGGCTCGTACGAAGAACCCCTCCCGGCCCGGCCGCGGAGGGGTTCTTCGTTTCGGAAGGACGCTTCGACCGCCGCGGGGGGCCGGGAGGGACCAGAGGGTTCCAGGAGAGTGTCCGATGAGCGGA
Organism: Phenylobacterium sp. T106; assembly: GCF_057219735.1. Taxonomy (NCBI): domain Bacteria; kingdom Pseudomonadati; phylum Pseudomonadota; class Alphaproteobacteria; order Caulobacterales; family Caulobacteraceae; genus Phenylobacterium; species Phenylobacterium sp. T106. The sequence goes on along the minus strand of NZ_JBXVWA010000012.1, from coordinate 65,805 downwards.
TTTGAAGTGATCGAAAGCGATGCGGGGCTGATCAAGGCGTGGACGCGCGGCGTCCAGGTCGAGGACAGCGCCAGGGCGCAGCTCCGCAACGTCGCGAGCCTGCCGTTCATCCACAAGCACATCGCGGTGATGCCGGACGTGCACTGGGGAATGGGCGCCACCGTGGGGTCTGTGATCCCGACCGTCGGGGCGATCATCCCGGCGGCGGTGGGCGTGGACATCGGCTGTGGGATGATGGCCGTGAAGACGTCGATCCGGGCCGAGCGCCTGCCGGACTCGCTGGCCGACCTGCGGGGCGCCATCGAAGCCGCGGCGCCGCACGGGCGCACCGACAACGGCGGCCGCAACGACGTGGGCGCCCACCAGGGCGACCCGCCGGCGCTGGCGGTCCGGAAGTGGGCGGCGCTCGAGGACGGCTACAAGGCCATCGTCGAGCGCGATCCGAAGGCGGCGCACCCGCGCGGCCTCGGCCACCTCGGGACCCTCGGGACGGGAAACCACTTCATCGAGCTCTGCCTCGACGAGGACGGCGCGCTCTGGGTCATGCTGCACTCCGGGTCGCGCGGCGTGGGCAACCGCTTCGGGTCGTACTTCGTCGAACGGGCGAAGCGGGACATGGAGCGGTGGTTCATCCACCTGCCGGACAAGGACCTGGCCTACTTCCCGGAAGGGTCGGAGGGCTTCGTGTCCTACATCCGCGCAGCCAGCTGGGCGCAGAAGTACGCCCTGGCCAACCGCGAAGTGATGATGGACCAGGTCCTCGCGGTGCTGCGTGAGGCCTTCCCGGACCTCGTGACGACGGACGTGGCGGTGAACTGCCACCACAACTACGTCACCCAGGAGCGGCACTTCGGCAAGGACGTCTGGCTGACCCGCAAGGGCGCGGTGCGGGCGGGCCTCGGCGAGCTCGGGATCATCCCGGGATCGATGGGGGCGCGGTCCTACATCGTGCGCGGCAAGGGCAACCCGGAGTCGTTCTGCACCTGCTCGCACGGCGCCGGCCGGGCGATGAGCCGGGCCGAGGCCAGGCGGCGCTTCACGCTCGACGACCAAGCGGCCGCGACCGCGGGCGTCGAGTGCCGGAAGGACGCGGACGTGATCGACGAAACCCCGATGGCCTACAAGGACATCGACGCGGTGATGGCGGCCCAGGCCGACCTGGTCGAGATCGTCCACACCCTCCGGCAGGTCGTCTGCGTGAAGGGATAGGGGTCCCGCGTCCGCTCCGGCGGGCGCGGGCTCCGGCCCCCGCGCCCGGTCCCAATTCAACAGAGACTGCAGCCGCCGCGTCCGCGCGGCGGCGAACCCTGGAGCTGACCATGTTCAAGCTGATCGCGGGTCGCGCCCCGGTCCCGGCCAGGACCGAGCCGACGGCCCTTCTGAAGATGATCGCCGGCGAGTTCGCGCCGGCGATCGCCCGGGCGTGGCCCGAGCCGCACTGCGGCTTCCTCACCGCGCCCGCGGCGCGGAGGCACCTGGCCTGCGTGGCGCTGGCGCTGGGCGGCGACGTCGCGCGCCTGGCGGGCGTGCTGGGCGAGGCGCGCACGCGCGACGTGATCCGCGTGGCGCTGGGCCGCCACCCGCCGGGGCTCGAGCGCGCGCTGGGGCGGCTGGGCGAAACGGCGTGGAGCGCCGACGCCTACCGGCGGCTGATGGACCTGCTGGCCGATCCGAAGGCCGGGAAGATCCTGCGGCACGCCGCGGTCATAGACGTCGCGGCCATCGAGCGCCTCGGGCGGCTCCCGGCTCCCATGGGGCGGGCGCTGGCCCTGGCGTTGCTGATCACGGACGACGGCGCGCGCGCCGTGTGCGAGGCGGCCGACGCCATCGCCTTCCGCGACGGTCCGGACGCCGCCGATGCCGCCGCGGGGCGCTGGGCGGAGGCCGAGACGGAGGAGGGACTGTTCGCCGCGGTGAAGGTCGACCTCTATCCCGAGCTGCCGCCGCTCCCGTTCGCGGGAACCGAGCGCCTGAAGCCGCTGGCCACCAAGGCTGCGATGCGCGAGGCGGCGCGGCGCTTCGGCAACTGCCTGGCCGACCGCGTCGAGCACGCCGCGGCCGGCTGGTCGGCCTACTACGAGTGGACCGAGGACGACGGCGCGATCGCCGAGGTGACGCGCGACGCGATCCACGGATGGCGTCTCAGCGAAGCCAAGGGGCCGAAGAACGAGCCGCTCGACAAGGACGCCCGCGCGGCCCTTGTCGGCGAACTCACCGCCATGGGCGTCTACGTGGGGCGCAACTCGTGGAAGCTCGAGCGGGCGCTGACGCCTGGCGTCGGCCGCGACTGGCCCCTGCCGTCCATCGACGAGGACCTCGCCGAGGTGTTCGGATGAGCGACCGCCGCCGCGCGACAGGCGCGGCGGCGTGTCGGCTCCGCGGCCGAGGTTGCGTTCCCGGCGCGGGCCGCCAACATGGGCGGCCATGTCGTCGCTCCGGATGCCCCAGTCGCTCGCCAGCCGCCTCAAGGTCGAGACCGGCGAGGCGGTGCTGCGCTACGAGCTGCTGGAGGAGCAGGCCCATTCGCTCGGGCGCGCCGGACGCAGGGTCGAGGCGGCGCTCACGGCGCTGCGCGAGCACCCGGGCGGCGACGGCCGCGCCGCGCTGCTGAAGACGGCGGCCGACGCCGTGTGGGGCTTCTTCGTCCAGCGCGAGATCATGGGCCTGCGCGACCGCAACGCGGTCATCGCCCACTACCAGATCCCCCGCGAAGTGCTGGTCCGCCTGGGCGCCCGATGAGCCGGTCGGCGCCGTAGGGTCAGGCCTGCTATCACGCGCCATCGAGGGGAGACACCGACATGGCCATCACGCTCTACGACGCTTCCGTCCGCACCTACCTGCAGATCCTGCCCGCGGTGGGCGGCTACCTGGAGAAGGCGCGCGCCCACGCCGTGGAGACGGGCCGCGATCCGGAAAGCCTCGTGGAGGCGCGCCTCTGCGACGACCAGTGGCCGCTGCGCAGCCAGGTGATCTCGACCGTCCACCACGCCCGGGGCGCCATTGCGGGCGTCAAGGCCGGGCTGTTCCGCCCGCCGCTCTGGGATGGCCAGTTCGACTACGCCGGCCTGCAGAAGCTGGTGGCGGACGCCGTCGCCGAGCTTTCGGCCCTGTCGCCCGACGAGGTGAACGCGCTGGAGGACAAGGACCTCGTCTTCGAGCTCGGCCCGCGCCAGATGCCGTTCCGCGGCGGGGACTTCCTGCTGTCGTTCTCCCTGCCCAACTTCTACTTCCACGCCACCACGGGCTACGACATCCTCCGCGCCAAGGGCGCGCCCCTGGGCAAGCGCGACTTCATGGGCGCGCCGCGGATCAGGGTTTAGTCTCCCTGAGCCGAGCCGACCCGTCGCCGGCCAACATTCCAAATCGCGGCATCTCCCAAACCGCTCTGACGATGAGGTCGTTGGTGGCGGCGACGCCGCCTTTGCGTTGCGCTGCCCAATCACCCGGGCTCGATGCTCGCCCTCGCTGAGCCGCGACGGCGCACCATCAGGAGCACGCGTGTAGCGTGTGTCTAGGAAAGATTCGTCTTCCAATTTATCGCTCTTAAGCTCAAGGTTTACCCGACCTGATGGGAGGGCCTGAGAAATGCGCGCGTTGATTGTAGCTGGCGCTGTTTGCCTGCTTGGAGGATGCACAACGTTGGGTCGGACGGGCGACGGTGCGCAAAACGGCGCAGGCGTCCGCTTGCTTCTGACAAAAGATCAGCTCGTCAGCTTGGATGTCGCTGACACCGTTCAGTCGTTCCTGCCGCCACCACCTGTGGTGCGCAATGAGAAGCAGACGCCAGACCAACGCCTGGATTTCGCGGTGTCTCAATTCTACAGCCGCGTACCTCCCGCTCAGCAGCCACTATTCAGAAATGAGATTCAGTCCCGCTTGATCGCCGCCGCGAACCAGCGCTGCGGGTTGTGGAAGAACAAGTTCGCCAGTTTCAGCGCTCGGTTTAACTTCTGGAGTGGATCAATTGCCACAGCGACATCTGCCGCGGCTACCGCCTTCACCCCGGAGTCCACGAAGAACGCCCTGACAGCCCTGTCGACAACGGCGACCGGAGCCGGTGCGCAGTACGATAAGGCCTTTCTTATGAGCCAAACGGTGTCTGTCATCCTGCTTGGCGTGGATACGAGGCGCGAAAGCATTAAGGAGCGAATCACCGCCAAGTCGCTTCAAGCCGTTGCTGGCAGCACCGCGCGGCCCGTTGCAATGGATATGTACCCGTTATCTGCAGCTATTGCCGACGCAATCGAGTATCACTCGGCCTGCACTGCGGCGTCTGGCCTGCAGAAGGCGTCGGAATCGCTCGCTAACGAGCGGAATACTGGCGCAAGGGCAGAGGCAGCCAAGGCTGAGGGAACGAAGAGCGAGCCGGGCAAGTCGGAAGGCCCGGAGACCACGAAGGAGCGACCGAAGACCTCGACTGCAGCGCCAATCTAGGCGCTCTTCAGGTCACGGGCGCCACGACGGCGTCCAGCACGCGTACGAGGTCGGCGGGGGACAGGCGCGCCTGCAGCCCCCTCTGGCCGGCGTTGACGAAGGCCTGCGGCAGCGCCGCCGCGTCGGCGTCGATGACGGTGGGGACGGCCCGCTTCTGGCCGAAGGGGCTGACCCCGCCGACGCGATAGCCCGTCAGGCGCTCGGCGTCGGCCGGCTTCATCATCTCGGCCGACTTCGCCCCCAGCGCGGCGGCCAGCTTCTTCATCGAGACCTCACGGTCCGACGCCAGCACGACGCAGGCGGGCTTGCCGTCGGCGCGCACCATCAGGGTCTTAAGCACCTCGCGCGCCGGCGCGCCCAGCGCCTCGGCCGCCTGCAGACCCACACGCTCGGCCGTCGGGTCGTAGTCGTAGGCATGCAGTTCGAATGCAACGCTTGCGCGGCTCAGTGCGTTTGTGGCGGGCGTCGTTCGGCTCATGGAGAGTTCGCGTCTGCTGGAAACTGCCGGTTCTGTCGGGTTCCCAACTGATGCGGCTCGCACGAGTACCTATGGGTGACGTGGGGGCCGCGCCGCAAGAGACCCGATGACCTGTGACACCCTCCGGCGCGTGCGGGACGCGACGCGCGAGCCACATCAGCGCCTCGAGCGACGCCTCGACATTTTCCGGCGGATCGCCTGCGCGGACCAGCGTCGGGAGCTCGTGGGCCGCTTCGGCGCGCTTCACCTCGACGCCGAGACGGCGCTCGCCCCCTGGCTCTCGGGGATGGCGGAGCTCGACTTCGAAGCGCGCCGCCGCTCCCCGCGCCTGGCCCGGGACATGGCGGTCCTCGGTCTCCGCGCGGCCTCGGGGGGCGGCGAACCGATCCGGCTGCGCAACGTCGGCGAAGCCCTGGGCCTGATGTACGTGCTGGAAGGCTCCACCCTTGGCGGCCGGGTGATCCGGCGTCACGTCGAGGGCGCCGGCGGCGATCTCACCGGGCTCAGCTTCCTGGACCCCTACGGGCGCCGCGCGGGCGAGCGCTGGCGCGGGTTTCTCTCGGTGCTCTCGGGGGCGCCCGAGGCCGACGACGTCGTGGCGGGCAGCGTGGCCGGCTTCGAACATGTGGAGCGGCGGCTCTGCGGACGAGCCGACGCATGACGGACCCGGCCCTCGATCTCGACGCCTGCGCGCGCGAACCGATCCACATCCCGGGCTCGATCCAGCCCCACGGCGTCATGCTGGTCGCCGACCGCACGACCCAGGAGGTGAGCCACGCGGCGGGCGACGTTCCGCGCATCCTCGGCCGCGAGGCGTGGCTGGGCCGCACGCTGGGGGAGGTGCTGGGCGATCCGCTGGCCCAGCGCATCGCCCAGGTGACCCAATCCGGCGCGCAGGGCGGCTTCGCCGGGCACGTCAGCGGCAACGGCGGAGGCGCCTATGACGTCTCGGCCCACCTGGACCGCGAACGCCTGATCGTCGAGGTCGAGCCCACGGTCGGAGCTCCCCTGCCGGCCGTGATGCTCCTCGCCCAGCTGGAGTCGGCCAGCGCCGCCTTCGAGCGCGCCACGACGGTGAAGCTGCTGTGCGACCGGGCCGCGATCGAGTTCCGGCGCCTGACCGGTTTCGATCGCGTCATGATCTACCGGTTCCTGGAGGAGGGCGCCGGCGCCGTCCTTTCCGAGGCGCTGGCGGAAGGGATGCCCAGCTTCCTCAACCACCACTTCCCGGGCTCGGACATCCCGGCCCAGGCGCGAGAGCTGTACGTCCGCAACCTGGTGCGCGTGATCCCCGACGTGACCTACGAGCCCGCGCCGCTGCTCCCGGCCTGGACGGATCCGACCCCGCTCGACATGAGCGACTGCGCGCTCCGCTCGGTCTCGCCGGTGCACATGCAGTACCTGCGCAACATGGGCGTGGCCGCGTCGGCGTCCGTCTCCATCGTGAAGGACGGCGTGCTCTGGGGGCTGGTGGCCTGCCACCATCGCGAGCCCAGGCTGATGCCGTACGACGTCCGCGCGGCGGCCCGGGCGCTGGCCGGCGCCCTCGCGCGCCAGATCCGGGCCAAGCAGGAGGCCGAGGCCTATCGCGAGCGGCTGCGCCTGCGCGGCCTCGAGGACGAGCTGACGTCGCGCCTGTCGCGGGCCGGCGGCCTGGACGCGAACCTCGCGGTGGGGATGGCCGAGCTGCGCCGCATGCTGGACGCCGACGGCGTGGCCGCCGTGCGGGGACGGGAGACCTTCACCGACGGCGTCTGCCCTCCGGCCGACGCCATCCGGGAGCTCGCCGCCTGGGTCGAGGCGGGCGCGGCTGATCCCGTCGTGACGGACCGGCTTTCCGAGCGCTATCCGCCCGCGGCGGCGTTCATGGCCGAGGCCAGCGGACTCCTGGGCCTGGTGGTGGCGTCGGACGAGCCGTTCGTCGTCCTCTGGTTCCGGGCCGAGGCGCCGGAGGTCGTGAACTGGGCGGGCAATCCGCACAAGGCCGTGGCGCTTGGCCCGGGCGAGACGCTGACGCCGCGCGCCTCCTTCGAGGCCTGGCGCGAACAGGTGCGCGGCCGCTCGCGGCGCTGGACCCTGGCCGAGGCCGACGCCGCCCAGCGCCTGCGCGAGACGCTGCTGGAGGCGCGCAGCCACCGGCGCCAGCTTGAGCTGAACGCGCGCCTGAGCAGCGCCCTGAGCGAGAAGGACGGCCTCCTGCAGCAGAAGGCGATGTTGCTGAAGGAGGTGAACCACCGGATCCAGAACAGCCTTCAGCTCGTCTCCAGCTTCCTCGGCCTGCAGGCGCGCGCCGTCGGCGACCCGAACCTGCACGAGGCCTTCGAGGAGGCGCGCCGGCGGCTGCAGGCCGTCGCGCTGGTGCACCGGCGGCTCTACCGGGCGGACCAGATCGAGACGGTGGATCTCGGGCGCTATCTCGAGGACCTGATCGGCGACATGAACGCCTCCATGGGCGCCGAGTGGGCCGGCAAGGTCAGCGTCGAAGCGGCGCCGGTCATCGTGCCGACCGACCGCGCCGTGTCGCTGGGCCTGGTCGTGACCGAGCTGGTGATCAACGCCAACAAGTACGCCTACGGCGGCGCGCCGGGGCCGATCGAGGTGCGGCTGGAGGAGCACAACGCCGACCTGAAGGTCGTCGTCGCCGACCATGGCCGCGGCAAGCACACGCCCGGGGAGGGCTTCGGCAGCCGCATGATGACGGCGATGGTGCGCCAGCTCGGCGGCGAGCTCACCTACAGCGACAATCGGCCCGGGGCGCGCGCCATCCTGACCGCGCCCATCCAGGGCCTAGCGCCCGCGCCGGTCTAGAGTCCGAACGTCAACGAGCTGTCAGCGATCTCGGCAGCTCCCGATCGTCCCGGCGAATGCCGGGATCCAGATCCACGCGCGAGTGGAAGCGGCCTGATGCGGACTCCCTGAACGTCCGCAAGGGGTGGGTCGCGGCGCCTTACCTCCCCCGCGAAGCGGCGGGAGGGGGACCGTGGCGGACGTCATCCCCATTCCCCCCGTCATCCCGGGCGGAGCGCTCGAAAGAGCGCGCAGACCCGGGACCCAGTCCCTGCGCCCGTAAAGCTGCACCATGACCTGTGAGACGGCCCACTGTTGGAGACGTCTTCCAGGAGCCGCGTTGGAGGCTGTGCGGCTGGGTCCCGGGTCTTCGCGCTCTGGCGAGCGCTGCGCCCGGGATGACGGAGGTTGGGGCGCAGGCGTCGATGTCCGCAACGGGTCGAACGCGGCCTCTGGGCGCTCCGCCGGGAGCAGACCGTCAGCAACGGTGGATTGCGGGCGCCTTACCTCCCCCGCGAAGCGGCGGGAGGGGGACCGCCCGCCGAAGCCGGCGCGAGCCGGCTGGAGAGCGGGGGGTGGAGGGGGCGAGCGGCGCCCGCTGAGCGAGATACAGCCTGAACGGTCGCCCCTGCCAGTGGCTCGCCCCCTCCACCCCTCGCTCTTCGGCTGCGCCTCGGCGAGCGGTCCCCCTCCCGCCGTCGCTACCGCGACGGGGGAGGCAAGGCGGTCATCGCTCACGCGGCGACAAGCGGACCTCAGCGGGCGCTATGAGTACACGCTCTAGCTGGCGAATTCGCCGCGCCATTCGGCTGCACGGCTGAGCCCCCCTAGACCAGCCGCTTGCCCGCGTCGTCGATGATCGAGCCCAGGTCGCGGGCCTCCTCGGCCATGATCATCTCGTTGTGCGCCTTGCCGGACGGGATCATCGGGAAGCAGTTCTCTTCCTTCGTGACCCGGCAGTCGAACAGCACCGGCTTCCGCACCGAGATCATCTCGGCGATCGCGTCGTCCAGCTCGTCCGGATGCTCGGCCCGGATGCCCACGCCGCCGTAGGCTTCCGCCAGCTTCACGAAGTCGGGCAGGGAGGACGAGTACGAGTGGCTGTAGCGCTCCCCGTGCAGCAGCTGCTGCCACTGGCGCACCATGCCCATCCACTCGTTGTTCAGGATGAAGATCTTGATCGGCAGGTCGTACTGAACCGCCGTCGACATCTCCTGCATGGTCATCAGCACCGAGGCGTCGCCGGCGATGTCGATGACCAGGCTGTCCGGATGCGCCATCTGCACGCCGACGGCCGCTGGCAGGCCGTAGCCCATGGTCCCCAGGCCGCCCGACGTCATCCAGCGGTTCGGCTGGTCGAAGTGGTAGAACTGGGCGGCCCACATCTGGTGCTGGCCGACCTCGGTGGTGATGTAGGTGTCGAGGTCCTTGGTCGCGGCGTAGAGCCGCTCGATCGCGAGCTGCGGCTTGATCAGCTTCGCGTCCGGCCGATAGCGGAACGACTGGCGCGCCCGCCAGGCGTCGATCTCGGCCCACCAGGCCTTGAGCGCCGCCGCGTCCATCGAAAGGCGGCGGCTCTTCCAGGCGGCGACCAGGTCCTCCAGCACGCTGGCGGCGTCGCCCACGATGCCCACGTCGGCGCGCACGTTCTTGCCGATCGAGCTGGCGTCGATGTCGATGTGGATCTTCTTCGAGGTCGGCGCGAAGGCGTCGAGCCGCCCCGTCACCCGGTCGTCGAAGCGCGCGCCGACCGCGACCATGACGTCGCAGTCGTGCATGGCGTTGTTGGCCTCGAAGCTGCCGTGCATGCCCACCATGCCCAGCCACTGCGGCGAGGAGGCCGGGAAGGCGCCCAGCCCCATCAGAGTGGAGGTGACCGGCGCGCCGGTCAGTTCGGCCAGCTCGCGCAGCAGCAGCGAGGCCTTGGGGCCGGCGTTGATGACGCCGCCGCCGGTGTAGAGTATCGGCTTCTTCGCCTTGGCGAGCAGGGCCACGGCCTCGGCGATCCGGCCGGCGTCGCCCTTCACGCGCGGGGCGTAGTTGTGGCTGTGCTTGACCTCGGTCGGGCCCTGGTAGGTCCCCTTGGCGAACTGCACGTCCTTCGGCACGTCGATGACCACGGGGCCCGGCCGGCCCGAGGTGGCGATGTGGAAGGCCTCGTGCAGGATGCGCGGCAGGTCGGCGATGTCCTTCACCAGGTAGTTGTGCTTGGTGCAGGGCCGGGTGATCCCGATCGTGTCGCACTCCTGGAACGCGTCGGTGCCGATCAGGTGGGTCGCGACCTGTCCGGTGATGACGACCATCGGGATGGAGTCCATCAGCGCGTCCACGATCCCGGTGACGGCGTTGGTGGCGCCGGGGCCCGAGGTGACCAGGACGACGCCGGGCTTGCCGGTGGAGCGCGCGTAGCCCTCGGCGGCGTGGGTCGCGCCCTGTTCGTGGCGCACAAGGACGTGCTGCAGGCGCGGCTCGGCGAAGAGGGCGTCGTAGATGGGCAGCACCGCGCCGCCCGGATAGCCGAACAGCACTTCCACGCCCTGGTCGATGAGGGCGCGCACGACCATCTCGGCGCCGGACATGGTGGTGGTTTCGGCTTCGATCGTCTGATGGGCGGTCATGAGGCAGGCCTGGTTCAAGGTAATAAAAAAGGCCCTCGATGGGGCCTGGGCAAGCGACCGGACGGTCCTGACGGCGAGGTCAGTCCGCTACGGTCGCCTTACGAGTACGAGGATGGTGCGCACGAGAATTCCCGCGAAAGTTCGGATTGGGCGTGTCGCATGCCGCGCCTAGGGCGTCAAGGCCGGTTCTAGGGCAAGAAACTGCCTCCACTGTTCCGGCGCCTCGAGCGCATGGATGCGTGGCCAGTCGCCCATCTGCCCGCGCATCCAGGTCATCTGACGCTTGGCGTAGCGGCGGGTCTCCTGCTGGGCCGCGGCGATGGCGGCCTCGAGGCTGGTCTCGCCGGCCAGATGCGCCGCCAGCTCGCGCACGCCCACGGCCTTCATCGCCGGCAGGCGAGGGTCGAGGCCGCGGGCGACAAGCGCGCGCACCTCGTCCAGCGCGCCCGCGGCCGCCATGAGGTGCAGCCGGGCGTCGCAGCGGGCGTAGAGCGCGGCGCGCGGCGGCTCCAGGGCGAGCGCGCGCCAGCGCCCCGGCGCCAGCGCGGGCTCGCCGGCCGCCTGCCAGTCGGTCAGGGACCGGCCGGTGGCGGCGAAGACCTCCCAGGCGCGCACGAGGCGCTGGCGGTCTCCCGGCGCGATGCGCGCCGCCGCCGCGGGGTCGGCCGTGGCCAGGCGGGCGCGGAACCCGGCCTCGCCCAGGGCGGCGTAGTCGGCCTCCGCCGCCCCGCGCACGCCGTCGGGGATGTCGGGCGTCTCGGCCAAGCCCTTCGTGAGCGTCCGGAAGTAGAGCCCCGTCCCGCCGACCACGATCGCGTCGCGCCCACGCGCGGAGATCCCCTCGAGCGTCTCGAGGCAGGCCCGCAGCCAGCGGCCCACGGACCAGCCGTCGGCGGGGTCGACCGTCCCGAAGAGATGGTGCGGCGCCCGCGCGAGGTCGTCGGGCGCCGGTCCGGCCGTCAGGACCTGCAGGCCGGCGTAGAGCTGCATCGAGTCGGCGTTGACGATCTCGCCGCCCACCCGCTCGGCCAGGGTCAGGGCCAGGGCCGACTTGCCGCTTGCGGTGGGCCCGGCGATCAGCCAGATGCGGCCGGTCATGGAACTCGTGCTCACCCTCGTCAGCCCCGACGCCGCCGCCGCGCAGGCCGCCGCCGAACGCGCCCGGCAAGCGCTCGCAGCCGCGGGCGCGGGCGTCAAGGCGCCGAAGCCCCTGGGCCCGGGCGCGTACGACCTTCCCCTGATCGCCGAGGCCGCGGCCGCCGAGGCGGTGGTCGCGACAGAACTGGACGGCCTGCCGGTGGACGCCTGCCTGCAGCCGGCCGCCGGCCGCCGCAAGCGCCTCCTGGTGGCCGACATGGATTCCACCATCATCAACGTCGAGTGCCTCGACGAGCTTGCCGACTTCGCCGGCCTCAAGGCCGAGATCAGCGCCATCACCGAACGCGCCATGCGGGGCGAACTGCAGTTCGAGGGGGCTCTGCGCGAGCGCGTCGGCATGCTGAAGGGCCTTTCGACCCGCGCGCTGCAGCAGGCCTACGACGAGCGCGTGCGCCTCAATCCCGGCGCCCGGACGCTGGTGCGGACCATGGCGTCGCACGGCGCCCGCTGCGCGCTGGTGTCGGGCGGCTTCACCTTCTTCACGAGCCGGGTGGCCGAGGCGGCCGGCTTCCACCTGAACCGGGCCAACACGCTGATCGAGGCCGGCGGCGCGCTGACCGGCGAGGTGGGCGAGCCGATCCTGGGCAAGGAGGCCAAGCTGGCCGCGCTGCAGGACGAGGCGGCGGCCCTGGGCGTCCCGCTGTCGGCCTCGCTGGCCGTGGGCGACGGCGCGAACGACCTGGCGATGATCCAAGCGGCCGGACTGGGCGTCGCCTACCGCGCCAAGCCCATCGTCGCGGCGCAGGCGCACGCCAAGGTGGACCACGCGGACCTCACCGCGCTGCTCTACTTCCAGGGCTATCGGGACGACGAGTTCGCGACCGACTGACCCGGCGGCGGGCAGGGGCGTTCCCTGACGCGGCGGAGTGGGCTATCGCGCGCCCATGGTCCTGCCGCGCCCCGTGAAAGCCGTCGTGTTCGACATGGACGGCCTGCTTGTCGACACCGAGACGGTGGTGTTCCGCGCCATGCAGCGCGCGGCCGGCGGGATCGGCTCGGAAATGCCGTTCGCCACCTTCCAGCGCATGGTCGGCCTGACCCATGCCGCCAGCGACCTGATCCTGCTGGATCATTTCGGGGAGGGCTTCGACCTGGCGGCCTGGTCGGCGACGGTCAGCACGCACTTCCGCGAGGAACTGGCGGCGGGCATCGCCCTGAAGACGGGGGTCTTGGAGATCCTCGACGCCCTGGACGGATTGGGGCTGCCCCGCGCCATCGCCACCTCGTCCAGCCTGCAGGCCGTCGAGATGAGCCTTGGCCCGCACAGCATCGTCGACCGCTTCCACGCGCTGATCACCCGCGACGTCCAGACGCGCAGCAAGCCGCACCCGGAGCCCTTCCTGAAGGCGGCCGACGCGCTGGGGGTCGATCCGGCCGACTGCCTCGCGCTCGAGGACAGCCACAACGGCGTCCGCGCGGCCTCCGCGGCGGGCATGATGACGGTCATGGTTCCCGACATGCTGGATCCGACCGAGGAGATGGAGACCCTGTGCGTGCGCATCGCCCGCGACCTGCACGAAGTGCGGGACTGGCTCGCCGGGTAGCGCTCGGTCCGGGGCCGCGCGGCCGTCAGGCGTGGGGGGTCAGGCGGGCTCGGGCGGCGGCGACGGCGTCGCGGCGGCACTTGTAGGCGCGTCCCTCCGCGCCCGGGAACAGCGGCGAGCGGATGTGGGCGCAGAGTTCGCGGCTCGCGGCGGCGAGGCGGCGCGTCATGGCCCGCTCGCCGGACTTGCTGGCCACGTCCAGGTCGGCCAGCGGCACCGGCTGCATCAGGTAGCTGCGCGGCTGCGCCACGGCGGGCGCCGCGGCCACGACCAGCGCCGTCGCCATCCACGCGAGCCTTGGCATCGTGACCCTCCGGCAGTTTACGCCTGTAAGGCGCATTCGTTGCGCGCCGGGAATATCACGTCAAGCCATTCCAAGGCCACGCTTGGCGGGCGAATTAGCCGCTAGCGACGCGTCGCCGCCCCGCCGGTCGGACCCCGCTCGAAGTAGCGGAAGAACGCGCTGTCGGGCGAGAGCACCAGGGTGGTCTGGCCGTCTGCGAAGCTGCGCTCGTAGGCCTGCATCGAGCGGAAGAACGCCGCGAACGACGGGTCGCGCCCGAAGCTCTGGGCGAAGATGCGGGTCCGCAGGGCGTCGCCCTCGCCCATGATCTGGCCCTGCTGCTCGCGCGCGGTGGCCAGCGTGATCGCGACCTCCTTGTCGGCCTCGGCGATGATCTCTCGCTTGCGCTGCTCGCCCTGGGCGCGGAGCTGGGCGGCCTCCTGCTGGCGGGACGTCGACATGCGCCGGAACACGAAGTCGCGGTTCTGGCTCGGCAGGTCGGCGCGCTTGATGCGCACGTCGATCACCTGGATGCCCAGGCGCGACGCCTGGGCCCGGCGCGCCATGTCGGCCCGCGCCTGCTGCATGAGCTGCGCGCGGCGGCCGGAGATGATGTCGGTCGAGGTGGCCGAGCCCAGCACCTGGCGCAGCGACGAGTTGAGCAGCCGCTCGATGCGGTCGCGGGCCGTCTGCTCGTCGCGCAGGGTGCGATAGAACTGTTCCGGGTCCGAGATGCGGTAGCGCAGGAAGGCGTCCACCACGAGGCGCTGCTGGCCGGCGGTGATGATCTCCTCCTGGTCGGCCTCGATGGCGATATTGCGACGGTCGAGCCGGATGGCGTCGTCGATCAGCGGCACCTTCATGTGAAGGCCCGCCTGGTCGCGGCCCGGCGGATTGATCACGCCCACGGGATCGCCCAGCCGGACCAGGATCACCTGCTGGCGCTGGTCGACGACGAAGAAGGCGTTGGTGATCAGGAAGAGCGCCGCCAGCCCCAGAAGGACGTAGGCGATCTGGCGCGTCGAAAGGGTCATTGGCCGCTCCTCCCGGTCGTGGCCGCGGCGGGCGCGGGCGGTTGCGGCTGCGGCGCCGGGGCGACGGCGGCGTCGCGCGGGCGGAACACGTCCGGAGGCAGGATGATGGGCGCCGTCGCGCCCTTGGCGTCGATGACCACCTTGTTCGACGATTGCAGGATGCGCTGCATGCTCTCGATGTACAGCCGGTCACGGGTGACGCCGGGCGCGCGCCGGTACTCCGTGTAGATCTGGTTGAAGCGGGCGGCCTCGCCCTGCGCCTCGCGCACGGCCTGCTCGCGATAGCCCATGGCGGCCTGGGTGATACGGGCGGCGTCGCCCTTGGCCTCGTTCACGACCCGGTTGCGGTAGGTGTTGGCCTCGTTCACCGCGGAGTCGGCGTCCTGCTCGGCGCTCTGCACGTCGCGGAACGCGGCCACCACCTCGGGGGGCGGGTTGGCGGCCCGGATCTGGACCTCGACGATGCTGATGCCGGCGCCCCAGCCGTCGAGCGCGCGCTGCATGACCTCGGCCGTCTGGCGCTGAACCTGGCCGCGCCCGGTGGAGATGATGGGCTGCAGCTCGGTGCGGCCCACGACCTCGCGCATGGCGCTCTCGGCCACGGCCTTCACGGCGGCCTCCGGATCGCGGGTGGCGAAGAGGTAGCGGGCCGGGTCGGCGATGCGCCAGGTGACGCTGAAGTCCACGTCCACGATCTGTTCGTCGCCGGTCAGCATGAGGCTCTCGGCGGCGGCTTCGCCACCGGCCGACGCGGCGCCGCCGACGTCGGTGCGCTTGAGGCTGGTGACCGGCACCTTCTCCACCCGCTCGATGGGGAATGGCAGGTGGTAGCGCGGACCGGGACTCTCGATGCGCGAGTAGGAGCCGAAGGTGAGCACCACCGCCTGCTCGTTCGGCTGCACCAGGTAGAAGCCCGAGGCCACCCAGACGGCGACGATGCCGCCGCCGATGAGGGACAGCAGCCGGCGATTCGGCGGACCGCCGTCGCCCCCGAACATGCCGCGCAGGCGCTCGTTCAGCTGCTCGAAGCCGCGGTTGAAATCAGGCCCGCCCGGCCGGCGCGGCCCGCCGCCCTGGGGGCGGCGGGGGCCGTCCCTGCGGTCATCGTTGTTGTTCGGGGAACCCCATGGCCCCGGGTTGGCGTTGTCGTTCCAGGGCATCAGCCGGCGCGCGTGCTCAAAGCGGGTCTCAACTCTCCGACGGCAGTTCCGCCCCCTGCGGGCTTGTAAACCGACGCTGTCAGCCGGATATGGGGCCCCCACCCACTCGATAGCAAGACCAGGGCGGCATGAGCGAACCTCCGGGCCCCGATCGGACGGCCATCCTGCAGGCCCTCGACGGGGTGATCGATCCGAAGTCCGGCAAGGGCCTGACCAGCGCGGGCCTGGTGCGCGGCCTCGTCCTGCGCGGCGGGCGGGCGGCGTTCATGCTCGAGGTCGCGCCCGCCGACATCGACCTCTACCGGCCCGTCCGCGACAAGGCCGAGGGCGTGCTGGCCGAGACCGACGGCGTCGAGCTCGCCCAGGTGGTCCTGACGACCGAGCTTCAGGCTCCCTCGACGCCGCAGCTGCGCGTGTCGCCGCGCCGGGCGCCCGCGGCCGGCTCGGAGGCCCCACGACCCCGGGCCCGCGTAGCCGAAGATCCCCAGGCGCAGCTCCACCCGATGGTCGATGCGGTGAAGCCGCCGCACGTGAACCGGGTGATCGCCGTAGCGTCCGGGAAGGGCGGGGTCGGCAAGTCCACGGTCTCGGTCAACCTGGCCGCCGCCCTGGCGCGCCTGGGCAAGCGCGTGGGGCTGCTGGACGCCGACATCTACGGCCCCTCGGCGCCGACCATGCTGGGAATCGACGGCGATCCCACCTTCGACGAGGAGAAGCGCCTGAACCCGATGGAGGCCCACGGCATCAAGGTGATGTCCATCGGCTTCATCGTCGAGCCCGGCACGGCCAACATCTGGCGCGGGCCGATGGCCTCGTCGGCGCTCCGGACGCTGCTGAACTCCAACTGGGGCAGCGAGGCCGAACCGCTGGACGTGCTGGTGATCGACCTGCCGCCGGGAACCGGCGACATCCAGCTCACCCTCGTCCAGAAGCTCAAGATCGACGGCGTGGTCATCGTCTCCACGCCGCAGGAGATCGCGCTGATCGACGCGCGGCGGGCGGCGGCGATGTTCGACCGGACCGGCGCGCCGATCCTGGGCGTGGTGGAGAACATGGCCTACTTCGCCGACTCCTCGGGGGCGAAGGTGCCGATCTTCGGCTCCGGCGGCGCCAAGGCCGAGGCCGAGCGGCTGGGCGTGCCGCTGCTGGCGGAAATCCCCATCGAGGTTGCGTTGCGCGAGGCGTGCGACCTGGGTCGGCCGCTGGTGGCCCACACCACCGAAAGCCCTGCGGCGCAGGCTTTCCTGGCCCTGGCCGGGAAGGTCGGCGGCTGAGCCGTCAGTCCCTGCGCGGCGGGGGGCGTTCTTCGCCGGTGAGGCTCTCGACGCCCGCGGCCGCCAGCATCGCCGCCTCGCGCGCATCGAGCTGCCGTCGCGTCTCGGCCGCCCGGGCGGGCGTGAGGCCGTAGCCGAGCAGGCTGAGGGCGCCCAGCGACACGAAGACGATCGGCCCGCCGACGAACACGAGCATGAGCGACGTGATCGCCTCGGGCGTGTTGCCGGCGCCCACCTTCGGGTCGTAGCCGGTCTGGCCCAGCACCCAGAACGTCAGCGCGATCCCGATCCCGGCGGCGATCTTGTTGGTCAAGGTGGTGAGAGCATAGAGCAGGCCGCCGCGCTCCTTGCCCTGGCGAAGCCGCATCTCGTCGGCCACGTCGGCGGTCATGGCGCGCGTCAGCACGTTGAAGCTGGCCGCGAAGAAGCCGGTGAAGAAGAGCGTGGGCGCCGAGGCCAGCAGGACGCCCTTCGGCAACAGCGGCAGGGTGACAAGCAGCAGCGAATAGGCGGCGGCCGCGGCGATCACCGCGCGGTGCTTGCCGATCCGGGTGGCGAGCCAGGCCAGGCTCGGCGCGCCGGCGATCCCGGCGATGAAGTAGATCAGCAGCAGGATGTTCGCCTGGCCCGACGTGAAGCCCATGTAGTCGCGCGAGTAGAAGAGGTAGAGCGCGGCCATCCACCCCGGCCCCAGGCCCAGCGCCAGGTCGGCGACGATCACCCGGAACATGTTGCGGTCGAAGACCAGCTCGACGTAGTCGCGCAGGCGGAAGCGGACGCCCGGCGCATCGCGCATCACCCGCTCGGGCGTGCGCCAGACCACGAGCAGGACCGCGATGGGCGCGAGCGCGATCAGGTACCAGATCATCGCCCGGATGGCTTCGGCGTCGGTGTAGCCCAGCTGCTCCATCACGATGGGGAACAGCAGCACGCTGACCGCGCCGGCCACCCCCACCGCGGTCATCACCCCGAACAGGCGCGCGCGGTCGTCGTAGGTGGCGGCGAGGGTCGAGGCCCAGGCCGAGTGCGACAGGAGCAGGATCGACGAGCCGAGGTACATGACGAGCAGGAAGGCCACGAGGCCGCCCGTGCCGACCGAGCTGTCGGCCTGCAGCAGCAGGAACAGGCCGGCCATCAGGAACGGCGCGCCCAGCAGGGTCCAGACGCGGTACCGGCCCCAGGGCGTGGTGGTGCGGTCCATCGCGAGGCCGAGGGCCGGCTCGATGGGCACGTCGATGGCGCGGGCCAGCGCGAAGGCCGCGCCCACCACCGCCAGCTCGACGC
The DNA here is from genome assembly GCF_057219735.1 of Phenylobacterium sp. T106. Lineage (NCBI taxonomy): Bacteria > Pseudomonadati > Pseudomonadota > Alphaproteobacteria > Caulobacterales > Caulobacteraceae > Phenylobacterium > Phenylobacterium sp. T106. The sequence goes on along the minus strand of NZ_JBXVWA010000012.1, from coordinate 47,751 downwards.
CGAGGCTGGCCGCGAAGTAGGCCGGAAGATGGACCGAGACGGCGATCCCCAGCGCGCTCAGCGGCAGGCTGGTGGCGGCGAACGCGAGGGACAGGCCGAGCGAGAGCCGCTGGGGCGAAGAACCGGCCTGGGCCATGGGGCGCGCCATGCGGTCCGGACTAGGACGGGCGACTGCCGGCGGGGCCGAGGTCGACGCCGGTCAGCGCCTCGGCGGCTGCGGCCGGATCGGTGACGCTGGCGTCGCGGAGCTCCAGCTGGCGGCGGATCTCGGCGTGCCGCTCGGCCGAGAGCTTGTAGCCGATGAAGCAGGCCCCGGCGGCCATCACGAACACGATGGGGCCGACGATGTAGGCCAGCTCGAGCCCCCGGATCGCCTCGGGCGTGTTGGAGACGCCGACACCGACCTTGTAGCCGACCAGGGCGAGCACGTTGAACGTGAGGAAGATGGCCGCCGCCGAGGCCAGCTTCGAGGTGGCGGTGATGCCGGCGTACATCAGCCCCATCCACTCGCGCCCGCTGTCGAGCCGCAGCTCGTCGGCGATGTCGGCGCAGATCGCCCGGATCATCACGGTGAAGCCGGCGGCCATGGCGCCCACGGCGAACATCAGCGGAGCGAAGATCGCGAAGTTGCCCCGCGGCAAGAACGGCAGGGCCATCAGGCCCAGGGAATAGGCGGTGGTGGCCAGCAGGAACGCCACGTGCTTGCTCAGCCGGTTGGCCAGCCAGGCCGCGAACGGCGCGCCGACGAAGCCGGCCGCCACGTAGATCAGCAGCAGGAGGTTGGCGGCGGCGGTGTCGAAGCCGCGGCTGTCTTTGAAGTAGAAGAGGTAGAGCGCGGCCATCCAGCCGGGGCCGAGGGTGACGAGGAGGTCGGCGGCCAGGAGCCGGACCACGTTGCCGCGCGTGAGCAGCTGGGCGTAGTCCTTGAGCGTGAAGTGACCGGGATGGTCCTGGGCGATCCGCTCGGGCGAGGTCAGCACCACGAGCAGGCAGGTCACGGCGGCGCTGCCGATGATGAACCAGATCATGGCGCGCACGCCCTCGGCGTCGCTGTAGCCCTGCTGGCTCATGAAGATGGGGATCAGCAGCACGGCCATGGATCCCACGACGCCGAGGGCCGTGAAGGCGCCGAAGACGCGCGAGCGCTCCTTGTAGGTCGACGCCAGGCGGCCGGCCCAGGCGAGGTGCGACAGGAACACCCCCGAATAGCCGAGGTACATGATCAGGAGCCAGACGCCGAGGTAGAGCGCGCCGACGCCCGGGTTCGACGACAGCAGCATGTAGAAGCCCAGCATCAGGACGGGTGCGCCTGCCGCCATCCAGACCCGGTAGCGGCCGAAGCGCGTGCGGGTCCGGTCCATGGCCAGGCCCATGGCGGTGTCGATCGGGATGTCGATGAAGCGGACCAGGGCGAAGACGGTGCCGACCACCGCGAGCGACAGTCCCAGCTCGGAGGCGAAGTACCGGGGCAGGTGCACCGTGGCGGCCAGGACCAGGGCCCCGATCGGAATCGACGCGCTGGCGAACACCATCACTCGCGCGAAAGACAGGGGCCCGCCCGCCGCGCCTGATCCTGAAGTCGACACCTGACCTTGCTCCCCTGCGCCGCGCCTCTTCGACGGACGCCTTCGCGGACGAGTTAGGCGTGAGCGTGGCCAAGCCCGCAAGCGGATTCAGGTTACATCGCTGAAAGGGATGCCCTGCCGCCTGCGGACCGCGGGGTCGGGGCGGCCGATCAGCCGCCCTGCAGCTTGCGGAAGAACTTCCCGGTCTGCTCGCCGCCGTTGAGGTAGGCCTGCTGTCCCGCCGGGTCGGCGATCTTGGCCCAGTTGTCGCGGATGTCCTCGACGGTGGCCTTGGGGCCGATGGCGACGCCTTCGGTCTCCACGATCCGGGCCAGGGCGAAGGCGCCCGCGCCGGCGGTCAGGATCGCGCCGGTCGGCGCCTCGTCCGAGCAGAGAAACACGACGCCCGGCGTCACGAACTCGGGCTTCAGCTGCGCCAGCACCTCGGGCGGCATGCCCAGGTTCTCGGTCATCCGCGTGGCGGCCACGGGGCTGATGGCGTTGACGTGGACGTTGTTCTTCTGTCCCTCGAGCTTCAGCGAGTTCATGAAGCCGATCAGGCCCAGCTTGGCCGCGCCGTAGTTGGACTGGCCGAAGTTGCCGTAGAGGCCGGTGGAGGACGTGGTGACCACGATGCGTCCGTAGTTCTGGGCGCGCATGATCTCCCAGACCGCCTTGGCCGGCTTCACCGTGCCCATGAGGTGCACGTCGACCACCACCTGGAAGTCGCCGAGCTCCATCTTGGCGAAGGTCTTGTCGCGCAGGATGCCGGCGTTGGCGACGAGGATGTCGATCCGCCCCCAGGCGTCCATGGCGTCCTTGACCATCCGCGCGACGCCCGCGTCGTCGGTCACCGAGCTGCCGTTGGCGATCGCCTCGCCGCCGGCGGCCTTGATCTCCTCGACCACCTTGTTGGCCGCGTCCGAGCCGCCGCCCGAGCCGTCGACCGAGCCGCCCAGGTCGTTGACGACGACCTTCGCGCCGCGCCGGGCCAGCTCCAGTGCGTGCTGTCGGCCAAGCCCGCCGCCCGCGCCGGTCACGATCGCCACTTTGCCGTCGAAGCGGATGTCCGCCATCTCAGATCCCCTTGGAACAGGTGTTCGAATTCGGCGCGCGTTGTGCGCACGCCGCAGGGCGCCGTCAAGCTGACGGCGTCCCCAGGGCGCCGGCGCCAGGGGACGGGCGAGAGGCCTGGAAAAGGCCTCCCCGGGGGCCGACTGCAGGGAGAGTCCGTAGGGACGCGGACCCCGGGGAGGTCAGGACGCTCAGCTCTTCGGCGGAGTCGCAGCTTCCGCCTGCTGCGTGCGGACGAACTTCACCAGCACGCGCTGGCCGATCAGGAAGGGCGCGCCCGAGGAGTCCACGACCACCTCGACGACGCGGTCGTCGGTGCGCTCGGTGGGGTCGTCGGACTGCAGCTTGCGGGCGCCGAAGACGGCCGCGCGCCGCAGCACCTTGCCGGGGAACGTCTTGGTCGGGTCGGCCTCGGGCGACATCTGGACGCGCTGGCCGATCTCCACGAAGGGCAGGGCGCCCTCGGCGATCTCGGCGCGCACGATGCGGCCGGCGTTCGGCTCCAGGTCGAACATGTTCGAGACGTTCAGCGTCGAGGCCCCGGCGCCCGGGTTCGCGTAGCGGCGCACGATGCGGCCGTCGGCGGGCGCGCGGATGATCGAGAGCTCCTGGTCGTAGCGGGCCTCGCTGAGGCGCGCCTCGGCGGTGGCCACGACGGCCTGCTGCGCCATGATCCTGGCCTCGGCCTCCCGCACGCCGTCGCGGGCCTGGTCGAGCTTCTGGGCGGCGACGAAGTTGGACGGGGCCAGCCCCTCCAGGCGGCGAAGCTCACGCTGGGCGGCCGAGCGCTGGACGTCCAACAGCGCCAGGGCGGCGCGCGCCTGACGCACCTCGGCCTGCGCCCTCTGGGAGGCGAGGCGCGGCTCGTCGTCCTCGAGTCGGGCGAGGATCTGGCCGGCCTTCACGTCGTCGCCCTCCTGGACGAGCACGTCGCGGACCACGCCGGCCCGCCGGGCGGCCACCTGGATGATCCCGCCCTCGACGTCGGCCTTGCCGTTGGCGATGGCGGCGTAGGGGCTGGGCTTGACGCTGGCGGCCGCTTTGGCGGCCTCGGCCTTCTTGGCCTTGGCCTGGCCCTGCATGAACAGGGCGCCGCCGCCGGCGAGGGCGACGATCACCAGGGCGATCCAGACGAAGCGGTTGCGGAACAGGGCGGGCATGAGGGTCAGGCTCCAACGAGCGCGGGTTGTCGGTGGGCGGCGCCGGAAACGTTGGCCGCATGTTCGGTGCGCCGATCGCTGAGGATCTGTCCGTCCTCGAGGTGGATGACGCGATCCGCATAGGTCTCGAGGCGGGGGTCGTGGGTGACGCAGATCACGGCCGCGCCGTGCTGCTTGGCCGCGCGGTGCAGGAGCTTGATCACCACCTGGCCGTTCTCGCCGTCGAGGGCGCTGGTGGGCTCGTCGGCGAAGATCAGCTGCGGGTCCTTGGCGAGCGCGCGGGCGATGGCCACGCGCTGCTTCTCGCCGCCAGAAAGCTCCGAGGGCCGCTGGTGCAGCTTGCTCTCCAGCCCCACCTCGCTCAGCGCCTGGGCGGCCTTCTCGCGCGCCTGCCGGCGCGGCACGCCCTTGTACTTCAGGATGATCTCGACCTGCTGCACCGCAGTCAGGGCCGAGAACAGGTTGAAGCCCTGGAAGATGAAGCCGCAGTGGTCCAGCCGGAAGCGGTCGAGGGCCGTGGGCTTGAGGCTCCAGAGGTCCTGGCCCATGCCGACGACCCCGCCGTCGTCCGGCTTCAGCAGGCCCGACAGCGCGGCCACCAGGGTGGACTTGCCCGACCCCGAGGGGCCCATGACCATGGTGACGTCGCCGTGCAGCGCGTCGAAGTCGACCCGCTTCAGCACCTCGATGTGGGTGCGGCCGGTCTTGAAGCGCTTGTAGAGGCCCTGCGCCGTGATGGCCGCTTTGTTGGTGTTCATCGCAGGAGGTCCGCGGGCTGGCTTTTCTTGAGGACGCCCAGGGAGAAGAGCCCCGAGGCGCCGGCGATGAAGAGGAGGAGCACGGCGACGCCGATGTCCCAGGCCAGCGGGAAGCCCATGGGCACGCCGCCGCTCTGCGCCAGCAGGTAGACGCCGACCGTGAGCAGGGCTGTGAAGGCGAGGCCTGCGACCCCGACCCAGAGCGAGAGCTCGAACACGATGCCGCGCAGCGCGCTCATCGGCACGCCCAGCGCCCGAAGGCTCGCGAACTCCTTGATGCTCGAGAGGATGGCCCCGCGCAGGGTCATCGAGGTGATCGCGCAGCCGATGGCGAAACCGATGACGACGCTGAACGACAGGAAGAGGCCGATGATCTGCTCCTTCAGCAGGGCGCCCTCGTTGGCCTCGGCGAGCTCGGCGCGCGTCCAGGCGCGGTAGGCGCCCTTGGCGTCGCGGTTCAGCTGGTCGCGGACGATGTCCGCCCGCGCGGCGTCGGCCAGGCGCACCATCAGCGGGCCGGTCTTGCCGTTCTTCTGGACCATCCCCAGCAGGCGCAGGGTGTCGCGCGAGACGGTGATCGAGGCGTTGTTGATGTTCGGATAGCCGGTGAGGATCGCCCGGACCCGGACGGTCTTGCCGTTCAGCGACGCCTCGTCGCCCAGCTTCACGCCCAGGCGGCCGAGCTGGCTCTCGTCGATGGCGACCGCGTAGGGCTCCATCAGCGCGCGGCGCGTCTCCTCGCTGAAGTCCACCGGCAGGGTCACGGCCCCGGGGCGGGTGTCGACCATGTTGACGTCGACGAAGGTGGTGACGGCCTTCTTGCCGTCCTTGGGCCGGTTGACCCAGCGCCCGCCCTCGATGTCCCAGGCGGCCACCTCGACCACCTCGGGATGCATGTAGAGCTGCGGCTGGAGCCGTTGGGGCAGGGAGCCGCCGCCCGAGTTGATCAGGCTCTCCATCTTCGGCGGCATGATGATGATGTCGGCGCGGCTGCGGTCGAGCGTGGCGGTGACGCCCCGCACGATGCCGGTAAACATGCCCACCTGCGCCAGGATCAGCAGCCCCGCCACCGCGAGCGCCACCATGGCGGCCGTGTACCGGCGCCATTCGTACAGCAGAGTTGCAAGCGCCAGAGACATCGTGACGAACCGCCCTCACATCGAGCGTGGGTGTCGGCGCGGCGGTCTACGTAGGCCAGTTACATCGCCGTAAGGCAGGGCCGGGGTCGCCGCGCGAACCGCGCTCAACCCTAAGAGGCTGCTGGCGAATTCAGCGGATGCGGCCCGGCCGATTAAACCTTCGTAATCCGCCGGACGTCGCCGGCGCTTCGCAGGATTTCCTTAGGCCTTCGCGGGCAAGGATGCCGTCCAACTGCGAGGTCCGCCACGGCCCGAATGTACGTCACGTCTGTCGCCAGCGCCGCCTATCCGATCCCCGTCACCCCGGTGCGGGCGACGGGCGGCGTCACGTCTGCGGACTACGCGACGCGGATGGCGGAGTTCGACCGGCTGTCGGCGGCGGTGAACGACACCAGCGGCAGGACCGCGGAGGCCCAGCGCGTCGAGGCCTATCAGGCGCTGCAGGCGATGTCGGCGCGCGGCGACCTGGCGGGCATCGATCCCGACCGCCGCAAGGTCCTGGACCGGGCCACGTACGACAGCGACATCGGCCGGCGCGCCCAGGACCTGGGTCGTGACTTCGTCCAGGCGATGAACGCCGCGCGGCAGGCCGGAGGCCCGGGCGCCGCGCTGGAGGCGGTGGCCGCCCGCTTCGACGACCTGTCGGCGTCGGACCGGGACCTCCTGTTCAGGACAACCATCAACGTCGCGGACCGCAACGGGACCAAGCCCTACGCGGACCCCTCGGCCTGGCGTGCGAACATGGACGCCCAGGCCCGGGTGGTGGCCTTCATGAAGGACGCGGGCGTCGTCGGCGCGAACGGCGCCCTGGACCAGAAGGCCGCCCAGGCCAGGGCCGCGGCCGACCCGAAGTTCGCCGCTGCGCTGCGCCTATCCATGCGCAGCGACAACAACTCGCCCGAATGGACCCAGGCGGTGTTCCAGGTCTTCGGCCGCGCTGCGCCGCAGGACGAGGTCCGCCTCTCGGAGGCCGCGAGGGCGGCCCTGGACGCCATGCCCGCTGCGCCCTCGACGGCCGCGCCCTACCGCCAGGGCTCCATCGCCTCGACCACCGCCTAGCGGCCGCCGACCCGGCGCGATCAGGAGAGGGTTGCGCAGGCAGATCCGCCCACGGCCGGGACAGATTCCGGCGCCCGCCGCCGGCGCAGAGCGCTGCGGTCACGCTGCCCTTGCGCGCGCCGCGCTTTCGGCGTCGATTGACGCGGACGGCCGCGGAGTCGCGGCGTGCGTCGGGGGATGAATGTTCGGTCCGCAGAACGCCCAGAGCCTCGTCGGCATCGCGCTCGTGCTGCTCATCTGCTGGGCCGTGTCAGAGAACAGGGCGCGGTTCCCCTGGAAGCTGGCGCTGGGCGCCATGGCGGTGCAGGGCCTGCTCGTCCTGGCGCTGTTCGGGCTGCCGGCCGTCCGCGCCGCGCTGCAGGGCGTCGGCGTCGTCGTGGACGGCCTGGCGACGTCCACCCAGGCCGGCGTAGCCTTCGTCTTCGGCTTCCTGGCCGGCACGCCCAACCAGCCCTATGCGCTGACCGACCCGGGCTCGCTGTTCGTCTTCGCCTTCCGGGTGCTGCCGGTGATCCTGGTGGTCTGCGCGCTGGCCGCGCTGCTGTGGCACTGGAAGATCCTGGTCTGGATCACCCAGGCCTTCGGGGTCGTGTTCGAGCGGACGATGGGCCTGCGCGGCCCGCCCGCCCTGGCGACCGCCGCCACCGTCTTCATGGGGCAGGTCGAAGGCCCGATCTTCATCCGCAGCTACCTGCCCAGCCTCTCGCGCTCGGAGCTGTTCATGCTGATCGCCGTCGGCATGGCCTGCGTCTCCGGCTCCACCATGGTGGCCTATGCGACCATCCTCAGCGGCGTGCTGCCGAACGCCGCGGCGCACGTGCTCACGGCCTCGATCGTCTCGGCGCCGGCCGGCGTGCTGCTCGCCCGCATCATCGTGCCGCGCGACGCCGCCATCGAGGAGGCCCAGACCTATGACCCGCTGGCGGCCAAGAAGTACGACAGCTCGATCGACGCCCTGATCAAGGGCACGACGGACGGCCTCCAGATCGTGATGAACGTCGCCGCCACGCTGATCGTCTTCGTGGCGCTGGTGGCCATCGTGAACAAGATCCTGGGCGCCGTCGGCGACGCGGTCGGCTACCAACTCTCGGTGGAAGCCGGCCTGGGCGTGATCTTCGCGCCGCTCGCCTGGGCCATCGGGGTTTCCTGGGCCGACGCGCCCACCGCGGGCTCGCTGCTGGGCGTCAAGCTGGTGCTCACCGAGTTCACCGCCTTCATCAGCATGGGGAACATGCCGCTGGAGGCCATGGAGCCCCGCACCCGCGTGCTGATGACCTACGCGCTGTGCGGCTTCGCCAACATCGCCTCGGTGGGCATCAACCTGGCCGGCTTCTCGGTCCTCGTTCCCGAACGGCGCAACGAGATCGTCGGCATGGTGTGGAAGGCCATGATGGCCGGCTTCCTGGCCACCTGCCTGACGGCTTCGATCGTGGGACTGCTGCCGCACGACCTGTTCGGCTGAGCCTTGCCTCGCCGGCGGCGGCGGGGCAGCGTGCCGGCGGGGGGAAGGGTGCATGCTCGCACTGCTGATCGCCGCGATCGCCGTCGGGATCGCGGCCTTCGTCTGGGCCATGGTCCAGGCGCTGCGCGCCAATCCCGTGAGGCCCCCGCCCGAGGCGATCGTCGTCGGCGCCGTCACCAACTTCTTCGACGCCCTGGGCATCGGCTCGTTCGCCCCGACCGCCGCGTGGCTGAGGTTCCGCCGGCATGTCCCGGACCGTCTGATCCCCGCGACGATGCTGATCGGCCACACGCCGCCGACCTTCGTCCAGGCGCTGATCTTCCTGGTGCTGCTGGGGGTCGGGATCGATCCGGTGCTTCTGGTCGGCTGCGCCGTCACGCTGACCGTGGGAACCTATGTGGGCGTCGGCCTCGCCACCCGCGCGCCGGTGCGGGTCGTGCAGGCAGTGGTGGCGGGCGCGCTGATCCTCGCCGCCGTCTTCTACGCCCTGGCCAACCTCGAGATGATGCCTGTCGGCGGCGCCGCCCGGTCCCTGCCCCCGGGGCTGACGGCGATCGCCATCGCGGCCAGCTTCGTCTTCGGCGTGCTCGTCAGCTTCGGCGTGGGGCACTACGCGCCCATGCTCGTCATGCTCAGCCTCATGGGCATGGATCCGCGGCTGTGCTTCCCCATCATGGCCGGCGGCGGCGCCCTGGCCGCGGCGGGCGCCTGCGTGCGCTACATCAGGACGGCGCAGGTCGACCTGCGGATCCCGCTCGGCCTGTCGCTGGGCGGCATCCCGGCGGTGCTGGTGGCGGCGCTGCTGGTCAAGTCGCTGCCGGTCGAGCCGCTGCGCTGGCTGGTGATCGTGGTGGTGCTGTACGCTGCGGCGACCCTGCTGTGGTCGGCGCTGCGCAACGAGGCGGCGACGGCGGCCCCGGCAAAGCCCGCCGCAGGAGGCTGAAGATGAAGCTCTACGATACGCCGCTCGCGCCCAACCCGCGCCGCGTCCGATGGGTCATGGCCGAGAAGGGCGTCGCCGACGTCGAGATCGTCCCGGTCGACCTGTTCCAGGGCCAGCACAAGACCCCGGAATACCTGGCCAAGGCCGGCCTGCCGAACGTGCCCATGCTGGAGCTCGACGACGGGACCTGCGTGACCGAGAGCATCGCCATATGCCGGTATCTGGAGGCGAGATATCCCGAGCCCAACCTGTTCGGCCGCACGCCCGAGGAGGAGGCGGTGATCGAGATGTGGCTGCGGCGCGTCGAGATGATGGTCGCCACGCCGATGATGATCGGGGTGCGGCACACCCACCCGGCCATGGGAGCGCTGGAGGCCCAGGTTCCGGCCGTGGGCGAGCACAGCCTCGCCGGCGCGACGAAGGCGTTCCGGTTCCTGGACGGGCGGCTGGCCGGCCGCGACTGGATCGCCGCCGACCGGGTCACGATCGCCGACATCGTGGCGTTCATCGGGCTCGACTTCGGCCGGATGATCAGGTTCCAGCTGCCCGATGACCTCGTCCACGTCGCGCGCTGGGCCGAGGCGATGCGGGCGCGGCCCGCGGCCGCGGCGGGGATGCCGCGCAAGGCGCCGGCCTGATGCGGCGGCGGACGGTGCTCGGCCTGGGCGTGGCGCTGGCCGCGCGCCCCGCCTTCGCCATCGACCCGGGCGTCGTCGCCGGCGGGTATCGGGACGACGAGGGCGAGGTCGGCTTCACCCACGCCGTGGCGGTCGAGCGGGACAACACCGAAGGGCTGCTGGACTCCGACCGCGAGATCCGGCTGGCGCTCACCGACCGCGATGTGCCCGCCCGCGCGCTGTTCGGCCAGGCCTTCCCGCCGATCTGGTGGATGGCCGCCCAGGGGCAGGTGAGGGGCGTCCTGCTGTCGTTCGATCCAGCCGACCGCACGGGGATGGTGGTCACCGTGCTCGCACGGCCCGAGCCGGGCGCCTCGCTGGCGAACATCTCCATCACCAACACCGAGGGCCTTTGGGATCGGCTCGAGGTCTCGCCGACACGGATCGTGGGCGCGCTTCGGAAGGAGGCGAGCGAGACCCTGGCCGCGACGTTCAGCGCGCCGGTGTTCCGCGACCGCCTCGTGGCGGACCTGAAGGGGCCGGCGGCCGCGGCGTCGGAGCCGGCCCAGGCCGTGCTGGCGCGGGCCCAGGCGCTGGCTCGCGGGGACATGGCGGCCGCGCGATCGCTTTCGACCGCGGAGTCCGCGGCTGGCCTGGACGGGTTCTCGCCGGAGACCCTGGCGCTCGCGAAGCGCGAGATCCCGAAGCTGATCGCGCGCCTCAAGGCCGTGAAGCGCGTGGTGGTCCGGGAGCAGACGGCGGTGGTCTTCCTGGGACCGCGCGAATACGCCACCGCGACCCGCGAAGGCGGCGTCTGGAAGGTCGCAGACTAGGCGGCGGCCTGGGCGGCGTGCTGCGCCGCGATCAGCTCCAGCGAGGTGATCCGGTCGGCCAGCGACGGCCCCGTGGCCATCACGAACACCTCGTCGGCGCCCGCCCGTCCGGCCTTCGCCCGCAGCTGGGCGTGCACGCCCGCAGCGTCGCCCGCGATGCTGCGGCTTTCCACGTCGGCGAGAAGCGGGGTGTCCTTCCATTCGCGGAGGAAGGCCTCGGCTTCGTCGACGTCGCCGAAGCGGCGCCGGCGGCCCGACAGCATCGAGACGGTCGACGCCCGCCGCAGCGCATCGCCCCGCCAGCCGGCCTCCTGCGTCTCCGCGGCGTAGGCGACCACCGCCGTGCCCGCCCAAGGCTCGCTGCGGAACGCCGAGGGGCGGAAGGCCTCGCGGTAGGCGGCGATCGACGAAGTCGCCTCGCGCCGGGCGATGAACTCGGCGAAGACCAGGCCCACGCCCATCACCCCCGCGAAGGCCGCGCTCTCTTCCGACGTGCAGAGGAGGAAGACGTCCGGGTGCGACGGGCCCGAGGGATTGGCCTTGATGTCGTGGATCGGGTGGCCCTGCGGGATCGGGACCTTGCCGCCGGCGTCCAGCAGCCAGGCCGAGAGCAGCTGGAAGTACTGCGGGAAGGCGTCGGACCCCACGGAGCGCAGAGCCCCGCCGGTGCGGGCGTCCGCCCCGAGCGCGCGGCCCAGGCCCAGGTCGATCCGGCCAGGCGCCAGCGCCTCCAGCTCCATGAAGGTCTCGGCCACCTTCAGCGGCGAGTAGTTGACCAGCATGACCCCGCCCGACCCGAGCCGGATGGTCGAGGTGACCTGCGTCAGCGCCGCGATCAGGATCTCGGGGTTGGGCGAGCCCAGGCCCGCGATGTTGTGGTGCTCGGCGACCCAGAAGCGGTGGTAGCCCAGCCGTTCCGCCGCGCGGGCCACGTCCAGCGTCTCGCGCACCGCCTGAGCCTGGGTCGCGTCTCCCGTCACCGGCGACAGGTCGAGGACCGACAGCTTCGTCGCTGGCGCGGCCATCCTCAGTTCCCTCTCGGGCGGGTCTTCTTCAGGACGGAGGAGAAGCTGGCCACGGGCTCGTCGCCATTGGTGATCAGGCCCCGGACGAAGACCATGCTCTTGCCGGCCTTCACCACCTCGCCGCGGCATTCGACCAGGTCGCCGATGCGGGCGGTGCCCACCAGTTCGCAGTTGAAGGTCGCGGTGACGGTCTGGCTGCCCTCGATGGCGTCGCGGGCCAGCACGAACAGGGAGAAGTCGGCGAAGGTCATCACGCAGCCGCCGTGCATGAACATGCCGCCGTTCATGTGCTTGTGCTCGGCCCGGAAGGCGCACACCGGGCGGCCGTCGTCGTCGAAGCGGAAGTAGAACGGCCCGGCGAGGTCCTCGAACGGGTCGCCTCCGGGATAGCAGCGCCAGCCCTTCCATTCGCCCTCGGTCACCATCGTGAGCTTCGAGACGTAGCTGTTGTCCGCGGCTTCGCCGTCCATAACCCCTCCCGCGCGCGCCCCACGCGAACCGTTTGCCCGGCGCAGGTTCGAACACTAGTTTGACGCTCCGCTTACAGCCCATCGGGGGGCCGTCATGCAAGGCCGCACAACATGCTGAGCCTCATCGCCGCGATGATCCTGGCCGCCGCCCAGCCGCCGGCCGACGGGACGGCGCCGGTCGCGCCGCCGCCGTCCGCGCAGGGCGGCCCGGCGAAGCCCGCGCCGCTGCCCGCGTCCCAGGCCGTCGACGCGAACGGCGTGCCGGCGTGGGCCAAGCGCAAGCACCGCCAGCCGGTCCAGTCCTGCGAAACGCGTCCCAACATCGGGGTCGAGACCTGGCGGCAACGCTACGACAGCACCGGCAAGGACCTGCTGAAGCCCAAGCCGCCCACCTTCACCTGCCACTAGACGCCACACTTCGGAAGGACTGCCCGCATGGCGCTCGACGCCGAGACCCGCGACCAGCTGATCGACACCGTCCGCCGCTTCGTCACCGAGCGGCTCCGCCCCCTGGAGGCCCAGGTGGCGGAGGACGACGCCATGCCGCAGGACGTGGTCGACGAGATGAAGGGCCTGGGTCTCTTCGGCCTGTCGATCCCTGAACAGTACGGCGGCCTGGACCTCTCCATGGAGGACGAGTGCCTGGTCGTCGTCGAGCTGGGGCGGACCAGCCCGGCCTTCCGCTCGACCTTCGGCACCAACGTGGGCATCGGCAGCCAGGCGCTGGTGATGTTCGGGACCGAAGCCCAGAAGGAGAAGTACCTGCCGGGCATCGCCTCGGGCGAGATCATCACCTCGTTCGCGCTGACCGAGCCCGAGGCCGGGTCCGATTCCGGCGCCGTGCAGACCCGCGCCGTGCGCGACGGCGACCACTACGTGATCAACGGGGCAAAGCGGTACATCACCAACGCCGCCCGGGCGCACCTTTTCACGGTCATGGCCCGCACCGACCCGAACAAGCCGGGGGGCGGCGGGGTCTCGGCCTTCCTCGTCGAGCGCGATGCGCCCGGCGTCACCGTCGGCAAGGCCGAGAAGAAGATGGGCCAGCAGGGCGCGCCCGTGTCGGAGGTCTTCTTCGACAACGTCCGCGTGCCGGCCGAGAACCGCATCGGCGCCGAGGGCGAGGGCTTCAAGGTGGCCATGCAGGTGCTCGACAAGGGCCGCCTGCACATCTCGGCGCTGTGCGTGGGCGTGGCCGAGCGGCTGATCGCCGACTGCGTGGCCTATGCCTCCGATCGCAAGCAGTTCGGCCAGGCCATCAGCAGCTTCCAGCTGATCCAGGGCATGATCGCGGACTGCAAGACAGAGGCGCTGGCGGCAAAGGCGCTGACGATGGAGACCGCCCGCAAGCGCGACGCGGGCCAGAACGTCACCATGGAGGCCGCGGCGGCCAAGTACTTCGCCTCCGAGATGGTGGGCCGGGTGGCGGACAAGGCGGTGCAGATCTTCGGCGGCGCCGGCTACATCGCGGACTACGGCATCGAACGCTTCTACCGGGACGTCCGGATCTTCCGGATCTACGAGGGCACCAGCCAGATCCAGCAGGTGATCATCGCCCGCGAGACGCTGAAGCGGGGCGGCTGATGAGCGCCGCCGTCGAAGCGGCCATCCTCGAGCTCCTGGACAAGCTGCCGCCCGGCAAGTCGGTCTCGCCCGAGGACGTGGCCCGGGCGGTCGATTCCGCCGGCTGGCGGCGCGAGCTCGGCAAGGTGCGCGCCGTGGCCGTGGGCCTGGCGCGCGCCGGCCGGATCGTGATCCTGCGGCACAACAAGCCGGCCGATCCCGAGACCTTCAAGGGCGTCTGGCGCATGCGCCTGCCGCTGCCGGATGACGGAGCAAACTCATGAAACTCTACGGCAATTCCGCGAGCCCCTACGTGCGCAAGACCCTGGCGTTCGCGGCCGAGAAGGGGATGGCGCTGGAGCTGGTCGCAGCCGGCATGGGCGGCGGTCCGCCCGAGTTCAGGCTCGCCAGCCCGTTCGGCAAGATGCCGGCCTTCCAGGACGGCGACTTCATGCTGGCCGACTCCACGGCGATCATCACTTACCTCGACGCTGTCCAGCCCGAGCCCAACCTCATCCCGACCGAGCCGAAGGCCCGGGCGCGGACCATCTGGTTCGAGGAGTTCGCCGACACGATGATGGTGGCGACCATCGGCAAGATGTTCTTCAACCGCTTCGTCGCGCCGCGGGTGATGGGGCGCGAGGGCGACCTCGCCGCCGCGGACGCCGCCGAGGCGACCGAGCTGCCGCCGATCCTCGACTATCTGGAGGGCCAGATCCCGGCCTCGGGCTTCCTCATAGAGGATCGCCTGACGCTGGCCGACCTCGCGGTGGCGAGCCCGTTCCAGAATCTGGCGCTCATCGGCGTGAGGCCGGACGCCGCGCGCTATCCCAAGGTCGCGGCGCACGCGGCCGCCGTCCTGGGCCGTCCGTCGTTCGCGGGCTGGTGCGAGCAGGAGTTCCGCATGTTCGGCGTGGAGCGGGCCTAGCCCACCCGCCTTTTCCGCTCCGGCGAGGCGCCTATAGTCGACCGCCACGATGACGCGCCTCGCCCTCGTCCTCCTGCTGTTCGCGCTTTCGGCGTGCGCGCCCATGCTCCGGCAGACGGCGCTGCAGCCGCCGGCCGGCTTCGCGGGGCCCGAACTGCGCGCCGACGCCGTCGTCTCGTTCGACGGGGCGAAGCTGGGCCTGACGACCTGGCCGGCGACGACGGGGGAGCCCTGGGCGGTGGTGGTCGCGGTCCACGGCATGAACGACTACGCCAACGCCTTCCATTTCCTGGGCGGGGCCCTGGCGGCCGAGGGCGTCACCACCATCGCCTACGACCAGCGGGGCTTCGGCCGTTCGCCGATGCGCGGGGTCTGGGCGGGGCAGGACCTCATGGTCGAGGACCTTCGCACCGTCGTCGCCCTGGCCCGCGCCCGGCATCCCGGCGCGAAGATCGCGGTGGTGGGCGAGAGCATGGGCGGATCGGTCGCCGCGCTCGCCTTCGCCTCCGACAACCCGCCCGCCGCCGACCGGCTGATCCTCTCGGCGCCGGGAGTCTGGGGGTTCGACTCCCAGCCCCTGCCCAACAAGACGCTGCTCTGGCTGGCGGCCAACTTCACGGGCGCCAAGGTCTACACCCCGCCGCGCTGGCTCACCTCGCGCATCTACCCCACCGACAACCGCGAGGAACTGATCGCCATGGGCCGCGACCGGCTGATGATCTGGGGCGCGCGGTCGGACACCCTCTACGGCCTCGTGAAGCTGATGGACCGCGCCGCCGACGCCATCGGCGACGACCAGGCGCCGACGCTCTACCTGTACGGCGCCAAGGACGACATCATCCCGAAGAACGCGGCGTTCAAGGCGGCGAAGGGGCTCAAGGCCTCCGACCGCTCGGCCTACTACGCCGCCGGGCATCACCTTCTGACCCGCGATCGCCAGCGGGCGGTGGTCATCGCCGACATCCTGGCTTTCATCCGCGACGCCCAGGCCCCGCTGCCGTCCAACGCGCCGCCGATCCCGGGCGCCCGCGACACCCTGGACACCTCCCGGCGCGCCGCGGGGTTGTGAGATGGCCCGCGGGAGCGTACATCCCGCGAAAATCCTCCCCCCAGGTGCAGAGTTCGCAGCATGACCTTGTTCGATTCTCCCGCGTTCGAGGGTCATGAAGGCGTCCACGCCTTTTCGGATGAAAAATCCGGCCTAAAGGCGATCATCGCCGTGCACTCCACCGCCCGCGGGCCGGCCGCCGGCGGCTGCCGGATGTGGCCCTACGCCAGCGCCGCGGAGGCCCTGGACGACGCGCTGAAGCTCAGCCGCGCCATGTCGTACAAGAACGCCATGGCCGACCTGGACCTGGGCGGCGGCAAGAGCGTGATCATCGGGGATTCCCGGACCCAGAAAACTCCGGCCATGTTCGAGGCCTTCGGCCGGGCGGTCGAGGACGTCGGCGGCAAGTACTGGACCGCCGAGGACGTCGGCGTCTCGGTCGCCGACCTGCAGCACGCCCGCCGGCGTACCCGCTACGTCGCCGGCCTCGAGGGGCACCCCGCCGCCTCCGGCGACCCCAGCCCGGTGACCGCCGAAGGCGTGTTCCGTGGCGTGCGCCTCTGCGTCCGCCGCGCGCTGAACCGCGAGCTGGACGGCGTGCGGGTGGCGATCCAGGGCGTCGGCAACGTCGGCGGCTACCTGGCCAGGAAGCTGCACGCCGCCGGCGCCCGGCTCGTGCTGACGGACGTCAACGGCGAGGCGCTGCGCCGCGTGGCCGCCGAGACCGGGGCCGAGATCGTGCCGCCGTCCGCGATCTTCGACGCCGACGTGGACGTCTTCGCCCCCTGCGCGCTGGGCGGCGCCGTCAGCCTGGACACCCTGCCGCGCATCCGCGCCCGCATCATCGCCGGCGGGGCCAACAACCAGCTGGCGGACGCCGAGGCCGGCCTGGAGCTCTTCCGCCGCGGGATCCTCTACGCGCCGGACTACGTCATCAACGGCGGCGGCATCATCAACGTGGCGGGCGAGATCCGCGCGCTGGACCGTGGCGAGGCCTTCGATCCGGCCTGGGTCGACCAGAAGCTCGACCGCCTGGCGCTCACCCTGGAGGAGGTGCTGGAGCAGGCCCGGGTGGAGCGCCGGCCGAGCCACGAGGTCGCCAACGAGATCGCTCGCGCCCGCATCCTGGGCGCCTCGGCCCGGCAGGCGGCCGCCTGAGGGCCGGCGGCCGTGTTCAGGCGCTGATCGGCTCTGGAAGACGGGCCACGCGAACGTCCGCGCGATCTCTGCCG
The DNA here is from genome assembly GCF_057219735.1 of Phenylobacterium sp. T106. NCBI lineage: Bacteria > Pseudomonadati > Pseudomonadota > Alphaproteobacteria > Caulobacterales > Caulobacteraceae > Phenylobacterium > Phenylobacterium sp. T106. Next base: position 30,875 of record NZ_JBXVWA010000012.1, on the reverse strand, counting down.
TGAAGTGCGGCGGCGGGGCGGACGCAGCGCTAGTTCTGGTACGCCCGCTCGCCGTGGGTGGACATGTCGAGGCCGTCCTCGATGGCTTCGGGCGAGGCGCGCAGGCCCACCGTCGCGCGGCAGAGGAACAGGATCGCCGCCGAGGCGACCGCCGACCAGGCGCAGACCGCGGCCACGCCCAGGACCTGCACGCCCGCCTGGGCGCCCATGTCCATGCCCTCCGCATAGCCGGCGCCGCCGAACATCGGCGAGGCGAGCACGGCCACCAGCAGCGTCCCCAGGATGCCGCCCACGCCGTGGACGGCGAAGACGTCGAGGCTGTCGTCCAGCTTGAGGCGATGCTTCACGAGTTCGACGGCGTGCAGGCAGACGACGCTGGCGAGCGCGCCCAGGACGACCCCGCCGACCGGTCCCACGAAGCCCGAGGCCGGCGTGACGGTGGCCAGGCCCGCTACCACGCCCGTGACCACGCCCACCATGCTGGCGCGGCCGAAGCGGATCTTCTCGATCACCGCCCAGACGAGGCCGGCGGTCGAGGCGGAGAGATGGGTGGCCACCAGGGCCGAGCCGGCCGCGGCGTCCGCCGCCAGCGCCGAGCCGGCGTTGAAGCCATACCAGCCGACCCAGAGCATGCCCGCGCCCATCATGGTCATGCCGGGGTTGTGCGGCGGGTGCAGCTCCTTCGGGAAGCCGTCGCGCGGGCCCAGCATGGCCACGGCGACCAGCGACGAGATGCCGGCCGTGGCGTGCACCACCAGCCCGCCGGCGTAGTCCATGACCTTGAGGCCGGCGAGCCAGCCGCCGCCCCACACCCAATGGCAGACGGGCGCGTAGACCAGCAGCAGCCACAGGCCCGAGAAAAGCAGGACCGCGCCGAACTTGATCCGCTCAACGTAGGCGCCGACGATGAGGGCCGGCGTGATGATCGCGAAGGTCATCTGGAAGGCGAAGAAGACGGTCTCGGGCAGCGTGCCCGACACCGCTTCGCGGCCGCCGGGCAGGCCGAACTTGGCCAGGTCGCCGACGATCGGGTTCGCACCCGAGAAGGCCAGGCTGTAGCCGCCCAGGAGCCACAGCACCGAGCCGAGGCAGGCGATGGCCACGCAGTGCATCATCACGCTGAGCGCGTTCTTCGACCGCACCAGGCCCGCGTAGAACAGGGCCAGACCGGGCAGCGTCATGAACAGCACCAGCGCGGTCGCCGCCAGGATCCAGGCGGTGTTGGCGGGATCGGCGGCCGGCGGCGCGGCGGGCGCCGCCGCCTGGGCGTGGGCGATGCCCGCGCCTGCCGCGAAAACGAGCGTCGAAAGTCCGGCCAGCCCCATCGCACGGCGCATCGGATCGTCCCCTTCGCCCGCGCCGCCGGCGGTTGATCCGCCAATCTGCCTATGCGCCGGGCAAGCCCTGCATAGGGCGTGGGCAGACGCCCGGTCGACCGCCCGCCGGACAGGCGCCGGGTTGACGCCGGACTTCAATCGCGGATCGCCGATTTTTCGGGCAGGTCGTGCCGAAATGCTGGGCAATCACGCGCTGTGGCCCGGCCTCGCCCGCCAGGCCTCGCGGGTCAGCCGCCACGTCTCGCGCAAGCCCGGCCCGCTCACATAGACGTTCGGCGTCACGTCGATGAGCTGCGCGCCCTGCTTCTCCTTGATGCGGCGCGAGCCGTGGTTCGCCTGGGCGTTGGTCAGCCACAGCTCTGGCCAGTCCAGGACCTCGAAGGCGTAGCGGGTCACCGCCTCGGCGGCCTCGAACATCAGTCCCCGCCCGTGGAGCCGCGGATCGAGCCAGAAGCCGCGATTGTCCCGCGTCGTCTCGTCGCCGGGCCACAGGTCGATGCGCCCGCGCAGCTCGTCCGAGCCCCGGAGGGTGATGGCCCAGAACATCTTCTCGCCCCGCGCCCGCTGGGCGAGGCAGTCGGCCATGTTCGTGGCGGCGCCGTCGTCGGGGTAGGGCCACGGCACCTGGGCGTTCAGGTGGCGGACGACGTCCCACTGCGGGAAGATCCGCTGGATCGCGGGAACGTCGTCCTCGCGCAGGGGGCGCAGGACGAGCCGCCGGGTCTCCAGCGTCGGCGTGGGGGGCAGAGGGGTTCGCATCTCGGTCATTTTCGATCCTGGTCGAAAGATGCCGGAAGCCGGGGAGCGCCTTCCTGTGGTCCGCACGAGCCCCGGCCGATCCGGCAGGGCTCTGGAGGGGAAGGCTAGATCGCGCGCACGCGGCCGTCCCGGAGCCCCACGAGGGTGGCTTCGTTGCAGCGGGACGGATTTGCGCCGGCGCGGACCATTGACGCGGCCATAGCACAGCCAGGGTCAGCTAGCCCAGAGGCTGCCAGGGCCTCGTCCAAGACGCCATCTGCTCTCTGTGTCGGAGGAGTCGCGAAACCGGAACCGGCAGCGGCGGCGCGTGTGGAAGTCCGGCGTCAGGTCGCGGAGCCGCCGGGCGGCTCGTCGAGGCCGACGACCGGTTTCGGGGAGGCGGAATCGCGCAGCATGGAGCGGCCGATGTAGAGCAGGCCGACCCCGATCACGGTAGGGATGCCCCCGATGGCCAGCGCCAGGATCGCCACATCGCCGCCGCCGAACACGTCGCCCCGGCCGCCGAAGAGACCGCCGAAGACGAAGACACCGGTGCAGAGCCCGCAGAGCCCGGCCATCAGGCCGCCGACCGCAATCAGCATCATGCCGAAGAAGCCACGGACGGGGTTGCTGCGCTGAGTCATGGATCTCGGCTTTCACGAACGCATCTGAGCCCGTCGGCAAACACCCAAATCCCCAAGGCGATGGGCGCGAGGCCGAAGAACGAGAATGAGCGGACGTGGGGATCCTCGCCGAAGTATCCGCTCCAGCGGGCGTCTTCGCGATCCCATCTACCCTTCATCGCGCCGTCCCCGAGCCAGCGCCGCTGCGCCTGCCGCGCCCGGCCGGTAGAAGGTGTTGTAGGTGTCGAAGGGGATGATGCGGCCGTCGGGCTGCACGAAGTGGACGCAACTGCGCTTCACCGTGCCCAGATCGAAATTGAAGCGGTCGAGGAATTGACTGACCACGACGCGGAAGGTGTTCTCGTAGGCGACCTCCTGCGGCACCGCCGCCTCCGGCAGGCAGCACAGCAGCGAGGCGAGCTTCTCCGAGGTGTTCCCCTGCGCCGTCGACAGCGACAGGAGCTCGAAAACCTTCTCGCGCAGCTCGGGATAGCTCTCGAACGTCACCGTGTTGGGCGCGGCGGCTACGAACAGCTCACGCGGCAGCATGGCCGTCACGGGGCGCACCTCGCGCCCGTTGCGCAGGCCGTAGCCGATGCAGATCTGGTCGGGATTGCATGGCAGGGGGATCAGGTCGTCGAGCGCGAAGACGCCCGCCTCGGCGATCCGGCGTCGCACCTCGGTCAGCACCATCCGATGGCGTCGCGCGTCGAAGCCGTCGTTGCGGCCGGCGTCCTGGATCGGCTGGAACGTCACGCCGCGCACGCAGCGCCAGCCCAGGGCGAAGCGAACGATGTCGGCGATTTCGTCGTCGTTGACGCCCTTCTTCAGCGTGACGACCAGCGTGGTGGAGATGTTGTGGCGCTCCAGCGCCTCCAGCGCCTCGACCCGCACCCTGGTCAGGTCAGCGCCGCGCAGGGCCATCAGCGCGTCGCGCCTCAGGCTGTCGAACTGCAGGTAGACCTCGAACCCGGGCATGTAGCCGGCCAGACGCTCGGCGAAGCCCGGCTCGCGGGCGATGGCCAGGCCGTTGGTGTTGACCATCAGGTGGCGGATCGGGCGCGCCTTCGCCGCGTCAAGGATGGCCCAGAAATCGGGGTGAATGGTGGGCTCCCCGCCCGAGAGCTGCACGAGGTCAGGCTCGCCCTCGGCCGCCACAATCACGTCCAGCATGGCCTCCACCTCGGCCAGCGGCCTGTGGCCGCCGCGCCTGACCGAGGAGTCCGCGAAGCAGACGGGGCAGGTGAGATTGCAGGCCTCGTTGATCTCCACGATCGCCAGGCACGAGTGCTGCTCGTGGTCGGGGCAGAGGCCACAGTCGTAGGGGCAGCCGTGCTCGGTGCGGGTGGCGACCGCGAGCGGTCGGTCGCCCGGCTTCAGCCAGTCGCGCTGGGCCTTCCAATAGCCGAGGTCGTCGGCGATGAGGGTCTTCTGCACGCCATGCTCGCGGCAGCGCTTCTGGAAGAAGACGGCGTCGCCCTCGGCGACGATCTTTGCAGGGATTAGCGCGAGGCACGTCTCACAAAGGCTGGTGGTCTGGGCCAGGAAGACGTACGGCGCCGCCCTGCGCACGCTCGTCGGCGAGGCTGCGGCGCCAGAAGAACCATCCATAGACGGCGAGCCCCCCGCTCAGGATGTGGAAGACGTTAAACGGACCGAGCACCGGCGGATAGGGCTTCAGGAACTCCCAGGCGAAGCGCGTGACGCCGTAGGCCATGCAGAGCGCGTAGAACCCACGCCGCATGGCCCAGGCCCGGCGGCGGGCCAGCCCCTCGAGATAGAGCGCCAGGAAGGCGGTCATGGCGAGGCTCTCGTAGACCTGCACGGGATGGCGGCCGATCCCATCGCCGAGGTCCACCCCCCAAGGCAGGCCGGTCGGCGCGCCGAAGGTCCCATCGATCGTGCCGGCGAACAGGCACCCGAAGCGGCCGATGACCACCCCCAGCGCGAAGGGGCCCACGAAGACACCCCCGGTCGAACCGCGCACCCCTCGGACGGCCTTGTAGACCTCCACGCCGACGATCGCCCCGGCCAGGGCGCCCACGACGCTGTGCGACAGGGCGGGTTCGGCGCCGCGCAGGCTGTTCAGCGCTCCCGCGAGCCACGCGCCCGGGACCGCGCCGGCGGCGAGCGCCGCGAAGTAGCCGCCGCCGACCTTGCCCGCGACCTCGGACGCGAGGGCGCCGAGGCGCCATCGGTGGAGGACGAGCGACAGGCCGAACCCCGCGCCCCAGGCGGCGATGTCGAACAGCGCGTGCGCCCAAGCCGCGGTCGGAACGTGGATCATCCCGCCATCAGGTCAGCGGAATCGCCCGGGCTCAAGCCGGGCGGGCGTCCGCCTCGTGGGGGCCGGGATCGGGAGCGGGGCAGGGCGCGAGCGGCGGAGTTGGGATGGCGGCCGGTTCGGCGTGCGGGTCGAGGTGAGCTCGGATCGTGCAGACCACGCCGTCGGCCGGGTAGGAGATCACCACCTCGCCGTTCAGGTCCGACGCCAGGCCGCGCTCGATCAGGCGCGTGCCGAAGCCGGTGCGCGCCGGCGCGGTGACCCGCGGGCCGTCGACCTCGCGCCAGGTGGCCGTCAACTCCCGCCCGCGCCCGCGCGCCGCCGTCCAGGTGAACTCGACGTGGCCTTCCGGAACGGAGAGGGCCCCGTACTTCATGGCGTTCGTGGCGAGCTCGTGGACGGCCAACGCGATGGCGATTGCGGTCTTCGGCGGCACCCACACTCGGGGTCCCGAGATGCGGATGCGCTCCTCGCCCAGCCCCATGCGGAACGGCAGCGTCGCCTGGGCGGCGATCTCCAGCAGGTCCGCGCCCGACCACTGTTCGTTGGTGAGCACGTCGTGCGCCTTGGAGAGCGCCACGATGCGGGAGGTGAGCGCGTCACGGGTCTGAATCGGGGACGTCCCCGTGCGCAGCGTCTGAGCGACGATGGACTGCACGGTCGCGAGCGTGTTCTTCACGCGGTGGTTCAGTTCGTTGACCATCAGACGCAGGTGCTGCTGGTCCTGCTCCTGGCGGCTGATCGCATCGCGGAGGAACTCCATCCTCTCGCGCGCCTCGTACTGCCGACGGCGCCCGCGAAGCGCGGTGTGGACCACGCTGACCAGCGTCGTGGGATGGAAAGGGCGCTCCAGGAAACTCACGTTTCCCAGCGCTTCGGTGAAGCGCATCGCCGCGGGGTTCCGCTCCAGGCCGCCGCCGCGGCGCGCAAGGACCACGATCGGAAAGTCCGACCAGGCCGGCTGCTCGTCGATGCAGCGGACGAGTGTGGTGTAGTCTTCGTCCTGGAGAATCTCCTCGACGATCAATGCGAGGCCCGCGCCGCTCTCGAACTCCGCGCACAGCTCGGGGAGGTCGGCGCACACACGCGTAGCGATCCCGGACTCCTCGAGGATGGTCGCGGCGACTGCGGCGTCGCGTCCGAAGGGCGTAAGCACCAGCGCCCGCTCCGACCCCGAACTGTCGAATTCGGTCACGCGTCCCGCCCTTCCAGGAGTCCGCCCGATTCGCCGACAAAAACGGGAACGCCTCGCAGCACGCCCTGGAACTGCGTCAGCGGCGCCCCCAGCACTATGCCACGATGGTCGATGTCGTACTCACGGATCGTTCGTTCGTGTCCGCCCGCTCGTTTCTTCACCACGGAGATCGCACGGCGGACCTGACCGTGCGCTTCGAAGTAGCGCAGCAGCAGCACGGTGTCGGCGAGGTAGGTCACGTCCACCGGCGAGCGCATTTCGCCCACGAGGCCGTGCTGAGCGACGGTCAGGAATGTGTTGACGCCCTGCCGGTTCAGGAACTGCAGAAGCTCGTGCATATGAAGCAGCAGGAAGTGTTCCTCGGGCATCGCGGCCTGGTAGCCGTTGAGGCTGTCCAGGACGATCGTCCGGGCGCCCGACTGCGCCACGCAATGACGCACCCGCGATGTGAACTCGCCCGGTGACAGCTCCGCGGCGTCGATCTGCTCAATGATCAGGTCGCCTGACTCGCGCAGGCCGTCGATGTCGAAGCCGAAGCGTCGCGTCCGCTCCACGAGCAGCCCGATCTCCTCGTCGAAGATGAACAGCGCCGCGCGCTCTCCGCGCCGGATCGCCGCCAACGCGAAGGTCAGCGTCAGCAGCGACTTGCCGGTGCCGGCAGGGCCGAGGATGAGGCAGCTCGTGCCCCGCTCGACGCCGCCGCCCAGGAGCGCGTCTAGCCCCGCTTCCCCGCTCGGCATGGGACTTCGATCGAAGCTGGTCTTGTGCTCGAGAGACACCAGCCTAGGGAACGCGTCGAGGCCGCCCCTGCGGATGGTGAAATCGTGGAAGCCGCCGCGGAACTTGCGTCCGCGGTACTTCGTCACCCGGATCCGGCGCCGCTCGGCGCCGTATTCCGGCGCCAGTTCTTCCAGCCGGACGACGCCGTGCGCCACACTGTGCACCGTCTTGTCCGAGGCTTCGGCGGTGAGGTCGTCGAGGAGCACCACGGTGGCGTTGTGCTTGGCGAAGTAGTGCTTCAGCGCGAGCACCTGGCGCCGGTATCGCAGCGAGCCCTGCGCCAGGAGACGGATCTCGGAGAGGCTGTCGATGACAACGCGGCTGGGCTCCACGCGCTCGACGGCGTCGAGGATCATGCGGGTCGTCTCGCCCAGTTCAAGGTCCGACGAGTACAGCAGGCTCTGCTGCTGGCGCTCATCGAGCAGGTTCTCGGGCGGGGCCAGCTCGAAGATTTCGATGCCGGTCAGGTCCCAACCATGGGAGGCCGCCGTGTCGCGAAGCTCGTCCTCGGTTTCGGACAGGGTGACATAGAGCGTCCGTTCGCCGGCCGCCGCCCCCGCCAGGAGAAAGCTCAGCGCGGCCGTCGTCTTGCCGGTGCCGGGGCTGCCCTCGAAGAGGAAAACCCGTCGGCGCTTGAGGCCCCCGCCGAGGATCTCATCGAGACCGGGGATGCCGGTTGAAGCATCTTCCTGGAGCGCGTCCGCAGCGATGGCGCCCATTGTTACTCACTGGTTCAGCCTGAGGCTCGAGCCCCCACCCTTGCCCGAAATGCACATGAAGCGCTGCGGTTCCGCGCGTGCGTCGCGTCAGGCGACGCGGCGTGTCCGCGGGTCGCGCACGGCGAGGACGAGGATGACGAATGCGGCGGCGAGGAATCCCAGTGAGGCGAGGAAGACGACGTCGTAGCCGTACGCCTCGGCGACCAGGCCGCCGACAAGCGGACCGGCGGTCGCGGTGATGCTCTCGGCCGTGGCGGAGACCGCGATGCGCATCGGCAGGTCGTCGCGGTCGCCGAACTCGAGGATCATGGTGTTGGCGGCCATCATGTAGCCGCTGAGCGACGCGCCCAGGACGGCGAACGCCACGAAGATCCAGACGGGTTCGTGCAGGTTGAGCAGCATCAGGGTCGCGCCGACCCAGCCGGCGATGGCGACGATCAGCACCAGCCGGAAGCCCGTCTTGTCGCCCAGGTAGCCCCAGATCAGGTTCGAGGCGGTGTCGGCTCCGAGGAAGGCGAAGGAGAGCAGGCCCAGGGTCGCGCCGTCGGCTCCGATCACCTTGCCCACGTGCAGGATGTAGAACGGGGTGGCGATCCGCGCGGAGGTCGCGAGCATCTGCACCAGCAGGAAGAAGCCGTAGGCGCGGTCCTGGGAGATGAGGGCTGGGAATTCCCGCAGGCGGTCGCGGAACCTCGCCTCGGCGCGCACCGTCGGCGGCTCGGGCTCGCGAAGCAGGATCTGCAGCGCCCAGAGGCCGGCGCTGGTCAGCAGGAAGGCGAAGATGAAGGTCGTGCCGTAGCCGTTCCCGAACAGGTTCGGCTCGACGAAGTAGCGGCCGGCCACCCAGGCGAGCAGCGCCGCGATGGCCCCGCCCGTGGCGTTGCGCCAGGCCTGCAGGCGCCCCCGCCGGCTGATCGGGATGACCTTGGACATCAGGAGGCTGAAGACGACGCGCTGGGCCCCCATGAAGATGCCGAACATGAGGATGAAGAAGAGCAGCGCCCAGACCAGCGGCTGGCCCGAGAGGAAGAAGCCGGCGACGCCCATGCCGAGCACGGCAAGACGGCCCAGGCTGCCCATCAGGACCGCCGCGGGCATGACCTTGGTGCGGTGCTCGATCTTGGTGGCGCCGAAGATAGGCGAGATGATCCCGCCCAGCTGCTGCAGGGCGAGGCCCAGGCCGACGATGGTGTTCGAACCGGAGACGGCGAAGAGGTAGGTCGGCAGGAAGGTGGGCGCGTTGACCAGCCGGAAGCCGGTCATCCCCAGCATGCCGTGCAGGTAGTTGCCGAGGTAGTTGCGGCGCAGGTTGTCCCAGACGAACTTCTCGTACGCCGCCTCGCGCGCCGCCAGGTCGTCGCCTCCGGCCTGGGCGGCGATCAGCGCCTTGTCGTCGCTGTCCTCGAGCTTGGCGTCCAAGTTGCTCCGGCCGCGCGGACTTGTCGCCCGCTCCGGCCCCTCCCCACAGTGGCGGATGTTTCGAAGGTCCGGTCCGGTGATGGACGGTCCAGGCCTGATGCTAGAGCGCGCCGTACGCCCCTGGGAAGCGCTTTCGCGGGCGAGGGGGGTTCGCGCGCGGGGGGAGTCCGGTTTCCTGGATCGGGCGCCGCGCCGATAGTTCACCGCGGTGTCGGGGCTGGGGGCCGGGGCCGGCGCGGAACGTCCGCCGCCGGCCCCGCTGTCCGGGGTGTCAGCCCACGCCCGCCTCGGCCTCGACGCGTCCGTAGCGCCGCCAGAGCAGCGAGAACGCCATCAGCACGCCCGCCAGGCCGATCAGGATCGGCGCGGCGTAGGTTGCGCCCGCCGCGATGATCGCCGCGCCGGCGAGGCACGCCACGCCGCAGCCCACGTCCCAGCCGCCTTCCGTCGCCACGTTGAAGGTCAGCGGGCACGGCGCGGCCTTGGCCAGGTTGTAGATCGGGGCCATGAGCGCCGGGATCCAGACCGCCTCGACCAGCGCGCCCAGGGCGTTCGCGGTCACGGCCAGCCAGGGCGTTCCCACGCTGCCGGCGCGCAGCGCGAGGACGGCGAGGGCGACCACGAGGGCGATGGCGATCGCCGACCGGCCGCGCCCTGCGTCGATGTGCCGCCCGATCCACAGGCTGAACGCCGCGCCCACCAGCGCCGCCAGGGCCATGGCGCCGCCGTAGGCCGTGAAGCTCTCGCCGAGGGAGGCGAACAGGGCGATCTGCCAGACGTAGTGGTAGCCGCCGGCGAACACGCCGTCGCAGGCCATCAGCAGCATGCCTGGCCACGCCGCCTTCAGGCCGCCCGGCGACTCGGGCGGAATGGGGACCTCGGGCGCGCCGATCAGGGGCGCGGCGGCCGCCACCTGGATCGCGGCGGCCAGCAGGAAGGCGAACCAGGGCCCGCCGAACGCCAGGGCGTAGGCGCCTATGAGGGGGGCGACGATGCTGACGACGGCGGTCAGCGCCTGGCGCACGCCCACCTGGCCGCCGCGATGCTCGTCGTCGCCCACGCTGGCGAAATAGGCGTGGTAGCAAGTCCAGTAGAGGACGCTCCCGACCGGTCCGATCAGGACGACCGCCAGGAAGACGGCGTCCGGGCCCTTCACCAGCGGCAGCAGCGGGAAGACCGCGGCCTCCAGGACCGTGCCCGTGATCAGCGTGCGCCGCAGGCCGATGCGTCGCGCCAGGGGCAGCACCATGGGGCGCAGCAGGAAGCGGCCGCCGACCATGGCGGCCATGGCGCACAGCACCAGCGGCGGCGAGACGCCGGCGCGCAGCAGGAAGACCAGGATGAAGATGCCGCCGGCTCCGGCGGCCAGGGCGATGACGGTGGAATGCAGGTTGAGGCGATTGACCGCCTCATTGGAGAAGAAGCTCATGGCAGGGAACGCCTAGGCTGGTCTGCGTCAGGCAGACGATGTGCGCGTGCGGGCGCGATCCCGCGTGGGCGGGCGGCCCTTGGGCTCGACGGGGACGCTCAGCCCCTGAGGCGTTCGAAGGCGGGACACATCGTGGGCGCAGAATGCACGCGGCCGCCGCCGTTGCGCAAGGCGGATGCTGCGCCGCGGCTTCGCCGGCCGCGATGGATCAGATCCGTTTGTATTCCAGGCGCGAGCCGTCCTCGAGCTTGCCCCGCAGCGCGAGCCAGTTGCCCTGGGCGTCGTAGAAGTCGTCGATCTCGGCCTCGCCGCGGATCTGCCAGTGGCCCGGCTTCACCTGGGTGGCGGTGACCCGCAGCATCTTGCCCTCCTGCTGGTTGAACAAGGGGCGGCCGAAGTTGGCCTGGTTCCAGTGGCTGAGCGGCGCGGCGTTCGCCGGCCCGCGCACGGCGCCCGCGGGGCCGTTGATCTGCACATAGCCGCCCATGGCGCGGCCCGAGGCCTTGGTGATCTTGCCGTTGCCGTCCGTGGTGCAGTCGATGCTGGACCACTTGCCGTCGACCCAGCGCTCCACGGCCTGGTGCTTGTACTTGTAGACCGGCACGGGCCCGACCTTCACCGTCATGGAGACGTTGGTCGTGGCGGTCCGGGCGTTGTCGTCGCCCGAGAAGACGATCACGTGCTCGCCCACGCGCGTCCCGTTCCGGAAGACCTGGAAGGCGAGCCGCGGCGGGGGCGCCGCCAGCGCCGTGCCGGGCGCCATCGCGAGCCAGGCGCCGCCCAGGATCAGTTCACGTCGCGCGATCAGCAGCCGATCGGACATTCCAGCAACCTCTACCTTCACCCGCTCGCGGTAAATCTAGTGGCATCTACGCACCGATCCAGTGCTCCGGACGCGGCTTATAGCTGCGCCGTGGCCATTGGGGCAGGGGGTTCGTCTCAGGACGCGCGGCGCCGTCGCGCCCGGTCGAAGGTCAGGCGGCGGCCTGCAGCGAATCGGAGGGACGCACATCCACCTGGACGGTGAGGTGCGCCGAGCCCGGGTCGCCGTAGATGGCGCCGGCGATCGGGGCCGCCTCGGCCGGGGTGCGCGCAACCGCCACCGGGATCAGGTCCTGGCTCTCGGCGAGCGCATTGGTGGGATCGAATTCCGTCCAGCCCAGGTCGGGCAGGAAGACCTCGCACCAGGCGTGCGTCGCCCCCGAGCCCCGGACGGCGCCCGCGCCCGGGCAGTAGATGTAGCCGGTCACGAACCGGGCGGCGTAGCCCAGGCGGCGCAGCGCCTCGACCATCAGCCAGGCGAAGTCGCGGCAGGTGCCGGCCGCCAGCCTCACCGTCTGGCCGGGATCCTGGGCCGCGCCGAGGTCCCGGGCCTCGTAATCGAAGTTGTCGTGGATCGTCTGGTTCAGCCGCAGCAGGAAGTCGAGCGCGGGCTCATGGGGGTTGGCGACCTGGTCGCGCAGCCACTTCAGCAGGTCGCCCTCGGAATCGTCGGTGGCCGGTTCGATGAAGGGCGACAGGACGGCGCGGTCGGACGGCGCGTAGACGATGGGGGTGGCGGTCTGCGGATCCTCGACCCGCAGGTCGGAGAGCAGCGCCGGAAACCGCTCGATCAAAAGCTCGCTGACGATGGAGAGGTCGCGCGCCTCTCCCCGCGGGGTGAAGTTGCAAACCGAATTGCCGAGCGCATCGTAGACCCAGCGCATCTCGCCCGGCGGCGAGACCGTGAGCACCGCGTCGACGACGCGGATGGCGTGGCTGTCGCGCGGCCGCAGCAGCATGCGGTGCTGCGCGAAGGACACCGGGCGCTCGTAAGCGTAGCGGGTCTCGTGTCGTATCCGGAGCCTTGCCATCGTGCGGGAATGAGCGGCGCGGGTGGGGGTTCCGCGGGCGGCGGTTGCGGCTTCGCCTTGGCCATGTCATCCGGCGCCGATGACGTGCGATGTGATCGTGGTGGGCGGCGGCCACAACGGGCTGACCTGCGCGGCCTACCTGGCGGCAGGCGGGCTCAAGGTGAGCGTGCTCGAGCGGCGCGGCGTCCTGGGCGGCGCCGCGGTGACCGAGGAATTCCACCCGGGCTTCCGCAACTCGGTGGCGAGCTACACCGTCTCGCTCCTGAACCCGAAGGTGATCCGGGAGCTGGATCTGCATCGCCACGGCCTCAAGGTCGTCGAGCGGCGCATGGCTAACTTCCTGCCCCTGGACGGCGACCATTTCTTCGTGGGGGAGGGGGTCACGCTGTCGGAGACGGCGCGCTTCTCCGCCCGCGACGCCGAGCGGCTGCCGGCCTACTGGGACCGCCTCGACCGGATCGCCGACGTGCTGCGCGAACTGGTGATCGAGACCCCGCCGAACCTCGTCGAGGGCGGGCTCGCGCAGGCGCTGCCCGAGCTCCTGAAGAGCGCCGTGCTGGGTCGGCGCCTGTCGAAGCTGGACCTGACCGCCAAGCGCGACCTGCTGGCCCTGTTCTCGCAGTCGGCGGGCGACTGGCTGGACGGCTGGTTCGAGAGCGCGCCGATCAAGGCGGCCTACGGCTTCGACGGCGTGGTCGGCAACTACGCGAGCCCCTACACGCCGGGCACGGCCTATGTGCTGCTGCACCACGTCTTCGGCGAGGTGAACGGGAAGAAGGGCGCCTGGGGCCACGCCATCGGCGGCATGGGCGCGATCACCCAGGCCATGGCCGCCTGCTGCCGCGAGCGGGGCGTCGAGCTGCGCACCGACGTGGCCGTGGCCGAGATCCTCACCGAGGCAGGGCGGGCGAGCGGGGTGGTCACGTCGTCGGGCGAGATCCTCAAGGCCCGCGCCGTCGTCTCGAACCTGCACCCGCAGCTGACCCTCGGCCGGCTGCTCGACCCGGGAGTCCTGCCTGCGGACTTCCGGGAGCGGGTCGCGCGCTACCGGTCAGGCTCGGGGACCTTCCGCATGAACGTGGCGCTTTCCGAGCTGCCCCGCTTCTCGGTCGCGCCCGAGCCGGGCGACCACATGACGGGCGGCATCATCATCGCGCCCAGCCTGGCCTACATGGACCGCGCGTTCGTGGACGCCCGCGAGCACGGGTGGTCGAAGGACCCCATCGTCGAGATGCTGATCCCCTCGACCCTGGACGACACGCTCGCGCCGGCCGGCCAGCATGTGGCCAGCCTCTTCTGCCAGCATGTGGCGCCGGACCTGCCCGGCGGGCGGTCCTGGGACGACCATCGCGACGAGGTCGCGGACCTGATGATCGCCACCGTCGAGCGGCATGCGCCCGGCTTCGCGGCGTCGGTGATCGGGCGCCAGGTGCTTTCGCCGCTGGACCTCGAGCGCACCTTCGGTCTCTTGGGCGGCGACATCATGCACGGCAAGCTCAGCCTGGATCAGCTGTTCTCCGCGCGGCCCGTGCTGGGGGCCGGCGACTACCGCACGCCGGTGCGCGGCCTTTACCAGTGCGGATCGGGGACGCACCCGGGCGGGGGCGTCACGGGCGCGCCGGGACGCAACGCCGCCCGCGAAATCCTCAGGGACGCCCGCCGCCGTCGGTTCTGACGACCTGGACTTCCGACACCACGGCGGCGGGACAGCCCAGCGTCCACGTCACGCCGGTTGGGGCGAAGTCCAGCGAGACCTTTCCGGCCAACGCCCGCTCGATCATCACGCCGGCGACCCGGGCGCCGAAGCCCCGGCGGCCGGGCGGGCGGACGGGCGGTCCGCCGCTCTCGATCCAGGCCATCGAGAACCACGGCTGCCCATCGACCTGGGCGAGACGCCAGGAGATGGCCACGCGCCCGACGTCGTTGCTGAGCGCGCCGTACTTCGCCGCGTTGGTCGCGAGCTCATGCAGCGCCATGCCAAGGGACTGCGCGGCCGCAGGCGGCAGGTCGATGTCAGGCCCGTCGAGCAGGATGCGCTGGCCGACGAGGTCGCTGAAGTGCAGCAGCTGGCTGCGGATGAGGGCGGAGAGGCTCGCGCCGTTCCATTCCGTCTGCACGAGCAGGTCCTGGCTCGCCGCGAGCGCCTGGATGCGGTCGCTGAAGCGGCTGAGGAAGTCCTCGGGGCCCGCCGCCGCCGTCTGCTTGGCCACCGCGTCGACCAGCGTCAGCATGTTCTTGGCGCGATGGTTCAGCTCGCGCATCAGGTACTGGATCTTGTCCTCGTAGGCCTGCCGCTCGGACAGGTCGTAGAAGTGGCACACGACGCCGGGACGGCCGTCCGGCATGGTGACGCGCTCCAGCTTCCAGTCGTACGCCTCGGTAGCGTCGAGATCGGCGCGCCGTTCCACGGTGCTGGGAGAATGGTACGGCTCGCCGGTCTCCAGCGTGCGCCGGAAGTGCGCGATCGCTTCGCTGGCGAAGGGTTCCTGCCAGATCAGGCGCAGGACTTCGGCGAAGTCGCGCCCGATCAGCGGCCGGACGTTCTCGAACACCTTCTGGGCGCCCTTGCCCACCTGGGCCAGGCGGAAGTCGGCGTCGACCGCGTAGATGCCGAAGGGGGAGCTCTCGACGAGCCGGCGGAAGGTGTCGTGCGACGCCTGGAGCCGCTGCTCGGCCTCTTTTCGGTCGCTGATGTCGATCACGGAGCCTACGAACCCGGCGAACGCGCCGTCCAGCGCCCAGCGGGGCTTCGCGGAGTCGATCGCCCAGCGGTAGACGCCGTCCTTTCGCCGCAAGCGATAGTCGAGCTGGAAGGCCTCGCCGCGGGCCGACGCCTCCATGAAGATCCGCTCGGCTTCGGATGCGTCGTCCGGATGCACGGCGTTCAGCCAGCCGAACCCGAGCGCCTCCTCCGGCGTCTGCCCGGTGAACTCGTACCACGACGAGCTGAGGAAGGTGCACGCGCCGTCGGCTTCCGTGACCCAGACCATCATGGGCGAACTGTCGGACAGCGCCCGAAAGCGTGCGTCGCTCTCCATCAGCGCGCGCTCGGCCACCATGCGGTCGCTGACTTCCTCGCAGACGATCCCCACGCCGATCACGTCGCCGCCGGGCGTACGGATGGGGTAGAAGTGTTCCCGCCACTCGCGCTGTTGGCCGGGCCGCGCGGGGGTTTCGCCCCGGATCGGCACATCCCGCAGCGGCGCGCCCGACTCCAGGACATGGCGCAGCGCGGGCTCGGCGGTCGCACGCAGGTCGGGCAGCAGATCCCAGGCCCTGCGCCCCAGGTGCTCGGCCACGGAGAATCCGTTCATCTCGGCGAGGGCGCCGTTGAGACGGACGAAACGCAGCTCGGTGTCCAGCAGTCCGAGGCCAAGCGGCGCCTGCGCGTACAGCGCCTCGAGTTCGGCGAAGTGCTGGGCCGCCGCGTCGCCCGTGGGTTGCTCGCCGGGGTCGGTCCCCGTCAGGTCCACGTTGACGCCGCGAATGACGCGGACCCGGCCCTGGCGTCACGCTCGATCAGCCCGCGGTCGAGGATCCGGCGTATGGCCCCGTCGGGGCGGACGATGCGGAATTCGTGGCTGTAGCTGTCCGCCCCGGAGCCGAGATACGCCGCCGTCTGCGCCTCGATCCGCGGCCGATCCTGCGGGTGCAACAGGCTCGAGAAGCCCCGTTCGCCCCTCGGAGTCTGCGTCAGGCCATAGATGTGCAGAAGGCTCGCGGACCAGACCAGGCGATCCTCGGCGACGTGCCATTCGTAGAAGCCAAGGCCGGCGGTTGATTGGACCGCCGCGTCGTTCAGGACAATCAGTGGAGGCGCTCCGTTGGCCCGCCGTGAGCCTTTCGCCGCCTGGCGCGGCGGAGAACTCATTCAACCCGAATGCAGACCTGAGCGATACCACCGGTTGTCCCCGCGCGACCAGAAACACGTTCGTGAGCAACCGAGGGGCGCCCGAGACCCGCGATTTCGACAACTCCGGTTCGTCCCGGCGAACGCCAGGCCCAGCTCCACGCCCGAGATCCTGATGGGAAGGCTCCGAGCTTCCTAGAGGACGTAGCGCGCGCGCCAGTGGGCGGCGACGAAGGCGCGAAGGTCGCGGTAGGCCACGATCTCCATGTCGCGCAGCGCTTCCACCTTCTCGGCGAGGCCGCCGGCGTCAAAGCGGGCCCGGGCCTGCAGCACGGCGGCCGAGTACCAAGCGTAGCGGCCCGCATCGTCGGTGAGGAGCAGGCTGTCATTGAGGAGCCTGAGGCCCATGGCGACGGCCGCCCCGCTGGCCGCAAGGCCCAGCAGGGCCTTCACGGCGGTCGAGGACGCCGGCACGCCGAACAGCATCAGCCCCCCCGCGAGGGCGGCCGCCACCACGGCGGCGGCGGGAAGGATGTCGCTGCCGATGCGCACGGCTTCGGAGCTTCTGCGCGGCCCGCGAAGCGACGCCCCCAGCTTCCCGTCGGTGTAGGCGAGCTGGATGCCGAACCGGTTGCGCCGCAGGATGTCGAGAAGCAGCTCGAGGCCGGGCGAGGGTTCGGGAATGACCGAGGCGGTGCGCCATTCGGGCAGGACCCAGGCCTCCTCCGGCCGGGGGTCTCCGGCCAGCCGGCCGAGCTGCGCCGGCATCACCTCGGGACTGGGCAGGGCGTCGAGGGCGCGGGCGCGCGCCACCTTCCATTCGGCGAAGGCCTGGTCGTCGACCATCGCCCGGGCCACCAGGTCCAGGTTGTTGACCAGCGTCTGGAAATAGAGGGCGCGGGCCTGTTCGGTCCAGAAGCGGTGGGCGAGCCACCGGGAGCGCGAGTGCGCGCCCAGCCAGTGGAACAGCGCCAGCCCGATGCCGCCGACGGCGAGCGCCAGGGCGGCGCCGCCGGCCACGGGCTGCAGCGCCGGCGGGGCCAGGGGCGAGAAGGCGCCCACGACCAGGCCGCCGACCGACGCGGCCACCGAGATCGCGCCGAGGCGGCGGTCGGCCCGGCCGTGCCGGTTCGCAGGCGCCTCGTGCTTGCCGAACAGGGCGCGAAGCTCGGGCCAGTCCAGAACGCGCAGCGCCGCGGGGTGCTTCGCGCCCAGCGCCATCCGGGCCGGCTTGGTGAAGAGGATGTCGTCGTTCGCCCAGCCCGCGTCAGGGTCTTCGAACTCACCGGGCGCGCGGGCGTCGACCTCTGGCGTGGCGGTGTTCATGGGCGGGCTCCGCAGTCCCCCACGGACCGCTTCGCCGCAGTATAAGCACAAGCGCAGCCGGCCTTGCGACGGTTCGTCGGCCGCCCGGACGGCGAAGGGGTCCGCCTATGCGCCCTGCGCCTCCAGGACGGCCTCTTCCACCTGGCCGAGCCGATCCTTCCCGAAGAACATCTCGTCCCCGACGAAGAAGGTCGGGATGCCGAAGACGCCGCGGGCGACGGCGGCTTCCGTGTTGGCGACGAGCTCGGCCTTGACCTCCGGATCCTGCGTGGCCGCCAGGATGGCCGCTCCCTCGAGACCGGCGCCGTCGAGCGTGACCTTGATCACCTCGGGGTCGTCCATCTTCAGCCCGCGCTCCCACATGGCCGCGAGCACCGTCTCCAGGTAGGCCTCGCCCACGCCCATGCGCCGGGCGGCGACCAGGCCGCGCATGATGGTCAGGGTGTTGACCGGGAAGTGCGGGTTCATCCGGAACGCGGTCAGCCCGTGCTTCTTCACGTACCGCTGCGTCTCCAGGTTCTCGTAGGCCATCTTCCCCTTCACCGGCCCGAAGGCCTCCATGGGCGAGCGGTTGTTGGTGGCCTTGAAGATGCCGCCCAGCAGGCAGGGGATGACGTTGAGCGTGGCGCCGGTCCGCGCCGCGATCTGCGGCAGCACCTTCCACGAGAGGTAGCCGTTGGGGCTGCCGAAATCGAAGATGAAGTCGATCTGAGCCATCACCAGCTCTCCTTCCAGGGTCTGACGTCGAGTTCGTGGGTCCAGGCCGAGCGGCCCTGCCGGTGCACGGCCACATAGCTCTGCGCGATCTCCTCGGGGCGCAGGATCGCGTCCTCGGCGAGCAGTTCGTCGGCGTTCGGGCGGTTCTGGCGGATGAAGACGCCGTCTATGCCGCCGTCGACCACGATGTGGGCCACATGGATCCCCTGCGGGCCCAGCTCGCGGGCCATGCTCTGGGCCACCGCGCGCAGGCCGTGCTTGGCGGCGGCGAAGGCCGAGAAGCCCTCGCGCCCGCGCACGCTGGCCGTGGCGCCGGTGAAGAGGATCGTGCCGCGGCCGCGCGGGACCATGTGCTTCGCCGCCTCGCGGCCCGCGAGGAAGCCGGCGAAGCAGGCCATCTCCCAGACCTTGGTGAAGACCCGCGCCGTGGTCTCGCGGATGCCGAAGCGGACGTTCGCCCCGATGTTGAAGACCACCACCTCCAGCGGCCCGATCTCGCGCTCGATGCGCTCGAAGAGGGCGACCACCTCTTCCTCCTCGCGGGCGTCGACGCCGAACGCATGCGCCTCGCCGCCCGCGTCGCGGATTTCGCCGGCGATGCGCTCGAGCTCGGGGAGGTTGCGCGGGCGTCGGGTCATGCACACCGCGTAGCCCTCGGCCGCAAAGGCCTTCGAGATCGCCCCGCCAAGGCCGTCGCCGACTCCCACCACCAGGCATGCGCCCTTCGACATCGCATACTCCGTTCGAATTTCGAACGAACTTCGTCTTGAATCCGAACCCAGTCAATGGGAGACTTGCGCCATGCGCTGGGCCGAACTCGCCGGAGAGGACTGCTCGGTCGCCCGAACCGTGGCGGTGATCGGCGACCGATGGACCCTGATGATCCTGCGCGACTGCTTCCTGGGCGTGCGGCGGTTCGAGGACTTCGAGCGTCGCCTCGGAATCTCGCGCAGCATCATCGCCGACCGCCTGAAGACGCTGGTGGACGAGGGCGTCCTGCGGAAGGAGGCCTACCAGGAGCGGCCGGTGCGCCACGAGTACCGGCTCACGGACAAGGGGCTCGGGCTCCACGCCGTGATGATGGCGATCGTCCGTTGGGGCGACGTCCACTACGCCGGCGATGCGGGACCGCCGATGATCCACCGGCACAAGGCCTGCGGCTGCGACTTCCATCCGGTGCTGGCCTGCTCGGAATGCGGCGAGGCCGTCGGGCCGCGCGACGTCGAGGTCCGCGCGTCGCGCTGACGCGCGGCTGTTACGCAGGATCAAGCGTCTGAACCGGCGCGTCATGGCTCCCGGCGGCCGCACGACCGACTGTTCCGGGCATGCGCAAAGCCACCCTTCTCCTTTTCGTCCTGGCGCTGGCGGCCGGCGCCGCCGACGCCGCCCGCACGGCCGAGCCCTACAAGGTCCCGCGGACGCCCCACGGCCACCCCGACCTGCAGGGCGTGTGGACCAACACCTCGCTCACCTGGCTGGTGCGGCCGCCGATCTTCAAGGGGCTGGTCGCCACGCCGCAGGAGGAGGCGATGATGCTCGAGGGCTTCCGCAAGATGGCGGGAGATCTGCTGGCCGAGCATGTCGATCCGAACCTGCCGGCGCCGCCCGTCGTCAAGAACGCGCCCCAGGCCGACGTGCTGGAGATGGACCTGCGGCTGGCACGCATCGACGGGCAGCCCCGCTCGTCCTTGATCGTCGAGCCGGCCGACGGCCGTCCGCCCCTGACGCCCGCGGGCAAGGCGGCCACCGACGCCTGGGACAGGTCGAAGGGCTACGCCGATCCCGAGGCCCGTCCGAACGAGGAGCGATGCCTCACCTCGATCGGCCTGATCGAAGGGCCGCCGATGCTGAACGGCGGCTTCAACAGCCACTACCAGATCGTCCAGACGAAGGACCACGTGGCGATCTACGTCGAGATGAACCACGACGTGCGGATCATCCGCCTGACGGACCGCAGCCGGCCGCACCCGTCGGTCACGCCCTGGATGGGCGACTCGGTCGGCTGGTGGGAGGGCGACACCCTGGTGGTCGAGACGACCCATCTGAACCCGAAGGGCGCCTATGTCGGCGGCCTGACCGGCGGCTTCGCCTATTCGCCGCAGGCCAAGGTGATTGAGCGGTTCACGCGCAAGGCCAGGGACATGTTCCTCTACGAGTTCACGGTCGAGGACCCGGTCACGTTCTCGAAGCCCTGGCGCGCCGAGCTGCCGTTCCGCCCGGCGGCCGGACCGATCTACGAGTACGCCTGCCACGAGGGGAACTACTCGCTGCCCAACATCCTGCGCGGCGCCCGCGTGCAGGAAGCCGAGACCGCCAGGGCCGCCGCGAAGCCCGCCCCCTGAGGGGTCCTCAGGGCCGCCAGCCCAGAGGGCGGGGGACGAGGCGGCTGGGCTGGGTGACGACGCGCCAGGCGTTCTCGGCCCACTCGCAGATCCAGCGGCGGGTGTCGCGCGGGTCGATCATCTCCTCCATCTGGAACCGGTTGAGCGGGCCCACCGGGCCGCGCACGCTCTCGATCCGGGCCTCGATCTCGGCGCGCAGGGCGGCGGGGTCGGCGGCCTCGGCGAGCTGGCGCTTGTAGGCCGCCTCGATTCCGCCCTCGGGCGGGATGCCGCCCACGTCCGCCGCCGGCCAGACCACGCGCGCCGACGCGGCGGCCTTGGGCGTGGCGTAGTTGTTGCCCGCGACGCCGAAGCTGCGGCGCATGATGACCGTGAAGATCGGCACGCTCACCTGGCTGAAGGCGATCATCCACTCGCCGCCCTTGCGGATGGTGGCGGCCATCTCGTGCTCGACGCCGACCGCGAAGCCCGGATTGTCGACCAGGTTCACGATCGGGAGGTGGAAGAGGTCGCAGAGGTCGGACAGGCGCTTGAGCTTGTCGCACCCGTCGGCGGTCAGCGCGCCGCCGTTTTCGTGGCGGCTGTCGGACGCCATGATCCCCACGGGAATGCCGTTGAAGCGCGCGAGGCCGGTGATCTGGTCCGATCCCCAGAGCGGCCCGATCTCGAAGAAGCTGCCCTTGTCGGCCATCAGCCGGATGGCGCGGCGCATGTCGAAGGTGGTGGTCCGCTTGCGCGGGACGAGGGTGAAGAGCTCCTCCTCGCGCCGGTCGGCCGGGTCGTCGCAGGCGGTTCGCGGCGGGGCGTCCCAGGCGCTCGGGGGCAGGTAGCTCAGGAACCGCTTCGTCTGGGCCACCGCCTCGGCCTCGGACTCGGCCAGGTTGTCGACCGCGCCGTTGCGGCAGTGGATGCGCCAGTCGCCCAGCTCCTCCTTGGTCACGTCGTAGCCCATGGCGTGGGCCACCACCGGCGGGCCGGCCACGAACAGCTGGGCGATGTCGCGCACCATCACCGAGAAGTGGCCCAGCACCGCCTTGGCCGCGCCGATGCCCACGACGCTCCCCAGCAGCACGTTGACGACCGGAACGCTCGAGAGCTGCTGGGCGTACATCTCCGAGCCGAGATGCCCCGGCAGGAACGAGCCGCCGCCGCCGGCCACCCGGGGCCGTCCGGCCTGGATCGCGCCCGAGCTCTCCTTGGCGGCGCTCTGCTCGCCGCCCTCCTGCTTGGGCACCATCGCGGCCACGCTGCCGCCGCCGGACGAGCCGTCCAGCAGGCGCACCGAGGGGCAGCGGAAGTCGAGGCTGAGCTGGTCGAGGTAGCGGCTCTTCTGCCCGATCGCGCCGTCGGCGTGGCCGCCGCGCGAGGTGAAGTCGTCGGCGCAGACGATGGTGCGCCGGCCGTCCACGTCGCCCCAGCCGCCCACGTGGTTCGCCGGCGTGAAGTCGGCGATGCCGCCGTCCGCGTCGTAGCTGGCGAAGCCTGCGAGGCTGCCCACCTCGCGGAAGCTGCCGCCGTCCAGCAGCAGGTCGATCCGCTCGCGGCAGGTCAGCTTCTGGCGATTGCGCTGGCGGATCACGCCGGGGTCGCGCGTGTCGGGGCCGAAGCGGTCGTGGGCGATCTGCTGCAGGGCCGCCACCTGGGCCATGACCGGCGCCCAGCTGTCCTCGCCGTAGGTGCGGGTCTCGCCGGCGTGCTGGCCGGCGGCCGGCCGGAGCGCCGCCACCACCTGGCCCGCCGCCACGGGCGAGCCGGCCTCCAGGGCGGCGAGGCGGGTGACCGTGCCGGCGCTGGGCGCGGTCACGGTGGTCTCCATCTTCATGGCGCTGACCACCATCAGCGCATCCCCGGCCGCGACGACCGCGCCCTCGGCGACCGAAACCTCGACCACGGCGCCGCTCATGGGGGCCTCGACGCCCTCCTCGCCCTCGTCGAGCGGGAAGGCGGGCGGCGCGGCGGCGGGCTCGGCGCGTCGCGCCGCGGGGCCGGACGGCTGGGCCATCAGGCCGGCGGCGTTCGACGCCTTCAGCCGCGTCATGGGCGAGGCCAGCTCAGGCTTCTCGGCCAGCAGGGTCGTGCGCGCGTCGCCGGCCGCCACCGAGGGCTCGTTGAGGATCGCCTGCAGCTGGCCCAGGTTCGTGGGCAGGCCCGCGATGTGGAACTCGGCCAGCGCGCGGCCGCAGCGCTGGACGGCCGAGGCCAGGGAGCCGTCCGAGGCGGACCGGGCGATCACCTTGGCGAACATGGGGTCGAACTGCGGCGGCGGAGTCAGGCCGGGGTAGCCGCAGCTGTCCACCCGCACGCCCGGCCCCGTCGGCTCCTTGTAGCCGTCCAGCGATCCGGCCCCGACGGCGGTCACCCGCGCCTGGACCGCGTAGCCGCGGGCGGCGGGCGGCTCGGACAGGCCGAGCTGGGCCAGGGTCGCGCCGGCGGCGATCCGGAACTGGGTCTCCACCAGGTCGACGCCGGTGACCTCCTCGGTGACCGTGTGCTCCACCTGGATGCGCGGGTTGCACTCGATGAAGAAGTGCTCGCCGGTCTCGGGGCTGACCAGAAACTCGACGGTCCCGGCGTTGACGTAGCCGCCGGCCTTGGCCAGCCGCAGGGCGTCGTCGAGGATGCGGCGGCGCAGGCCAGGCTCGAGGCCCGCCGCGGGCGCGATCTCCACGACCTTCTGGTTGCGGAGCTGGACCGAACAGTCGCGCTCCCAGAGGTGGACGAGCCCGCCCTGGGCGTCGGCCAGCACCTGGACCTCGACGTGGCGCGGCCGCACGACCAGCTTCTCGAGGAAAACCGATCCGTCGCCGAACGCCGCCGCCGCCTCGCTCTGGCAGCGCGCGAAGGCCTCGGCCAGTTCGCCCGGCTGTTCCACGCGGCGCATGCCGCGGCCGCCGCCGCCGGCCGCCGCCTTCAGCATCACGGGATAGCCGATCGCGCCCGCCGCCTGCGCCGCCTCGTCCGGCGAGGCGAGGGCGCCCGCGCTGCCCGCCACCGTGGGCACGCCCAGGGACGCCGCCAGGCCGCGCGCCTTCACCTTGTCGCCGAACAGCTCCAGCGCCGGCGGGGGCGGGCCGATGAAGGTGAGCCCCTCGGCCAGGCAGCGGCGGGCGAACGCCGCATTCTCAGAGAGGAAGCCGTAGCCGGGATGCACCGCGTCGCAGCCGGACGCCGTCGCCGCGGCGATCAGGGCCTCGATGTCCAGGTAGGGCGCGACCGCGTCACCGCCGGGCCCGCCGATCGCCCGCGTCTCGGTGGCGACCTTGGTGTGCAGCCCCCGGGCGTCGGCCGCCGAGTGCACGCTGACGCTCTCGACGCCGAGCGCCGCCGCCGCCCGTGCGATCCGCACCGCGATCTCGCCCCGGTTTGCGATCAGAACACGCTTGAACACAGGCCCGCCTCCTCCGGCCGCTCTGCCGGCGGCCTCCGGGCCCCACTGTCGAACAGTTGTTCGAAGGCGCCAAGCGGGGGCGGCGCGCCGCGCCGCCCCCGCGTGGCTCAGAAGCGATAGCCCGCGGTCAGCGACACGGCCGTGAAGTCGTGGCCGAAGGCGCCGCTGAGGCCAAGCCGCAGCGTCTCGCCGATCTGGCGGACCGAGGCCTCGCGCGAGCCCACGCCGTAGCTCAGCGACACCTCGTGGTACTTGTCGACGAAGAGTTCGTCGCCCAGCAGGTGGGTGTAGGTGTAGCTGGCGCGGACCGTACCCTGCCGGCCCAGGACCCGGCCGAAGGGGACCTGGTAGGCGATCCCGTTGCGCAGCGCGGTGTTCTGGATCTTCGGGGTCTCGAAGTCGCCGGCCTCGATCTTCAGGCTCGAGGAGTAGGTGATCGCGTTGCCCAGGATGAGGTGGCCGCGGCCCACCGGCGCCAGCTTGTAGCGGCTGGAGACGCCGACGAGGTAGAGGGCGCCCGAGGACACCTCGTTGTCGGAATAGAAGGCCGCCGCGCTCGCGGTCGGCTCGACCACCCAGCGCCCGTCGATCAGCGGGACCTCCACCGTGGTGCGCAGGCCGAGCGTGGCGGTGCGCCCGCCTTCGCCGCCGCGGTTGGAGCCGTAGTCGATGTAGCTCACCGGGATGCTGACCTTCAGCCGCATGCGGCTGCCTTCGCGCAGGCGGAAGCCGCGCTCGAAGAGGCCGTCCACGAACTGCGCGTCGGCGCCGCCGGCCGACAGGTGGCCGGCCCGGCCGCCCACCATCCAGCCCGAGGTGTCCGGCTCGCGCCCGCGGCCGCCGTCCTTGCCGCTGGTCTCATCCAGCGCTTCGGACGGGCTGTCGAGGTCGAGGGAGCCGCGGGTCAGCTGGCCCTGGGCCGAGAAGGGATTGCCCACCAGCGGGTTGTTCGGGGTGTTCTGCGCCAGGTACCGCGCATAGGCCGCCGTGATCTTGCCGCGGTCGGCGTTCTCGTCGGCGAACTCCAGGAAGTCGCCCAGCGCATTGGCCCGGCTGTCGGCGCCGCTGCTGGTGAAGCTCAGGCCCAGGTCCGGCGCCGTGAAGCTCACGTCGGGGTTGTTCGCCGCCGACTCGGCCCGGACTTCGATGCCGACGATGTTCAGCACGGCGCTGGCCGCGCTGCAGGTCCCGGTGACGACGCCGCCATCCCGCTGGCAGGAGCCCGAGTAGTTGATCCCGAACGTCTCGAAGCTCGAGTTGCGGTTGGCGATCGCGTACGCCAGCAGCTGGCCCGGGTTCGCGACGCCGAAGGTGTGGGTCTTGCCGTCGACCGTCAGCGAGCCGGTCAGCGCGTCGCCGAGGTTCGGCAGCTCACCCGCCCGCAGGACGAAGCCGTCGGGCTGGCCCAGCAGGCGCGCGACGACGATCGGGGCCTTGCCGCTGGCGAAGAAGTTGCGGTCCAGCTCGCGCCGCGAATCCGCGCGATCCACGAAGGGGTCGAGGCCGGTGGCCACGTTCGGGCTGGCCGTGAACGCATAGCCTACTTCCGGAATGGCGAAGCTGAGCGCGATCGAGTTTTCCGGGGAGGTGAGGCGGAAGGTGAGCCCGTTCAGCTTGAGCGTGGAGTCGACGGAGTCACAGGGACTGACCACGGCCCCCGCCGGCAGGCCGAGACGGTCGTTGAACGCGGGATTCACGCGGCACCGGCTGACCAGGTCGAAGTTCTCGACGTCGAAGGTCGCGTCGGTCAGGGCGCTCACGGATTCCGCGCGGATCGCCAGGCTGTGGCTGCGGCCGGGCGAGCCGGGAATAAGCCGGGCGTTCGGCTCGGACGCCAGCACCTGCTGGATCGTGGGGTCGTTTGGCCCGAGGGTCACGCCGTTGGCCCGCGCGCCGTTGAGGAAGAAGCCTTCCAGCGACCATTGCGTCACCGCCGCGCCGCCGAACACCGTCGGCTGGCCGTTGGACTGTGTGGTGGCGGTGCTGGAGTAGACCTGCGGCATCCCCGGCGCGTACGCGCTGTGCTGGGTCTTCACGTCCAGGTCGAAGAACTGCGCATGAGCCGCTCCGCCTGCGGTGAGGCCGCATGCGGCGACGCAGGCGCCAAGCGCCCGCTTACTGAGATCCATGAGAGTGCCCCCAAAGCAAGAGGGGCGACGCGCTATACTGACGGGCGCGACATTGAAATAACCGATTGTAGGGTCTTCTTCAAATTAGCGACCTGCGCGAAGTTCGCATATCAGAGTTATGATTGTATTCGTGACTCAGAAGTTAACGATGATTGCGGTCAGAAAGGGTTGACGTTGCGACAGGGTTGTTTGTTGCTTGTCACGTGAAGTAGAGCGGCCGATCAGGGGCTGCGGGGACTTGGGGGATCGATGTTCTGCGAAGCGGTGTGGCGCGCCCTGGCGTCGCTCGTGATGGGGCTTGCCGTATGGTGCGGCGCTGCGGGCGCCGCCCAGGCCGCAGCGCCGCCCCGGTTGGCCCTCGTCGTGGCCAACAGCGGCTACAGGACCCTGCCGGCCCTGCCCAACGCGGCCAGGGACGGCGACGCCATCGCCGCCGCGCTCACGACGGCCAAGTTCGTCGACGCCTCCGGGGCCGGCGCGGTGCGGCCGCGCCGCGACCTGACGGACGCCCAGCTTCGCCAGGAGCTCGCCGACTTCGCGGCGGCGCTGGCGCGCGCGGGCGACGAGGCCTTCGGGGTGGTCTACTTCTCCGGCCACGGCGTGACCCTCGGCAGCGGCGGGAACGGCGCGCTGCTCCCCATCGACCAGGGGGCCGAGGTCCAGCCCGGCCTCGTCACCCGCACCGCCATCACCGACCAGCTCCTCGGCGCGGGCGCGCGCACGGTGGTGGTGATCCTGGACATGTGCCGCAGCCCGCTCGCCGCGCCGCCCGCCGAGGCCGAGGCGTCCAAGGGCCTGCGCATCGACGTCGCCACGGCGGCCGCGCCGACGGGCTCCAAGGGCCTGACGCGCTACGCCCCCGCGCAGCGGCGGCCGGATCAGGGCTACCTCGTGGCCTATTCCACCAGCCCGGATCAGCTCGCCTTCGACTCCGGCGTGTTCAGCCGCATCCTGGCCGAGGAGATCCGCCGCCCGTCGCAGAACGTCGCCGACGTCTTCAAGCGGGTCTCGGACCGCGTGGCGCTCGGGTCGGGGGCGAAGGCCTGGCAGAAGCCGACGTTCGACTACGGTCTGCAGGGCGATCCGCCGTGCTTCGTCAGCTGCAGCCCGCAGGCCGATGGCCAGCGCTTCTACGACTGCGCCAACTGTCCCTGGATGCGCGTGGTGCCGGCGGGCGACGGTCTCCTGGGCTCGCCGGCCAGCGAGGAGGCCCGGGGCCGCGACGAGCCCCTGGTCCGTTCCGTGCGGGTCGCGAAGCCGTTCGCGCTGGCGGTCTTCGAGTTGACCCTGAGCGAGTGGGCGGCCTGCGAGCTGGACGGCGCGTGCCGCAAGCGGCCGAACTGGTCGAAGGACAATCCCAATCCGCTGATCCCGGCGACCCACATCTCGTACGAGGACGCCCAGGCCTACGTCGCCTGGCTATCGGCCCGGTCGGGCCGCGCGTACCGGCTGCCGACGGAGGAGGAGTGGGAATACGCCGCCCGCGCCGGCGCCTCGTCGGCCTTCACCTTCGGCGACGACATCACGCCCAGCCAGGCGAACTACGATCATTCCGCCCGCTATCGCGGCTCTCCCGTGCTGCCCTACCGCGGCTACCCGGAGGCGGTGACCGGCTATCCGGCGAACGGCTTCGGCCTGGCCCAGATGGAGGGCAACGTGTGGGAGTGGACCTCGGCCTGTGTCGCGCCCGAGACGGCGGCCCGCTGCAAGGCGCGCGTGCTGCGCGGCGGCTCCTTCGAAAGCGCCCCGGCCGAACTGCGCCTTGCGAACCGCTTCCCCGTGCCGGACGACAAGGTGCGCGCCGACGTGGGCCTGCGCGTCGCCCGAGACCTCGACCCGGACGAGGGCCGCGCCTTGCCCTGACGCCGCACCCGGCGAAAGAAACACCACGGCCGCGCTTGCGTGAACAAAACTGGAACATTACGGTCCGGGCATGGTCGCCCTGACGCTCAAGCGCAAGCTTGCCATCCTGTCCGACGCCGCGAAGTACGACGCCTCCTGCGCCTCGTCGGGAAGCCGCAAGCGGGACTCCATGGGCGGGAAGGGCGTGGGCTCCACCGATGGCGGGATGGGGATCTGCCACGCCTATGCGCCGGACGGGCGCTGCATCAGCCTGCTGAAGATCCTGCTGACCAACTTCTGCGTCTACGACTGCGCCTACTGCGTGAACCGGATCAGCTCGAACACGCCGCGTGCGCGGTTCTCGGTGGACGAGGTCGTCGACCTCACGCTCGGCTTCTACAAGCGCAACTACATCGAGGGCCTGTTCCTCTCGTCGGGCATCATCCGCAACGCCGACTACACCATGGAGGAGATCGTCCGCGTGGCGCGCACGCTGCGCGAGGTCCATGACTTCCGCGGCTACATCCACCTCAAGGTGATCCCCGAGGCGTCGCCGGCGCTCGTGAACGAGGCGGGCCTCTACGCCGATCGCGTCTCCATCAACATCGAGCTGCCCAAGGACGAGAGCCTGGCGAGCCTCGCGCCCGAGAAGGACGTGGTCGGCATCAAGAAGGCCATGGGCGCTGTGCGGGTTTCGGAGAGCGCGTCGAAGGAGAAGGGGCGGCGGACGCGGGCGCCCAGGTTCGCCCCGGCCGGACAGTCCACCCAGATGATCGTGGGCGCCGACGCGGCCGCGGATGGGGCGATCCTGAAGCGGGCCGAGGGGCTGTACGGCGCCTATGGCCTGCGCCGCGTCTACTATTCCGCCTTCTCGCCCATTCCGGACGCCACCTCGCGGCTGCCCCTGCAGCGGCCGCCGCTGATCCGCGAGCACCGGCTCTACCAGGCCGACTGGCTGATGCGCTTCTACGGCTTCTCCCGGTCGGAGATCGCGGGCGAGGACGAAGACCTGGACCTGGCGATCGACCCCAAGCTGGCGTGGGCGCTCAAGCACCGCGGCGACTTCCCCGTGGATGTGAACACCGCCGACCGCGAACGCCTGCTGCGCGTGCCGGGGCTGGGCGTGAAGGCGGTGGGCCGCATCCTCGAGGTGCGCCGCTACAAGCGGCTGGAGCTTGCCGACATCGGCAGACTCTCACGCAGCCTCGCCAAGCTGAAGCCCTTCCTGGTCGCCGCCGACTGGTCGCCCGGCGCCCTGACCGACCGCGCGAACCTGCGCGCCCGTGTCGAGCCCAAGCAGCTCGAGCTGTTCTGATGCCGGTGGTGCGGCTGGCCCACGAGACCGACTTCGACGGCTGGCGCGCGGCGGCCCGCGACCTGCGCGCCCAGGGCGTCCCGCCGTCCCAGGCGATCTGGACCGTGGACGGGGCGGCGGATCTGTTCGCGTCCCCGACGTCCGCCGGCGGCGTGGCCGTCTGCGAGGGGGCCGCACCGCCGACCCCGGCTGCGGCGCCGCCGGCCTTCACTGTCCCCAAGCCCTTCGTCGACCTGGCGCGGCAGGTGATCCAACACCGGTCGGACGAGCGGTTCGACCTGCTCTACCGCCTGCTCTGGCGGTTGAAGGACGAGCCCGACCTCCTGCACATCCTGTCGGACCTCGAGGTGGCGCGGGCCAACGGATACGCGCGGGAAGTGAGCCGCGCGGCGCACAAGATGAAGGCCTTCGTCCGCTTCCGGCTGGTGCACGACGAGGAGGGGGAAGCCTATGTCGCCTGGTTCGAGCCGGCCCACCGGGTGACGGAATCGACCGCGCCGTTCTTCGTGAAGCGCTTCGCCAACATGCGCTTCTCGATCCTGACTCCGGACGTGTGCGTGCACTGGGATCTGAAGCAGCTGGCCGCCACGCCCGGCGCGGACCCCGCTGATGCGCCGCGCGAGGACGCGCTCGAGGACTACTGGAAGACCTACTACGCCTCGATCTTCAACCCGGCGCGCCTGAAGGTGGCCGCGATGCAGAAGGAGATGCCCAAGCGCTACTGGCGGAACCTGCCCGAGGCCGCCCTCATTCCGGAACTGATCGCCCAGGCCGAGGCCCGCACGAGCGACATGGTCCGTTCCGCGCCCACCGAACCCAGTCGCCGCGTGGTGAAGGCCGCCGTCCGCGCCAGCCGCGACGCCCCGTACGACGGCCAGGCGCCCGTCACCCTGGAGGAGATCGCCGCCGGGGTCGACCACTGCCGCCGCTGCGACCTGTGGAAGGACGCGACCCAGGGCGTGCCGGGGGAGGGGCCTGGACGGGCCAGGCTGTTTTTCGTGGGCGAGCAGCCCGGCGACCAGGAGGATCTCGCCGGTCGTCCGTTCGTGGGGCCTGCGGGCCAGATGTTCGACCGCGCGCTCACCGCCGCCGGCGTCCCGCGCACCGAGACCTACGTCACCAACGCCGTGAAGCACTTCAAGCACGAGCTGACCGGCAAGCGGCGGCTGCACAAGACCCCCAACCCCGGCGAGGTGACCGCCTGCCGCTGGTGGCTGGACGCCGAACGGCGGATCGTCCGCCCGCGGGTGGTGGTCTGCCTGGGCGCCACCGCCGTGCTCTCGGTGTTCGGCAAGGCCATGCCCATCGGCAAGGCGCGGCAGCAGGCGCTGCAACTGCCCGACCAGGCGCAGGGGGTGGTCACCTACCACCCGTCCTTCCTGCTGCGCGTGCCGGACGCGAAGGCCAAGCAGGAGGCGTTCGACGCGTTCGTGGAGGACCTGAAGTTCGCCTGGGCGCTGGCGGCTTAGGGTGAAAACTCGATCAGCTTGTTGATGGTGTTTGCCAAATCGTGATTCAAGCTCTGCGGAGGTGGATCATGAGCAACGAATTCTGGTTCAGCGACGAGCAGTGGGCGAAGATCGAGCCGC
>NZ_JBXVWA010000011.1:0-112179 GCF_057219735.1 Phenylobacterium sp. T106 | reverse complement strand
GATGTCCTGGCCCTCGGCGGCATGGGCCATGAGGCCCCTCGCGAGCTCCACGCCTTCCACGCAGGCGTCGAGGACGCGCGCCAGGGCGGCGTCCATGCGCTCAGGGGTGAGGGCTTCGGCCATTGAGAACAAAGGTAGAACATCTATCCACCAAAGTCAAGCTTGGCGGCGGCGCCTTCCGGGGTGTGCCTGAGGCGCGGAGTCTATGGGTCCCGGCTCTCCGCTTCGCTTCGGCCGGGATGACAGGTCGAGTGATGGGGGGAAGGGTTACGCCAGCTGGAGGAAGGCCGGGTCGCGGAAGGGGGCGCCGGGGGTCATGCGCTGGTGGAAGCCCTCGACGCGGGGGCCGGCGCCGCCTTCTCGGGGGTCGTAGACGGCGTCCTCGCCGAAGAAGCGCAGGGTGAGCGTGCGGCGGCGGCCGCCCGGGTGCGTGGGCGCGCCGCCGTGCAGCATCTTGGGGTGGAAGACGATCAGGTCGCCCGGCTCGACCGGCCAGGCGACGATGTCCCAGGCGGCTCGGTCGGCCTCGATGTCGGGCAGGATCGGCAGGGACGACTTCGGGTGCGTGGGCAGGGTGTCGTCGTCCACGTCGAAGCGGGAGCCGTTGTAGAGCCGGCCGCGGTGCGAGCCCTTCACGAACTCCAGCGAGTCCGCCGCGGAGACGCGGTCGAAGGTGATCCAGGCCACGGCCAGCTGATCCCCGGCGACGGCGAGGTAGGATGAGTCCTGGTGCCACGGCGTCCGCCGCGCCTCGCCGCCTTCCTTGAGGAAGACCTGCTCGTACATGAACCAGACGGGCCCGCCGCCCCAGAGGTCGGCCACGATGCGCGGGATCGGGGACGCCTCCAGCATCTCGCGGTAGCCGCTAAGGACCCGCGGATTGTAGAGGTCCTGGTAGAAGGTGGCCGTGGAGCCCTTCGTGGGGATGTTGGAGGCGAGCGGCCCGGGATTGGCCACGCTCCACGCCCAGGCGGCCTCGGCGGCCGCGAGCGCCGGGGCGTCCAGCGCGCCCGGCAGGTGGACGACGCCGTCGCGGGCGTAGGTTTCACTGAGGTCGGTCATGCGGGCCTGTCATCGCGTTCGGGTCTGCCGCCCAGGTCGCCGGAGGACGCGGCGCTGAAGACCCCTCCACCCTGCTGCGCAGGGGAGGACCAATCCGTCGCCAGTCCTCCCCCACAGGGGGTGGGGGACCGCCGGAGGCGGTGGAGGGGGTCGGGGCTCGGCGCTCAAGACCCCTCCACCATGCTGCGCATGGTCCCCCTCCCCTTGCAGGGGAGGACCAATCCGTCGCCAGTCCTCCCCCGCAGGGGGAGGGGGACCGCCGCAGGCGGTGGAGGGGGGCGGAGCTCGGCGCTGAAGACCCCTCCACCCTGCTGCGCAGGGTCCCCCTCCCCTTGCAGGGGAGGACTGGGGTCGCCCGCTGGGAGCGGCGGCATCAGTCGTCCATCCGGAAGAGCTTCAGGGCGGTGAGGCCGACGACCTTCTGGGCGTCCTCGACCGGCAGGGCGCGGAAGACGGCCTCGATGGCGCCGCGGGTGTAGCCGAAGGTGCTTTCCTGGTGCGGGTAGTCCGACGACCAGAGCGCCGTCTCGACGCCGATGCGGTCCATGAGCGAGAGGCCCACCGGGTCGGTCATGAAGGTCGCATAGCAGTGCGCCCGCCAGTACCAGCTGGGCGGATGGGCCAGCTTCGGGTTCACCGAGGTGGGGAAGGAATTGTAGATCATGTCCGCGTCGTGGAGCATGCCCGGGATCCAGGAGAGCCCGGCTTCGACGAAGACCACCTTCAGGCCCGGGAAGCGGTCGAAGACGCCGCCGAAGGTCAGCGCCGCCCACTGCTGGCGGAAGCCCTGCATCTGGGTGAGCACCGAGACGCCGACGGCGCCCGGCTCGGCCGTGGGGATCGCCTCGCCGATGTGGAAGGCGAGCGGCAGGCCGCTGGCCTCGACGGCGGCCCAGAGCCCGTCCATCCGCGGGTGGTTGTACTGGATGGTGCGGCCGTCATCGAACTTGCCGGGCTTCAGCGGGATCATCAGGCAGCGCGCGCCCAGCTCGACGCAGCGGGCCACGCTCTCGGCGGCGCCCTCCGGGTCCCAGTAGCTGGGCACCATCACCGAGTAGAGGCGCTTCGGGGCCTTGGCGCACATCTCGGCGATGAAGGCGTTGTAGGCGCCGAAGACGTGCGGCTTGTTCTCGATCTCGCCGAACATCATCAGGCCGAACAGGCGCTGCGGGAAGATCAGCTCCTTCTCGACGCCCTCGACGTCGAGGTCGCGGAGGCGCGCGTCCACGTCGGTGAGGCCGGGGTAGCACTCCAGCGCCTGGCAGAGGTGCTGGGCGATCGGCTGCGGGGTCATCGACTTGCCGCCGATGGAGAGGTCCCAGCCGCCGTCCTTGAAGACCATGCGCGGGGCCTGGTCCTTCAGCTCGGGCGGGAAGCGGTCGACCCAGAGGTCGCCCTCCAGCATGTGGGAGTCGGCCGAGACGATGCGCGTGCCCGCCGGCCAGTCGCGCGTCCTGCCCTGCGGCTTGCGTTCCGCAGCGACCGGCTGGCCAACCTGCTCCTCGATCTCGAGGATGAAGCCGTCAGGCATGGCGCTTCCCCTGTTCTGTTGTTTCGACAAACTTATAACGCGATCAAGGTTTGGCAATCGGGAGACCGGCATGGCCGCACAGAATCCGTCGCTCGACGCGTGGCGCTCGCTGGTCGACCTGGACCGGCTGGCGGCCTGGATGGACGACCGGGGCCTGGAGGCGGGGCCCATCGAGGAGGCGGCGCGGCCGCCCGGCGGCACCCAGAACATCCTGCTCAAGTTCCGGCGGGGGGAGCGCTGGTTCATGCTGCGCCGGCCGCCGCTGGCCGCGCACATGAACGGCAGCGAGACGATGCGGCGCGAGGCCCGGGTGCTGGGCGCGCTGGCCGACACCGACGTGCCCCATCCGCGCCTGATCGCCGCCGAGGCGGGCGAGGACGTGCTGGGCGCGGCCTTCTACCTGATGGAGCCGATCGAGGGCTTCAACGCCACGGTGGGCCTGCCGCCGCTGCACGCCGGGTCGGCGCAGGTGCGGCGCGGCATGGGGCTTTCGCTGGTGGACGGCATCGCGGCGCTGGGGCGGGTGGACCACTTGGCCAAGGGCCTGGGCGACTTCGGCCGGGCCGAGGGGTTCCTGGAGCGCCAGGTGGGGCGCTGGAAGAAGCAGCTCGCCAGCTACCGGCAGTACGAGGGCTGGGCCGGGCCGGGCGAGATCGAGGGCGTGGAGGACGTCGGCGCCTGGCTGGAGGCGCACCGGCCGCCGACGTTCAAGCCCGGGATCATCCACGGCGACTACCACCTGGCGAACGTGCTGTTCCGGTTCGACGGACCCGAGCTGGCGGCCATCGTGGACTGGGAGCTGACCACCATCGGCGACCCACTGCTCGACCTGGGCTGGCTGCTCGCCACCTGGCCGCAGCCGGACGCCATCGCCACGGGCGCGGTCTCGGTGACGCCCTGGGACGGCTTCCCCACCGCCGATGAACTGGTGGACCGCTACGCCGGCCAGACCGACCGCGACCTGACCCACATGCGCTGGTACGGCGTGCTGGCCTGCTACAAGCTGGGCATCATCCTGGAGGGTACGAACGCGCGCGCCGCCGCCGGCAAGGCCGAGAAGGCCACGGGCGACGCCCTGCACAACCAGACCCTGGGCCTGTTCCGCCGCGCGCTGGGCTGGATCGGGTAGGCGGGGCCGGCGCGGGGGGCCCCTTTCCCACTCATCCTGGCAGCGGAGGACGAGACGTCCTCGCGCCCGAGGGCAGGGCTATCGCATAGGGCCGCCGGCCTATTGTGCGGACGCCGCAGGCGCGCGATTGAACCGCGGAGGACGCAGAGAAGAACGCAGAGCGCGCAGAGACCTCCGCGCCCTCCGCGCCACCTCCGCG
Organism: Phenylobacterium sp. T106; assembly: GCF_057219735.1. NCBI lineage: Bacteria > Pseudomonadati > Pseudomonadota > Alphaproteobacteria > Caulobacterales > Caulobacteraceae > Phenylobacterium > Phenylobacterium sp. T106. Next base: position 108,258 of record NZ_JBXVWA010000011.1, on the reverse strand, counting down.
ATCTCTGCGGTTAAGCCGGGCGGCTCTTCCGCCCCTAACGCTCACCCGACCGCCATGCGATCGCCCCCCTTGCAGGGGAGGATCGGGCCGGCAGCGCATGCGCGGCGTGGCGGGAGGGGTTACATAGGCGCGGCATGTTGCGCGTCGCCGAACTGAAACTGCCGCTCGACCATCCGCCGGAGGCCCTGCCGGCGGCGATCTGTGCGCGGCTGGGGGTGGCCGAGGGCGACCTGGTGTCGTGGTCGGTGTGGAAGCGGGCGCACGACGCGCGGCGCAAGAGCGCGATCCTGAAGGTCTACATCGTCGACGTGGCCGTGAAGGACGAGGCCGCCGTGGCGCGCCGGCTGGCGGGCGATCCGCACGTGCGGCCGACGCCGGACACGAGCTACCGGCCGGTGGCTGCGGCCCCGGCCCGCCTGCCGCTGCGCCCGGTGGTGGTCGGCGCAGGCCCCTGCGGCCTGTTCGCGGGCCTGATCCTGGCGGAGATGGGGTTCCGGCCGATCATCCTGGACCGCGGCAAGGTGGTGCGCGAGCGGACCAAGGACACCTGGGGCCTGTGGCGGCGCAGCGAGCTGAACCCGGAGTCCAACGTGCAGTTCGGCGAGGGCGGGGCCGGCACCTTCTCGGACGGCAAGCTCTACAGCCAGATCAAGGACCCGCGGCACCTGGGCCGCAAGGTGCTGACCGAGTTCGTGGCCGCAGGGGCGCCACCCGAGATCCTAACCGAGGCGCACCCGCACATCGGCACCTTCCGGCTGGTGACCATGGTCGAGAGCCTGCGGGCCAAGATCGAGGCCCTGGGCGGCGAGTACCGCTTCCAGACCCGCGTCACCGACGTCGAGCTCGGTCCCGACGGCGCCGGCGGGCGGCGCGTGCGGGGCCTGCACCTGCACACGGGCGAGTTCCTGGAGGCCGACCGGGTGGTGCTGGCCGTAGGCCATTCGTCGCGCGACACCTTCCAGGCGCTGTACGACCGGGGCGTCCACATCGAGGCCAAGCCGTTCTCGATCGGCTTCCGCATCGAGCACCCGCAGTCGTGGATCGACCGGGCGCTGTTCGGCCCGTGCGCGGGGCACCCCGACCTGGGCGCGGCGGCCTATTCCCTGTCGCACCACTGCGCCAACGGCCGCACGGTCTACAGCTTCTGCATGTGCCCGGGCGGGACCGTGGTGGCCGCGACGTCCGAGCCGGGCCGCGTCGTCACCAACGGGATGAGCCAGTACTCGCGCAACGAGCGCAACGCGAACTCGGGCTTCGTGGTGGGCATCGGCCCGGCCGACTATCCCAGCGACCATCCGCTGGCGGGGATCGCGCTGCAGCGCGAGCTGGAGAGCCGGGCGTTCGTGGCGGGCGGCGGGGACTACTTCGCCCCGGGCCAGCGGGTGGGCGACTTCCTGGCCGGGCGCGCGTCCACGGCGCTGGGCGAGGTGGTCCCGAGCTACCGGCCGGGCGTGCGGGCGACCGACCTGGCGCCCCTGATGCCGGACTATGTGATCGCGGCCATGCGCGAGGCGCTGCCGGTGTTCGGGCGGAAGATCCCGCGCTACGACGACGACGAGGCGGTGCTGACCGGCGTGGAGACGCGCACGTCCTCGCCGATCCGCATCACCCGCGGGGCCGACTTCCAGAGCCTGAACGTGCGCGGGCTGTTCCCGGCCGGCGAGGGCGCGGGCTACGCCGGCGGCATCCTCTCGGCCGGGGTGGACGGGATCAAGGTCGCCGAGGCGGTGGCCCGCTCGATCGTGGCGGACGTGGCGGCCTAGGAGCCCCACCCGTTCAGACGGAACCGTCTGAACGGGAAAATGAGTCTCTAGATCAATAGCTTGAGCGCGTTCGGATCCGAAAACCGGTTCCCACTTTTCGGAACGCGCTCTAGCGCGCCTGCCAGCGGGCCGGCAGCCGGTATTCCGGGCGGGTCGGGCGCAGGAGGTCGAGGCCGACCAGGACGCCCAGGCCCATGAACTTCCACAAGGTCCGCAACGTCTGCATGGCGCCCTCCTGATCCGCCCACAACGACCAGCGGCGCCATTAGGTTGCGCGGAGTCGATGACGGTTCGGCGTCGGTCGTGGGGCATGGTCTTCGAGGGACCCCGCCACCGATGGGCCCGCACGGGATACCCGACGCCGTCATCCCGCGGCCTGTCCGCGGGATCCATGCCGGCGGCTGCGCAGGGGTTCGAAGGACAGCCGCGGCGGCGATCCTGCGACGTCGGCGGGCTCACAGCCCCGAGGAAGCATGGGTCCCGCGGACAAGCCGCGGGATGACGGGTTCGGCCGACGACGAGCCGCGGCCTGTGGCCGGAGGGACGCACTCTGCGGATATCGCCGGTCGGTGGGCGCCCGGCGGGGCGGCTCGACGGTTTTCCAGGGTAAGCGGCGCCGCGTTGAGCCCGTTGGGAGGAGCTGAAGTATGAAGCGTAACCTGTTCGCCGCCGCGAGCCCGCTTGCGGCGGGCCTTGCCCTGCTCGCCGCGCCCACAGGCGCGCTGGCGCAGACCGCCGGCGCCGCCGACGACACCACCGCGACGGTCGACGAGATCGTCGTCACCGCCCAGATGCGCGAGCAGAGCCTGCAGGACGTGCCCGTGGTGGTGACCTCGGTGAACGCCCAGCAGCTGCAGGACGCCGGCGTCCGCGACATCAAGGACCTGACCATCGTCGCGCCGGGCCTGACGGTGACCTCCACCAGCAGCTCGGCCATCACCACGGCCCGCATCCGCGGCATCGGGACGGTGGGCGACAACCCCGGCCTGGAGTCCTCGGTCGGCGTGGTCATCGACGGCGTCTACCGGCCGCGCAACGGCGTCGCCTTCAGCGACCTGGGCGAGACCGAGCGCATCGAGGTGCTGAAGGGCCCGCAAGGGACGCTGTTCGGCAAGAACACCACCGCCGGCGTGATCAACATCATCACCCGCCGCCCGTCGTTCGAGCTGGGCGCCACGTCGGAGGCGCAGTTCACCAACTACGACGGCTTCGGGGGCTCGATCTCGCTGACCGGCCCGCTGGTGGGCGACACCGTGGCCGCCCGCGTCTACGTCGCCGCCCGCGAGCGGGACGGCTATTACAAGACCGCCGGGAAGGACAACAACGACCAGAGCTTCTACACCGGCCGGGCGCAGATCCTGTTCGCGCCCACCGAGACCTTCGACCTCAACGTGTCGATGGACTACACCAAGCGCGACGAGCGCTGCTGCGGCGCGGTGCAGATCCAGAACGGCGCGACGCAGGCGATCATCAATGCCCTGGCGCCCGGCGGCATCGCCATTCCGCCCGACCCGGACTCGTTCCGCGACTACAGCAACCGCAGCTTCCTGAAGACGGTGAAGGACCAGGGCTGGGCGGCCGAAGCCAACTGGCGGACGCCGTGGCTGGGCGGGGCCAAGCTCACCTCGATCACCGCCCTGCGCCACTGGAGCCAGACGGGCGGCTCGGACGTGGACTGGACGGGCGCCGACATCCTCTACGCCCCCACCCTGCGCCTGAGCTCCAACCCCGGCTCGAGCAAGTTCCAGACCTTCACCCAGGAGGTCCGCCTGGCCGGCGCGACCGACAGGCTGGACTGGCTGGTCGGCGCCTTCTACTCGCGCGAGAAGCTGGGCCTGCACGTGCGCACCGTCACCTACGGGACCCAGTACGAGCAGTATGTGAACGCGCTCTTCGGCGGCACGCTGTCGCCGGTGTTCACGGGCCGGCCGCTGGGGACCACCTTCGTGGCGGGCCAGGGGCAGGACGACCTCTACCGGCAGACGGAAGAGGGCTTCTCGCTCTTCACCAACAACAGCTTCCGGATCACCGAGGGCCTCGAGCTGACCGTGGGGCTGCGCTACACCTGGGAGGAGAAGGACCTCAAGACCTTCTGGAGCAACACCGACGGCGGGATCGGCTGCGCCACGGCGCTGGCCCGCGCGGCGGCGGCCGGCGGTCCCCTGCCGGCGAACGGAAGCCTGATCCGGGCGGGCGGCCTCCTGGCCTCGGGCCCGTACCAGGTGCTCTGCGCGGCCTCGAACAGCCCCCGCTTCGGCCAGATCCGCAACAACGACCAATCGCTGGACGAGGAGAAGCTGACCGGCACCGCCAAGCTGGCCTATCGCTTCTCGCCCGAGGTGATGGCCTATGCGTCCTACGCGCGCGGCTACAAGGCGGGCGGCTTCAACCTGGACCGGATCGCGACCACGAACCAGACGGTCCCCGGCCAGCCGACCGAGCCGGTGCTCGACACCAGCTTCGCGCCCGAAACGGTGGACTCCTACGAGCTCGGCCTGAAGAACACCCTCTTCAACCGCAAGGTCCTGCTGAACGTCACCGGCTTCTACCAGCGCTACGACGACTTCCAGCTCAACGCGTTCAACGGCCTGGTCTTCACCGTGGCCTCGGTGCCGAAGGTGATCTCCAAGGGCGTCGACCTGGACTTCATCTGGTTCACGCCGATGGAAGGCCTGACCCTGAACGGCGGCGTCACCTACGCCGAGACCTACTATCCGCGGAGCACGCCCGCGCAGCTGGGCGGCAACCTGCCGGGCTCGCGCCTGTCGCTGGCGCCGCTGTGGTCGGGCTCGCTGGGGGTGACCTACGAGCGCAACCTCAGCGACGATCTGATCGGCCGCGTCGCGGTGAACGCCAAGAGCGTGTCCAGCTACAACACCGGCTCGGACCTGGACCCGGTGAAGAACCAGCCCGGGTTCACCCTGGTCAACGCGCGGGTGGGGCTGGCCTCGGCCGACAAGCGCTGGGCGGTGGAGGCCTTCGCCCAGAACCTGTTCGACGACGTCTACTACCAGGTGGGCTTCAACGCCGTGCTGCAGTCGGGCTCGTACGACGCCTTCCTGGGCCAGCCGCGCACCTACGGCGTGGCGCTCCGCTTCACGTACTGACGCGGACGGCGCCGGCGGGGAACCGCCGGCGCCGCGGTCGGCGGTTTTGGCGCCACCGGGAGGAAGCTCCGGTCCTCACCCTGCGGGCGCATTTGCACGGTCCTCCCCTGCAAGGGGCGGGGAACCCTGCGTCAGCAGGGTGGAGGGGTCGCTGCCGCCGTGGGTCGGCCCCCTCCACCGCCTTCGGCGGTCCCCCTCCCCCTGCGGGGGAGGACTGCCGCTGGCGACCTCGCGGTCTCGGCGGTGGATCGGGCTTCGTCGCGGCGGCTGGCCGCTGACACGGATGCACCGCCTCCGGCCAGCGAGACTGGGCCAGGGAAGCGTTGCCGGTGTCCCGGATCCCCTCGGCGCCGTCATCCCGCGGCGTGTCCGCGGGACCCATGCCGGCGGTTGCGCCGGGGCCCGCCGATCAGGCGCGACGTCGGTCCTGCGATGTGTCCTGGCTCACAGCTGGCGCAAGCATGGGTCCCGCGGACGAGCCGCGGGATGACGGTACAGGTTCAGCGACGTCGGTAGGGCCGCCGCCGCGGAGGGCGGCGCCCGTCTAGTTCCGCGCGGTGTCCACCAGCTTGTTCTTGGTGATCCAGGGCATCATGGCGCGCAGGCGCTGGCCGACGTCCTCGATCTGGTGCTCGGCGTTGCGGCGGCGGGTGGCCTTGAAGCTGGGCTGGCCCACGGCGTTCTCGGCCATGAAGTCGCGCACGAAGCGGCCCGACTGGATGTCCTCCAGCACCTTCTTCATCTCGGCCTTCGTCTCGGGCGTCACGATGCGCGGACCGGTGACGTACTCGCCGTACTCGGCCGTGTTCGAGATCGAGTAGTTCATGTTCGCGATGCCGCCCTCGTAGATCAGGTCCACGATCAGCTTCACCTCGTGCAGGCACTCGAAGTAGGCCATCTCGGGCGCGTAGCCCGCCTCGACCAGCGTCTCGAAGCCGGCGCGGATGAGCTCCACCAGGCCGCCGCACAGCACGGCCTGCTCGCCGAACAGGTCGGTCTCGCACTCCTCACGGAAGTTGGTCTCGATGATGCCCGAGCGGCCGCCGCCGATGGCGGACGCATAGGCCAGGCCCAGGTCCATGGCGTTGCCCGACGCGTTCTGGTGCACCGCGATCAGGCAGGGCACGCCGCCGCCCTTCTGGTACTCGCCGCGCACGGTGTGGCCGGGGCCCTTGGGCGCCACCATGAAGACGTCGACCGTGGACTTGGGCTCGATCAGGCCGAAATGGACGTTCAGGCCGTGGGCGAACAGCAGGGCCGCGCCGTCGCGGATATTGGGCTCGATCTCGTTGATGTAGATGCCGCGCTGCAGTTCGTCGGGCGCCAGCACCATCAGCAGGTCGGCCCACTTGGCCGCGTCGGCCACGCTCATCACCTTCAGGCCGTCGGCCTCGACCTTCTTGGCGGTGGCCGAGCCGGGCTTCAGCGCGACCGCCACGTTCTTCACGCCGGAGTCGTGCAGGTTGAGCGCATGCGCGCGCCCCTGGCTGCCATAGCCTACGATGGCGATCTTCTTGTCCAGGATGCGGGAAATGTCGGCGTCGCGGTCGTAGTAGACGCGCATGATTGTTCTCCTAGGACAAAGAAAGCTGTCGCAACTGCGCAACGGCGGTGCGGAAAAGCCGGGGGTGTGAAGCGGTTTTTTGCCGGCAGGTCAAGATAGCCCCTGAGCTCCGGGCGGCTCACGCGCGCAGGCGCGCCATGGCGAGGGAGTCCACATAGGCCCCGTCGCGCCAGGCGTAGTCGCGCAGCAGCCCCTCGCGCGCGAAACCGAAGCGTTCGTAGAGGGCGATGGCGCGGGCGTTGTCGGCATAGACGTTCAGCTCCAGCCGGCGGACGTTCCACCAGCGGTCGGCCAGGTCGACGACGGCCGCCATGAGCGCCGTCCCGACGCCTCGGCCCGCGAAGGCGTCGTGAACGGCCATGCCGACGCCGGCGGCGTGATGGCGGCGGTGATGCGGCTCGCGGTGCAGGCCGATCATGCCCACCACGCGCCCGTCCATCTCGGCGACCAGCATCCGGTTGTTGATGTCCGTGGCGTCGAAGCGCGCCTCGCGGAGCGCCACGGGCGTGAAGGGCGTCTGCAGCGTCCCCCAGACGGCGCGCGGCTGGCCCAGCACCTGCGCCACCTGCGCCATGTCGGCCGGCTCGCCGGCGCGGACGGTGATGTCGGTCGTCTCGCTCATGATCGTCTCCGAGGGCCGGAGGACGGGGGCATGAAAAAGCCCCGTCCGGATCCCGGCGGGGCTGGTGGTGGTTCGTCCGCGGCCTTCGTTCGCTAGCGCAGGACATCCCTCACCGGCCCGCCGGGGGCGGTGGCGTTGGGAAGTACGCAAAGGGCGAACATCGCGCGCATCGCGGCGACCATAGCCGCAACGGCGAAGCATGGCAAAATCGCGCGCATGATCGAGGTGACCCCCGCCATCACGCTGGAGGACGACGAGGTGCAGGTGCGCGCGGTCCGCGCCTCCGGGCCCGGCGGCCAGCATGTGAACAAGGTCTCGACCGCGATCGAGCTGCGGTTCGACGTGCGCGGGTCGCCGTCCCTGCCCGAGGGCGTGCGGGCGCGGCTGGAGAAGCTGTCGGGTTCGCGGCTGACGCTGGAGGGCGTGCTGGTGCTGGTGGCCCAGTCCCGGCGGTCACAGGAGATGAACCGGCAGGAGGCGCTGGAGCGGCTGCTGGAGCTGATCCGCAAGGCCGCCGAACCCCCGCCGCCGCCGCGGAAGAAGACCAGGCCAACCTATGCCAGCAAGCTGCGCCGGCTGGAGGGCAAGTCCAAGCGCTCGGGCGTCAAGGCCATGCGCGGCAAGGTGCGCAGCGACGACTGAGCGGCTGCGGCGGGCGCCCCTCCCCCGCAGGGCGGGGCCATCGCGTATGAAGCGCCAGGGGCCTGAACCCCTCGCCGCCTTCGGCAGAGCTCCCCCTGCAGGGGCATTGGCACGGTCCTCCCCTGCAAGGGGAGGGGGACCCTGCGTCAGCAGGGTGGAGGGGTCTTGGGCGTCGGGGGTAGCCCCCCTCCACCGCCTTCGGCGGTCCCCCTCCCCCTGCGGGGGAGGATCGGACCACTGGCTTTGGCCCCCGGGGGCGAAGGCTGCAAGAGGAGGCGCGGCGGCGTCGCCCGGGGGCCCTCCCCGGGATCGGGTGCGTATGGGTCCCGGTCTTCGCCTTGGGCGAAACCGGGATGACAGCCGTGAGGGGCCGCCCGATCGCCAGCGCCCCTCTCTGGGGGAGCTGGCGGAGCGAGCGGGGGACCTATTCGACCTCGACCACCTCGGCGTCGCCGACGTGCTTCTTGATGCTCTCGATGGCCGACTTGGCGCCGGACTTCGACGCATAGCCTTCGGTCGAGAAAATGGTCTCGGAATTGTACTTGAAGCGGACCCGGAACTCGCCGGCCTTGTCCTTGTAGATCTCGAACTTGTGCGCCATTCCGGCCTCCACTGCTGAGCGCCCCCGCTCCGTTATGGCAAAGCTCCGCCGGGTTGGGGAGGCGTCTCTCGCACCCGACTACCCATCCTGTGTAGTGGAGCCGGCAGGGTCTCAGGACAACCGGAGGTAGCCCCCCTAACACCTTGGGTATCAGGACGTACATCCTGACGTCGCAGAAACTTGTTGACTCTACCGTACGATGGCCTTCCCCTTAAGATGTCATTAAGCTGATCAATGGCCCTCCGTCGCAAGACGTCGGGAAATATATCCCGCGCGTAGATCCGCGCGAGAACGCATTCTGCTGGCCCTATTCAGACGATGGGGGTGTCTATGGCGACTGCAGTCTCGTATCCTGGTGTCTACATCGAGGAAGTTCCGAGCGGCGTCCGCGCGATTACCGGCGTAGCCACGTCAGTCGCCGCCTTCGTGGGCTTCACATCTCGCGGACCGACGAACACACCCACACAGATCTTCAGTTTCGCCGACTTCGAGCGGCGTTTCGGAGGTCTGGACCTGGACAGCGACCTTTCCTACGCGGTGGCGCAGTTCTTCCTGAACGGCGGGACGCAGGCCTGGATCGTGCGGGTGGCCGCCGGCGCGGCCGAGGCGGCCATCAACCTGCGCAGCGACCCCGGCGGCGACGTCGTGCTGACGGCCACGGCGCGGTCCGCCGGGCTGTGGGGCAACAACCTGCGTCTCAGCGTCGACTACGAGACGTCGAACCCCGCCAGCCTGTTCAACCTCACCGTCGCGGAGGTGCAGGAGCGCAACGGGCGCGCCGCCGTCACGCGCTCGGAGACCTACCGCAACCTCTCCATGAACGCCGCGGCGGCCAATTACGCGGTCGACACCGTCAACGCCGCCTCGAACCTGATCCGCCTGGAGCGGCCTGGGGGCCTGCCCTTCGGCCCGGCGGCCACGGCCATCAGCGGGGTCATCACCCAGGCCGAGCTGGACCGTCTGGGCGACAACGCCCGTCGGCTGGCCATCGCGCTCGACGGCGGCGGGGTCGCGGAGTTCGATTTCCTGGGCGAGGGCGACGCGCTGGTCGGGAACTTCCAGGCGCAGATGGACGACCTGGCGGGCCGCATCCAGGCCGCCGTCCGCGCCATCGATCCGGGCGTCGACGCCTACGCCGGCTTCACCTGCACCGCCGACGTGGACGGGGCCAGCGCGGTCCTGGTCTCCACGTCGGGCACGCCGGCCGGGAGCGAAGAGGAATCCGCGGTCGCCTACGCCAGCGCGAGCCGGCGCAACGCGGCCGGCGTCCTGCGGCTGGGCGCGGCCAACGGCGGCCGCGAGACCACCGGCGCCGCCGCCGTGCGGCCGGCCCAGACGGGCACGGCCTGGGCGCGCCAGGATCCGCCGCCGCTGGACTTCGGGGACCTGGACAGCCCCGCATCGCTGGACGTCGATCTGCTGGATGCGGCCGGCGGGGTCATGCACAACGAGGTGCTGGCGCTCTGGCCGGACGACGCGGGCCGGCCGCCGGATCTCGCCCGGCTGCGCACCCAGCTTCAGGCCGCCTTCGCCGCCTCGACCCGGCCCGAGCTCGCGGGCGCCCGGGTGGGCGTGGGCGACGGCCAGATCGTGGTCGTCCCAGGCGGTGCGAACCCGGCTGTGCGCCTGAGGTTCAACAGCGGGCCGGAGGCCGCGGGGGCCGACCTGACCGCCGGAGCCTCGGCGAACGTGGCGGCCTACCAGCTGGGCGTCGGCGCCGTGCTCGAGGCGCAGAGCGACCCTGTTCCCGGCGCGGACGGAACCCCGCCCAATCCGGTGCAGCTGCTGGGCAGCCGCGCGGACAAGACCGGGCTGTTCGCCCTGGAGGACGTGGATCTCTTCAACATCCTGACGCTGCCCAACCAGTCCGACCCGGCGCTGCAGGCCGCCGCGATCGCCTACGCCGCCGAGCGCCGCAGCTTCGTGCTCCTGGACCTGCCGGCCACGGTGGACACGGTGGAGGAGGCGCGGGCCTGGCTGACCGCCAACGGGGCGCTGCGGCATCCGAACGCGGCGGCCTACTTCCCCCGGATCCGCGCCGCCGATCCCCTGCTGAACAACCGCGTGCGGGGCTTCGCCAACTCGGGCGCCATCGCGGGGACCTACGCCCGCACCGACGCCCAGCGGGGGGTCTGGAAGGCGCCGGCCGGCACCGAGGTGGCGGTCCGCGGCGCGCAGGGGCTGGAGTATGTGCTCAGCGATCCCGAGAACGGGGTGCTGAACCCGCTCGGGCTCAACTCCATCCGCGCCTTCCCGGCGTTCGGCCCCGTCTCGTGGGGCGCGCGGACGCTGGCCGGCTCGGACGCCCTGGCGTCGGAATGGAAGTACGTGCCGGTCCGCCGGCTGGCGCTGTTCCTGGAGGAGAGCCTCTACCGCGGGACCCAATGGGTGGTCTTCGAGCCGAACGACGAGCCGCTCTGGTCGCAGATCCGCCTGAACGTCGGCGCCTTCATGCACAACCTGTTCCGGCAGGGCGCCTTCCAGGGCAGGACCCCGCGCGAGGCCTACCTGGTGCAGTGCGACTCCACCACGACCACCCAGGACGACATCAACCTGGGCATCGTGAACATCGTCGTCGGCTTCGCGCCGCTGAAACCCGCCGAATTCGTGATCATCAAGCTGCAGCAGCTGGCCGGCCAGGCCGGCGCCGGCGCCTGACGAAAGGACGCGCGCATGGCCCAGTTCAGCGTCAATCCGAGCCGCTTCGACCCGTACAAGAACTTCAAGTTCCGGGTGAAGTGGGACGGCCGCTACGTCGCCGGGGTCTCGAAGGTGGGCGCGCTGAAGCGGTCCATCGAGATGATCGAGTTCCGCGAGGGCGGCGACCCGTCGACCAGCCGCAAGTCGCCCGGCCGCGTGAAGTTCGAGGCGGTGACGCTGGAGCGCGGCGTGACGCACGACCTGGAGTTCGAGCGGTGGGCCAACAAGGTGTGGAACTTCGGCGCTGGCCTCGGCGCGGAGACCTCGCTGAAGGACTTCCGCAAGGACATCATCATCGAGCTCTACAACGAGGCCGGCCAGCTCGCGAAGGCGTGGAAGGTCTTCCGCTGCTGGGTCTCGGAGTACCAGGCCCTGCCCGAGCTGGACGCAAACGCCAACGCGGTCGCCATCGAGTCCCTCAAGCTCGAGAACGAGGGCTGGGAGCGCGACGTCGACGTCGTCGAGCCGTCGGAGCCGACCTTCACCGAACCGGCCTGACGCCATGGCCCAGCCTCTCTCCCCGCTGGCGAGGCTCGAGGCGCGGGAACAGGGCGCCAGGCTGCACCCCGTCGACCAGGCGCTCCTGCTGCTCCGCGTGGCCGAGCCCGGCTCGGCGGACGCCCTCGCCGCCCTCCCCCTGGGCGAACGCGACCGCCGCCTGCTTGCGCACCGGCGGGCGACGTTCGGCGACGCCCTGCCCTGCCTCGTGAGCTGCCCCCGCTGCGGGGCGGCGCAGGAGTTCGAGCTGTCGGTGGGCGAGGTGCTGGACGGACTCGGCCCGCCGCCCGCCGACGAGGAGGTGGAGGCCGAAGGCTGGCGGGTCGGGCTGCGGGCCCTGACCAGCGCCGACCTGGCGGCGGCGTCCGCGGAAGGCTCGCCCGAGCGGGCGCAGGCGCGGCTGGCCGCCTGCGCGGTGACCTTCGCCACGGATCCCGCCGGACAGGCGGCCGACCGGCTGCCCGACGCCCTGTGGCCGTGGGTCGAGGCCCGCGTCGCCGTCCGCGAGGCCGAGCAGGAGATCGCACTGGACCTGGCCTGCGCGGACTGCGGCGCCGCCTGGACCAGCAGCCTGGACGTCGGACAGCACGTGTTCGCCGAGGTGACGGCCGACGCGCACCGCCTGCTGGGCGAGGTGGCCGCGCTGGCCGCCCGCTTCGGCTGGTCCGAGGAGTCGCTGCTGGCCATGCCGGCCGCGCGCCGCCGCGCCTACCTCGAGCTGGCAGGCGTCGCATGAGCGTGCTGGCGCGCCTTGCCCTGAAGGCCCTGGGCGCGCCCAGCGCCGTGCGGCCCCGGCTGGGCGGGCTGTTCGAGGCGTCCGCGGCCGCCGAGGCGCCCGACGCGGCGGGTGCGGGCGCGGTCCCCTCGCCCACGACGTCTCCGCTGGCGGTGACCATCCCCGTCCTGGGCCTGGACGCCCCGGCGGGCCGGACCGAGACGCCGGCGTCCCGCCCCGCCCCGATCGACCCTCGTCCCGTCCTCGCCCGTGACGCCGGGGCGCGACGTGAGGCGCCGGAGGCCGACGCCGGCCCGGCCCGGCCGGCCGGACGGACCGCCGCGAGGGGCCGCGACGCCGCCGAGCGCGCCGGCGAGCCTTCCCGCACGGCGTCGACCGAGGCGCTCGCCGCGACCGCCGCGCCGACCGCCTCGCCGGCGGACGCGTGGTCGGAACCCCGCCGCCCGGAGGCTCCGCCGACGTCGCCTCCCGGTTTCGGCGAAGCTGCGCCGACCACCCCGGCCTACCGCCCGCTCCTGCCCGCCCGGGGCGGCCCGCCGCCGCGCGCGCCCGCGGCCGCGCCCGCGGCCGGTCCCGCGGACGGGCGCTCCGAGCCCGACCTGCACATCTCCATCGGCCGCATCGAGGTGCGGGGCCCGCCCGAGCCCCGCCGCGCCCCGCCGGCCGCACGCGGCGGGGGCCGGCTCATGTCGCTGGAGGACTACCTCGCGAAGGGGCGGCGCCGGTGAGCAACGCCCTGGCCATCGCGTCCGTCACGCGGCTCCTCATGGACCTGCTGAACGACGCCATGGTCAACGGCGACGTCAGCGGCGACGTCGGCTCGGACGTGGTCGTGAGCGCCCTGCCGCCCGACCGGGTGCTGGACCAGATGGGCGAGAACCAGCCCAGCCAGCTCAACCTGTTCCTGCACCGCGTGACGCCGAACAGCGCGCTGGCCAATTCGGACCTGCCCACGCGCGACGGCCGCGGACAGACGGTGATGCGCCCGCGCCTGGCGCTGGACCTGCACTACCTGCTCACCGCCTACGCCACCCAGCCGCTGCAGGCCGAGATCCTGCTGGGCTACGCGCTGGAGATGTTCCACGAGACCGCGGTCCTGCCGCGGGACATGGTGCGCGCGGCGCTGCAGGGGGGCGTGAACGGCGCGATCCTGCCGCCGGCGTTCCAGAACACGGATCCTGCGCGCCTGGCCGACCAGCTCGAGCTGATCCGGATCACCCCGCAGACCCTGTCGCTGGACGACATGTCCAAGCTCTGGACGGCCATGCAGACGCACTACCGCACCACGGTGGGCTACATGGTCTCGGTGGTGCTGATCGAGCGCGACCAGCCGAAGCGGACGCCGCTGCCGGTGCTGTCGCGGGGCCCCTTCGACCCGGCGACCGGCCGCGACGCCGGCGTCTTCGTCCAGCCCGACCTGACGCCCGCCTCGCCGGTGCTCACCCGCATCGCGCCGCCGGGCGATCGGCCCGCCATGCGCCTGGGCGACGTCCTGGTGCTGCACGGCCATCATCTCGACCACGGCGACGCGCGGGTTCGCTTCACCGAGGTGGAATCGGGCCGCGCCATCGAGCTCGCGCCCCAGGCCGCGCCGTCGCCCACGCGGCTGGCGGTCGCGCTGCCGCTGGGCCCGCCGCTGGACGCGAACGACGCCCGCGCCGGCCAGGGCGTCGACCCGGGCGCCTGGCGGATCGGCGCCTATCTCGTGGACGTGGCCCTGCGGCGGGGCGACGACGAGCGCGTCACCAACCGCCTGCCGGCGACGCTGGCCCCGCGCGCGGCGCCCGCCGCCGCCGCCGATCCCGGCGGGGTGCGCATCACGGTCGGCTGCGAGCCGCGGATCCGCCGGGCGCAGTCGGTCGCCATCCTGGCCGGACAGGCCGAGCAGCCGCTGCCGCCGCTGGGCGCCGACGCCGACCAGGTCGAGGCGGTGTTCCCGGGCCTGGCGAGCGGCGTCCCCCTCCCCGTCCGCCTGCGCGTCGCGGGGGTGGACAGCCTGGTGGTGGACCCGTCGTCGCGGCCGCCGCGGTTCGACCCCACCCAGGTGGTGGCGCCGCCATGAATCACGCGCCCCTTCACGACTGGCCTGCCGCCAACCGCGAGCGCCTGGACTCGGCGCTGGCCGCGCTGGGCGCGGCGATCGGCGGCGCGGCGGCCGCGCCGCCGCCTGCGGGCGACCTCAGCCCGCCTGCCCGGCTGGACAGCCTGGCCGAGACGTTCGACCTGGGCCCCGTCGACACCGTCGCGTTGCTGCTGGCCGTGGCGCAGGACCTCTCGCCCGAACGGCTGCACGGCCGCCGCCCGACGGTGGCGCTGGCCCGCGAGCTCGCCGGCGAGGCCGCGATCGCCGCGCTGTGCCCGCAGTCGGCCCTGCGCCGCTGGCGGCTGGTGGAGCTGGACGGCGGCGGGTCGCTCAACGAGCGCGTGCTGAAGATCGACGAGCGGATCCTCAACCACCTGCTGGGCGTCGACTACCTGGACCCGCGCCTGGACGGCCTGGTGGAGCGCGCGCCGCAGGTGCAGCCGCTCTCGGAGGGCGAAGCGGCCCTGGTCGAGCGGCTGGCCCCGGCCTGGACCCCCGCCGCCGCGGGGGCCTGGCCCGTTCTGCAGCTCTGCGGGCCCGACGCCGACGGCCGGCGAGGCGTCGCCAGCGCCCTTTGCGCGCGCCAGTCGCTGCAGCTCTTCCGGATCGACCGCGCCGACATTCCGCGCAGCGCCTTCGAGCGGCTGGCGCTGGCCCGGCTCTGCGACCGCGAACTGGCGCTTTCGGACGGCGCGCTGCTGGTGGAGGGCGAGGGCTCCGAGGACGAGGACCGGGCCGCCGCGGCGCTGGTCGACCTGCTGATGGGGCCCACCATCGTGGCCGGACGCGACCCGCTGACCTTGCGGCGGCCGCACCGGCTGCGCGCCGACATGCCCGCCGCAACGATCGAGGAACGCCGCGAACTCTGGCGCCGGGCGCTCGGGCGGCGCGCCGAGGGCCTCGGCGACGGCCTGGAGCAGCTCGCCGAGCAGTTCACGCTGTCCGGGGCCGACCTGCGCACCGTGGCCGAGCAGGCGGTCGGCGCCGCGCCGGACGCGCTGTTCGACCGCCTGTGGAACGGCGCCCGGGGACAGGCCCGCCGGCGGCTCGACGACCTGGCCGCCCGCATCGAGTCCACGGTGGGGTGGGACGACCTGGTGGCGCCGGCCGACCGGCTGGCGCAGCTGCGCGACATCGCCGTCCATGTGCGGCGCGCGCACCAGGTCCATCGCGCCTGGGGCTGGGCCGACAAGAGCGCGCGGGGCCTGGGGGTGACGGCGCTGTTCGCCGGGCCCAGCGGCACGGGCAAGACCATGGCCGCCGAGGTGCTGGCCAACGAGCTGCGGCTCGACCTCTATCGCATCGACCTCAGCCAGATCGTGTCGAAGTACATCGGCGAGACAGAGAAGAACCTGCGCCGCATCTTCGAGGCGGCCGAGCAGAGCGGCGCGATCCTGCTGTTCGACGAGGCCGACGCCCTTTTCGGCAAGCGCTCGGAGGTGAAGGACAGCCACGACCGCTACGCCAATGTCGAGGTCAGCTACCTGCTGCAGCGGATGGAGGCCTATCGGGGCCTGGCCATCCTGACGACCAACCTGAAGAGCTCGCTCGACAGCGCGTTCATGCGCCGCCTGCGGTTCGTCGTGGACTTCCCGTTCCCGGACGTGGCCATGCGCGCCGCGATCTGGCGGCGGATCTTCCCCGCCGGCACGCCGCTGGCCGAGGACCCCGCGCGGATGGCGCGGCTGGCGGTGGCGGGCGGCACGATCCGGACCATCGCGATCAACGCCGCGTTCCTGGCCGCCGAAGCGGGCGAGGAGGTCAGCGCCGTGCACCTCGCAGCCGCGGCGCGGCGCGAGTACGCGAAGCTGGAGAAGCCGATCACGACGGCGGAATTCGGAGGCCTGGGATGAGCCGCCGGATCCGCCTGCACATCGACAGGGTCGTGCTGGACGGCGCGGCCCCGCGCGACCGCGCCGCCTTCGAGCGCCAGCTGATCGAGAGCCTGGCCAGGGCGCTGCGGTCGTCGGCGGCGGAGGGCGGCCTCGACGACCTCGCCTCGTCGCGCTCGGTGGAAGGGGGCCGGATCGACCGGCCCGCGGACGGCGCCGCCCTGGGCGCGCGGATCGCCTCGCGGCTCACGGGAGGCGGCTCATGAGGCGCGCCGTCGCCCGCGCCCGGCGGCCGTGGCCGCTCGAGCCCACGCGCGGGCTGGACGTCAGCACGCCGACAGACGCGCACGAGCGCGAGGCCGACCGCATCGCCGACGCGGTGATGACCTCGCCCGCCGCCAACGTGACGCCGTTCGCGCCGCGGCCGCCGGGCGCCGCGCGCAAGGCCACGGGGACGGCGGCCCGACCCTCGCCCCGCCCCATGGACCTGGGCGGGACCATCTCGCCGCTCGCCGGACCGGCGCGCAGCTTCCTGGAGCCGCGCTTCGGCCGCAGCCTCTCGGACGTGCGCGTGCATACCGGCCCCGCCGCGGAAGAGGCGGCGAGCGGCCTGGGGGCCCGGGCCTTCACGCTGGGCTCGGACATCTGGTTCGGCGCCGGCGAGTACGCGCCGTCGACGGACCGCGGCCTGCGCCTGCTGGCGCACGAGGTCACGCACACGCTGCAGCCAGGCCCCGCCCGGGTTCGCCGCAAGACGCTGACCGATGTGCCCGAGGCGACGCGCAGGACGCTGACCGTGTCGCGGAACACGCCGCTGCAGGCGGCCATCGACACCTGGGTCAGCGACTACTTCGACCCGGCCAAGGGGACGAGCCGGACGCCCGGCGCCGACGTGGAGTACGGCGCCGAGATCTCGGACGCCCGGATGCAGAAGGGGTTCAAGGGGGTCGCCGCCGAACTGGAGGCGTTGCCGACCGTGATGCCCGTCGGAACCATCCTGGACATCGCCATCGACCTGCGCAGCCAGGGCGGCGAGCACGGGGTGTTCCGCTTCACGCACTATGCGGACGCGGCCGCGAAGACGAACAAGATCCTGGTCGAGCGCACAGCCGTGCTGGCGCCGGCGCCGGCCGCCCAGCCGCAGGGCGCCGCGGCGGGGACCGGTCCCGCCGCTCAGCCGCCGCCGAGCGCCGCCGCGCCGGGGGGCCAGGCGCAGGCGCCCGTGTTCACGGGCTCCCAGACCGTCGGCTCGATCAAGGTCGAGATCGGCGCGGGGTTCTCGAACGACCGCGCCAAGCTGATCGTCGACGCCATCGGCCTGATGCCGGGCCCGATCCAGGCCAAGGTCAACGGCGTGACCTTCCACTACGCCGGCTCGGGCAAGGGTCCGGACGGCGAGGCGGCCCACTACGATTCCCTGAAGGACACGGTCGAGGTGTGGAGCGACCTCTACGACGCCACACCGCGCCGGGTGGGGACGGCGGAGACCTCGGCCTACAGCCTGGTGCACGAGCTGGGCCACGCGATCGACCTGCGCCCGCTGTTCGCCGCCCAGCTCGCCCGCGACAAGGCCCGCGACCAGAAGGCGAAGCTGGAGCGCGACCTGAAGCATCCGAAGATCGACGTGAACGACCCGCTCGCCGGCCTGAGCGACCAGAAGAGCGAGGCGCAGCTCGCCGAGGAGAAGCGGCTGAAGGACGCCATCGCGGCGGCCGACAAGGAGATCGCCGCGCAGGACGCCGCCATGAAGACCGCCAAGTCGATCGCGGGCGACGAACTGGGCGAGGCGAAGGACTCCGAGCAGCTGCTGACCGACTTCGGCAAGGCGCTCGCGGCCGACGGGGTCTCCGCGGTCAAGGACGCGCGCAAGGCCAACCGCAAGACCGACGCCGACAACGCCGCGGCCAAGGCGTTCAACGAGGCCAATCCGGACAAGCCGCCGAAGGACGAGAACAAGCCGCACGTCGCCACGCTGAAGGGCGCCGTCACCGCCTACGGCGACACCGACCTGATGGAGGCCTACGCCGAGAGCTTCTCGATCTATGTGCTGGACGAGGCGCTGCTCAAGGCGATCCGGCCGAACGTCCACGCCTTCTTCGTCCGGACCCTGCCCAAGACCACGCCGCCCGCCGCCGCTGGAGGCGCCAAGCCATGAGCGGCGCCCTCTCCCTCCGCCAGGCCGCGCCGGCGGGCTTCACGCCCGCGCCCAGCCTCCTGCAGCGGTCGTGCGCGTCGTGCGGCGCCGCCGCGGGCCTGACCGGCAAGTGCGAGAGCTGCGAGAGCGAGGACCGCTTCGGCGCCGCGAACCTGCAGCCGAAGCTGGCGATCAGCGCGCCGGGCGACGTCTACGAGCAGGAAGCCGACCGCGTGGCGGACGCGGTGGTCGCCATGCCCGGCCCGGGGCGGCTGGGCGAAGACCTCGGCGCGGCGGGCCCGGCGGTCCACCGCAGGATCCAGCGCCAGCCGGCGGAGGAGGAAGGCGGCCTGGAGGACGACCTTGTCCAGACGCGCCGGACGCAGGGAGCCGGACCGCCGGAACTGTCGCCGGAATTCCAGAGCGGCCTGGACGCCGAGCAGGGCTGCGGCCGCCCGCTCGACGACGGCGTGCGCGCCGACATGGAGACCCGCCTGGGCGTGGACCTGGGGGACGTGCGGGTCCACCGCGGCGCGCGGGCCGCGGAGCTGGCGCGCTCGATCCACGCCGAGGCCTTCACCCTGGGCCGCGACGTCTACTTCGGCGCGGGCTACTACGACCCTGCGTCGCGGCGCGGGCGCCATCTGATCGCCCACGAGCTGACGCATACGATCCAGCAGTCGCGCACGGCCGTGCGGTCCCTGCCGTCCGGCGTGGCGACGGCCCCGGCGCCGGCCGCCGCGGAGCCGCAGGTCCAGCGGGCGGTGAACGACAGCTTCGTGCCCGAGCACCTGCCCGACGGGGAGCAGCTGCACGCCCAGATCCTTGGCGAGTTCGGCGCCGAGAACAAACACCTGTTCACCGAGGTGAAGATCCCGGGCGCGACCAGCCTCGGGCTGGGGGACAAGGCCGGCCGCGCCGACTTCTATATCGACGCCGATGCGGGCGGATCGCCCCGCAAGAACGGCACGACGCCCGCCGTGATCATGCTGGACGGCGAGCCCGCCTACCTGCCGTCCTTCTTCGACGCCCGGATGAAGAGCCGTCGGCCGGATCTCAATCCCACCCTGCTGAAGGGCGGGTCGAAGTTCGACCACCTGGGCCAGGGCGCGCCCCGGGGCCTGCGCGAGAAGGAGACCTCGTGCGACGGCGACTCCAACCCGGCCGGCGAGCCCCCGATCAAGGTCTGCAAGCTGGATGACCGGGCGCCCAAGAACATCCTGCTGGGCGACCTGAAGCCGCCGCCGTCGCTCGAGACCGACTGGAGCGCCAAGATCCAGATCGGCTACTACGAGAAGGGCCTCGCCTCGACGGTGTCCCAGCTCAACGCCTGGGCCAAGGCCAACCCGAAACAGGTGCGGCCCGAGGGCGGGCAGTGGTCGCCCGGCACGGGCAAGATCAAGACGCTGAAGACGCCGAAGGGCCGCAAGCCCAAGTCGCGCGACGTCACCAAGGCGCCCTTGCGGCTCTACAACGGACGCAAGTCGGATCCGACGCTCAACGACTTCCGCGGCCACCTGGCCGTCTACCAGAGCAAGGAAGAGGGTGTCTGGCACTACGACTGGATCCCCGAGAAGATCCCCGCGAAGATCAAGTCCCGCGCGAAGTCGCCCGAGATCGTCGCGGCGCTCACCCGGCTCAACGCGCTGGTCAACAAGGTCAAGTCGCCGCCCGTGGCGACACCCACCGCCGCCAAGAAGCCGCTGCCCGGCCCGCCTCCGCGACCGGCCCCGCCGCGCATCATGCGCAAGGAGGCGTTCGACAAGGACACCTGGCCCGGCGAGTTCAAGGACTGGCAGGACAAGGTCGCCACGCCCCTGCTGGGCGCCGATGCGGTGGGCCTGAAACCCCAGCTGCCCGTCGGGTCCAAGGAGAGCGAGGACATCCAGGCGCTGCGCGTCTACGAGGGCCTCAAGGACCTGCGCGAACGGATACCCGCCGACGAGGCGCCGCAGCAGATCAACGAGATGGCGCCCACCTTCGCCAGCGCCGGCGGCGGGTCCCTGAAGCGCCTGCAGTTCTGGGCCCGCTGGGGACAGCCGATCGGAAGGCTGCGCTCGGTGCTGGGCGTCGTCTTCGTCAAGATCGCCGACCTCTACGACAAGGGTAAGGCGCGGTTCGACCGGGCCAAGGGCGCCTTCAGCGCCAAGGATCCGAGCTCGGGCGGCTCGATCGGCAAGGCGATCGTCCAGGGCGTCTTCAAGGTGGCGGTGACCTTCTTCAAGGTCCTGCTGCACCGCGTCACCGACGAGCTGGTCCGCGGCCTGAAGAAGGCCGGCGGGGTGATCATCGAGGACCTGATCGGCGAAGAGCGTCTCGCCCAGATGCAGGAGGCGCAGGCCGACTTCGAGACGGTGGTCGCCGACATCGAGGCGCGGGTGAACGCCCAGGTGGAAGACGCCAAGGCGCTGCTGAAGCCCTACGAGGACATCTTCGAGACGTTCTCGGACGTCCAGAAGAGCATCAGCGACATCATGAAGCTGGTGAACGCGGTCCGCTGGGGCCTGCGCATCGTCAACTGCCTGACGCCGCCCGGCCTGGGCTGCCTGAAGCTGCTGGTGCAGGCCGTGGTCGAGGACCTGGCGGCGCGCGTCATCTCCAGCTGCTGGTTCACGCTGAACTTCATCAAGCCGATGCTGTCGAAGTTCGACATCTTCACGAGCCTGCCGGGCAAGATCGCAGGCCTGATCCTCGAGCAGGTCCGCAAGATCGCGAGCGTGCTGCCGGTGAGCGAGGGCGTGCTCGACAAGGCCTTCGCCGCACCGAAGGTGAGCACCAACGTCAACGCCGCCGACCTGGATTGCGACGAGAAGACGATCACGCCTGCGCAGCGGGAGATGAACAAGCTCCTCGACCGGTACGGCAAGGCGAAGATCCTGGAGATGATCCGGCTGCTCGAGGCGGCCGGCCTAAAGGACAACCGCGAGATGACCATCGCGGACGTCAGGATCCTCGGCGGCCTGCTCGAGAAGGTCGAGAACGGCGAGGTCACCAAGGAAGAGCTGAAGGACGCCATCGCCAACCTGAAGGCCGGCAAGCCCGCCGGCGTGGTCGACATCGACGCGACGATCGCGCAGCTGAGCGGTCTCGGCGGCGGCGGGAGCGGCGGCGGCCAAGGGCCGGGCCAGGGCTCGGGCGACGGCGACGGCCAGGGCGCGGGCGGCGGAAGCCCCGTGGTCGTCACGCCCTACGACCAGGCCAAGACCGACGCGCCGCCCGAGGGTTCGCCGGTGGCGAGATCGACCTATCGCGCCATCGACGCGAACCCCAGCCATGCGATCGGCCAGAGCGTCACCATCACGATGGTGGGCAAGGTCGACGGCAAGGTGGTGGCCCGGGTGCCCGACGTTCCGGCCACGGTCGAGTCCTTCGAAGAGGCGACGATCAAGGGGGTGGCCAAGCGGCGCGCCCGGTACCGGCTGTCGAAGACCGTGCGCATGCCGCACAAGGTGGCGGGGGTTCCGCAGTTCGTGGCGCCGGTCACCAAGCTCGTGCCGGGAACCTACTACGCCGCACCCGCGGCCACGACCAAGCCGACGGAGGATGCCAAGTGAGCGGCTTCTCCCGGTCCCCCAGGCTGGTGAAGGCGGGCCTGGTGCTGATCGACCCGGAGTCGGGCGCGATCGTGCGGATCATCAGCCTGCAGTACAACGCCGAGAACCTGACCCGCAGCCTGCAGCTGCAGGCCATGGGGGACGAGGCCGATCGCAGCCAGGCGCTGCGGATCAAGGGGCCGGCCGTCGAGACCTTCACGCTGGAGGCCGTGCTCGACGCCACCGACCAGCTGCAGTTCCCGGAGTCCAACCCGGCGGCCGCCACGGCCGGACTGTTCCCGCAGATCGCGGCGATGGAGACGCTGGTCTATCCGACCAGCGCGCAGCTTCGCCGGCAGGACTCGCTGGCCGCCGCCGGCACGCTGGAGATCGCGCCCCTGGAGACGCCGCTGGCGCTGTTCATCTGGAGCCGCCACCGGATCGTGCCCGTGCGGGTCACCCAGGTATCGATCACCGAGGAGCAGTTCGACCCGAACCTGAACCCGATCATCGCGCGCGTCAGCCTGAGCCTGCGCTCGCTTTCGGTGGACGACCTGGGCTTCGCGCACCGCGGGGGCGGCCTCTTCATGGCCTACCTGGCGGCGAAGGAGCAGCTCGCCCAGCGCGCGCCGTCCGCCACGCTCGCCTCCTTCGGCGTCGGGAGCCTGCCATGAGCAACCTGCTGGAAGCCCTGTTCGGCGCGGGCGCCCTGCCCAGGACCGACTTCCCCCCCGAGAGCCGCTACCATGGGACGCCGGTCCTGACGCTGACCGGGCCCGACGGCGCGCAGATCGCCTTCCTCGCGCGGCGCTTCTGCCCCGACCCCGCCCGGTTCGCGACCCTGTCCGTGCACCGGCTGGCGTCCGGCGAGCGGCTGGACCAGGCGGCCGCCCGGCTGATCGGCGATCCCGAGCAGTTCTGGGCGCTCTGCGACGTCAACGGCGCCGTCTGGCCGCAGGAGCTGGAGGCCGAAGACACGCGGCTGCGCGTCACCCTGCCCATCGACGTCCCCGCGCCGAAGGAGGGCTCGTGATCAAGGGCCTCAACCTCTCGCTGATGATGGGGCCGGGCGTGCCGCTGCCGGCGCCGCGCGGCGTGCTGGACGCGCTGCAGGGCGTGAAGGTCACGGCCGAGGCGGGCGACGCCCAGAGCGGCTTCGAGCTCAGCTTCAGGATCGAGAAGAACTCGCCCCTGATCAGCCTGTTCATGCTGTCCGGCGGCGGCGCCGTTCCGCTCTTCCGCGTGCTGCTGGTCGCCACCCTGTCGGGCCGTTCCGAGACGCTGATCGACGGCGTCGCCACCCAGACCCAGATCTCCCCGGGCTCCGGCGGCCAGCAGGCCACCCTGGTGGTCCAGGGCAAGGACCTGTCGGCCGCGATGGACGTCCTGCCGTTCGACGGCTTCCCCTATCCGGCCATGCCGCCCGTGGCCCGCGTGGCCCTGATCCTGGCCAAGTACGCCTTCCTGGGCGTGATCCCGAAGGTCATCCCGTCGCTGGACGAGCCGCCGATCCCCACCGACCGCATTCCGCGCCACGCCGGCTCGGACCTGGAGTACGTGAAGGCGCTGGCGGAGGAGGCCGGCTACATCTTCAAGATGGAGCCCGGCCCCGCGCCCGGGACCTCCTTCGCCTACTGGGGTCCGCAGATCAGCCTGGGCGCGCCGCAGCCCGCCCTGACCGTGGACTCCGGCCACGCCGACAACTGCGAGAACCTGAGCTTCCGGTTCGACAAGGACGGGACCGAGCTTCCGGTCGTCTTCATCCAGAACCAGCTCACCAAGGCGCCGATCCCGATCCCCATCCCGGGCCGGATCCCGTTCCAGCCGCCGCTCGGGCTCGTCCCGCCGCTGCCGCCGAAGATCACGCTGCTGAAGGACACCGCCCAGCTCTCGCCGATCGGGGCCCTGGTGCGCGGCTTCGCCCACGCCGCGAGGCACTCGCAGGCCGTCCAGGGCTCGGGCTCGCTCGACGTGCTGCGCTACGGCCGCCTGCTCAAGGCCGGCGGCACGGTGGGCGTTCGCGGCGCCGGCTACGCGTTCGACGGCGTCCACTTCGTCGAGCGGGTGACCAGCAACATCGACCGGGGCGGCTTCAAGCAGGACTTCTCGCTCAGCCGCAGCGGCCTGCTCCCCACAGCCGAGAGCGTGGCCTTATGACCTCCTCCACGAAATTCTGGGGCAAGTACCGCGGCACCGTGGTCAACAACCTGGACCCCATGATGATGGGGCGGATCCAGGCCATCGTGCCGGACGTCTCCAGCATCGCCCTGACCAGCTGGTGCATGCCCTGCCTGCCGGTCGCGGGGATCCAGACCGGCGTCTACACGGTGCCCATCGTCGGCTCGGGCGTCTGGATCGAGTTCGAGAAGGGCGACCCGGACTATCCCATCTGGACCGGCTGCTTCTACGGCTCGGCGGCCGAGGTGCCGGCGCTGGCGCTCACCGTCCCGCCGGTGATCCCGGGCATCACGATCCAGACGCCGCTGCAGAACGGGGTGAGCGTCAACGACGTGCCCGGCCCCCTGGGCGGCATCGTCATCAAGAGCACGACTGGCGCCACGCTGATCGTCAACGACACCGGCATCTACATCCAGAACGGCAAGGGCGCCTCGATCGTCATGGTCGGCCCCGCCGTGACCATCAACAACGGCGCCCTGAGCGTCATCTGAGGGAGGCGCGGCCATGCCAGGACCGGTGATGCACCTCGGGGCGACCGTGCTGTGCTCGCATGCCGGGATGGCGACGCCGACGTCGCCGTTCCCGCGGGTCCTGGTGTCCGGCCAGCCCGTGGTGACGATCGCCAGCCCCTATGTGGTCGCCGGCTGCACCTTCGTTCCGCCGGGCGGCAACGGCCCCTGCGTCACGGCGCAGTTCGTGACCGCCGCCACCCGCGTGATGGCCGGCGGCGCGCCGGTGCTGCTGCAGGACAGCATGGCGGTCTGCGCGCCCACCGGCACGCCTACGATCAACGCCGTCGTCCAGCCGCGCGTGGTGGGGACCTGACCGCCATGCAGCTCGACTTCCCCTTCCACTTCGATGCGCGCGAGCGGACGGCCGAGACCGACCCCGACGACCACGTCCGCGACCTGATCGAGCAGCTGCTCTTCACCCAGGCGGGCGAGCGGGTGAACCGGCCCGACTTCGGCTCGGGCGTCATGCAGATGGTGTTCGCCGCCAACTCGCCGGAGATCGCGGCGACGGCCGAGTTCCTGATCCGCGGCGCGCTGCAGCAGTGGCTCGCCGATCGCCTGACCGTCTCGGGCGTGAGGGCCGAGGCGTTCGACTCCACCCTCGCGATCCAGATCGACTACGTCGTGCTGGCGACCGGCAAGGCGGGAACGGCCACCTTCGAGCGCGAGGTGGGCGCATGATCTACCACTGCTGCGACGAGCGCCGCCGCCGGGCCGTCCGCGCCCACGCCACGCTCAACGGCATCGATTTCCTGGAGGTGCTCGACCTCGAGGCCGTTCCCCTGGCGTCGCCCCGCCAGCGCACCCTGCTCGTCCGCTTCGTGAAGAGCGCTCCGGCGCTGGCGCGCGAGAACTTCGAGATCACCGGCGGGGAGCGGATCGGCGACGTCGGGATCGAATGGGCGACGCGCGCCGACGCGCCCGATCCCGCCGTCACCACCGCCGCGGAGCGCGCCTACCTGATGGCGCTGCCGGCGCCGGACCAGGTGATCGCGCTGCGCACCAGCGCCAGCGGCGACTTCTCGACCTACACCCTGCACCTGGTGGCCGGGGCGGCCGCCATCGCGCCGCCCGCCGACACCGACCCGCTGCTGGCGCGCGTCGACTTCTCGTTCAAGGTCGAATGCCCCAGCGACTTCGACTGCGCGCCGGACGGGACGTGCGCCGCGCCGCAGGTCGAGGCGCCGGTGATCGACTACCTGGCCAAGGACTACCGCAGCTTCCGGCGGCTGATGCTGGACCGCATGGCCCATACCCTGCCGCAGTGGCGCGAGCGCAGCGCGGCCGACCTGGGCGTGGCGCTGGTGGAGGTGCTGGCCTACGTGGGCGACCGCCTGTCGTACGCCCAGGACGCGGTGGCCACCGAGGCCTACCTGGGCACAGCGCGCCGCCGCGTGTCGGTCCGCCGGCATGCGCGGCTCGTCGACTATGCGATGCACGACGGCGCCAACGCGCGCGCGTTCGTGCAGGTGCGCGTCGACGCCGACGATGTGCTGCTCGAGCGCGGCGAGACCCGGTTCCTCACCCGGCTCTCCGGCGCGCCGCCACTGATTCCGCCGCCGTCCGCCGACCCGCTGTTCGAGCGCCTGCTGCTGCAGCGGCCGCTGGTGTTCGAACCGCTGGAGGACAAGCGCCTCTTCGCTGCGCACAACGAGATCTTCTTCCATGACTGGGGCGAAGGGGAGTGCTGCCTGGCGAAGGGCGCCACGCGCGCCACCCTGGCCGGCGACTTTCCGGACCTCGCGCCAGGGGACGTGCTCGTGTTCGAGGAGATCCTGGGCCCGCACACGGGCCGCGCGGCCGACGCCGACCCGGAGAAGCGGTGCGCGGTGCGGCTGGTGCAGGTGGCCGCGGGCCTCGAGGATCCGATCACCGATCCGCCGACGCCGATCACCGAGATCCGCTGGGCGGCGGAGGACGCCCTGCCCTTCGCCGTCTGTCTCACATCGCGCACCGGCCGTGACTTCGGGGGGCAGGTGGTGGGACCCGTGAGCCGCGTGCTGGGCAACATCGTGCTGGCCGACCACGGCCTCACGCGCGAGGGCCTGGCCCTGGGCGCCGTGCCCGAGCCGCATCTTCACCTGGCCGCCCGCGCCGGACGCTGCGTCCCGGCTGAGCGAACGGCCGTCCCGCCCCGGTTCGCGCCGGTCGTCCCTGTGGGGCCGATCACCCAGGCGGCCGATCCGCCCGACCCGCTGGCGGCCGCCTCGCGGGTCCTGGTCCCGCCGCTCGCCGAGGCGCGTCCGCAGATCTCGCTCGACAGCGCCCTCCCCGGCGGCGGCGGCGAGCGCTGGATCGCGCGCGGCGACCTGCTGAACAGCGACGCCACCCAGGCGCACTTCGTCGTGGAGGTCGAAGCCGACGGGCGGGCGCGCCTGCGCTTCGGCGACGACCGGCAGGGCAAGCGCCCCGCCGCGGGCACGGCGTTCCAGGCGAGGCTGCGCGTCGGCAACGGCCCCGCCGGCAACGTCGGCGCCGACTCCATCGCCCATGTGGTCACCGGGCTGGGACAGGTCCTGGGCGTGCGCAACCCCCTGGCGGCGCGCGGCGGCCGGGCGCCGGAAAGCGTGGAGCAGGTCCGGGTCGCCGCGCCCCAGGCCTTCCGCGTCCAGGAACGGGCGGTCACGCCGGCGGACTACGCCGCCATCGCGCTTCGGCACCCGGGTGTCCAGCGGGCCGCGGCGACCTTCCGCTGGAACGGACACGGCCACACCGTCTTCGTCACCGTCGACCGCTTCGGGGGGCGGCCGGTCACCGCCGAGTTCGAGGAGGAGCTGATCGCCTTCCTCGAGCCGTTCCGGATGGCCGGCTACGACCTGGAGATCGACGAGCCGGCCTATGTCTCGCTCGAGATCAAGCTGCTGGTCTGCGCCAAGGCCGCGTTCTTCCGCGCCGACGTGAAGCAGGACGTTCTGCGGGCGCTGGGGTCGGGCGCCTTGCCCGACGGCGGGCTGGGCTTCTTCCACCCGGACAACCTGACCTTCGACCAGGACGTCCACCTGTCGGCGATCATCGCGCGCGCCCAGGCCGTCGAGGGCGTCGAGAGCGTGACCCCGCTCACGTTCCGCCGCCAGGGCGTTCCCGACCCCGCGCCGCTCGCCTCGGGCGTGCTGCCGATCGGCCGCCTGGAGATCGCCCGCCTCGCCAACGACCGCAGCTTCCCGGAACACGGGCAGCTCGAGATCCGGATGGGAGGCGGCCGATGAGCCTGGGCCCGCTGATCGCCGGACTGACCGACCGCGGCGTCGTCGAGGAGGATCCCTGCGGGTGCTGCGAAGGCGTCGACACGGCCACGCCCGCCGGCATCGAAAACCGCCCGGGGCTGGCGCAGATCTCCTACCGCGCCGGCCGCTGGGCCGACTTCCGCGCCAGCCAGCTCTCGTCGCTCTCGGCCGCGGAGAACGTGGCGCTGCGGCGGCTGCACAGCCGCGAGACCGACGACTTCTCCATCGCCCTGATCGACGCCTGGTCCTGCGTCCTGGACGTGCTCAGCTTCTACCAGGAACGCAACGCCAACGAGGCGTTCCTGGGCACCGCCGCGGATCGCCTCTCGTTCGTGGAGCTCGGGCGGCTCATCGGCTATCGCCTGCGGCCCGGCGTCGCCGCGGGCACAGACCTCGTCTTCCTGCTCGACGATCCGCCCGGCCAGGCGGGAAACGCCGCCCGTGGGCGCATCCCGAGCCCCACCGCGCCGCCGGTCGAGGTGGAGATCCCCGCCCGCAGCCGCGTCCAGAGCATCCCCGGCCCAGGCGAGACGGCGCAGACCTTCGAGACCACGGCCGCCATCGCCGCGCGCGTCGCCTGGAACGCGCTGGTTCCGCGCCAGACCCGCTTCACCGCGCCCCGGAACGGCGACGCAGGGTGCTGGCTGGCGGGGGTCGGCGCCAACCTGAAGGTCGGCGACGCCATCGTGATCGTCGGCGCCGAGCGGCTGGAGGAGGACAGCGGGGCCGAGCGCTGGGACTTCCGCCGGCTGACCGCCGTGGAGCCCGACCCGGGCGCCGACCGCACCTGGATCGCCTTCACCCATCCGCTGGGCTCGGTCGACCCGCCCGCCCTCGCCGCCCAGCGCGGCCACCGCATCTTCGCCTTCCGCGCCCGGGCGTCGCTGTTCGGCTGGAACGCGCCGCATCCGAACCTGCTCGCGCGGGCCACCCGCGCCCTCTACCGCCTCGCGGACGGCGACGACTGGCCGTTCGCGATCAACGGCCGCACCCTGGTGCTGGACGGCGTGCAGGACGGCTGGGTTCCGGGGACGCTCGTGGCCCTCACCCGCCCCAGCTACACCGAGCTCTACCGCATCGCGCAGGCCGTCGACGACGGCGTCGCCGCCTATGCGATCAGCGCGCGCGCGACCCGTCTCACCCTCGACACCGACGAGAACCTCAGCCGCTTCGAGGACGCCTATCGCCGGGTGTCGGCCTATGGCCGGACAGAGGAGCTGGCCTTCGCCGAGGCGCCGATCCTCGACCCGGTGATGGGGGACGTCCTGGAACTGGCCGGGCAGGCCGACGACCTGCCGCCCGCCCGCGCCGTCGTGGTCCGCGGCCGCCTGGCCCAGGCGCTCGCCACCGGTCCGGGACTGGTCCTCGAGGCCGGCGGCGAGACCCGCGCCCTGGCCGCGCGGGAGCGCGTCACCCTCCTGGCGGCGCCCCGCCGGCTCGGCCCCGGCTCGACACAGTACGAATGGCGCCTGCGCGCGCCCGGCGGCTTCGAGGGCCTGGTGACGGCGCCGCTCTCCGGCTTCCGCTTCGTCGAGGCCGCGGCGGAGGCCGAGATCGCCGCCGAGACCGCCGTGGTCGCCACGGTGTCGGCGGCCGACGCCACCCACTCGCAGCTGAACCTGGCCGACCCGCTGGCGCGCGCCTACGACCGCGCGACCACCCGGATCCACGCCAACGTGGCGCCCGCCACCCACGGGGAGACGACGCAGGAGATCCTGGGCGATGGCGACGCGGGACGGCCCTTCCAGGCCTTCACGCTGAAGCAGGCGCCGCTCACCCACGTCTCGGCGCCCACCGAGAGCGGCGTGGCCTCGTCGCTGGAGCTGAGGGTGAACGACGTGCTGTGGTCCGAGGCCGCGACCCTCTACGGCCAGCCCGGCCAGGCCCGCGTGTACGAGACGCGCACGGCCGCCGACGGCGCCGTCACCGTGCAGTTCGGCGACGGGCTCGCCGGCGCCCGTCCCCGGTCCGGGCGCAACAACATCGTCGCGACCTATCGCAAGGGGATCGGCCGCGCCGGCTCGGTGAAGGCCGGCGCCCTGACCACCGCCCTCGACCGGCCGCTGGGCCTGCGCGAGGTGTTCAATCCGCTGGATGCCGCCGGCGGCGAGGACCCCGAGACCGAGGCCGGCGCCCGCGAGAACGCGCCGATCACCACGCTGACGCTGGGGCGCGTGGTGTCGCTGCGCAACTACGAGGACTTCGCCCGCGGCTTCGCCGGCGTGTCCAAGGCGAAGGCCGACTGGGCCTGGGACGGGGAGTCACGGCGCATCCTGGTGTCGGTGGCGGGGCCGGGCGGCGCGGCGATCGACGCCTCGACGGGGGATCTGTTCGACAACCTCGTGCGGGCGCTCCGCACCTTCGGCGACCCCTTCGTCCGCGTCACCGTGGCCTCGTACCGGGCGGCGACGTTCAGGGCCGCCCTCAAGGTGCTGGTCGCCGAGGACCACCTGCCCGACAAGGTCCTGGCCGGCGTCGAGGCGGCGCTTCGCGACCGCTACAGCTTCGACCGGCGCGGGTTCGCGCGCCTGGTCGCATCGAGCGAGGTGGCGGCGGTCGTCCACGGAGTCCCGGGCGTGGCGGCCGTCGACATCGACCGCCTGCACCGCACGACGCCGCCCAGCGCGCTGCCCATCCTGCACGACCGGCTGCTGGCCCAGCCGGCGCAGCTCACCCCCGGCGGGCAGCTTCTGGCCGCCGAGATCCTCACGCTCGATCCCGGCCCGCTGGACCTGCAGGTGATGTCATGAGGATGTCCGTCGAGACCCTGTATCCGCTCCTGCCCGCGATCTACCGGATCCGCGACGCCGAGGAGGGTCATCCGCTGCGCGAGCTGATCGGCGTGATCGCCGAGCAGGCAGCGGTCATCGAGGAGAACATCGAGCAGCTCTACGACGACCAGTTCATCGAGACCTGCGCCGACTGGGTCGCGGCCTACATCGGCGGCCTGATCGGCTACCGGCCGCTGCACGGCCGCACCGCGGCCATCGCGAGCCCTCGGGCCGAGGTCGCCAACACCATCGGCTACCGCCGCCGCCTGGGGACCGCCTCGGTGCTGGAGCAGCTGGCCCGCGACGTGACCGGCTGGCCCGCGCACGTGGTCGAGTACTTCCTGCTGTGCGCCACCACCCAGCGGATGAACCACATACGCCCCACCCATCACTTCGCGCCGGACCTGCGGGACTGGCGGGGGCTGGAGGCGCTGGGCACGGCGTTCGACCCCTTCACCCGCACGGTCGACGTCCGCTCCATCGAGCGCGCCGACGGCCGCTGGAGCCTGCCGAACGTGGGCGTCCACCTCTGGCGGCTGCAGGCCCAGGCGCGGGGCCGGCGGATCCCCGCGCCGGCCACGCGCCTCGACGACCGCCGGCGCCTGTTCAGCCCGCTGGGCGCGCCGCTGCCGCTCTTCACCTCCCCGCGGGCCGAGGACCGCATCACCCAGAAGGCCGGGTCGCTCAACGTTCCGGGCCCGATCAGCCGCCGCGTGCTGCACGCCGACCTGCTGGCCGAAGACGGCGGCCCGGGGCCCGCGCAGATCTACGGCCCGGACACCGACGGCCTGGGCGACCTGCAGAGCCTCGCCCTCTTCCTGGACGGCGTGCTCGTGCCCGCCGGCGAGGTGGAGGCGTGCGACCTGTCGGACGACGCCGGCGGCTGGCGTCATGTGCCGGCCAATCCCGGCGACCGCATCGCCATCGACCCCGTGCTGGGCCGCGTCGCGCTGCCGCCGGACCGGACGGGCGAGCTCAGCGTCTCCTTCCACCAGGGCTTCAGCGCCGAGATCGGCGGCGGCGAGTACGGCCGCGCCGAGACGTTCTCGACGCCGGACGCCGCCCACCCGCTGCTGCGGACGCCCAGCGCCGACCACCCGACGCTGCAGTCGGCGCTCGACGCGCTTCCGGCCACGGGCGGGATCGTCGAGATCGTCGACAACGGCCGCTACGAGGAGGCGCTGGTCATCTCGGCCGGGCCGGGCGCCGCGATCGAGCTCCGCGCCGCCGACGAGTGCTTCCCGCACCTCGCCCTGCCGGCCGACCTGGAGGTGCGCGGCGAGGCCGACGCCGCCGTCACCCTGAACGGCCTGTTGATCTCGGTCGGCGGCGTGGTGGTCCCGGACGGCGCCGGCAACGCCCTCCGCGCCCTGACCCTGCGCCACTGCACCCTGGTCCCCGGACGCGCGCTGGACGCGGCCGGCGATCCCGTGCAGCCCGGCGCCGCGTCGCTGACGGTCGGGCTCGCGGGGGTCGAGCTCACGCTGTCGGCCTGCATCACGGGCGCGCTGCAGGTCCATCCCGACGCCACCGCCCACATCGAGGACAGCCTCGTGGACGCGGCGGCGGCCGAGCCGCTGGACAGCCCCGGCCTGCCCGCCTACGGCGCGCCCGGCGGCGGCTACGGCGGGGCGCTGACGCTGCTGCAGGTCACCGTCTTCGGCCAGGTGGCCGCGACACGCTTCGACCTGGTGTCCAACAGCCTGCTGGCGGCGCGCGCCGCCGCGGGCGATCCGCCGGCCGTCCGCGCGCAGCGCCGCCAGCAGGGCTGCATGCGCTTCTCGTACGTGCCGCAGGGCTCGCTCACGCCCCGGCGCTTCCGCTGCCAGCCGCAGCTGGCCATCGACCAGGGCGTGGCGGCGCGCGAACAGAGCCAGGGGTCTCCCGTTACGGCCGCGCAGCGGGCCGCGATCAGCCAGCGGGAAGCGCGGCGCGTAGTCCCCAGCTTCACGTCGCGCCGCTACGGACGACCCGCCTACGCCCGGCTCCGCGCCGGCGTCCCGGCCGAGATCCGCACCGGCGCGGACGACGAGTCCGAGATGGGCGGGTTCCACCTCGTCTACGCGCCGCAGCGCGAGTCCAACCTTCGCATCCGCCTGGAGGAGTACCTGCGCTTCTCCCTCGAGGCGGGGGCGTTCTTCGAGACCTGAGCGGGAGGCGAACCCATGGCGGGCGACTACAGCCGCAAGAGCTTCGACGCGCGGCGCCACTTCGCCGGCGTCCTGATGCAGCAGGGCCACCCGACCCTCGACGCCGACTGGAACGAGTTCGTCTCGATCGTCGAGCGGCGGTTCCGGACCGAGACGGTGGATATCGTCGGGCGCGCCGTGGTCCCCCGCGAGACGCCGCTGGGCTTCCAGATCGCCGCGGCGGCCGGCCCGCAGCTCACCATCGGCCGCGGCCGCATGTACGTGGACGGCCTGCTGGCCGAGAACCACGGCCGCGTCGACGCGGCGAGCCCCGCCGTCTTCGACCGCGCGCGGCTGAACCCGGCCGGCGAGGCCGAAGGCGTGCTGGACGAACTGATCTCGCGGGCGGCCGGCGACTTCATCGACTATGCGCAGCAGCCCTACCTGCCCGACCCGCCCGCCCTTCCGGACGGCGCCGGGCCGCACGTCGTCTACCTGGACGTATGGCAGCGCGAGGTGACGCCGCTGAAGGATCCGCGCCTGCTCGAGCCGGCGCTGAACGGCATCGACACCGCGACGCGCCTGCAGACCGTCTGGCAGGTGCGTGTGCTGCCGGACGTCGGGGCCGGGACCACCTGCTCGTCCGACCTCGCCGCCTGGGACGCCCTGACCGCGCCCTCGGCTGCGCGCCTGACGACCGCCACCATCGAGTTCGAGGACCCCGATGAACCCTGCCTCCTGCCGCCCGGCGGCGGCTATCGCGGCCTCGAGAACCAGCTCTACCGGGTCGAGATCCACACCGGCGGCGATCGGGGCGAGGCGCGCTTCAAGTGGTCGCGCGACAACGCCTCGGTGGGCGCCACCATCGAGGCGTTCGCGGCCGCCGACCGCCTGCAGGTGCGCCGCATCGGGCGCGATTCCATCCTGCGCTTTCGAACCGGCGACTGGGTGGAGATCACCGACGACCGCCGGGAGTTCGCGGGCCTGCCGGGGGACCTGCGCCGGGTGGAGGTCGACGAGGACGCCAACGAGCTGCGGCTCGACAGCCCGCTCAGCGCCGACCTGATCCCCGCCGGCGGCGCCGACACCGCCCTGGCCCGCCACAGCCGGGTGATCCGCTGGGATCAGTCGGGCGAGGTGCGCACGGCGGACGGCGACCTGCTCGTCGACCTGGACGCCGCGGGATCGGACGGCCTCATCCCCCTGCCGCCGGCCGGCGAGGCCGTGGTGCTGGAGGCAGGCGTCACGGTCGCGTTCGACTTCGAGCCCGCGGGCGGCGAGGCCAGGGCTCTGGACCACTGGTGCTTCGCGGCCCGGACCTCCGGGGCCCAGATCGAGCGCCTGGAGCGCGCCCCGCCGGCCGGGATCCACCACCACTACGCGCGCCTGGCCGTGGTGACCTTCCCGGGCGCGGTTCAGGACTGCCGCGTCTTCTGGCCGCCGGAATTCGGAGGCGACGACTGCGCGTGCACCGTCTGCGTCGGCGTCGAGGAACACAACTCGGGCGCCTTCACCATACAGCAGGCCATCGCCCAGCTCCCCGACACCGGCGGTGTGGTGTGCCTGAGCCCCGGGGTCTACATCCTGGGAGACGACCGCGTCCTGATCCAGGATCGCGACAACGTCCGCCTGCGCGGCCAGGGCGCCGCGACCGTGCTGGCCTACGGCGGGCTCGGTGGCGCGATCCAGGTGATCGAGTCCGACCAGGTCGCGATCTCGGACCTCGCCGTGTTCGTCTCCGCCCCTGAAGTCGGCGGCGGCGGCCTGCGCGCCGCGATCCACCTGACCAACACCGACAACGCCGCCATCGAGCGCACGACCCTGTTCTCGACCACCGCCGAGGGCGCGCGCGGCTTCGGCGTCGCACTGGACGGCGTCCACGCCGGCCTCGACATCGGCGACAACCTGATCGCGGCGTCGATCGGCGTCGGCGCGCTGGCCGATCCCGAACGCCAGGAGGGACTGGGCTACTGCGGCCTCAACGAGACGCTGATCTCGGGCAACACGCTCTTCGGCCAGGTCGGCGTCGACCTGCGCGAGCGGGTGGTGCACCTCGCGGTCACCCGCATCGTCCTCAACGCCATCGCCGCGTTCGACGCCGGCGTCGTCGCCACGGGCGCGGGCGATCTCGATCCGGAAGACGACGCCGGCCGCACCGAGCCCTGGAGCGCCGGCGGCGTCGCCATCACGGAGAACACGATCTTCACCGGGGCTTCGGCGAGCGGGATCGTCGGCGGCGTCCCCTACCTGCACGTGGCCGACAACGAGATCGTGGGCCTGCAGCAGAACCCGGACGCGCCCGCCACCGCCTGCTGCATCCGCCTGGTCGAGGGCTTCGCGCCCGGGTCGCGGGCGGACACCCAGATCGTCGGCAACCGCATGGGCCGGGTGCGGGGCTTCGGGATCAGCATCGAGTCCGCGCAGCAGACGCTGATCGTCAAGCAGAACGTGATCCGCGACTGCCGCTCCGGCGGCGTGCAGACGCTGCCCGACGCCCGCATCGGCGTGCTGGCGTTCGACAACAACATCGTCGAGGGCGTCGGCGACGGCGCGCCCGAGCGCCGCGCGATCGGCGTGGCCCTGGCCTCGGTGCTCGACGGCAAGGTGATCGGCAACACCATCCGCCGGGTGGGCGAGAATCTCCAGGACGCCGGGTCGGCGGGGCTCGTGGTGCGCGGCGCGCTCGCCCTGGACGTCTCGCACAACACGGTCTCGGACATCGGTCCCGCGGTGAACGGCGGCGAGCTGTTCGGCATCCTGCTGATCGGGCCGATCGTGACGGCCGACATCTCGTCGAACCGCGTCTTCGGCGCCAGCCTCCCGGCCGACGGGGACGGCGCGAGCTTCACCGCCATCGCCCTGGACGCGCGCTCGGGCGAGGATTTCCGCCTGATCGCCGGGGCGCCCGCCGCGCGGGGGCCCACCGCGTCGTCGGTCAACACCTATCCCGCCTATGTGGACGCCGGGGACGGACGGATGCTGGCGGTGTCGCGCCGGCGGATCGCCGACTTCGGCCGCCTGCGCGAGGCCCAGGTGGGGCTGAGCGGGAACCAGACGATCGACGCCCGTCCCCGGAGCCAGCTGCCGCTCGTGCTCGTGCGCCTGGGCGAGGGCTCCGACTGCAGCTTCTCGGGCAACCAGTGCCGGCGCCTGGCGGAGGCCGGCGAAAGTCCCGTGACGATCCAGGCCCAGAGGCTCGTGGTGGCCAACAACCACGTGCGCTGGAACAACGACCTGCCGGCGATGCGGCTGACCTGCGGCGCGTTCGGCCGCAACCCGACCGCCACCGTCACCGGCAACATCACGTTCGGCCAGATCGAACTCAACAACCAGGGCCTCGGCCAGCCCTGGGCGCCGTTGAATATCCTGGGCTGAGGAGAGCACGCGCCATGCCCGTCAAGATCGCCACCGT
Source organism: Phenylobacterium sp. T106 (assembly GCF_057219735.1). Taxonomy (NCBI): domain Bacteria; kingdom Pseudomonadati; phylum Pseudomonadota; class Alphaproteobacteria; order Caulobacterales; family Caulobacteraceae; genus Phenylobacterium; species Phenylobacterium sp. T106. Next base: position 72,217 of record NZ_JBXVWA010000011.1, on the reverse strand, counting down.
CGGCCGCCAGCGGACCGTCGCCTCCCTGGCCAAGTCCCTGTTCGACACCCGCAACGAGCCTGAGCTGCAGGCGCGGGCCGAGGAGATCCTGCTTCGCGCCAATCCGGGCCTGCGGGCCGAGGGGGCGCTGAAGACGGGGGCCACGGTGCTGGTGCCGGACGCGCCCGGCCTGCGCGCGTCGGACAAGGTCGAGCGGGCCGGCCTGCGCATCACCCTGCCGCCCGAGGTGGCCGGCCTGCGCAGCGAAGCCCGGATCGCCGCGGCCCGGAAGCTCGTGGAGGGAACCAGCGCGGACGCCGCGGCCCAGCGCAAGCTGGTCAGGGACCGCGCCTTCGCCACGGCCTTCGCCGCCGCCCACCCGAAGCTGCGCGAGGACCTCGGCGCCCTGGCCGAGGCTTCCGCCGCCGAGACCCAGCGTGCGGTCCGGCGCGCCGAACTGCTGCTGGACGCGCTGGAGCGCATCGAGGCCGACACCAAACGCATGGCGGCTCGCCGGGGCTAGCAGGGGCGCGCCACGATCCGTCGCCAGGCGCCGCCAATCTTTGGCCGCGCGGCCATGCGAGTGGAAATGTCCGGTCGCCATCCCCTATAAGGTGCAGCCATGCTCCGGACCCCCCTGATCGGCATCGTCGGGCTCGCCGCCCTCGTCTCGGCCTGTGCGCCCACGCTGGGCCCTCCCCCGCCCGGAGGCGCCGCGCCGCCGCGCCCGGCGGCCGGGCCCGCGCCGCCCTTCAATGCGGCCGACTTCGCCTGGTCCCAGCGGCCGGGCCGCAACGTGATCGCCGGGCGCGTGACCTACCGGATCGGCGGCCTGCGCTACACCTGCGCGGGTTCGACGGTGGTGCTGACGCCCGAAACGCCCTGGTCGGCGCGGCGGATGACCTACCTCTACGGCTCGGGCGACCGCGCCGCGCTGCCGGCCGACGAGGTTCGCGCCCGCACGCCGAACGCCCCCGCGGGAGACGCCGGGCCCTACGTGAAGCGCACCACCTGCGACGACGCCGACCAGTTCGCCTTCGGCGGCCTGGCCGACGGGGTCTGGTACGCCATCACCGTGGCGCGGCCGGCGGCCGGGAACGGCGGCACGGTGGCCCTGATGCGCCGGGTGGTGCTGCGCGGCGGCCGCACGACGCCGCTGGCGCTGTAGGCGCTCACACCCAGCCGAGCTGGCGCGCCGTCTGGTAGCCGGCGAGCAACAGGACGATCACGCCCACCGCGTAGGTCAGCGCGCGCACAGGCACGCGCCGCACCACCACGCCGGCCAGCGGGGCCGCCAGCAGGCCGCCCACGATGAGCCCGGCGACGGACGCGGCGTGGGTGGTCAGGCCGCCCTCTTCCCAGTGGCCCGAGAGCAGCGCGGCCAGGAAGGCGGCCGAGATGGTCGAGGTGACGAAGAACTCCGCGGTGTTCGCCGTGCCGATCGCCAGGCGCGGATCGGCGCCCGACCCCACCATGGCGGTGGTCACCGTCGGGCCCCAGCCGCCGCCGCCGACGGCGTCCAGGAAGCCCCCGCCCGCGCCCAGCGGGCCGCTCCACTTCAGCGGGAACGGTCGCGGCTCGCGGGCGCGCCAGGCGCGGTAGAGGATCACGGCGCCCATCAGGGCCAGGTAGGCGGTGATGAACGGCTTCAGCACGTCGCCGTCGATCGAGGTCAGCACGAAGGCGCCGGCCGCCCCGCCGATGCAGCCGCCGGCGGCCAGCGGCGCGAACAGCTTCCAGTTCACGTTGCGGTTCACCGCATGCGAGCCGGCGGACGCCGCGGTGGTGAACACCTCGGCCGCATGCACGCTGGCCGAGGCGCTGGCCGGCGGCACGCCGAAGGCCAGCAGCACCGTGGACGAGATCACGCCGTAGGCCATGCCCAGGGCGCCGTCCACGATCTGGGCCAGGAACCCCACGAAGGCGAAGATGAGGAAATCGGGCATGACGCGAGCCTAGCCCCAATTCCAAGCTCATCTATAGAGATAAACTTATATGCGGCGCAGCGGTGCTGAAGGTCGCCTGTCCCTTCCCCTGCACGGGAAGGGGGACCGCTCGCCGAAGAGCGAGCGGTGGGAAGGGCGCTCTTCGCCCTGCGGGCTCGGCGGACGGTCCCCCCTTCCCGCAAGGCGGGAAGGGAAGGCGTCAGTGGACCTTGGCGCGGGCGATCTGCAGGCCCTCGTCGCCGGCGTGGACGTCGATGACCGCGCCGTCCTCCAGCTCGCCCGCCAGCAGCTTGCGCGCGATCGGGTCGATGAGGTCCTTCTGGATCACGCGCTTCAGCGGCCGGGCCCCGTAGACCGGGTCGTAGCCGCGCTCGCCCAGCCAGTGCAGGGCCGCGTTGTCCAGCGCCAGGGTCATGCGGCGGTCGGCGAGCAGCCGCTCCAGGCGCTTGAGCTGGATGCGCACGATGTCGTCCATCTCGCCGCGGCCCAGCCGCTTGAAGAGGATGATCTCGTCGATCCGGTTCAGGAACTCGGGCCTGAAGTGATGGCGGACCACCTCCATGACGCCGGGCCGCGCCTTCTCCACGTCCTCGCCGTCGGCCAGCTCGGCCAGGAACTGCGAACCGAGGTTCGAGGTCATGATGATCAGCACGTTGCGGAAGTCGACCGTGCGGCCCTGGCCGTCCGTCAGGCGGCCGTCGTCCAGCACCTGGAGCAGCACGTTGAAGACGTCCGGGTGGGCCTTCTCGACCTCGTCGAACAGCACGACCTGGTAGGGCCGGCGCCGCACGCTCTCGGTCAGCGCCCCGCCCTCGTCGTAGCCGACATAGCCGGGAGGCGCGCCGATCATCCGGCTCACCGAGTGCTTCTCCATGTACTCGCTCATGTCGAGGCGGGTCACGGCGGACTCGTCGTCGAACAGGAACTCGGCCAGCGCCTTGGTGAGCTCGGTCTTGCCGACCCCCGTGGGGCCCAGGAACAGGAACGAGCCGATCGGCCGGTTCGGGTCCTTCAGCCCCGCGCGGGCGCGCCGCACGGCGTCGGAGACGGCGACCAGCGCCTCCTCCTGGCCGACGACCCGCTGGCGCAGGCCGTCCTCCATCCGCAGCAGCTTGTCGCGCTCGCCCTCGAGCATCTTCTCGACGGGCACGCCGGTCCAGCGGCTGACCACCGCGGCGATCTGCTCGGCGTCGACCACGTCGGGCGTCATCTGTTCGGCCGCGTCGTCCTCGGCGGCCTCGGCCTCGGCGAGCGTCTTCTCCAGCTTGGGGATCTCGCCGTAGGCGATCTCGGAGGCGCGCTGCAGGTCGCCGCGGCGCTGGGCGGCCGACAGCTCGGCGCGCAGCCGGTCCAGGGCCTCGCGGGCCTGGGCGGCCGAGCTCACTTTCTCCTTCTCGGCCTTCCAGCGCGCGGTCATCTCGGCGGACTGGCCCTCGAGATCGTCCAGCTCCTCCTCGAGCTTCTCGAGCCGGGCCCTGGAGGCGGCGTCCGTCTCCTTGGCCAGGGCCTCGCGCTCGATCTTCAGCTGCACGACGCGCCGGTCGATCTCGTCCAGCTCCTCGGGCTTGGAGTCGACGGCCATGCGCACGCGGCTGGCGGCCTCGTCCACGAGGTCGATGGCCTTGTCGGGCAGGAAGCGGTCGGCGATGTAGCGGTTCGACAGCGTCGCCGCGGCCACGATGGCCGAGTCCGAGATGCGCACGCGGTGGTGCACCTCGTACTTCTCCTTCAGGCCGCGCAGGATCGAGACGGTGTCCTCGACCGTGGGCTCGTCCACCATCACGGGCTGGAAGCGCCGCGCCAGGGCGGCGTCCTTCTCCACGTGCTTGCGGTACTCGTCGAGCGTGGTGGCGCCCACGCAGTGCAGCTCGCCCCTGGCGAGCGCAGGTTTCAGGAGGTTGGACGCGTCCATCGCCCCGTCCGACTTCCCGGCGCCCACCAGGGTGTGCATCTCGTCGATGAAGAGGATGATCGAGCCCTCGGCCGCGGTCACCTCGTTGAGCACCGCCTTCAGCCGCTCCTCGAACTCGCCGCGGTACTTCGCGCCCGCGATGAGCGCGCCCATGTCGAGCGCCAGCAGCTTGCGGTCCTTCAGGCCCTCGGGGACGTCGCCGTTCACGATGCGCTGGGCCAGGCCTTCGACCACGGCGGTCTTGCCGACGCCGGGCTCGCCGATCAGCACGGGATTGTTCTTGGTGCGGCGCGAGAGGACCTGGATGGTGCGGCGGATCTCCTCGTCGCGGCCGATCACCGGGTCGAGCTTGCCGTCCTTGGCCACCTGGGTCAGGTCGCGGGCGTAGCGCTTCAGGGCGTCGTAGCCCTCCTCGGCCGACGCGCTGTCGGCCGTGCGGCCCTTGCGGACCGCCGCGGCCGCGTCCTCCAGGCTCTTGGGCGTGACGCCGGCGGCCTTCAGCACGTTCGCCGCCTCGCCGCCTTCCTTGGCCAGCGCGATCAGCAGGCGCTCGGTGGTGACGAAGGCGTCGCCGGCGGTCTTGGCGCCCTGTTCGGCCTCGGCGAACACGCGCGCGGTCTCGGGCTTCATGTACAGCTGGCCAGAGCCGCCCTCCACGCGGGGCAGCTTGGCGATGGCGGCCTCGGCGGCCTTGTCCAGCTCGTCCGGGCGGCCGCCGGCGCTCTGCACGAGCGCGCGGGTCAGGCCGTCCCGCTCTTCCAGCAGGACCTTCAGGATGTGCTCGGGGGCGAGCTGCTGGTGGCGGCGGGCGAGCGCGAGGCTCTGCGCCGACTGGATCGCCTGCTTGGCGCGGTCGGAATAGATGTCGATGTTCATGGTGTCCCCAACTCTGGCGGAACGCCGGACGCCGCCTTGATCAAGCGCAGCCTCCGGACCACCCCGATGTAGTGTGGCATTACCGCCACACAAGGGACCCCGCCCCTCCCCGTCACCGCGTCCGGGGAACAGGCCGACACTCACCCTTTCGTCCTCGACCAGGTCGCAGGGATTCAGGGCGCGCCATCAGCAGACATTGCGCGATGCGCGCCGGGATCCGTCGACCGGCATCTTATCCCGACCCACCCCCCCTCCGAGGTCAGTTCGATCCCTGCCTTCGAGAGCGTGAGCACGATGTCGTTCGTCTCCGTGACCGTCGCGTGGATCGGCCCCCGGGTGTCTTCCCACCGCTTCAACGTCAGCGGCGACGTACCGCAGAGCTGGGCAAACTGCTGTACGGACAGGTCCAGGGCGGCGCGCGCCGCCGCGAGATGCTCACCGTGAACGGAGGCGGACGCGAACCTGTGTTCGTCGAACTTCATCCGTTCATTTAGGCGGGTCAACCGGCCATGCAGACAGGGACCGTTACTCGGAATGGGCGTCGATCGGGAGGTAACAAGCATTTCCGGGAGCCGGCAGCCGTCGCGGCCCATCATCGAGACCGTCATCGGGCAGGAACTCGGCGGGTGATCGGCTTGCCGCACCCGGCGATGCGGCGCACCCTCCGGGCCTGCATGCCGTCCACCCCCGCCACCGTCCCTCCAGAACCGCCTCGGCGACGCCCGCGGCCCGAGCTGTCGCGGGGCCGCATCCTGGAGGTCGCCATCGCCCTGATCGACGAGCGGGGGCTGGCCGCGCTCAGCATGCGCGACCTCGGCGCGGCCCTCGGCGCGACGACCATGGCGGTCTACCGCCACTTCGCCAGCAAGGCCGAACTGCTCGAGGCGATCATGGACGCGGTCGTCTCGGACTATGCGCCGACCGGCCCGCAGAGGCCCTGGCCCGAGGAAGCGCGAGACCTCAGCCGCCGGGTCCGCGCCAGCCTTCTGCGACACCCGGAGCTGGCCGACGTGGCCGGGCGCGAGTTCAGGCGCTCCGAGACTTCGCTGCGGGTCAACGCCGCCATCATCGAACGGCTGCAGGCGGGGGGCGTGCCGGCGCCCTTCCTGCCCCAGGTCTATTGGACCCTCTCCAGCTACACGACCGGCTTCGCCCTCCTGGAGGCGCAGGCGCTGCGGCGGAGAGGCGCGACGCCGCCGGGCCCAGCGGTCGCCCGGATGCGCAAGATCTCAGGCTTCCTGGCGCAGGTGGACGGGCTCTCCGCGACCACCCGCGAAGAGGCCGCCGCGGTGCTCGCCCGACCGCTCGACGACGCGCAGTTCGAGTTCGGCCTCGAAACGATCATCGCCGGCCTGGCGGCGCGCTTCGCCGCGGATCAGGCGCAGGCGTAGACCGCTTCCACCAAGCTGCTCATCCGCGGATCCGGGGCGCCGTCCGGTTCGCGCATGAAGTTCATGGCGTAGCCGACTCCGAGGCGCGCCGCCGGATCGGCGAAACCGAACGAGCCGCCCCATCCATGGTGCCCGAAGGCTCCGGCGTTCGGGCCATAGGCGCCCATGGGGTTCAGCGCAAAGCCCACGCCCCAGCGGATCGGAAAGCGCAGGACCAGGTCCTCGTTCTCGATCTGCGGGGTCGTCGCGGCCCCAAGCGCCCCGGCGCTGACCAGCTCGCGCCCCGCCAGCGTGCGGCCGGTGGCGAGCGCGCCGTACAGCCGGGCGATGCTGCGGGCGTTCCCCTGGCCGGCCGCCGAGGGCGTCCCCTGGGCGCGCCAGGCCGGCAGGTTGGCAAGATGGGCCTCGACCGGGATGTTGACCTGCGCCAGGCGCTGATAGGCGTTGAACGTCTCGACGCCGCCGGACTGCGGCCTGCCGTCATGGGCGATTTCGGCGACACGGGCGCTGTCGCCGGGGTGCAGGCCCATGTGGAAGTCCACGCCGGTGGGGCCGCCGATCTCGTCGCGGAAGTACGCGCCGACGGTCTTGCCGGCGACCCGGCGGACGAGGCCGTCCGCCAGCGGTCCGATCGAGAGGGCGTGGTAGCCAGACCGGCTGCCCGGCGGCCAGTGCGGAGGCTCGGCCGCCAGCAGATCGGCCATGACGTCCGTGTCCAGCAGCTCGGCTTCGCTGACCGGCCTGCCCGGACCGCACACGCCGGCCTGGTGGGAGAAGAGCTGGGCCACGGTCACGTCGCCTTTGCCGTGAACCGCAAACTCGGGCCAGTACTCGGCGACCGGCCGGTCGTTGCGCAGCAGCCCCTGGTCGTTGAGCCGGGCGATGCAGAGCGCCATGACGCCCTTGGTGGTCGACCACACGTTCACCAGCGTGTCCTCGGCCCAGGGACGCGCGCGCCCAGCGTCGGCATGGCCGGCCCAAAGGTCGACGACCGGCCGGCCGTCGCGCACGACGCTCACCGAACCGCCCAGTTCCCCGGGAAGGTCGAACGTTCGCCTGAAGGCGTCGGCCACGGCCTGGAAGGCCGGATCGCAGCGCCCCTGGATCTCGACGCGGGACATCAGCGGGTCCTCAGGCTGAGCGTGACGCCGTAGGTGGCCGGCATGCCGGCGAACCGCACCGTGGTGTCGAGGTTCCTGTTCGCCGAGGTCCAGTAGTAGACGTCGCCGACGTTGCGGCCCCAGGCGGTGAGCCTCCAGGCGCCGTCCTCGGCCGCGACGCCGGCCCGCAGGTCCACAAGGGTATGGGCGCGCACGCGCAGGATCGGCAGCTCGCCGAGCTGGCTGTTGGTCGCGCTCTGGTGGGTCGCGCTGGCCCCGACGAAGCCCTGGAGCGCGTCGTTCAGGTTCCAGCGGTAGTCGATGTCGCCGACGAGGTGCCACTTGGGCGTGTTCGGGAACGACTCGCCGCCGAAGTCGCGAAGGGCGCCCGCCGGGTCGAAGTTGAGGAACGGCCCCCGGATCTCGCTGTCGATCCACGAGCCCCCGCCGGTCACGCGCAGGCCTCGGACCGGCGCCCAGGCCACCTCGAGCTCGGCGCCCGTCAGGCGCGACTTCGGCACGTTCACCAGCTTGAGCAGCGGGCCGAACACCGGGTCCAGCACCTTCCCCAGCACCTGCTTGTCGTCGTAGGCGTAGTGGAACACGGCCCCGTTCAGCTGCAGCGTCCGCTGCTGCAGCGTCACCTTGAAGCCGGCCTCGTAGGCCAGGATGGACTCCTGCTTCGCCGGTCCCAGCTGGGTCGCCAGCGTGGCGCCGAGGCTCGGGAAGCTGCCGGCCTTGTAGCCCTTGGAGACGTTGGCGTAGAGCAGCGTCCGCTCGGCCGGGGTCCACTCCAGTCCCGCCCGCCAGGCGACGTTGTCCTCGTCCAGCTTGTCGCGGACCAGACCGGGCCGGAACTGCGCGTCGGCCGTGTAGCAGCCGCCGCGCGGAATCGGCGGGTTCGGCGGCAGCCCGGCGCCCGCCCGGAACACGTTCAGCAACGCGCCGAAGTCCAGCGCCGTGACGCCGTCGCCCGCGTCGGCGCTGCAGCCGTCGTAGCGGATCAGCGTACGCGTGTAGCGTAGCCCGCCGTAGGCCTTGAGCCCCTCCGCCAGGGCCACGTCGCCGCTCACGAAGGCGGCCCAGCTGCTCGAGTGCTGATTGTTGATGTCGCGGAAGCTGGTGAACAGCGGCAGTCCGAACGGGACGAACGTGAAGGCGACCGTGCTCTGCGGATTGGTGAGCAGGCCGTCTTCCAGGACCGTGTCGCGCGCCAGGTTCACGCCTGCCACGAAGGTCACGCGCTCGCCCGCCGGCCCGCCCACCCGCAGCTCCTGCGAGACCGACTGGATGTGGCCGCGCGTGAGCAGGTCGAGGTTGGCCAGCGTCGTGCCGTCCGTGTCCTGCAGTTGCCGCTCGCGGAAGCGGCTGTAGCTGGTCAGCGACGTCAGCGTGAGGCCGAGCGGCAGTTCCTGGTCGATGCGCAGGTTGGACTGAAAGAAGCGGTTGCTGCGCGCATAGTCCAGGCCCGGAGTGAAGTCGGCCGCGCGGGCCCGGGGCGGAGCCAGCGGATAGGTCAACAGGCCCGGCACCAGGGGCGCCGCGGCGGGGATCGCGGGGTTGTAGCCGATCAGTTGGCCCGCCTGCACGTCCGAGCGGTCGCGCCAGCCGCCCACCGTCAACAGGACCTTGGTCGCGTCGCCCGGCGTCCAGGCCACGATCAGGCGGGCGTTGACGAGATCGACCCGGCCGTTTCGTTCGACGGTCGTGTAGCTCGTCTGCCAGGGGTCCATCCGCGAGCTCTGCACGGCGAGGCGCGCCGAGAGGGTCTCGGTCAGCGGCCCGCTGACGAAGCCGCCCAGCTCCGTCGCATCGAACCGGCCATATCCGACGTCGGCCCCGGCCTCGAACTGGCGGGTGGGCTTGGCGGCGATGTAGTTGATGGCCCCGCCCGTCGCATTCTGCCCGAACAGCGTCCCCTGCGGCCCCTTCAGGACCTCGATCCGCTCCAGATCGAGGTTCACGCCCCGGGTTTCGATGGCGAACGGGATCGGCGCCTCGTCCTGGTAGATGCTGACGGTGGAGCGCCCGCCCAGGCTCACGTCGCTGAATCCGACCCCGCGCAGCGTGTAGATCGGCGAGGCCACGTAGCTGTCGGTGTAGTTGAAGGACGGCGCGATCTTCACGAGATCGCGCGGCTGCGTCACGCCCGCAGCCGCCAACTGCTCGCCCGAAACCGCGGTGATCGACATCGGCACCGTGTTGGCCGTCTCGGCGCGCTTCTGCGCCGTCACGACGATCTCGGTCAGGGCCACCGGCTCGTCCGTCGTCTGGGCCTGCGCCGGCAGGACGGCCAGCGGCGCGAGGGCCACACCCGCAGCGAGAGCGCCTCGCCAGCCGCCGATCGTCCGCCGTGGTGGTGTCAGGTTCATCGTCTCCCCCTATCGAGCCCCTCCGTGACGTCGCGCGGGGGGTCCTCTGGTGATGTTGGGGAGAGGTTCGATCCGGCCGCGCCCGCCCGCCAGGGCTGCACGCCCCGACAGCGAGCGGACACTTTCGGACAGGATCAGGCGGCGGCTGGGCGTGCGCGGTAGGCTGACGGACTGACGCCGAACCACCGGCGGAACGCGCGACGGAAGCTGCGCGGGTCTTCGTACCCCAGGAGATCGCCGATCTCCTCCAGCGTGAGGCCGGCATGGATGAGCGAGGCCGACTTCTCGCGCCGCACCGCATCGCGGATCCGGCGGAAGGACGCGCCCTCCTGCTCGAGCCGCCGCGCCACCGTCTTCGTGGAGACGCCCCAACGATCGGCGAGCGCCTGCTGGTCGGCGCCCTTCAGCACCGCCGAGCGCGCAAGGTCGGCGAAGCCCTCGGAACGTCCCGTCTGGAGCAGCGCCTCGCAGATCATCCGGTAGGCGCCCTCGTACCAGGCCTCGACCGGCCGCGGCGCCACCGGCGCGGCGAGGATGTCGGCCGGGAGGACGATCTCCAGGTCGTCGCCCGCGTGGGCCACCGGCGCGCGCAGCAGGCGCAGCAGGGGCGAGCCGCTCGAAGCCCGGCCCCCGGGCGCCCGAACCCGTCGGGCCTGGATGGGCGCGCCGGCGAGCCAGCTGAAGATCGCATGGTAGGCGACGGCGGTGGCTTCGAGCGAAACCTGCCGCGCCGCGCTTGGCGGGCCGGCGCAGCGCCAGCGCAGGCAGACGCCCCGACGCGACGCGGCGACCGTGAGGCTGAGGTCGGGGATCATGATCGGCAGCGCCTCGGCGCACGCGCGCAGGGCCTCGCCCAGCGTGCCCGCGAGCAGCATCCGGGAGACGAGCAGCGCTGTGCCCCCAGGGCGAAGCGGCGCGGCGAAGACCCTATGCGTCTCGTCGCCCACGCGCGCCGCATGCTCGGAGAAAAGACGCCAGCACGCGTCCGCAGCGATCACGTCGTCGCCGGGTCGCGGTCCCAGATGCGTCGCGAGAAAGGCGTCGGATCCCGCGTCGGTGTCGGCCGACAGCAGAAGCCGGATATCCCGCACCGTCATGCCCGGCACAGGATCCGCGTGGGTGAGCGCCTGGGCGTCCTGCGCCGACATTTGACCTCCCGCCTTCGAAAGCCGTTGCGATCGCAATGTGTACACCGTACACAGCGACGCCAGGCGTGACAAGCCGCGCCGCCGCGGAAGGAAGCACATGGACAGGATGGAGGCCGGGGGCCGGTTCGCCGGCAAGGCGGTGCTGATCACCGGGGCCGCCAGCGGGATCGGGCGCGGCGCAGCCCTGCGGCTGGCGGCGGAAGGCGCCGACCTCGTGGCGATCGACCTGGATGCGGCGGGACTCGAGGACCTGGCGAAGGCCGTGGCCGCGCTCGGCCGCCGCTGCGAGACCCGGGCCGGCGACGTCTCGGACCTGGCGGTGGTGGAGGCTGCGCTCGATACGGCGAAGGCGGCGTATGGCGGGCTGGACGGCCTGCTGAACAACGCGGGGATCGGTGGCCCGATGCGGCGCTTCGAAACCCTGGAGCCGGACGAGTTCGATCGGATGGTGGCGGTGAACCTGCGGCCGGTCTGGTACGCGACCGCGAAGGCGCACCCCCTGATGGCGGCCCGGGGCGGCGGCGCGATCCTGAACGTGGCGTCGATGGCGGGCCTGCGGCCGAACCGCAACCACGCGCTCTACGGCATGACGAAGGCGGCGATCATCAGCCTGACCCAGCACGCCGCCATGGACTACGCCGCCGATAACATCCGGGTGAACGCCCTGTGCCCGGGCCCGGTGGAGACCCCCATCTTCGAACAGATGCGCGCCGAGCTGGGGCAGGCCGGCTATGAGGCCGCCACCCGACGGATCACGCAGAGGACGCTCATGAACCGGTTCGGCACGGTCGACGAGCAGGCCGCCGCCGTCGCGTGGCTGCTGAGCGACGAGGCCGCCTTCGTCACGGGCGTCGCGATGCCGGTCGACGGCGGCTGGTCGATCTCGGACGGTCGGGCCTGAGCGGTCCGTGGCGGAAAATGACCGGTGCGCGTGACCGGGCGCGCCCCTGGCGCGCGCAGGCGCAGGATGTGAGCCTGGGCGCTTCGAGACACGAGAGGTCCGCCCATGTCGTCCCCCAACGCCCACACGACCACGCCACGGGACCGCTTCGCCGATCGCAGCGCCGTCGTCACGGGTGGGGCCAGCGGCATCGGCCTGGCGACCGCGCGCCGCCTGCTGGCCGAGGGCGCGCACGTCCTGATCGGAGACTACAACGCCGAGGCGGCCGAGGCGGCCGTCGCCCGGCTGGAATCGGAGGGCTTCCGCGGACGGGTGACCTGGCGACGTGTCGACGTGGCGGAGGAGGTCGACGTCGAAGCGCTGATGGAGGCAGGTCAGGCGCTGACCGGCCGGCTGGACGTGGTCTTCAACAACGCCGGGATCGGCGGAGCGATCGGGCCGATCGTGGAGACTGACGTCGCCCACTGGGACGCCACCTTCGCAGTCCTGACGCGGGGTGTCTTCCTGGGCGTGAAGCATGCGGCCCGGCGAATGATCGGGACCGGCGGCGGCGTGATCGTGAACACGGCCTCCATCGCGGGCGTGGCCGGGGGCGTGCTGCCGACGCCCTACTCCGCCGCCAAGGCGGCGGTGATCAGCTTTACCCGCAACGCCGCCAACGAGCTGGCCGAACACCGCATCCGGGTGAACGCGGTCTGCCCGGGCGTGATCTTCACGCCGCTCATGCACAACGGCCGCGAGGACGCCGCCGAAGGGGTCGTGCGCCAGATCCAGCCGTGGCCGGACCGGGGCGAGCCCGAGCACGTGGCCGACGCGGTCGCCTTCCTGGCCAGCGACGAGGCCGCCTTCATCACGGGGGAAGCGCTCGCCGTCGATGGCGGCTACCTGGCCAACGGCCTGCTGCGCGTCCATCCGCTCCCCGGCGCCAAGGCCAAGGCGGACTACGCCGGCATCACCTATGGGCTGACGGGCCGCCCGCGGGAGGTGCGGCGGCTGGATTGACCGGAAATGTCCGCTGCCTGCGTCCGCTGGGCCCCTCCCGCGTGCGGGCGCGTGCGCCGAAAACCGTCGCATGACGCCAGACGCCGCCTCCCCCTCCCCCGACGCCGCCCCGGCTGCCCAAACCGAGCATGTGGACGTGCTGGTGATCGGCGCCGGCATCTCCGGCATCGGCGCCGCCTATGAGCTGACGCAGCAATGCCCGGATCGCAGCGTCCTGGTCCTCGAGGCGCTCGAGAGCTTCGGCGGCACGTGGCTCTGGCACCGGTATCCCGGGGTCCGCTCCGACAGCGACCTCTTCACCTTCGGCTTCCGCTTCAAGCCCTGGCGCGGCGATCCGATCGCCAGCCGGCAGCAGATCCTCGACTACCTGGGCGAGGCGATCTCGGAGAACGACCTCGGCCGCCACATCCGGTACCAGCGCCGCGTGATCGCCGCCGACTGGGACAGCGCCGCCCAGCTGTGGCGATTGTCCGTGGCGGCCGGCCCGGACGGAACGCCTGAGCTGTACTCTTGCCGGTTCCTCTGGATGTGCCAGGGCTACTATCGCCACGCCCGGGGCTACACGCCGCAATGGCCCGGCATGGACGCTTTCCAGGGGACGATCGTTCATCCCCAGACGTGGCCGGACGACATCGAGACCGACGGCCGGCGCATCGTGGTGATCGGCTCGGGCGCCACGGCCGCGACCCTGGTGCCCGCCCTCGCCGGCCGTTGCGCGCACGTGACGATGCTGCAGCGTTCGCCCACCTATTTCGCGCCCGGCCAGAACAAGCACCCGCTGGCCGAAACGCTGCGGGAGCTCGACGTGGACGAGGCCACCGTCCACGACATCGTCCGCAAGAAGATTGTGCTGGACCAGCATCGCTTCCTGCGCCGCGCGGTGGAGACCCCTGAAAGGGCCCGCGCCGACCTCCTCAAGGCGATCGCCGCCTACCTTCCCCAGGAGGTCGTGGACGAGCACTTCTCGCCCAAGTACCGGCCCTGGCAGCAACGGATCGCCGTGGCGCCGGACGGAGACCTCTTCCAGGCGCTGAGGGATGGGCTCGCCTCGGTCGTCACCGACGAGATCGACGCCTTCACGGAGACGGGCCTGCGCCTGGCCTCCGGCAAGAGCCTCGACGCCGACATCATCGTCACAGCCACGGGCTTCGAGATCTCGGTCCTGGGCGACATCGCCTTCGCGATCGACGGCGAGCCGCTCGACTTCGCGCAGACGGTCACCTGGCGCGGAATGATGTTCACCGGCGTGCCGAACATGGCCTGGATCTTCGGCTACTTCCGCGCCGCGAGCTGGACCCTGCGGGTGGACCTCGTCTGCGACTTCGTCTGCCGCCTGCTCAACCACATGGCCGCCATCGGCGCCGGCCGCGTGGACGTGGCCCTGCGCCCAGGCGAGCGGGATATGCCGCTGCGGCCCTGGATCGACGCCGAAGTCTTCAACCCGGGCTACCTGATGCGCGGACTGCACCTTCTCCCCCGCAGCGGCGCCGCCCGGGAGTGGGCCCACAGCCAGGACTACATGTGGGAGAAGGACATCCTGCCGACGGTCGACCTCGACGACGAGGTGTTCCGCTACACGGACCCCGCCGGCCGGAGGCTGAGCGCCGCCAGCGTCCCCGAATGATCGACACGTCCTCAGCCGTGATGACCCTGACGTTGGTGCGTCGGGCCGACCTGGATCCGGACGCGTTCCGCACGCACTGGCAGGACGTCCATGGTCCCCTCGTCCGCCGGCTGGCGGCCGACCTCGGCATTCGGCGCTACGTCCAGCTGCATGCGGCCGATGTGGAGCGCTGGGACGGGCTGGCCCTCGTGCAGTTCGAGTCGCGTGAGGATCTGGAGCGCCGCCTCCTGACCCCGGCGGGCCGCAGCGCCGCCCGCGAAATCCGCGCCGACGAAGGCCGCTTCCTCGACACCTCGCGCACGCTCGTCGTTTGGGTCCGGGCAGAGTCCATCTTCTGATCCCGCGACCTCAGGCGCCTCGACGGCGCCGGGAGGCGGGTCGGCGCCGCCGAAGCCGTCTCTCTGGCAAGATGACACCCGGACCTGCACGGCGGACCCGCGCCCTACTTGCCGACCGGTCGGTTGGCTCGCTAAGTAGGGCCGCGGGCCGGGCAGGCGCCGCTTGCTCGGAAGACCCCCGCCGCCGATGGATCGCAGGCTCCAGATCTATCGGGAGGCGTCGGCCCTGATCCTGGAGCGCGGGTTCGCCGGCGCGTCCATGAGCGACATCGCGGTGGCCGTGGGCCTCACCAAGGCCGGGCTCTACCATTTCGTCTCCAGCAAGGAGGATCTGCTCTACGAGATCATGCTGCACGGCATGGCCAAGCTGGAGCACGACGTGATCGCGCCGGCGCTCGCCGAAGCCGATCCCGCGACGCGCCTGGAGGTCATCGTCCGCCGGCACATCCGCAACGTGGTCGGCGCGGACAGCGCCCTGCGCAACCCGATCTCGATCGTGATCGACGAGCCCCAGGGGCTCAGCCCCGAGCGCCGGCGCGAGATCGACGCGCGCAAGCGCCGCTACATGGACCTCATCCGCGACACGCTGACGGCCCTTCAGGCGCGCGGCGTCGTGCGGCCCGAGCTGAATCCCACCGTGGCCGCGTTCACGATCATCGGCACGATCATGTGGGTCGCCCGCTGGCGACGGCCGAACGGGCGGCTTTCGCTGGACGAGATCTCGGACCAGATCGTCGGGAACCTGCTCTCCGGCCTCCGTGGCCCGGCTGCGTGAGCCCGGACGGGCGACGTCACGCCCGTCCGGGGCAGGTCACCACTTGTAGCGCACCTGCGCGCCGAACAGCCGGGGCTGGTTCCAGCGCCGCACGGTCTCGGACTCGAAGATGATGTAGTCGTAGTCGGTGGCGTTGGTGGCGTAGAGCGCCGCCTCGATCGACCCGTTCTCGACGCCGATCCGGGCGTCGACCGTGTAGCTGTCGTGCAGCTTCGGGAACTGTTCGATCTCCTGGATGCCGCCCTTCTGGAAGGAGTAGGTCACGTTCGCGAAGCCGCGGAAGCCGCCGACCAGGTCGTGGCGGTAGTCCAGGTTGAGCGACCCGTTCCAGACCGGCGTCTGCGGGGTCGTGGCGCCCTTGAACCGTCCCGCCACCACCTTGCCCTTCTGCCGGGCCGCGTTGGCGTTGATGCGCAGGCCGCCGCCGAAGAGGTCGAACCGCATCGCCACGTCGGCCTCGACGCCGTTGATCTCGGCCTTGCCGCCGTTGATCAGGAAGCTCGTGGACGACACCGGGCAGACGGGGTTCGTCGCCAGGCAGCCGTTGTCCTGCTGGACCAGGAAGTCCTTGATGTCGGTCCGGTACACCGAGGTGGTGACGTAGATGTTGGGCGTGATGTTGCCCTTGGCCCCCAGTTCGTAGGTCGTCGACTTCTCGTCGCCGAACGCGGGCGGGATCGGGATCGGCTGCCGCGGGTCGCCGGCCGCGGTGTTGAAGCCGCCGGCCCGGACGCCCGTGCCCACCTTGCCGTAGACCAGCCACAGCGGCGTCGGCTTGTAGCCCGCGGTCAGGTTGAAGATGGCCGAGTCCGGGGACGAGCGTGCGGAGGTGATCAGCCGCGCGCCGGTGGTCACAACCGCGCCCGTCAGCCGGTCGAACCGGTTGGTCTGGACCTCGCGCTTGTCCTTCGAATAGCGGCCCTCGGCCTCGAGGTTGAGCTGCTCCGTGACCTGGTAGCCGACCGAGCCGTACACCCCGACCGAGCGGATGCGGGCGAAGGTGGGCGTGTAGTTCCCCGTCGACCGGTTGGCGGCCGTGGGCGTGCGCGTGGTGAAGTTGGCCTGGTTCTGCTTGATCTGCAGCAGCTCCGCGCCGGCCAGCCAGGTGAACCCGTTCACCTCCGCGCCCGTCAGGTGGATGTCCTGGAACAGGATCTCCGCGAGGTTGTGGTTCTCGTTGCCCTGGTTCGTGTCGGTCAGCAGCAGCTGGTTGCCGCGGGCGCGCTGGGCGGCCAGGGCCACCGGGTTGGTGGCGTCGCTGTCGAAGTTCGAGAGCGACTTGCGGCGCCTGTACATCGACGTGGAGTCCACCGACGCCCAGCCCAGGTCGTACGCCACGGCGAGGTTGATGGTGGCGATGTTCTGCTTGGCGCCCGGCGGCGTGTTCCAGTCGGATTCGTACTTCTTGCCGAAGAGCCCGAGAGGATAGCCGGCCGCCGCGTTCGGCTGGATCGCGTAGGTATAGAAGAGCCCGGGAATCCGCGCGATCTGGTTCTCGGCCAGGAGGTTGATGACAAGGCCGTCCTTGTCGTAGCGGATCTGGCCGCGGAGCAGCGAGCTCTCCTCGTCGTCGTGGTACTGATCGGTGAAGGGCGCGTAGAAGAAGCCCTTGCCCTGGGTCACGCCCGAGGCGCCGAGGCGCACCGCCACGCTGTCGGACAGCGGCACGTTCACCACCAGCTGCAGCTGCGAGCGGTTGTTCTCGAACCCGTACTTGAAGTCGGCGAAGCCCGAGAACGACTGCGTCGGCGTGGCCGAGATCACGTTGATCGAGCCGCCGACGGCGTTCCGCCCGTAGAGCGCCCCCTGGGTGCCGCGGAGGACCTCGACCCGGCCGATGTCGAAGAGGTCGGCGGTGGAGAAGTTGCGTCCGCCGAGATTGCCGCCGCCGCCGATGTAGGCGCCGTTGCGATAGAGCCCCACGGCGGCTTCGGCCGAGGTGCCCCGGCTGGTGCCGGCGCCGCGCAGCGAGATCTCGGAGTTCGCCGGCGTGCTGGTGTTGAAGTAGCGCAGGCCTGGAACGGTGGAGAGCAGCGTCTGCACGTCGCTGACGCCGCCCCGCGCCTCGAGGCCCTCGACGTCGAGGACCGACGCGGCCACCGGGACGTCGCGCAGGCGCTCCTCGCGCTTGCGGGCGGTCACCAGGACCTCGCCCACGTCGACGGCTTCGGAGGCGCCGGCCGTCTGCGCGCGCGCCGCCTCGGGCGACCCCGCCCCGGCCAGCGCGACCACCGAGGCGCAGGCGAGCCATGTCAGGGCGCCGGAACGGCGCGTGTCCGGGCGAACGGCGTCTGCAGCGAATGATCCCACGGTTTCCCCCTCGTGCGTCTGGACGTCCGGCCCGAGGGCCGGCGCCGGCGGTTGGCCCCGCCACTGCAGCCTCACTCTACACCGGTTCGCCGATCCGACAACCAGCTTACCGACCGATCGGTTGGGACGCCGATCAACGGCCCCGGTGGCGATCGAAGAAGCGCAGCTGGGCGTCGGCGAAGTCCGAGCGCATCTGATGCGCCGACCACGCGATCAGGAGTTCGTCCATCACGTCGCGCGAATGGGGGCCGGCCGGGATCATCCGGGCGAGTTCGGCCATCTCGGGCCGGCCCAGCACAGGGCGATCCCGGAACACGAGCCGGCGCCCGGCCGCATCCAGGACGGCGGCGTCCACGAGTCCCTGGAAGATCGCGCGCCGCGCCTCGTCGCCGAGACCTTCGATGGCGCCGAAGGTCGCGGGCGAGACCGCCTGCTCCCGCGGCTGGTGAAGCTCGACCGTCGCGCCGGTCTCGGCGAGGCTTCGGGCCACGTCCCCCACGGTCTGGGCCGAGACGAGGCCGTCGTTCTCGCCCAGGACCAGGAACATGGGCGGATAGTCGCGCGCCGCGACGGCCGGGGGCCGCGCGGCCGCCGGGATCGGGCCCATGTAGTCGGCGATGGCGCGCACCGGCAGGCCCGCCCGCAGGGCGCCCACGCCGAAGACGTTCGCGAACCCGCCCCCGTTCGACATGCCCGTGGTGAAGACCGCAGTCGCCCGCTCGATCTCGCCGCGCCGGATCAGGGTCTCGTGGAGCGCCAGCATGTAGGCGACGTCGGCGTTCTCCGCCGACCCGACGCTGCCGAGGTCCCACTGCACCGGCGCCGTGCGGCGCCCGGACGGCGCGGCCGCGACACCGTAGCCGCGCGCCAGGAGCTTCCCGGTCAGGATGCGCGTGTGACGGCGCGTCGCGAAGGCCTCGGAGCCGCCCGTCCCGTGGAAGAGGTAGACCAGCCCGACCGGCTTCCGGGGGATGTTGCGGAGGGTCGGCCGGCCCTCGATCGTCTCGCGCACCTCGGCCCCCGCCGCCGCGAAGCCCATCGCCGGCGCCGCCGCCAGGCCGGCCAGAACCTCGCGCCTCGCAAAGGCCATCCGCATAGCCGCAGCTCACCTACTAACCGATCGGTCAGCGCCAAGTCATGGCACCGCCTGCGGCGCGGCGCAATCTCCGAGAGCACAATTTGAAGATGGATTCCGTCGGTGCTATGCCGCCGACGCAGGCCCCGTCAGACGACGCCCGCCCCGGCCAGCCAGACGCGGCGCCGGCGACCTCAGATGGCCCGGAGACGCTGGATTGACCTCGGCGACGCGCACTTCCCGCAAGGCGAAGGCTGACACGGGCGCCGGGGCGGCGAAACGCAGCGCAGGAGCCAAGGGCCGCAAGCCGCCGGCCGGCGAAGGCGCGGACCTGGTCGTCGCCAGCCGCGAGGGCCCGCGCGTCGCCGGCGACAGGGCGCGCCAGATCTACGTCCACGCCTCGCGGCTGTTCGTGGAAAAAGGCTATGCCGCCACCTCCATGAGCGACATCGCCGAGGCGGTGAAGATCACCAAGGCCGGCCTCTACCATTTCGTGAAGGGCAAGGAGGACCTGCTGTTCACGATCATGTCGTTCGGGATGGACGAGCTCTTCGACGAGGTCGTGCACCCGGCGCGCGAGGTGGCCGATCCCGAGGCCAGGCTGCGGCTGATCATCCGCAACCACCTCACGAACATCGGGCGGGTCTCGTCGCGGTCCGGCAACCCGGTGACGATCGTCGCCGACGAACCCGGCGGCCTGGGACCGAAAAAGCGGCGGATCATCAATGCGCGCAAGCGGGAGTACTTCGAGCTCATCCGCGGGACGTTGTCCGAGCTGAAGGACTCCGGCGCGGCGCGGGCCGACCTCGACGTCACGGTGGCCACCCACTGCATCATCGGCGCGATCCTGTGGATGGCGCGCTGGCGCAAGCCGAACGGCAAGCTCTCGCTGGACGAGATCATCGAGCAGATCATCGCCATGCAGCTCGGCGGCCTGATGCGCCGCTGACCGGCGGACTCCGGCGCGGGCGTTTGACACTTACCGATCGGTAGGTCACCTTTCCGGCTCGTGTTGGAGTCGCGTCATGGCCCTGCGCCTCGGCAAGTTCGCCTTCGTGGCCCTGGGAGGCGTCGGCGGACTCCTGGTCGGCTCGCTGTATCTGGCCGCGGCCGCGAGCGAAGGCCGCGGCGGGCCCCGCGCTGCAGAGCCCCGGCAAGCCGTCCTCGTCGCCATCCCCGGGGGACGCGTCCAGATCGGCGACGACCGGGCGCCGCCAGACGAGCGCCCGCAGTTCATCTACGAGGCCCGGCCCCTGCTGATGGACCGCACCCCGGTCACCGTCGCGCAGTTCCGCCGCTTCGTGCAGGACACCGGCTACCGCACCGACGCCGAACGCTACGGCACGGCCAGCGTCTTCGATCCCCGCATCGGCGGCTGGCTCGAGGTCGAAGGCGCCGACTGGCGTCGTCCGGAAGGGCCCTCGGGCGCAGCGGCGGCCGACGACCACCCGGTTACCCAGGTCAGCTGGCGCGACGCCGACGCCTTCTGCCGGGCGTACGGCGCCCGCCTGCCCACCGAGTTCGAGTGGGAGCGCGCCGCCCGCCTCGGCCAGACGCCGGAAGGGCACGTCTTCAAGCTGGGGGACTCGCTCAAGGGCGGCGGCCGCTACCTGGCCAACGTGTGGCAGGGCCCCTTCCCGCTGCACAACAGCAACGAGGACGGCTTCCGCACCACCGCGCCGGTGGGCGCGTTCGGGGAAGCGCCCTCGGGCCTCACGGACATGGCCGGCAACGTCTGGGAATGGACCGCGTCCTGGTACCGGCCGTACGACGCCGCGAAGCCGGCCGACCGGGGCATCGGGGAACGGGTGCAGCGCGGCGGCTCGTTCCTCTGCGACCCCACCTTCTGCCAGGGGTTCCGGGCGACGGCGCGGGCCCATGCGACGCCCGAGAGCGCCCTGATGCATGTGGGTTTCCGCTGTGTCGTGGAGCCCTCGAAGTTCACCGCGCGCGCCGGCCGGCTGGCGCAGCGCCGCACCTGACATGCCTGACGGACGGAGAGCCGAGATGCGCGGAACATTGGGATCTGGCCTGGCGGCGCTCTTGTGCGCGGCCCTGGCGCTGGCCGGCTGCACGGGCGCCGGCGGCGGGCAGCTGGGCAAGCCGCGCGCGGCGCAGAAGCAGCCGAACGTGATCGTCATCATGGCCGACGACCTGGGCTATGCCGACATCTCGGCCTACGGCATCCGGCGGATCAGCACCCCCAACATCGACCGGATCGGCAACGAGGGCGTGAAGTTCACCGACGGCTACTCGACCGCCCCCGTCTGCAGTCCCTCGCGCGCCGGCACGCAGACCGGACGCTACCAGCAGCGCTTCGGCTTCGAGTTCAACAACGGGCCCGCGTCGCGCGACGCGCAGGAAGGCCTGGGCCTCGACGTCAACGAGATCACGCTGGGCAGCGGGCTGAAGTCCAACGGCTACCGCACCGGGCTGATCGGGAAATGGCACCTGGGCGCCCAGGCCCAGTTCTACCCGACCAACCGCGGCTACGACGAGTTCGTCGGCCTGCTGAGCGGGGCGACCAGCTACATCGACATCCGCCGGCCCGAGGTGGTCAACTTCGTGAACCCGCGCCGCGAGGGCGAAGGCGGCAACGCCGCGCGCCGCAACCAGTACACCCAGATCGTCGAGGGGCCCGAGCGGAAGGTGGTCGACAACCACCAGGAGTACCTGACCGAGTACTTCGGCCGGCGCGGGGTCGAATTCGTCACCCGCAACGCGGCGTCGGATCAGCCCTACTTCCTCTACCTCGCCTTCACCGCGCCCCATGATCCCCTGACGGTGACCCGGAAGTACTACGACCGCTTCCCGCACATCAAAGACGAGCAGAACCGCATCTACGCGGCGATGGTTTCGGCGCTCGACGACGCGGTCGGCGAGGTCCTGAAGGCCGTGGACGCCTCGGGCGAGGCGGAGAACACCATCGTTTACTTCATCTCGGACAACGGCTGCGCCTCCTACTATCCCGGCATGTGCGCCTGCGAGCCCCTGCGCGGCGGCAAGCTCACGCACTACGAGGGCGGCGTGCGCATTCCCATGATGATGCGGTGGCCCGCGCGCCTGAAGGGCGGTCAGGTCTACCGGAACGTCGTCTCCACGCTCGACATCTTCCCGACGGTGATCGCCGCGGCCGGCGGGTCGCTGCCCACGGACCGGGTCTACGACGGCGTCGACCTGGCCCCCTACCTGACCGGCCAGAAGACGGGCGTCCCCCACGACGCCCTGATGTGGCGCCGGCGGCCGCTGGCCTCCATCCGCCAGGGCGACTGGAAGCTGTGGAAGAGCCTCGACGGCAAGTACACGCTGCTCTTCAACCTGAAGAGCGACCTCAACGAGACGACGAACCTCGCGGACAAGCACCCCGAGAAGGTCCGCCAGCTCGAGAAGGCCTTCGATCAGTGGTCGCGCGACATGCAGGATCCGCGCTGGCCGTCCCGTCCGGCCACCACCTACAACGTCTGCGGGACCCCGTTCACGGTGCCCATCTGAGGCCCTGCCGGCGGGGGGCGGCGCGATGGACTTCGCCATGACGACGCAGCCGGCGCGCGCGGGGCGGCGCCTGCTGGCCCTCGCCGTCCTAGCGGCGCTGCTCACGCTCATGGCCGGTCGCGGCGGCCAGGCGCACGACCTGCCGCACGCGCTCGCCGAGGTGCGGATCGCCCCGGGCGGGACCCTGGACGTGGCGCTCCGGGTCCATCTGACCCCGATGATCCTGGGCGCGCCCCAGGCCGCGCCCGACGAGGCGGCGGCGGGCCGTCTGGCGGCCCTGAGCGACGCGAAGATCGCCGCCCGCGGGGCCGCCGTCGAACGGCAGCTCGCGGAGATGCTGACCCTGCGCGCCGACCGCCGCGTGATCGAGGACCTGACGGTCAGCTTCCCATCGCCCGCGGACGTGCGCGCCGAGGCCCTCACGCCGCGCGGGAGCCCGCAGCCGTCGGCCCCGATCCGGATCGCCGCCCGCGCGCCGCCGGGGACGGTGGCGATCGACATCGCGTTGCCGCCCAGCCTCGGGCCGGCGTTCGTCTCCGTGCGCTATCCCGACGGACGGACGGTGACCGCGCCGCTCACGGACGGCCAGCAGAGTCCCGCGTTCCGCCTCGCCGGGCCGCGCCCCTGGCTGGACGCGGCGCAGGAGGCGCTGCGGTTCCTGGGCCTCGGCTTCGGCCATATCGTCCCGGGCGGACCGGACCACCTCCTGTTCATCGTCGCCCTGGCCATGGGCGCGCCGCGGTTCGGGCCGCTGGCCCGGCTCGTCACGACGTTCACCGTCGCCCACTCGATCACCCTGAGCCTCGCCGCGCTGGGGTTCGTGGCCGCGCCCGCCGCGCTCGTGGAGCCCGCCATCACCCTCTCGATCGCCTTGGCGGCGCTGATGTCGCTGCGCGGGCCCGAGGCCGTGGGCTGGGGACGCCTCGCGCTCGTCTTCGGGTTCGGGCTCCTGCACGGCCTGGGCTTCGCAGCGGCGCTGCGCGACGCGGGCCTGCCACGGGGCGCCGAGATCGCCGCGCTGGCCGCGTTCAACATCGGGGTCGAGGTCGCCCAGCTCTCGGTCATCGCCACGGTCGTCGTCGCGCTGCGCCTCGCCGCCCGGGTCTCGCTCGATCCGCAACGGCTCCGGCGCCCGGTCGCCCTCGGCGCGGCGCTGATCGGGGTCGTCTGGACCGCACACCGCATCGTCATCGAGTTCGGCCCGGCCGCGCCGGGCCTGGGAGGCACGCCATGACGCCTATGAACCGCCGCCGCGCGCTGCAGGCCCTGCTGGTCGCCGGCGTCGCCGCGCCCCCGCTCGGGTGGGCGGCCACGCAGACGCTGCTCAAGCCCGAGCCTGCCGCGCCCGGCGACCACATGAGCGGCTCCCTGCGACGCCAGGTCGAGACCCTGAAACAGGACGTCGCGGCCCGGCCCACGGACCTCTCGAACGTGCGGCCGCGCAGCGCGGTGCTCTACGCGTGGATGAACGCGCTCTCGCTGACAGGGATCTACCTGCATCCGGACCTGCCGTCGGTCATCACCGGCGTCAACGCGCCCGGCTTCCCGACCATCGGCGAGCGCGCCCGCGCCCGCAGCCTGGCCGCCATCGACCAGTTCGTCCGCACGCTCTCGGCGCTGGAGAAGAACCCCCGGCTCTGCGGCGAGGTGACGGCCCGGACGGAGGGGCCCTGGCACGTCGACAGCTACGTCCAGTTCGAGCAGACCTACACCGTCGGCGAGGCCCCGATCCGCGTCGGCGGCGGCGTGGTGCTCCCGAACCACTTCTACTTCTCGTTCGCCGAGCTGCAGGCCGCCGACCCCCACGCCGACAACTACGTGTCGTGCCGCACCTCGAACCGGGCGGTGAGGATCGTGCGCGAGACCTATCCGATCGCCGGGATGTTCTCGACCAGCCTGGGCATCGGCGAGATGCCCCGCGTCTTCTTCAAGGTGGCGGAGGGCGAGCTTCGCCCCGGCGACACGGTGACGGTCACCTACGGCGACCGGTCGCGCGGCAGCAAGGGCCTGCAGCTGTTCCAGGTCTCCAACACCGCGGTGCGGTTCCCGTTCTGGATCCTGACCGAGGCCAACGGACTGCTGCTCACCCCGCGCGAGGTCAGCCAGCCCCTGCTGGGCGGCCCGGCCGGCGGCGTGCACGGCTTCGCCCCCTCGATCGTCGGCGTCGACGAGCCGTTCGAGGTGTCGATCCGCACGGAGGACCGCTTCCGCAACCTCGCCACCGGCGGCGCGCCGGCCTGGATCGTAAAGCTGGACGGCCGGGAGTTCCGCAGGATCCCCGCTTCGGCCCAGGCGATCACGGTCCTCAAGGACGTCCGGATCGCCGAGCCCGGCGTGCATCGCTTCGAGATCGTCTCGGAGGACGGGCGCTTCATGGGCGAGGCCAACCCCGTCCTGGTGGAGGCGAAGCCGACCACCCGCATCTACTGGGGCGAGACCCACGGCCACTGCGGCTTCTCGGAGGGCATGGGGACCGTGGACGGCTACTTCCAGTTCGCCCGCGACGAGTCCCGGCTCGATTTCGTCAGCCTGACCGAGCACGACCTCTGGATGGACGCCCACGAGTGGGAGCAGATCCGCGAGGGCGCGCGCAAGTACGACCAGCCGGGCCGGTTCATCACCTACATGGGCTACGAGTGGACCGTGCTCGCGGCCTACGGCGGCCACCACAACGTGATCTTCCGCGGCCTCGACAAGGTGGAGCCGGTGCCCAGCCAGCTCTACCCCGCCCTGCCCGACCTCTACCGCGGCCTGCGCAAGCACTACGCGCCGAAGGACGTGCTGGTGATCCCGCATGCGCACATGACGGCCGACGCCAGCCAAAACGACGCCGGCCTCGAACCGGTGGTGGAGATCGTCTCGGAGCACGGGGCGTTCGAGTGGCTGGGCCGGCGCTACCTCGCCAACGGCTTCCAGCTGGGCTTCGTGGGCGCGGGCGACGACCACCTGGGCCACCCGGGCTACAAGATGCGGCCGCTGGGGCGGTTCTATTTCGACGGCACGGGCGGCGTCGCGGCCGTCATGGCGCCGCGCAAGGACCGCGACATCCTGTTCGACGCCATCAAGCAGCGCCGCACCTACGCCACCACCAGCGACCGCATCATCCTGAAGGCCACGCTCGATGGGCACGAGATGGGCGCCGTGACCCCGGCCGGAGCGCGCCGCAGGATCGACGGCGTCGTCCACGGGACGGCCCCGATCCAGTCGATCACCCTGGTCAAGAACGGGAAGGACCACGAGGTCCGCGCCTTCGACACGCCCGCCGGCGCCGCGGACGGGACGTTCGTGGAGGTGGAGTTCTGGTCGACGTCCGAGCCCGCCAGGCTGCTCGAGCCCTCGCGCGCGGGTCGCGCCTGGACCGGGACGATCAAGGTCGCCGGCGCCCGTATCGAGGCCGCCTACAGCCCCCAGGTGGAGGCCCTCAATTACCTGACGGAATGGGTGCGGCCGCAGCCTGGCGCAGCGGACACCGTGACGTTCCGGCTGGCGACCCGCGGCTTCGCCAAGGCGGTGCGCCTCAAGCTGGCCGGCCCGGCGACCGGCGCGAAGGTCGAGGTGACCCTCAACCAGGGCGGCGCCACGATCCTGCAGGAGACGCTGGAAACGCCCGCCGCCGCAGCCGAGCCGCGGCGCCTCGCGGTGAAGCCCGCCCTGAACGCCTCGGGGACGACGAGCGCCTCCAGCGCCTCGGACGACAGGATCACGGTGCGCCAGATCACGCCGGCCGTGGAGCGCGACCGCACCTTCAGCTTCGCCGACGCCGAAGCGCCGAAGGACGGCGACAGCTACTACGTCCGCGTCGTCCAGGCCGACGGCGCCACCGCGTGGTCCAGCCCCTGGTGGGTCGGACGCGCCACGCGCCGGCGATGAAGGCGGTCAGACCGCCGCCGCCAGCTCTGACGCCTGGTTGATGGCCTGCTTGGCGTCCAGCTCGGCCGCCTCGAAGGCGCCGCCGACCAGGGTCGCCTTCACGCCCAGCCGTGTCAGCTGGTCGTAGAGGTCGCGCTTGGGGGTCTGCCCGGCGCAGACGATCACCGTGTCCACCTCGAACAGGGCGGGCTGGCCGCCAACCCGCGCGTGCAGGCCGGCGTCGTCGATCTTCACGTACTCGACGCCGTTCAGCATCTTCACGCCCCGCCGCTGCAGGATGAGTCGGTGGGTCCAGCCCGTGGTCTTGCCCAGCGACTTGCCGATCGGATCGCTGCGGCGCTGCATCAGGGTGACCTCGCGGCCCGAGCTGGCGACCTGCGGCGTGACGCCGGTGACGCCGCCACGGGGATGATTGCGGAAGTCGATGCCCCATTCCCGGGCGAAGACGTCGATGTCGAGCGAGGCCGAGGTCCCGGCGTGGGTGATCAGCTCGGCCACGTCGAAGCCGATGCCGCCGGCGCCGATGATCGCCACCTTCTGCCCCACGGGCTTCCGGCCCTCGATCACGTCGATGTAGCCGGCCACCTTCGGGTGGTCGATGCCGGGCAGGTCAGGCGTGCGCGGCTCGATGCCGGTGGCCACGATCACCTCGTCGTAGCCGGCCTTCAGGTCCTCGGCCGAGACCTGCGTCCCGAGCCTCACGTCGATGCCCAGCACCTCGATCCGCCGGCGATAGTAGCGCAGCGTCTCGTCGAACTCCTCCTTGCCCGGGATCCGCCGGGCCAGGTTGAATTGGCCGCCGATCTCGGCGGCGGCGTCGAACAGGGCGACCTTGTGCCCGCGCTCGGCCGCGACGGTGGCGTAGGCCAGCCCCGCCGGTCCTGCGCCCACCACCGCGATGCGCTTGGCGGCCGTGGCCTTCGGGTAGTTCAGCTCGGTCTCGCGGCAGGCGCGCGGGTTGACCAGGCAGCTGGTCAGGCGGCCGGTGAAGGTGTGGTCCAGGCACGCCTGGTTGCAGGCGATGCAGGTGTTGATCTCGTCCTCGCGGCCCTCGAGCGTCTTCTTCACCAGGTCGGGATCGGCCAGCATCGGCCGGGCCATGGAGACCAGGTCGGCGTCGCCGCGCGCCAGCACCTGCTCGGCCACGGCGGGCATGTTGATGCGGTTGCTGGTGATCATCGGCACGCCCAGCTCCTTGCGCAGCCGGCCGGTGACCCCGGCGAAGGCGGCGCGCGGCACCATGGTGGCGATGGTCGGCACCTGGGCCTCGTGCCAGCAGAAGTGGGTGGAGACGATCGTGGCCCCGGCCTCGACCACCGCCTTGCCCAGGCTGACCACCTCGTCCCAGGCCAGGCCGTCCTGCAGCATGTCCATGGCCGGGATGCGGAAGATGACGATGAAGTCGAGCCCCACGGCCGCGCGGACGCGGCGCACCACCTCGACCGGGAAGCGCATGCGCTTCTCCCAGGTCCCGCCCCACTCGTCGGTGCGCTGGTTGGTCCGCTCCACCAGGAAGGTCGACAGCAGGTATCCCGCCGAGCCGATGATCTCGACGCCGTCGTAGCCGGCCAGCTGGGCCATGGCGGCGCAGTTGGCGAAGTCCGACAGCTGCTTCTCGATGCCCGCCGCGTCGAGCTCGTTGGGGACGTTCGGCGCGATGCGCGCGCGGATCGCCGACGGGGCCACCGCGTCGGGGTTCCGGGCCAGCGAGCCGGCATGCAGGATCTGCAGGCAGATCTTCACGTCGGGATCGGTGGCGCGCACCGCCTGGGTCACCATGCGGTGCTGTTCGGCCTCCTCCGGCGTCGAGAGCTTGGCGCCGCCGCCGGCCTCGCGGTTCGGCCCGATGCCGCCGGTGATGATCATGCCCACGCCGCCGCGGGCCCGTTCGGCGAAATAGGCCGCCTGCCGCTCGAACCCGCCGGGGATGTCCTCCAGCCCCGTGTGCATCGAGCCCATGATCACGCGGTTCTTGATGCGCGTGAACCCGAGGTCCAGCGGCTCGAACAGGTGCGGGTACTTGGTCGTCGCGCTCATCGGGCCCCTCCGCCGTCGTCTCGACCGACCTTTGTCAGCCGTCCCCCAAGGTCAAGCCAGAGGGGACTGCGCGCGCTGCGCCGCGGCCGGCCTCAGTTCGGCGGGTTGTGCTTTTCGATGAAGGCGACGACCGCATTCAGCATCTGCTCTCGCGCCTGGACACGGGTTGGGCGATGTTCCCGCGAGGCCTGCACCAGGAGCTCGGCCGGTCGCCCGGCTTTCCGCAGAGCCGCGGCCATCGCCTCCGTCCGCTCCAGCTGCGCATCGCCGGACTCGAACTGGTGCACAAGCAGCACGGGGCCCGGATCTCGGCGGCCCGCTTCAACGGCGAGTACGTCACGAGCCGTGGATCCTCCGGCCCATCGACGCCCAGTGCGCGCCGGGCGCGTTCCGCCTCGTCAGGCCGCAGGTCGCGAGGCCAGGTCAGTTCGAAGAAGCCGTCCAGCGACACACCGCACCGGTACACGTTCGGCTGCAGCATCAGGCCGGTCAGCGCGGCGTAGCCTCCATAGCCTTCGCCAACGATGCACACGCGCTTGGGGTCAATCGCGCCGCTGGCGGCCAGCGCGTTGACGGCGTCGGAAAGATCGGTCTGCATGCGCCGCCCGATTTCACCCTGGCCGGCGGCGGCCAACGCGGCGCCAAGGCCTGGCGTTCCGCGGTGGTTCAGTTGCAGGACAGCGTAGCCCCGCGACGCCAGGGCCTGGGCGAACCAGTCGAACACGGGTGTCGCGTGGCGCCCATCGTGCGGCAGGACGATCAGCGGCAGGTCGCGGGCTTGGGCGCGTCCTGGCGGGCGGGTCAGGTAGCCGCTGAGATCGAGCCCGTCCGAGGCCTTGACGCGCACCCGCCCGAGCAGCGCCACATCGGCGTCGGCAAGACCGGCGCGTTCGGGACCGATCCACTCAGCGCGACGATGCCGATAGTCGTAGAGGCCAAACCCGGGCGCACGGCCGGGCGTATCGACCAGCGCGGCGGTCACTGCGCGGTCGTCCGACCACGAGAAGACGTTGAGGGAGAGCGCCGGATAGGCCACGCGCAGAGCGGCGTAGACAGCCGCATCGGCCGCATCGAGGTAGACCGTGGCGAAGCTGTCGCCGTCCCAGCCGGCATGGCCGATCGCTCGGCCGGTCTGCGGATCTGAGACCACGCTGTGATGGGCGGGCCACTCCAGCCTTTGGATCGGACCTCCGTCCAATGGGGCCAGGAGAAACTCGGCCGGCGAACCCTCGCCCGCACGTCGATAGACGATCGAGCGGCCGTCCGGGCCCAGGGCCACCAGCGTGGCGCGAACGGTGGGGGCGCCCGCAGCCTCGACGTCGCGCCACCGGTCTCCGACCCGGACGTCCACGCTGGTCCGTCGGGTCTTCTCATCCAGCATCTCGCGGGCGACGACTTCGCCCCGGTCGTCGACGAGCCACCTGGTGCTGCCCCAGACCGCCCGCTGGACGAGCCGGCTCTGGCCTGTCGCGAGATCCACCTGGTAGACGGCCGCAAAGCCCCGGTTGTCGACGTACTGCACGCTCTCCAGAAACACCGCCGGACGCCCGCCCACCTGCCGCACCATGGGCGCCCGCAGCACAATGTTGAGGTCGTGGGCCGCTCCGTCCAGCAGGGGCCGGATGCGCTGGGCGGCCAGGTCGAAGACGTGCACGCGCCGCCAGTCGCGCAGGCCGCCGGACACCCGGGGCGGATCGAACCGCACGAGGGTCGTGATCAGCAGGTGGTCCTCGCCGGCCCAGCGGATCGCTTGCACTGGAACATCGCCGAACGTCGCGCGGGTGATGAACCGGCGCCCGTTGAGATCCTGTACGGCGACACTCCGTCGCTCGCCGTCCGTGGTGACCAAGGCCAATCGCGCGCCCGAGGGCGACACCGTCACGTTCTCGATGCTCGCCGGACGCCCGTAGACCTCCAGGGGAGCCGACCAGGCCGCCGCGCCGACGGTGAGGACCAGGCATGCGAGCAGGAGGGCTATGCGGGTCATCGCGGCGTTCAGTTCGGCGGGTTGTGCTTTTCGACGAAGGCCATGGTGGCGGTGAGCATCTGCAGGCGGGTCTCGCCGCGCGAGAGCCAGTGGTCGGCGCCCTTCTGGACGACGAGCTCGACCGGCTTGCCCGCCTTCTGGAGGGCCGCGGCCATGATCTGGCTCTGTTCGACCGGCACGACCGTGTCGTCGCGCCCGTGGATCAGGAGGATCGGGGCGTCGGCCTTCTCGGCGTTGAGCGCGGGCGAATAGGCGGCGAGCGACTCGACGCCGTCGCTGTCGACGCCCATGAACCGGCGCCAGTAGCGGCCTGCATCGGCGCCGCTGCGGGACTGCGAATAGCTGATCAGGCGCCTCAGGTCGCTGACCCCGCCGAACGAAACGGCGCAGCGGTAGACCCCGCGGTCCAGCGTCGGACCGGCCAGCGCCGCATAGCCGCCGTAGCTCGCGCCCACGATGCACACGCGCTTCGGGTCTATCGCCCCTTGAGCGGCCAGGTGGCGCACGCCGTCCGACAGGTCGGTCTGCATCTTGCGGCCCCACTGCCCGTAGCCCGCCTCGAGCAACGATCGTCCCAGGCCTTCGGAACCTCGGAAGTTCACCTGCAGCACGGCGTAGCCGCGCGAGGCCATCCCCTGCGCCCACCAGTCGAAGTCGGGGGTGTCGCGCGACGCCGGCCCCCCGTGCGGGAAGACGATGAGCGGCAGGTTGCGGACCGCCTTTCCGCGCGGCGTGGTCAGGTATCCGGTCAGCGACAGGCCGTCGGCGGCCTTGAAGCGGACAGGCTGGCGGGGCGACACGTCCGCCGCAGTCAGGTCGACATACTGGGCGCCCAGCCAGTCTGCGCGGCGCTCGCCGAGGTCGACCACGGCATAGCGGGGCGCGTCGGCGCCGGACTCCACCAGCACCACGATGCGGCGACGGTCCGTCGACCAGGACTCCAGCCGGACCCGCTGCCCGGCGTAGGCGTCGACGATGGCCTGCCACGCGCGGGCGTCGGCAGGGTCGTGGAAGGTGTAGCGGTCCTCGTCGCCCGCCAGCAGGTAGTGCCCGATCATCCGACCGTCGAGCGCGGCGCGGATCGGCGCGGGGTTGTTGTCGACGTCGAGCGGCTGGGACGTCCCGTCAGCGCCAGCCTGGCGCCACCGCCAGCGCCGGGCCTCGTCGAGTTGGGCGTAGACGACCGAGCCGCCGTCCCGCCCCAGGCCCACCATGAACGGCCGGTCCAGCTTCTCCCGCGCGGTGACGACGTCGCGCCAGCCGTCCGGGCCGCGCATCCGCAGCGTCCACCCGCCGCTGCCGGGATTGTAGAGTTCCTGCGCGAGCGGGCGGCCCTCCGGGTCCACGACCCAGTCGATGGTTTCCGGGCTGCCCTCCTCGACGAGGCGATTGGCGCCGGTCTCGGTGTCGATCCGGAACAGCGACAGCCGGCCGCGGCCCGCCGAGAACACCACCCCCTGGACGAAGACGGCAGGGTCCCCGCGGTGGTTGCGCACGATCGGATAGTCGAAGATCGACGACAGGTCCGCCTGCGAGTTGCGCATGAGCGGGGTCATCTTCTTCGTGGTCAGGTCGATCATGTTGGCGAAGAACCACTCGCGGAAGCCGTTCTGCACCACGAAGGAATTGCTGGTCGCGGAGTGGACGATCACCAGGCGCTTGTCGCCGGCCCACTGGACGTTGCGGATCTTGTGGTCGCCCAGGAGGCCGCGAAGCGTGATCGCCCCGCTGCCGAGGTCGCGAACCACCAGGGTCCGCTGCTCCCCGTTGGTGACGACCACCGCCACGGCGTGGCCGCTGGGCGAGATCACCGCCGTCTCGATCGACGGCAGCTTGCCGTAGGCGGCGAGCGGCGCCGCGGCGGCGGGGGCCGCCTGGATCCACAGCAGCAGTGCGAGCAGGCAGGCGATACGCGTCACGGGGAGCCCTCAGTTCGGCGGGTTGTGCTTTTCGATGAAGGCCATGGTGGCGGTGAGCATCTGCAGGCGGGTCTCGCCGCGCGAGAGCCAGTGGTCCTCGCCGTCCTGCACCACGTACTCGACCGGCTTGCCGGCCTTCTGCAGGGCCTCGGCCATGATCCGGCTCTGCTCGAGCGGAACCACGGTGTCGTCCCGGCCGTGCACCAGCAGGATGGGGATGGAGACGCGCCCGACGTGGGTCAGCGGCGAGATCTCGGCCAGCGCGGGATCGCCCAGCTTCTGCACGCCCATGAACCGCTTCCAGTAGCGCTGGGAAACCCGTCCTTCGTCCTCCACCAGGCGGCGCAGGTCCGACAGCCCGGCCACCGAGGCGGCGCAGCGGTAGACGCCGGGGTCCAGGGTCGCGCCCGCCAGGGCGGCGTATCCGCCGTAGCTCGCGCCGGCGATGCAGACCCGCTTGGGGTCGACGAGTCCCTGGGCCGCCAGGTGGCGCACCCCGTCGGACAGGTCCGTCTGCATCTTGCGGCCCCACTGGCCGTAGCCGGCCTCGACGAACCCGCGGCCGAACCCGTCCGAGCCGCGGAAGTTCACGCGCAGCACCGCGTAGCCGCGCGAGGCGATGGCCTGCGACCACCAGTCGAACCCGGGCGTGTCGCGCGCCTCGGGGCCGCCGTGCGCCAGGACCACCAGCGGCAGGTTCCGGGCGGGCTGGCCGTTGGGCAGTGTGAGGTAGCCGGTGAGCTCCAGGCCGTCGCTCGCCTTGAACCGCAGAGCCTGCACCTTGGCGATGTCCTCGGGCAGGATCTTCTCGTAGCGGGCCGCCAGCCAGGCGCCCTTGCGGGCGCCGAGGTCGACCAGCGCGTAGCCGGGCCCGTCCCGGGCCGAGTCCACCGCGACGACGATCTTCTGGCGATCCTGCGTCCAGGACTCGAGGCGGACCGGGTCGCCCTTGAACGCGGCCTGCACCGCGTTCCAGGCCTTCTGGTCGCGGGGGTCGAAGAAGGTGTAGCGCCGCTCGTCGCCCACCAGCGCCTGGACTCCGATCAGCCGGTGCGTCTCGGGGTCGAAGATGGCGCCGTCGGCGTCGCGGACGTCGAGCGGATCCGAGGCGGCGCCGTCGGGACCGACCTCGCGCAGCAGGTAGCCCGAGGCGTCCGGCTCGGCGAGCAGGACCGACTGCCCGTCGCGCCCGAGGCCCACCATGTACGGACGGTCGATCTTGGCCGCGACGCTTCGCACCTCGGCCCAGTTCCCCGAGTCGGGACGGCGCAGCTTCAGCGACCAGCGGCCGGACTTGCCGTCGTAGTCGCTGCGCGCGACGGGCGCGCCATCGGCGCCCAGCAGGATCTCGTCGGTGTCGTTGCCGCCGAACTCGACGATCTTCTGCGCGCCGTTCCGCGGATTGCTCTGCACGATGGTCAGCAGGCCCTGGGTGTCCTTGAACGCGATCGCCTGCAGGAACAGCGTCGGCTTGCCGTCGACGAGCCGCACCAGGGGCGGCCCCGCCATGGTGTTCATCGCGCCGATCAGGTCGGACCCGGCGTCGCGGAAATGGGTGCCGGTGGTCGTCTTCGCCAGCGACTTGGAGAGCAGCGGCCGGACCTTGTCGTCCTTCAGGTCGAGCGAGAAGCCCATCAGCCATTCGCGCCGCGGCCCCAAGAGGTCGATCGGCTTGCCCGTCTGCGACGTGGTGATGATCAGCTGGTCCGTCCCCAGCCAGTCGATCCGCCGCACCTTCGCCTCGCCGACGGCGAACACCTTTGGCGCGCCGCCGGCCGTCGGCCGCACCAGCAGGCGGCGCTTGACGCCGTCGGAGGCGATCACGGCGAGGGTCGAGCCGTCTGGCGAAAGGCGGATTTCGTCGATGCTGGGCAGGCCGCCGTAGGCCGAGAGCGGCGCGGCGTGGACGGCGGACGGGCCGGCGAGCGCCAGCGCGGCGGCCGCCAGCAGAATGCGGATGCTCCTCACGCGGCCCCCCAGCCTCACGCAAATGCAATCCGAGATTGCCGTCAGGCGGAACGCGCCGCAAGGCGCCGCTAGTTGAGATCCGTCTTCTTCGGGGGCTCCGGCGGCAGGGCGGCGACGGGCACGCCGTCTTCCAGCAGCTCGCGGACCTCCTTCGGCGAGGCCTGGCCGTAGATGCCGCGGTCCTCGGCCTTGCCCTCGTGGATGGCGCGGGCCTCGCGGGCGAAGGCGTCGCCCACGTCGTCGAAGTTCTCTTCCACGTGACGGCGGATGCGGCCGGCGGCCTCCATCATCATGGCGCGCATCTGGGCGGGCTCGACGTCGCGCGCGGTGCGCTTCGTGCCGGCGACGGCGGGCGCCATGATCTGCTTGCGGACGGCCTTCGAGGCGCAGACCGGGCATTCGAGCAGGCCGCGCGCCTGCTGGTCGTCGTAGTCGCCGGACGAGGCGAACCAGCCCTCGAACGCGTGATCGTGGTCGCAGGTGAGCGCGTAGCGGATCATCGAACCTTATCTAGGGACCCGTGAACGCCCGCGCATTGGCCAGCGCGGGAATGGCCCTGCGGGCCTTCTGCGGCGCCGCCAGGTCGAGGTCGGCGAAAAGCACGCCCGGCTCGTCGTGGTCAAGCTCGGCCACCACCTCGCCCCAGGGCTCCACCACCAGCGAATGCCCGTAGGTGCCGCGGCCGTCCTCGTGGAAGCCGCCCTGGGCGGCGGCCAGGACATAGCTGCCCGTCTCGATGGCGCGCGCCCGCATCAGGACGCGCCAGTGCGCCTCTCCGGTGGGCCGGGTGAAGGCGGCAGGGATGGTCATCACCTCGGCGCCCGCCAGCGCGAGCGCGCGGTGCAGGGCCGGGAAGCGCAGGTCGTAGCAGATGGTCAGGCCCAGCCGGACCCCGTCGACCTCGGCCGTGACGGCGCGATCGCCGGGCTCGTAGGTGGCCGACTCCCGCGCGGTCTCCCCGGTCGGCAGGTCGACGTCGAACATGTGCAGCTTGTCGTAGGTCGCCGCCACGCCGCCGTCGGGCCGGACCAGCACCTGGCGGTTGGCCGCCTTGCCGTCCTCGCGCAGCACCAGGGCCGAACCGACGTCGATCCAGACCCCGAACTCACGGGCGGCCTCGCGCAGGCCGGTCACCACGGGATCGTCCTCCAGCCGCGTCAGCTGGGGCAGCAGCCGGTCGCGGTCCTTCTGCAGGATGTTCGTGCCCTCGGGCGTGCAGACGAGACGCGCGCCGCCGGCCGCGGCCTCCCGCACGAGGGGCAGGACATGGGCGAGCGCCGCGGCGTGGCTC
Organism: Phenylobacterium sp. T106; assembly: GCF_057219735.1. NCBI lineage: Bacteria > Pseudomonadati > Pseudomonadota > Alphaproteobacteria > Caulobacterales > Caulobacteraceae > Phenylobacterium > Phenylobacterium sp. T106. Next base: position 36,904 of record NZ_JBXVWA010000011.1, on the reverse strand, counting down.
GCGGGCGTGCGGGTCTGGATCAGCGCGACCTTCATGCGGCTCCCTTAGTCGCGGCCGCGCCGCGACGGAAGGCCGGTCAGGCCTGCTCCGGGAGGCGATCACGTGTACGACCCACGCCGCACAGGAGCTGTCATCCCGGTTTCGCCATCGGGCGAAAACCGGGACCCATACGCACCCGCTGCCTGTGGCGGCCCGCGGCGGCGGCGCCGCGCCTCCTCCGGAACCACCGAGTCTATGGGTCCCGGTCTTCCGCTGCGCGGAAACCGGGACGACAGGGTTTGGGGGCGGTGCGCGCCCTCAGGCCGCCAGCAGCGGGTCCAGCTTGCCGGCGCGTTCGAGGGCCATCATGTCGTCGCAGCCGCCGATGTGCCGGTCGCCGATGAAGATCTGCGGATAGGTCGCCCGGCCGCCCGAGCGCTGGAGCATCTCCTGGCGCTTGTCGGGGTCGAACGCCGCCGAGATCTCGGTGAACGTGACGCCCTTCTGCTCCAGCAGGTCAACCGCGCGGATGCAGTAGGGGCAGTAGGGCTTGGTGTAGATGGTGACCTGGGTCATCTCGCTCGCAGCCGTCGTCGTTTCGCCGTCATATAGTGAGTCCTTGCGGCGCTTGGACCCTCGCCACCACCGCCAGGTCAACGCGGGCGGCTCCGGCGGCCTTCAACGCCCGCGCACAGCCCTCTGCGGTGGCGCCTGTGGTCAACACGTCATCGACTAGAAGGATGCGCAGGCCCTCCACCTGTCGGCGACGGCCCTCGGGCGTCTCGAAGGCGCCGGCCACGTTGCGCCGGCGGCCCGTCCCGGACTTGCCGCCCTGGGTCTGGGTGCGGCGGCGGCGCACGAGCGCGTCGGGCAGGTAGGGCGTCCCGGTCAACCGGGCGAGCGGCCGGGCGATCTCGGCGGCCTGATTGTAGCGCCGGGACAGGAGGCGCAGGGGGTGCAGCGGCACGGGGACGATGGCGTCCGCCGGCTCGATCAGGTCGCGGGCTGCGCGGCTGAGCCAGCGGGCGAGCATGGGCGCCAGGTCGAGGCGGTCGGCGTGCTTCAGCTGCAGGATGGGATCGCGCGAGGTCTCGTCGTAGAGGCACGCGGCGCGGGCGGCGTCGAAGGCGCGGGGCTTGGCCAGGCAGGCCGGGCAGCGCACGCCGGAGTCGAAGGCGAACGGCGCCCCGCAGCCGTCGCAGACGGGGCCGTCCAGGAAGCGGATGCGGCTCCAGGCGTCGGCCGAGAAGCCCCCCGCCAGCGGGCGCGGCCCGCCGTCCAGCGCCTGGGGCGGGAACAGCATGTCGAGCGCGCCGCGCCACGCCGCCTGAACGCGGGGCTTCCATGTCGCGGCGAAATCGTCTCTCTCGGCGTCCAATGCCGGCCCCGCCTCCAGCCACGCCCCCCAGGCTCTTCGATCGCGAGCTTCACCGCAAGCGCCTGGACCGGGCGGCGGGCGGCTTCGGCGCGGCCGACTTCCTGCACCGGCGGGCCGCGACCGACATCGCCGAGCGGCTGGCTCCCATCCTGAGGACCTTCCCCCGGGCGGCCGAGCTCTCGGCCCGGGGCGGCGCCTTCGCCGAGGCCCTGGCCCAGGAGGCGCCGGGCAAGGTGGGGATGCTGATCGAGGCCGACCTGTCGCCCCGGATGCTCGCCGGCCGGCCGGGGCCGCGCCTGGTCGCCGACGACGAGCGCCTGCCGTTCGCCGACGCCAGCCTGGACCTGATCGTCTCGACGCTGGGGCTGCACTGGACCAACGACGTGGTCGGCGCGCTGATCCAGGCGCGCCGCGCGCTGAGACCGGACGGCCTGTTCATCGCCGCCCTGCTGGGCGGGGTGACGCTGACCGAGCTGCGCCAGTCGCTGGTGGCCGCCGAGGCCGAGATCCTGGGCGGCGCGGGCAGCCGCGTCTCGCCCTTCGCCGACACCGCCGACGCGGCGGGCCTGCTGCAGCGCGCGGGCTTCATCCAGCCCGTGGCCGACGTCGACACCGTGACCGTGACCTATGCGCACCCGCTGCGCCTGCTGGCCGACCTGCGCCAGATGGGCGAGACCAGCGTGCTCGCCGACCGGCATCCCAAGCCGCTGACCCGGACCCTGCTGGCGCGCGCCTGCGCGCTCTACGCCGAGCGATTCGGGACCGCCGACGGCCGCGTTCCGGCCACCTTCGAGATCATCACCCTGACCGGCTGGACCCCGGCCGCGAACCCGCAAGCTGCGCCATAAGACTCTGATAACCCTGGCGGTGTGACAGTCCGCCACGGCGCAGGCCGGGCCGTTCGCGGCCAAGCTTGCGTCAGTGGGGGGCGGTTCGTCGGGGAGAGATCGACGTGCGCCCAAGGACTGCCCGCGGCCTGACGGCCGCCCTCATCGCCGCGACGCTGGCCGGCTGCGCCACGCCCGCGCCGCCGCCGCCGGCCCGGGCCGCCCGCGCGCCCGCGGGCGGCTACCTCGACGTGGGCCTGGCCGCGCAGGCCGGGGCGTTCGAGGCCTACACCCGCAAGGCCGCGGCCATCGACCCCGCCTTCTCGGGGCCGGCCGAGATCGGCGAGCGGCTGCGCACCGCCGCCGGCTACGAGCCGCGGCAGCTGGAAGCCAGCATGATCGCCTACGCCGCCCTGGCCGCCCTGCAGGAGCCCGGCTTCGTGGCGGCCGTCCGCGCCGATCGCGACCTCGGCCGACGCATCGCCGCCGCGCCCGAGGCGGCCCTGAGGACGCCCGGGGCCTCGGCCGCCGCCGCCCGCGCCAACGCGGCTCTGGCCCGTCGCGGCGAGGCGCTCGCGGGCGCCGGGCAGCGGGTGCGCAAGGCCTCGTACAGCGTCCAGCACCAGCCCTGGTCGCGCGCCCGGGTGCCCAACGGCCCGCAGCGGCTGGCGGCCGTGAAGCAGGCGGCCGGCTACCGCGCCGATCCCGCCGACCGCGCGCGCCTGCACGCCGCCCTGGCCGAGGGCGGGCGGCGGAGCGGCGCGACCCCGGTGGTCACCCGCGGCGTGGCGGTGGCGGCGCTGACCGTCCTGGGCCAGGACCGCGCCGCCCGCTCGCTGATGCAGGAGCCCCGCGCCGGCCAGTGCCTGCGCATCGCCAAACTCAACTTCCACCAGTGCCTCGCGGCGGCGGGCACGCACTACGAGGACATCTACTGCCTGGGGCTGCACGCCATGGCCGATCCCGGCCAGTGCGTCGTCGACGCCGCCCGGCCCACGCGCCGCGCGGGGCTCTGAACGCGGCCGCCCGGCCCGGGAGGCCGAGGGCTCAGTCGTCGATCCAGACGGCGACGCGGCCCCTGCCGCCCGCCGCGACGCACGTGGCCCCCGCGCAGGCGATGGCGTGGAAGGCCTCTTCGTCCACCTGACGCCAGGTGGCGCCGTCGTCGCGGCTGACCGAGGCGCCGCGCGGCCCGATGGCGATCAGCGTGCGCGCATCGCGGCGGGCCACGCCCTCCAGCAGCCGCGGCGTCCCGGCGTCGGGCGCGGGCGTCCACGTGCGTCCGCCATCCTGCGTGCGCGCGATCGCGGGGCCTTCGCGCAGCTCGGCCCTGTAGTCGCCGCCGACGACCACCGCGCGGCCGCCCCCCAGCGCTATGCCGCCGAAGAGGCCCGCGCTCTCGCCGCCTTCTATGGCAGTCTCGGACGCCGACCAGGTCGCCCCGTCGTCACGCGAATGGAACACCCGGGCGCGGGCGAGGCCGCCGCCGACGATCCACACCTCCCGGCCGGGGCCCAGGAACAGGGCCGAGTTGCTCGCCGCGAACGCCGCCTCTCCCGGCCTCACCGCGGGCCCCGGCAGCCGGGTCCACGTCCGGCCGCCGTCGTCCGTGCGCAGCACGAACCAGCGCCCGCCGACCGGGTCGCCCAGCACGAACCCGCGCCGGCCGTCGCGCAGCGCCAGGGTGTCGAGGAAGGCGCCGGGCTCGGTGGTCTGGAACGTCTTCGCCCAGCTCACGCCGTCGGCGCTGCGGAAGATGTTGGCGTCGCCCTTCGCGGCCTCGCCCGCGCTCATCAGCAGGACGGCGCCGTCGTGGGCCACCGCGACGCCCCGGAAGTCGTACGCCGCCTCGCCCAGCGGCGCGGAGAAGCGCCAGGTCCGGCCGCCGTCCTGGCTCACGGCGTGCGCGCCCTTGCTGCCCGAGACGTGGAAGGCGCCGGACGGCGAGATCGCCACCGCGCGCAGCGTGACATCGTCGCGCGGCAGGTCGATGCGCCGCCAGCCGGCCTGCGCGGGGGCCGCCAGCGTCAGCGCCAGGAGAGCCGCCAGGACGCGCATCTCATTCGCCCAGCAGATGCATCGCCACCTCGCGGCGGTGGGGGCGGCGGCGGTGCTCGAAGAGGTAGACGCCCTGCCACGTCCCGAGCGCCAGGCGGCCGTCCAGCAGCGGGATCGAGAGCTGCACGCCGGTGAGCACGCTGCGCAGGTGGGCCGGCATGTCGTCCGGCCCCTCGTCCTGGTGGCGGTAGCCGGGGCTCTCGGGCGCCACGCGGGCCACCCAGTCCTCCAGGTCGCGGCGGACGTCCGGGGCGGCGTTCTCCTGGATGGTCAGCGACGCCGAGGTGTGGCGGCAGAAGAGCGTGAGCAGCCCGGCGGCCATGCCCTGCCCGTGGGCCCAGGCGGCCACGTCGCGGGTGATCTCGTGCAGCCCGGGCCCCGGCGTCCGCACCGCGAGCACGGTCGCCGCCTGGCGCATCAGATCAGGTCCCGCAGCCACGCCACCAGCGGCGCGTCCGCCGGCGGCATCGGGTAGGCGTCCATGCCGTTGGGGCGCACCCAGGCGATGGCCTTGTGCTCCAGCGCCCGCACCACGCCCTTCCAGCGCCGGACCAGGTAGAGCGGCATCAAGAGGTGGAAGGTCTCGTATTCGTGGCTGGCGAAGACGAAGGGCGCCAGGCAGGACTTGGTCACCGTGATCCCGAGTTCCTCGTTCAGCTCGCGGATCAGGCAGGCCTCGAGGGTCTCGCCGGGCTCCACCTTGCCGCCGGGAAACTCCCAGAGTCCGGCCAGCTGCTTGCCCTCCGGGCGCTGGCAGATCAGCACCCGGCCGTCCACGTCGACCAGGGCCGCGGCGGCGACCAGGACCATCGGCTTCGTCATCCGGCTTCCTTGGCGGGGTGTGGCCGCAAAGGCAACATGCGGCCCGAAACCGGGGCGCGGCCCCGCTATTCCGACTGCGTGGGTTGACTTTGCCGCGTGAAACCCCGATGTGCGGCCTGCGCTCCTCCTGAGCGCTAGCGACGCTCCAGCCGCGTGGGGTCCCTCCGGACCCAGCCTGTCGAGCGCAGTGAGAGACTTCTCATAGATCGCCCATCACGCGGGGCGCTCCCCAAAGACCCGCGATCCCGCGCCCCCGGAGCGACCGGCTGGGCGCGTTCGTCGCATACGTGAAAGACTATCGTTTGACCCAATTCACCGACCTTGGCCTGGCCAAGCCGCTGCTCAAGGCGCTGGCCGACGAGGGCTATGTCAATCCCACCCCGATCCAGGCCCAGGCGATCCCGGGCGTCATGGACGGCAAGGACATCCTGGGCATCGCCCAGACCGGCACCGGCAAGACCGCGGCCTTCGCACTGCCTATCCTGCACCGCCTCGCCGAGACCAAGCGCCAGGCCCCGCGCCGCAGCGCCCGCGTCCTGGTGCTGGCCCCCACCCGCGAACTCGCCACCCAGATCGGCGAGAGCTTCAAGACCTACGGGCGGCACATGGGCGTCTCGGTCGCCGTGGTGTTCGGCGGCGTGAAGTACGGCGGCCAGATGCGCGCGCTCGCGGGCGGCGTCGACGTGCTGGTGGCCACCCCGGGCCGCCTGCTCGACCACCTGGGCGAGAAGACCATGACCCTCGAGGGCGTGGAGACCTTCGTCCTGGACGAGGCCGACCAGATGCTGGACATGGGCTTCATCGTCCCGATCCGGAAGATCGTGAAGTTCCTGCCGCGCCAGCGCCAGAACCTGTTCTTCTCGGCCACCATGCCGAAGGAGATCGAGGTGCTCGCCGGCGAGATCCTCAACCCCAACCCGGTGAAGGTCTCGGTCACCCCGCAGGCCACCACGGTGGAGCGGATCAACCAGCGCATCCTCTTCGTCGAGCAGCAGCGCAAGCGCGCCCTGCTGGCCGAGCTGTTCGACGACGACAGCTTCAAGCGCGTCATCGTGTTCACCCGCACCAAGCGCGGCGCCGACCGCGTGGCGCGCGGGCTGGAGCAGGTGGGCGTCGAGGCGGCCTCGATTCACGGCGACAAGAGCCAGGGCCAGCGCGAGCGGGCGCTGGCGGCGTTCAAGGCCGGCGAGGTCCGCGCGCTGGTGGCCACCGACATCGCCGCCCGCGGCATCGACATCGACGCGGTCAGCCACGTGGTGCAGTTCGAGCTGCCGAACGTGCCCGAGGCCTACGTGCACCGGATCGGCCGCACGGCCCGCGCCGGCGCCGACGGCTCGGCGGTGGCGTTCTGCGCCGACGACGAGCGCGGCCTGCTGAAGGACATCGAGAAGGTGACCCGCCAGCGGATCCCCAGCTTCGACCGCCGCAACGACCGTCACCTGGGCGCGGCCACCGCCGCCCTGCCCGACCCGGGCAAGCCCGAGCGCTCCGAGGCGGCACAGCCGCACCGCGCCAAGCATCCGCCGAAGCGCAACCGCAACCACGCCGAGGCCAAGCCGGGCCACCGGCACGAAGGCGGCCCGGCGCGGCCCCCGCGCAGCCCCGAAGCCAAGCCGGCCTTCAAGGGCCCCGGCCGGCGTCGCCGCGGCGGCGGCGGCAACGGCGGCCGCTCCCAGGGGGGCGGCGGCAGCAACGGCGTCTGGTCGAACCGGTAGGGCCGCTGTCATCCCGCGGCTTGTCCGCGGGACCCATGCGGGCGACTGCAGGGCGCAGAAACGACGCGGCGTCGGTCGTTCGAATAAACGCGTGACTCACAGCCGGCTGAGACATGGATCCCGCGGACAAGCCGCGGGATGACGCTCTTGGTATGGCGGGAGGCGGCCTTCGACACCCCACAGCCTGCCTCGTGCGCCCACGCCCTAGCCCCTGCCCGGGAACCCAAGTAACCCTCGGCGGGATGCCCAGCCTTCGCAGCACCGCCGCCGCCGCGCTCCGCGTCGTCCGACGCTGGCCGCCGGCGCATGTGGTGGTGCACGCGATCGCGGTGGCGATGACGAAGACGCGCTGGGGCGAGAGCTTCGTGCGCAGCGTTGTCGGGGCCCAGTCGCAGACCGACGCCGAGTACCGCGCCTGGGTGGCCAGGCACGACACCCTCACCGACGTCGACCGCGACGCCATCCGCGCACACGTCGAGCGCCTCCCGGCCCGGCCCCGCATCTCGGTCGTCACGACCTGCTGGCGCTCGGACCTGCGCCTGCTGGACGAGGCGGTGGCCTCGGTCCGCGGCCAGCTCTACCCGGACTGGGAGCTCTGCATCGCCGACGACGCCTCCCCGGGCGACGCGGTCTGGGCGGCGCTCACGGCCTACGCCGCCGCCGAGCCGCGCATCCGCATCGTCCGCCGCGCGGCCAACGGCGGCATCGCGGCGGCGACGAACGCCGCCCTGGCGCTGGCGACCGGCGACTTCGTGGCCTTCCTGGACCACGACGACCTCCTGGCCGAGCGCGCGCTCTACGAGGTCGCCGTCGAGCTCGCGGCCCATCCCGACGCCGACGTGGTCTTCTCTGACGAGGACAAGATCGACGAGCGCGGCCGCCGCTCGCAGCCGCACCACAAGACCGACTGGAACGGCGAGCTGATGCTGGCCGTGAACGCGGTGAACCACCTCACCGTCATGCGCCGGTCGCTGGTCGAGGCGCTGGGCGGCGTGCGCGAGGCGTTCGACGGGGCGCAGGACCACGACCTCCTGCTGCGGGCCGCCGAGCGCACCGACCGCATCCGCCACGTCCCGTGGGTGCTCTACCACTGGCGCTGGCAGGGCCGTCAGGGCTCGTATTCCCGCGCCCGCGCCGAGCAGTGCGCCGAGGCGTCGCGGCGCGCCGTGGCCGAGCACCTGGCGCGCACCGGCCAGCTGGCCGCCGTGGAGCGCCTGCCGGGCGCCCAGGGCTGGCTGCGGGTGCGCCGCGCCGCCCCTCGGCCGCCGCCGCGGGTCAGCGTCATCGTGCCCACGCGCGACCGGGCCGAACTGCTGGCCCGCTGCGCCGACGGCGTGCTGCACGGTACGGACTACGGCCCGCTGGAGCTGATCGTCGTCGACAACGGCAGCGAGGCCCCCGAGACCCTCACCCTGTTCCAGCGCCTGTCGGCCGATCCCCGCGTGCGCATCCTGGCGGCGCCCGGCCCCTTCAACTTCGCGGCCCTCAACAACCGCGCCGCCGCCGAGGCCCGGGGCGAGGTTCTGCTGCTGCTGAACAACGACATCGCCGTGCGCGAGCCCGGCTGGCTGGGCGAACTCGTGGCCCAGGCCGTGCGCCCGAACGTCGGTGCGGTCGGCGCGAAGCTCTACTATCCGGACGGCACGCTGCAGCACGCGGGCGTGGTGCTGGGCGTGGGCGGCGGTCCCGACCGGGTGGCCGGCCACCTCTACGCCGGCGCGCACGCCGACCACCCCGGCTACCAGGGCCACCTGGTCCTGGCCCGCAACGTCTCGGCCGTGACCGCCGCCTGCCTGGCGATCCGCAAGGCCGTCTGGCACGAGGTCGGCGGCATGGACGCCGAGGGCCTGGCGGTGGCCTTCAACGACGTCGACCTGTGCCTCAAGGTGCGCGCCGCCGGCTATGACGTCGTCTGGACGCCCCATGCCGAGCTGGACCACCACGAGAGCGCCAGCCGCGGATCGGACCTGGCCCCCGAGGCCGCCGCCCGCTTCGCCCGCGAGGTGGCCGTCATGCGCGAACGCTGGGGACCGGTGCTGGACGCCGACCCCTTCTACGGCCCGCTCTTCGACCCCTGCTTCACCAACTACCGCCTGGCCGACCCGCCGGGACGGGTTCAGCCTTGGAAGAAGCCCACCCCCTGATTCCGCTCATCCCCGCTGCGCAGGGGAGGTAGATCAGCTGCGGTAGTCCCCGTTGATCTCGACGTACCGCTTGGTGAGATCGCAGGTCCACACGGTGGAGCTGGCCTTGCCGACGCCGACGTCGACGCTGACCTCGAGCTCCTGCTTCTTCATGTAGGCGCTCATCTTCGCCTCGTCGTAGCTCTTGGCCACGAGGCCGTCCTGGGCGGCCCAGTGGGGGCCGAACTTCACGCTCATCTTGTCGCGGTCGACCGGCTCGTCGGCCTTGCCCACCGCCATCACGATGCGGCCCCAGTTGGCGTCCTCGCCCGCGAAGGCGGTCTTCACCAGCGGGCTGTCGGCGATGGAGCGGGCGATGCGCCGCGCCGAGGCGGCGGTCTCGGCGCCGGTGACGGTGATCTTGATGAACTTGGTCGCGCCCTCGCCGTCCCGCACCAGCTGGTGCGCCAGGTCGAGCAGCACGCCCTCCAGCTTGTCGCGGAAGTCGGCCAGGCGATGCTCGCCGGCGCGGCTGATGCGCGGCGCGCCGGATGCGCCGGTCGCGAACAGCAGCAGCGTGTCGTTGGTCGAGCGGTCGCCGTCGACGGTGACCGCGTTGAACGTGTTGCGCGTATAGAGGCTGACCAGCGCCTGCAGCGCCCGCGGCGAGATCGCCGCGTCGGTCACCACGAAGGCCAGCATGGTCGCCATGTCGGGCGCGATCATGCCCGAGCCCTTGCAGATGCCGGCGATGCGGACCTTCACCCCGTCGACGAGCGCCTCGGCGTAGGCGCCCTTCGGGAAGGTGTCGGTGGTCATGATCGCCCGCGCGGCCCGGCCCCAGCCGTCGGGGGTCAGCCGCCCCTCCAGCTCCGGCAGCCGCGCCACGATCTTGGCGTCGTCCAGCAGCACGCCGATCACGCCCGTCGAGGCGGCCATGACGTCCCGCTGGCGGCAGTCGAATCGCTTGGCCACCGCCGAGGCCACGCGGCGCACCGCGTCGGCGCCCGGCCGGCCGGTGAAGGAGTTGGCGCAGCCGGCGTTGACGACCAGCGCCTTCACGCCCTCGCCCTTGGTGGCCTCGAGGTGGCGCTTGCACCAGTCCACGGGCGCCGAGCCCACGCCGTGGCGGGTGAACACGCCGGCGCAGCTCGCCCCCTCGGGGAAGCTCATCACCAGCAGGTCCTCGCGCTCGTGCTTGTAGAACCCGGCCCGGCCGGTCGCCAGCTGGACGCCCTGCACGGGTTCGATGCGCGGGAACGGGACCGCCAGCGGCGAGACCGGCATCGCGCCCTTGTCCACCTTGGCCTTGCCGTCGTCGGCCTTCGGCGTGTCGAAGGCGTGGGCCTGCTTGTCGGCGCGGCGCAGGGCCGCGCGCTTCAGGGCGCTGGCCAGGGGGTCCAGCGCGCGCTCGAGGGTCTGGCCGACCACCTCGACCGGCTTGGCGGCCTTGGGCGCGGCGCGCTTGGCGGCCGCCGTGGACTTCGGCTTGCGGCTCATGAGGCGGCTCCCTTCGATGACGGGGCGACGGTGGGCGCGGCGGGCGCCTTCGGGGCGTCGGCCGGCGGGACGGGCGTCTTCACGCCGGCTTCCGGCTTGATCAGCGGCTCGACCTTGGCCTTGGCGCGCAGCTTCTCCAGCAGGTCCCGGATCCGGTCGTAGGTCAGGAACCGCACGATCTGCGGCCGCGCGGCGTCGAGGGCGATGGGCTGCTCCTCGCGGACGTCCTCCACCCGCACGAGCGCGAAGCCGCCCTCCACGGGGATCGGACCGACGAGCTGCCCCTTCCTCGCGCCCTTCAGCGCCGCCTCATAGGCCTCGGGCATCACGTCGGTCGTGAAGTAGCCGAGGTCGCCGCCGTTGAACCGCGTGGCCGCGTCCCGCGACCGTTCCATGGCCAGCGCCTCGAAGGACGCCCCGGCGCCCAGCAGCTTCTTCACCTGCTCGGCCTCGGCCGGCGTGGCGAGCACGATCTGGCGGGCCCGGACCTCCTCGGACCGGCGCGCGAGCTTCTGCTGTTCCTCGTAGAGCCCGCGGATGTTGCTCTCGGTCACCGCGTCCGAGACCGTCCGCTCCACCAGCATGTCGCCCAGCACCCGGTCGCGCGCCGCGGCCAGCCGCCGCTGGGCCACCGGGTCCTTGTCGAGCTTGCGCCGGACCGCCTCGGCGGCCAGCAGCTTCTGGTCGATCACCTCGTCGGTCATCTGGCGGAAGAGGTCCGACGAGGGGTCCAGCGGCTCGCCCTCGCCGATCAGCCCCTGGGCGACCGCCTCGCGCTTGACGTCCGACACCCAGACGGTCTTGCCGTCCACGCGGGCGACGGCGCGGTCGCCGCGCTCGGGCGGCGTGGTCTCGCCGCCGTCCCGGCCGCACGCGGCCAGGGAAAGCGCCAGCAGCGCAGCTATACCGGTCGTGCGGACGGGGCTCCTGGCCGCCATGCGATCTTCCGTTCCCAGCTTGAGCGCCTGCGTCCCTAGATCGCGGCCCGCCAAAGGGAAAGCCGTTTTCGCGGCTGCGCGGCGCGGGCGGCGCATGCGCCTTTGTCGGTGGCCCTGCTAGCCATTTCCGCCTCGGAGTGCAAAGGTTGGGGCCGACAGGCCCCGGCGCCCGACCGGAGCTTCAAATTCAGTCGTTGGGAGAAGAACCAGATGCGTGAAGCCGTCGTCGTTTCCTATGCCCGAACGGGCCTCGCAAAGTCGGGGCGCGGCGGGTTCAACATGACCCCTACCGTCAGCATGGCCGCCCATGCGGTGAAGCACGCGGTCGCCAAGTCGGGCGTCGACCCGGCCGACATCGAGGACGTGTTCATGGGCAACGTCGCGCACGGCGGCGGCAACATCGCCCGCCAGGCCGGCCTGCTCGGCGGCCTGCCGATCACGACCTCGGGCGTGACGGTGAACCGCTTCTGCTCGTCGGGCCTGCAGACGATCGCCATGGCGGCCAACTACGTCCGCAACGACGGCGCCCAGGCCGTGGTGGCCGGCGGCGTGGAGTCGATCTCGATGCCCAACATGGGCGTGGGCCGTGACAACAACGACCCGGAACTGCTGAAGATCGCGCCTGACATCTTCATGGCGATGATCGACACCGCCGACATCGTGGCCAAGCGCTACGGCGTCAGCCGCGAGTACCAGGACGAGTACTCCCTGGAGAGCCAGCGCCGCATGGCCGCCGCTCAGCAGGCCAACAAGTTCGCGGACGAGATCGTCCCGATGAAGACCAAGATGAAGGTCGTCGACAAGGCCACGAAGGAAGAGTCCATCGTCGACTACGTGGTGAACAAGGACGAGTGCAACCGTCCCGACACCACCGCGGAAGGCCTCGCCAAGCTCGAGCCGGTGAAGGGCCCGGGCAACTTCATCACCGCCGGCAACGCCAGCCAGCTGTCGGACGGCGCCGCCGCCGTCGTGCTGATGGAGGGCAAGGAAGCCGAGCGCCGCGGCCTCCAGCCGCTGGGCGTCTTCAAGGGCTGGGCGGTCGCCGGCTGCGAGCCTGACGAAATGGGCATCGGCCCGGTCTTCGCGATCCCCCGCCTGCTCGAGCGTCACGGCCTGAAGGTCGACGACATCGACCTGTGGGAGCTGAACGAGGCCTTCGCCAGCCAGTGCCTCTACAGCCGCGACAAGCTGGGCATCGACCCGGCCAAGTACAACGTCAACGGCGGCTCCATCGCCATCGGCCACCCCTTCGGCATGACCGGCGCGCGCCTCGCGGGCCACGTGCTGCAGGAAGGCAAGCGCCGCGGCGCCAAGCACGTGGTGGTCTCCATGTGCATCGGCGGCGGCATGGGTGGGGCGGGCCTGTTCGAGGTCTTCTGACCTCGAAAACGTCCGGTTCGCGGATCGATCGATCGGAACCAGGGGCGGGGCGTCAGCTCCGCCCCTTTTCGTGTGTCCTCGAGTCTCTCAGCCGGCCAGCTTGGCGCAGAGGATCCAGGTCCACGCCGCGGCGGTGAGCACGCCGCCGCCGGTCGTCGCAAGCACGGCGTTCCGCAGCAGGCGGCTCTGGGCGTCGATGGAGCGGATGAACGCGGCCAGCAGCCTTCGACGCAGGACCTCGGGACCTTCGTCCTCGCCCGCTGCGTCGAACTCCTCGCCGATGAGCAAGGCGTAGAGCAGAAGGCCGCTCGACAGGACGAACGGCGCCACGCCCGCCAGGCTCGCCAGCATCATCCAGGGGCGCGTGGCGGCGTCGACGCTGAGCGGCGCGCCCGGCGACGCCGAGACCGGGTGCGTCCCGATGGTGATCAGGAGCGCATTGAACGCCAGCAAGGCGCCCAGGCGGATCGACAGGTCGAGGTCGCGGTTCTCCAGAAACTCCAGGTCGGCAATGAAGCCGGGCTCCGGCGCGCCCTCGTGCATGCGCTGGAAGGCGCGCAGCCGGACGCGGAAGGAGGGCGTGCGCATCACGGAGGTCCTGCAGAACGAAACGGGCCGGGACGATAACGCCCCGGCCCGCCTGGTTCGAGTTTTCGCGCCGGCGTCTTCCGAGCGCCGATGCGAGTACGCCGGTCGTCAGGCCAGCGCGGCGCGGCGGCGCATCCGAAGCGCGGCGCCGGCCATGCCGAAGCCGCCGATCATCAGCGCCCACGTCGTGGGCTCGGGAACGGCGAGGTTCGCGTTGTTGCCGACCAGCAGTTCGACCCGATTGCCCTCGCCCGACGTCGAGAAGGAGCCCGACAGGTTGAGGTTGCCGGTCAGTACGAAGTCGGACTTGAAGCTTTGGCCGGTGATGGCGAAGTACTGGTCGCCGTCGGCGCCGGTGACGGTGGCCGGGGACAGATTGACGCCGTTCAGCTTGAGGCTGTTCAGCGAGATCACGCCATTGGGCGAGCTGTCCTTGATGAAGATCTGCAGCGTATTGAAGTTGAGCGCCGCGACGGACGGTGCGAGCCCGGCCAGGAAGTTGCTGTAGCTGAGGTTCGTGCCCTTCAGGAACCCGGACAGCACGTCGGTGTCGGCGTCGTATTCGAGCTTGAACGCGTTGTCGCCGTTCTGGGTGTACGAGACCTGGCCCTGAACGCGGTTGCCCGCGACACCCAGATCATGTTCGCCCAGGTAGTACTCGAACTCCGACGGCCTGTTGAAGGCCTTGAACCGGGCGCCGCCGGCCGCGTCGGTCAGGAAGGCGGTGGCGCTGGGGCCGCTCACCACGATCGCGGCGTCCGCCACCCCGGCGAATGCGGACAGCGCAGCGGCGGCGGTCGCAGCGACAAGAAGCTTACGGAACGTCATTTAACCCCCACAGGTAATTATCGCGACATCGGATGTCATGACGGTTGCGCCTTGACTATGGTATTCCCCTTAAGGGCGAGTGAGCGAACCCAGGCGTTGCGCGGCCGCCGCCTCAGGCCGGCCGGACCGCCTCGAACGTGAGGACCCGGTCACCGGTGCGGGGCGTCCGGCGGCGGTCGTAGTCGCCCACCACGCTCACGTCCGTGAAGCCCGCGGCCTCCAGCGCGAGGCGGAACTCCTCCAGTCCCCAGTAGCGCTGCGCCATGACGTCGAGTTGCGACTCCACGAGGCGGCCGTCGCGCCAGCGCTCGTAGCGGTAGGTCGTCTCGGCCCGCTGCTCCAGCCAGTCGGTGTGGGTCCGGATTCCCTCGCAGGTCAGCACGTCGCCGGACGGGGCGGTCCAACGCCGCCGATCCTGCCCCTGCCCCGCCAGGACGTTCAGTCCCTGCTGGTCGACGACCAGGATCCCGCCCGGCTCCAGGTGGTCGAAGAACCGCCGCAGCACCGCCCGGGCGGCGGCGACGTCGTCCACGAGGGTGAACGACCCTACCGGAATCAGGATGGCGCCGAAGCGCCGGGCGTAGGCGAAGTCCTCGTACCGCTGGCGGGTCAGGTCCGCGGACACGCCCGCGGCGGCGCATCGGGCGCGGCACCGGGCGAGCATCTCCTCCGACGGATCGAAGCCGGCGATGTCCAGGCCGGCCTGCAGGAACGGCACGAGCGTCCGGCCGGAGCCGCACGCGGGCTCCAGGATGGGCCGGCCGAAGTTCTGGAAGCGCTCCAGGTGGAAGGCCGTGTCGGGCAGGGCGAAGTACGGTTTGTCGATGTCGTAGATCTCGGCCGCTATGGCGCCATAGCGGTTGGTCACCGGGTCGGTGGGCATGAGTCGCCTCGGAAAACAGCAGAAGGGGCCGCGCCTCTGGCGGGCGCGGGGCTCAAGGCCGGCGATGTCTCGCGGCGCCTATGTGGAGCTAGGCCTTCATGACGGGCGCAGCTTAGTCCCGTCGCGCCGGCGAGGTCCAGAACGGCGTTGTACAGGAACCGGAATTATGCTTCCGTTCTCACCGACAGCTGGGAGGGGCGGCCGATGCGTTCAGCGTGGGTGCTTGCAGTGGGGCTGCTGGCCCTGGGGATCGCCGGGCCCGCGGCGCCCGAGGCGCGCAAGCCGGTGATGGCCGGCGACATTCCGGTCGCCCACACGCCGCCGGGCCCCCGCGGCTACGGCCGCACCTTCCCGCCGCCGGTGCTGAAGACCTGCACCGAGCCCCTCGTGGCGGGGGCGCCCGACCTGCGGGGGATCTGGAAGGTGATCGAGGAGAACGGCAAGCCGCCCGAGGCCTCGTCGCGCTTCTCCACCTACGCCGAACGCATCGAGCAGTGCGGGAACCGCATCGTCGACATGGGCGGCGGCACGATCGCCGACGCCCGCGCCGACGGCACCGAGGCGAACGCGGTCCAGGACGTCTCGGTGCGGGACTTCAAGACCCCCATCGTCGCCATCGCCAGCTACGAGAACGGCGTCTTCATCCTGCGGCCGAAGGGCACGAACCGCGAGGTGCGGCGCTGGCTGGACGACAAGGGCCGCCTGCACTGGACGCGGCCGGACTACGGCCACCTCGTGCTCGAGAAGATCGGCGGCCCGAACGACCCCTACACGCGGCCCCCGCATCCGGCCGACCCTTGAGTTCCCCCTACCCTGCCGCCGGCCTCGAGCTGCGCTCGCGGGTCCGCGCCGACGGCGTGCTGGAGTTGTCGCTGGCCGATGCGCCCGTCCGCCCCCCGGGCGCAGCGGAGGTGGTCGTGCGCATCGAGGCGGCGCCGGTCAATCCCGGCGATCTGGGGCTGCTGCTCGGCCCGGCCGACCTCTCCACGCTCGCGACGCGCGACGGCGTCACGACCGCGACGATCCCGCCCGCCTTGCGGCCCGGCGTGGCCGGCCGGATCGGCCAGTCCCTGCCGACCGGCGTGGAGGGCGCCGGCGTCGTCGTCGCGGCCGGCTCCGACCCGGCCGCGCAGGCCCTCGTCGGGCGGGTGGTCTCGGTGTTCGGCGGCGGCATGTACGTCCAGTATCGGACGCTGCCCGCGGCCATGGTCCTGCCGCTTCCCGAGGGGACCGACCCCGCGGACGGGGCGGCGGCCTTCGCCAACCCCATGACCGCGCTCGGGATGGTCGAGACGCTGCGGATGGAGGGCCACGCCGCCCTCGTCCACACCGCGGCGGCGTCCAACCTCGGCCGGATGCTGATCCGCCTCTGCGCCGCGGACGGCGTGGAGCTCGTCAACGTCGTGCGCAGCCCGCAGCAGGCCGAAGAGCTGCGGGCCCTGGGCGCGCGGCATGTCGTCGACACGAGCGCGCCGACCTTCCAGGCCGACCTCGCGGCGGCGGTGGCCGCCACCGACGCCACCCTGGGGTTCGACGCCGTCGGCGGCGGCCCGCTGACCAGCCAGATCCTGTCCGCGATGGAACAGGCCCAGGCCGCGAAGGGCGGCGCCTACAGCCGCTACGGCTCCAGCCGGCACAAGCAGGTCTACATCTACGGCGGCCTCGATCCCGGCCCGACGGGCCTGGCCCGCAGCTACGGCATGGCCTGGGGCGTGGGCGGCTTCATCCTGACAGGCTTCCTGGCCAAGGCCGGCCCGGCGCGCGTCCAGGCGCTGCGCGATCGCGTGGCCGCCGAGCTCGCCACCACCTTCCGGAGCGCCTACGCGGCCGAGGTCTCGCTGCGCGAGGCGCTCGAGCCGGACGTCATCCGCGCCTTCAGCCGCAAGCAGACGGGCGGCAAGATCCTCCTGCGTCCGAACCGCGCCTGACCGCCGCGGGCGGCCTCGCGCTCCGCCCATTCCAGGCGCCCGCGGTGCTCCCGCCGCAGGGGCTTCACGTTGACTTGCGCGGGGGTAGTCCTTAAGTCACCCACGCCCCAAAAGAGCGCCTTTTTGCAGGCTGGCGAAGGGCCCAACGCCGCCTCACGGATACCTTCCCTTGAGCATCTTCCAACGGTTCTTCGGCTCCTCCAACGACCGCAAGGTCAAGGCCTTCTCCGCGCGCGCCCTGAAGGTCACCGCCCTGGAACCGCAGATGAAGGCGCTGTCGGACGAGCAGCTCCGCGCCAAGACCGCCGAGTTCCGCGAACGCCTCGCCAAGGGCGAGACGCTGGACCAGCTGCTCGAGGAGGCCTTCGCGGTCGTGCGCGAGGCCGCCTGGCGCGTGCTGGGCCAGCGGCACTACGACGTCCAGCTCGTCGGCGGCATGATCCTGCACCAGGGCGGCATCGCCGAGATGCGGACGGGCGAGGGCAAGACGCTGGTCGCCACGGCGCCGGTGTACCTCAACGCCCTCGCGGGCAAGGGCGTGCACGTCATCACGGTCAACGACTACCTCGCCCAGCGCGACTCCGAGTGGATGGGCCAGGTCTATCGCTTCCTCGGCCTGACGGTGGGGGTCATCGTCCACGGCCTCAGCCAGGGCCAGCGCCAGGAAGCCTACGCCAGCGACATCACCTACGGGACGAATAACGAGTTCGGCTTCGACTACCTGCGCGACAACCTGGTCTACGACCCGCGCGAGATGGTCCAGCGCGGCCACAACTTCGCGATCGTCGACGAGGTGGACTCGATCCTGATCGACGAGGCCCGCACGCCGCTCATCATCTCGGGGCCGACCGACGACAAGTCCGACTTCTACCGGACCATCGACCTCCTGGTGAAGGAGCTGATCCAGGACAAGGAGACCTACGAGTACGACGAGAAGCAGCGCCAGGTGATGCTGACCGAGCACGGCTCGGAGAAGATCGAGGAGATGCTGCAGGCCGCCGGGCACCTGGAGGAGGATTCCGCCGGGCTCTACGACGCGGCCAACGTCTCGGTCGTCCACCACGTGAACCAGGCGCTGCGCGCCAACGTCATCTACGTGCGCGACAAGGACTACATCGTCCGCGCGGGCGAGGTGATCCTGATCGACGAGTTCACCGGCCGCATGATGCAGGGCCGCCGCCTGTCGGAAGGCCTGCACCAGGCCATCGAGGCCAAGGAAGGCGCCGTCGTCCAGCCCGAGAACCAGACGCTCGCCTCGGTCACCATCCAGAACTATTTCCGCCTCTACGCCAAGCTGTCGGGCATGACCGGCACGGCCGCCACCGAGGCGCAGGAGTTCATCGACATCTACAAGATGGACGTGGCCGAGATCCCGACGAACCGTCCCGTGGCGCGGATCGACGAGGACGACGAGGTCTACCGGACGTCGCGCGAGAAGAACCAGGCGATCATCGCCCAGATCGAGGAATGCCATCGCCGCGGCCAGCCGATCCTGGTGGGCACGGTCTCGATCGAGAAGTCCGAGCAGCTCAGCGAGCTGCTGAAGGCGCACACCTTCGAGCTGAACGGCAAGACGATCCGCGGCATCCCGCACAGCGTCCTCAACGCCCGCTACCATGAGCAGGAGGCCATGATCGTGGCCGACGCCGGCGTGCCGGGCGCCGTCACCATCGCCACCAACATGGCCGGCCGCGGCACCGACATCCAGCTCGGCGGCAACGTCGACATGAAGGTGCTGAAGTGGCGCGAGGACCAGCTCGCGGCCGGCGTCGAGGTCACGCCCGAGATGGCGCTGGCCCACAAGGCCAAGGTCGAGGCCGAGATCGCCGACCTGAAGCAGCAGGCGCTGGCCGCCGGCGGCCTCTACGTGCTGGGCACCGAGCGCCACGAGAGCCGGCGCATCGATAACCAGCTCCGCGGCCGGACGGGCCGCCAGGGCGACCCGGGCCGCTCGAAGTTCTTCCTCTCGTGCGAGGACGACCTCCTGCGCATCTTCGCCGGCGAGCGGCTGGACGCGATCATGCGGACCTTCGGCGTCCAGGACGGCGAGGCGATCACCCACAAATGGCTGAACAGCGCCATCGCCACGGCGCAGAAGCGCGTCGAGCAGCGCAACTACGAGATCCGCAAGAACCTGCTGAAGTACGACGACGTCATCAACGACCAGCGCAAGGCCGTCTTCGAGCAGCGCCAGGAGTTCATGGAGGCGGAAGACCTCCAGGAGATCATCGCCGAGTTCCGCAACGACACGATCGCCGACCTCGTCAACCGCCACCTGCCGCCCAAGGCCTACGCCGAGCAGTGGGACATCGCGGGCCTCGACGCGCACCTGCAGCAGTACCTGGGCCTGACCCTGCCCGTGGCCGACTGGGCGGCCGAGGAAGGCATCGCCAACGAGGAGATCGAGGAGCGCATCCGCAAGGCGGCCGACGAGCGCGCGGCCGAGCGCAACGCGCTGGTGGGCGACCACATGCGCAACGTCGAGAAGAGCTTCCTGCTGCAGATCGTCGACCAGCAGTGGCGCGAGCACCTCATGCACGTGGACCACCTGCGCACGGTGATCGGCCTGCGCGGCTACGGCCAGCGCGATCCGCTCAACGAGTTCAAGACCGAGGCCTTCACGCTCTTCGAGAAGCTCCTGGTCGACCTGCGCCAGAACGTGACCCGCTGGCTGATGACGGTGGAGTTCCAGTTCGAGGCGCCGCCGCCCCCTCCGAGCCAGCGGACATTCGAGGTCCACCTCGACCCGCTGACGGGCGAGAACGAGGCCGAGCTCGGCTACGTGCCGGACGGCATCTCGGCCGAGCAGCGCCAGGCCCTCCCCGTCTCGGCCCTGCCCGACGGCTGGGAGGACACCGGCCGCAACCAGCCCTGCCCCTGCGGCTCGGGCAAGAAGTTCAAGCACTGCCACGGCTCGCTGGTCTAGGGACCGCCTCCTCTCCCCCCGGGAGCGCAGCGACCGGAGAGGGAGAGGGTAGGGAAGGGCGGCTGGGCGACTTCAGCGGTGAAGCAGCGTCCCGCGGTCGGGGCGTTTGAGGCGCCGTCGGGGGCGCCGATCTCCCGCGCCGCCCCTTCGCGGGGGGAGAGGCGCGATCAGCCGCCCGCATCCTCCAGGACGAACCGGGCGCCGCGGTCGGCGATCATGATCGTGGGGGTGTTGGTGTTGCCCGAGGTGATGGTCGGCATCACCGAGGCGTCGATCACCCGCAGGCCCTCCACGCCGAACACCCTCAGCCGGGCGTCGACCACCGCCATCGGGTCGCTCGCCAGCCCCATCTTCGCCGTCCCGACCGGGTGGAAGATGGTGGTGCCGATGTCGCCCGCGGCCTTGGCCAGAGAGGCGTCGTCGTCGCCCACCGCCGGCCCCGGCAGGTGCTCGGCGGGCCGGTACGCGGCCAGTGCGGGCTGGCGCATCAGCCGCCGCGTCACGCGGATCGCGTCGGCGGCGACCTGGCGGTCCTCGGGCGTGGCCAGGTAGTTCGGCGCGATCCGCGGCGCGTCCGCCGGGTCGGGCGAGCGCAGCCGGATCGTCCCCCGCGACGTGGGGCGCAGGTTGCAGGCCGCCACCGTCACCGCCGGGAAGCGGTGCAGCGGCTCGCCGAAGCGGTCCAGCGACAGGGGCTGGACGTGGAACTGGATGTTGGCCCGCTCGTGCTCGGGCGACGAGCGCGTGAAGATGCCCAGCTGCGACGGCGCCATGGTGAGCGGCCCGGTCCGGAGCAGCGCGTACTCCAGGCCCATGACCGCGCGGGTGACCAGGTTGTGGTAGCGGGCGTTCAGCGTCGGCACGCCGCTCACCCGGTAGATCGCCCGCTGCTGCAGGTGGTCCTGCAGGTTGCGCCCGACCCCCGGCCGGTCGGCGGTCACCGGCAGGCCCAGTTCGCCCAGCCACTCGCCCGGGCCCACGCCCGAGAGCTGCAGGATCTGGGTGGATCCCACCGACCCCGCGCTCACCACGACCTCGCCCCTCGCCCGCGCCTCGAACCGCTCGCCGCCGCGCCGGAAGGCCACCCCGGCCGCGCGCCGGCCGTCGAACAGCACGCGCTCCACGACGACGCCCGTCTCCAGCCGCAGGTTGGGCCGCTTCAGCGCCGGCGCCAGGAAGCCGCGCGCCGCCGACCAGCGCAGGCCGCGCCGCTGGTTCACGTGGAACAGGCCCACGCCCTCGTTGTCGCCGGTGTTGAAGTCTGAGGTCGCCGGGACGCCCATCTCCACGGCCGCGCGGGCGATGGCGTCCAGCACCGCCCAGCGGACGCGCGGCGGCTCCACGCGCCACTCGCCGCCCACGCCATGGTGCTCGCTGTCGCCCAGGAAGTGGTCGTCCAGCCGGCGGAAGGCGGCGCGCACGTCGTCCCAGCCCCAACCGGTCAGCCCCAGCTGGCGCCAGTGGTCGTAGTCGGCCGCCTGCCCGCGCATCGAGATCATGGCGTTGATCGCCGACGAGCCGCCGACCACCTTGCCGCGGGGGTACTTCAGCGCCCGTCCGTTCAGGCCCGGCTCGGGCTCGGTCTCGAACATCCAGTCCGAGCGCGGGTTGCCGATGGCGAAGAGGTAGCCGACCGGCACGTGGAACCAGATCCAGTCGTCCTTGCCGCCCGCCTCGAGCAGCAGGACGCGATTGCGGGGGTCCTGCGACAGGCGGTTGGCCACCACGCAGCCGGCCGAACCTGCGCCGACCACGATGTAGTCGTACTCGCCGTCCAGCTCGCACCCCGTCATGCCGCCCGCCCGCGCGCCGTCGCTCAGCGGGTCACGATCGGGAACGCGGGCCGCGGGGCGCTCAGCCAGCCGAGCAGCCGGCCCAGCGCCGCCCTGTCGCCGCCGGTCGCCGTCGACGAAAGGTCCGCGCCCGCCAGCGCGCCGGCCAGGAACTGCGAGCGCGGCAGCGCGTAGGCGGCGTCCGCCGCGCCGCCCTTGGGATCGGCCTCGTAGGTGAGCACGTCGTGGCGCACCGCCACCCGCCAGCGCTCCTTGCGGTCCGGGAAGACCAGGTCGACGCTCAGCGCCTGGCCCTTCGACTTGCCCGGGTCCAGCCGGACGGCGAAGAGGTCGAGCAGCATGTGGGTGGGCGTGTTGCGCAGGGTCTCCACCGCCTGCGGCGCGGCGGCGCCGGCCTGCACCCCGTCGCGCAGCTCGCGGGCGGCGGTGAGGTACATGTTGCGCCAGGTCGAGGCCTCGGCCGCTGCGCCCTGTCGGTCGTAGACCCTGGCGAGCAGGTCCCTGGCCGCCCGGTCGTTCGCGTCGGCCATCACCAGCCGGTTCAGAAGCTCCGCGGCCCAGCGGTCGTCGCCCTTCGCGTAGGCGTCCTGCGCCGCCGCCAGGACCTTCGCCGCCCCGCCCATGATCGCCACGTAGCGCGCCGACTCGTCGGCCGGCTCCAGCGGCGCCAGGTTCACCGGGTTGGCGTCGTACCAGCCCATGTAGCGCTGGTAGACCGCGCGGGAATTGAAGCTGACGGTCCCGTAGTAGCCGCGGTTGTACCACTCGCGGTCCAGCGCCTCGGGCAGCTTCAGGCGGTTGGCGATCTCGTCGGGCAGGAGGCCGTCGTTCATCAGCCGCACCGACTGGTCGTGCAGGAACTTGTAGGCGTCGCGATGCTTGGCGAGGTAGTCGCCGATCACCTCGCGCCCGAACCGTGGCCAGGCGTGGCTGGTGATCAGGATGTCGGACCGGTCGCCGTACAGGCGGATGGACTCGGTCAGGTAGTCGGACCAGGCCTTGGCGTCGCGCACCAGCGCGCCGCGCGGGGTCAGGATGTTGTGCTGGGTGGCGTTGGCGTTCTCGGCCAGGTCCAGCACCTTCAGGTCCGGGAAGTAGAGGTTCATCTCGGCCGGCGCCTCGGTCCCCGGCGTGACCTGGAATTGGATCCGCACGCCGTCGACCACCAGCTCCTCGCCGGTCCGGGTGATCACCCGCGTCGGCGGAATGAGGCTCTGCGTCCCGCGCGCCAGGGCCGGGCCGATGCCGGCGCTGACCTGTCCCTGCGGCCCCTTCGGCAGGGTGACGCCGAACTGGTAGTTGGCGCGGCGGCTCATCGCGGGCCCGGCGATGATGTTCTCCGAGACCGCGTGCTCCAGGAACCCGTCCGGCGCGATCACCTGGACGCGCCCGGCGTCGACGTCGGCCTGCGACGTGACCCCGCGCGCCCCGCCGAAGTGGTCGCCGTGGCTGTGGGTGTAGATCACCGCCACCACGGGACGCGCGCCGAGCCGGGCGTTGGCCAGCTCCAGCGCCGCGCGCGCGGTCTCCACGACGGTGAGGGGATCGATGACGATCCAGCCCGTCCTGCCCGCGACGAAGGTGACGTTGGCGATGTCGAAGCCGCGGACCTGCCAGACGCCCTTGGTCACCTCGAACAGGCCGTGCCGGGCGAGAAGCTGCGACTGGCGCCAGAGGCTCGGGTTCACGCTCGCCGGCGCCGGGCCCTTCAGGAAGTCGTAGGCCGTGAGGTCCCAGGCCACCTGGCCGTTCTCGGCCGGGATCCTCGGGTCCGCGCGCGTTCCCAGATAGCCCCGCTCGGCGAAGTCGAAGTCGCGGCGGTCGTTGAAGTCCGGCGCCGCGTGGGCGGCTCCGGCCAGGGCGAGCGCGGCGGCGATGATCAGAGTCCTCATGCCCGACCCATGGCGCTGATGCGCCAGCTTGGCAATCGACCAGGGCCAACTTGACTTCCCCAGGCGTTGCGCCCGCAAATCGGCTCATGGGCGTGGTCGTCATCGGGGCGGGAATCGGCGGGCTCACGGCGGCCCTCAGCCTCCACGCCGCAGGCGTGCCGGTGCAGGTCTACGAGGCGGTGGCCGAGATCCGGCCGCTGGGCGTCGGGATCAACCTGCTGCCGCACGCGGTGCGCGAGCTCACCGAACTGGGGCTGGCCGAGGCGCTGGCCGCCAACGCCGTGGCCACCGAGGCCCTGGTGTACGCCAATCGCCACGGCCAGGAGATCTGGCGCGAGCCGCGGGGTCTCGCCGCCGGCTACCGATGGCCGCAGTACTCCATCCACCGCGGGACGCTGCAGATGCTGCTGCTGGCCGCCGTCCGGGCGCGGCTGGGCGCCGGCGCCGTGCGGCTCGGCCGGGCGGCGGCCGAGGTCGATCCCGCGGGCCGCCTGCGCATGTCCGACGGCGAATGGGTGGAGGCCGAGGTGATCGTCGCCGCCGACGGCGTGCACTCGGCCGTGCGCCGCCAGTTCCACCCCGCCGAGGGTCCGCCGATCTGGAACCGGCGCGTGCTCTGGCGCGGCGTGACCGACACGGCGCCCTTCCTCGGCGGGCGCACCATGGTGATGGCCGGCCACGCCGAGCAGAAGTTCGTCTGCTATCCGATCGACCCGGCCGCCACCGCGCGGGGCCGGTCGCTCGTCAACTGGATCGCCGAGCTGCGCTTTCCGGACGGCCCGGATTGGCGGCGCGAGGACTGGAACCGGCCGGGCCGGCTCGAGGACTTCGCGCCCCGGTTCGAGAGCTGGGACTTCGGCTGGCTGCGCGTGCCCGAGGTGATCGCCGGCGCCTCGCACGTGTTCGAGTACCCCATGGTGGACCGCGACCCGCTGGACCGCTGGACGCACGGACGGATCACGCTGCTGGGCGACGCCGCGCACCCGATGTACCCCATCGGCTCGAACGGGGCGTCGCAGGCCATCCTCGATGCGCGCACCCTCGCCTTCCACCTGGCGACGAAGCCGGCCGACGCGGCGCTGGCCGCCTACGAGGCCGACCGCCGTCCGGCCACCAGCCGGATCGTGCTGGCCAATCGCGGCGAGGGCCCGGAACGCGTGATGCAGCTCGCCGAGGACCGCGCCCCGGGCGGCTTCACGGATGTGGCCCAGGTGATCCCGCGCGACGAGCTCGAGGCCGTGGCGGCGTCCTACAAGCAGGTCGCCGGCTTCGACCGCGAAACCCTCAACACCCGCCCCTCCCTCACCCCGCCCACGGCCTAGCTGCAGCGTCCGGGGCATCCCCCACAGGGGGAGGGGAACCGCCGAAGGCGGTGGAGGGGGGCCGCCCCCGGCGCTTAGGACCCCTCCACCCTGCTCCGCACCCAACCCCTGTCATCCCGGTTTCCGCGCAGCGGAAGACCGGGACCCATAGACTCCGTGGGTCCGGATGAAGCGCGGCGGCACCGCCCGCGGGCCGCCACGGCCATCGGGCGCGTATGGGTCCCGGTCTTCGCCTGCGGCGAAACCGGGATGACAGCCGTGGGGGTGCGCAGTCTGATTGCCGCCGCAGGCGCGCGATTGAACCGCGGAGGACGCGGAGAAGAACGCAGAGAACGCAGAGATCTCCGCGCCCTCCGCGCCCCCTCCGCGATCTCTGCGGTTAAGTCGGGCCATGCTCCCCCCTGGGGGAGCTCGCGAAGCGAGAGGGGGTCCACCCCAACCTCTGTCATCCCGGTTTCCGCGCAAGCGGAAGACCGGGACCCATAGACTCCGCGTTTCCGGATTAAGCGCGGCTGCCCCGCCCGCGGGCCACCCCCACAGCGGGCGCGTATGGGTCCCGGTCTTCGCCTGCGGCGAAACCGGGATGACAGCTGTGGGAAAGTGGCGGTCCGACCGATGCTCCCCCTGGGGGAGCTCGCGAAGCGCTAGGGGGTCCACCCCAACCGCTGTCATCCCGGTTTCCGCGCAGCGGAAGACCGGGACCCATAGACTCCGCCTTTCCGGATGAAGCGCAGCGGCGCCGCCCGCGGGCCACCCCCACATCGGGCGCGTATGGGTCCCGGTCTTCGCCTGCGGCGAAACCGGGATGACAGCCGTGGGAAAGTGGCGGTCCGATCGATGCTCCCCCCCTGGGGGAGCTCGCGAAGCGAGAGGGGGCCGGGCCCCTCCCCTTGCAGCAAAGCGACCGCGAAGGCCGCCGCCTAGAAGCTCGCCCAGTTGCCGTGGAAGCCGAACGGCACGCGCCGCGGGACCTCGGCGGTGGCGATCGGGCCCTTGGCGATGTCCTGCGCCTCGAACACCAGCATGTCCGAGCGGTCCTCGGCCGCGCGGTAGACCACGGCGGTGACCCATCCGTCGCCCTCGGCGGCGTCGGCCGAGCGCGGCACGAACACCGGCTCCGACGGCATGTCGCGGCCCTCGAATTCCCAGACCTGCCGCTTGCCGGTCGCCAGGTCGATGTGGGCGATGGCGTTCATGCGGATCGTCGAGGCGCTGGTGGAGTCCGCCGCGTACCAGCCGTGGCGGTGCTTCAGGGTCTCCACCCGCGGGTCGACGCGCGGGAACTCGCCGTCCAGGTCGTCGAGCGGGGTCTCCTTGATGGCGTCGGAGTTCGCGGCCAGGTCGAAGGTCCAGCGCACCAGCCGCGCCGCGGCCTTGTCGCCGGGCGAGCCGTCGGCCTTCGGGAACAGCGGCGCCACGTTGTAGCGCATGACGTCGCAGTGGATCTTGTCGCCCTCCTCCCAGCTGTTCAGCGGGTGGAAGACGTAGCAGGCCTCGGTGTTGAACCAGCGGATCGACGAGACGTCGCCGTCGCGCCGCATCACGCCCACGTAGGCGCCCTTCTCCGGCTCCCAGGCGAAGCCGGGCAGGCCCTTCATCGCCCGCTCCAGGCTCGCGGTCAGGGGCAGGATCGGGAACAGCACGTGGTTCTCGGTGACCATGAAGTCGTGGACCATGGCGGCGAACGGCGCCTGGAAGTCGTCGCGGCGCACGACGTTGCCGGCCGCGTCGGTGACGCCATAGCTCATCCCCGCCGAGAGCGGGGCGCCCACGCCGTAGCCGAACCAGACCATCTCGCCGGTCTTCGGATCCAGCTTCGGATGCGCCGTCGTCCGGTCGCGGTAGTCCTCGCGGTAGCCGACCGTCTCGAGCGTGTCGGCGCGCATCTCGGTCGGCATGTGGCCTTCCTCCAGCGCCAGCAGCTTGCCCGCGTGCCAGAGGATGTTGGTGTTGGCGACGCCGCCGTCCTTGCCGAACACGGACGGGTCGCCCGCCATCGGATTGAAGCCGCCGAAGAGCGCCCGGCCCGCCTCGTTCTCCAGCTTCCACTTCGGCGTGCGGACGTAGCGGTTGCGGTACCGCACCTTGCCGTCCTCGACGTAGAAGCCGTGCACCATCCCGTCGCCCGTGAACCAGTGGTAGCTCTCGGGCTGGCGCGGTTCGAACTGCGGGTTCGGGCCCGTGCGGAATAGCGCGCCACGCATCTCGGCGGGGATCTCGCCCTTCACGGTCAGCGCGAAGTCGTCCTCGGTGTGGATGGGGGCGAAGTTGCCCGCGAGGTAGGGATTGATCCGAGCGTTCCCGTCCATGGCCAAGCTCCTCGACCGGTTGTCTTTCTTACGTTGTAAATTGATGTCGAAGCGGGTAGCCCTTGGCAAGCGCTTTCTTTGCGGATCACACACACGGCATGCCTCGCGTCTTGACCGAATCCGACGTCGCCGACTTCCGGGACCGCCTGTGCGGGGTCGCCGAGCGGCTTTTCGCGGAGCGCGGTCCCGACGCGGTCACGATGCGTCAGCTGGCCGCCGAGCTGGGCGTCTCGCCGATGACCCCCTACCGCTACTTCCAGGACAAGGACGACATCCTGGCCGCGGTCAGGACCAACGCCTTCAACCGCTTCGCCGAGGCGCTGGAGACCGCGCGGGATGGCGCGAAGGGGGCGCGGGCCAAGGGGGCGGCCGTGGGCGAGGCGTACGTGAACTTCGCCTTCGCCAACCCGCACACCTACAAGCTGATGTTCGACCTCAACCAGCCGCTCGAGGGCGACTATCCCGAGCTGGTCGAAGCCGGCCGCCGCGCGCACGCCAACATGACCGCCTGGGTCGAGGACCTGATCGCCGCGGGCGAGATGGCGGGGGACGCCGAGGAGATCGGCGCCATGTTCTGGGCCGCCACCCACGGCGTCATCGTCCTGGAGATGGCGGGCAAGCTGCCGGCCGGCGCCTCCCGCCGCCTCCACGACCGCCTGGGCGCCACCCTAGCCCGCGGCCTCCGCGCAGGCGGCTGAGCGTCATCCCGGTTTCCGCGCAGCGGAAGACCGGGACCCATAGACTCCGCCTCTCCGGATAGGGTGCAGCGGCGCCGCCCGCGGCCCACACCCCACCTCGGGCGCGTATGGGTCCCGGTCTTCGCCTGCGGCGAAACCGGGATGACAGCCGTGGGGACGGGGGGCGGTCGATGCTCCCCCCTTGGGGGAGCTCGCGAAGCGAGAGGGGGTCTGGCCGCGGCGCCAGCGACCCCTCCACCCTGCTCCGCACCCCAACCCTGTCATCCCGGTTTCCGCGCAGCGGAAGATCGGGACCCATAGACTTCGTCTCTCCGGATGAAGCGCTGCGGCGCCGCCGCGCGCCCCCACGGCCATCGGGCGCGTATGGGTCCCGGTCTTCGCCTGCGGCGAAACCGGGATGACAACCGTGAGGACGGGGTAGTCGATGCTCCCCCCTGGGGGAGCTCGCGAAGCGAGAGGGGGTCTGGCCGCCGTGCCAGCGACCCCTCCACCCTGCTCCGTACCCCAACCTCCTGTCATCCCGGTTTCCGCGCAGCGGAAGACCGGGACCCATAGACTCCGTCTCTCAGGATGAAGCGCGGCCGCGCCGCCGCGGGCCGTCCCCACACCAGGCGCGTATGGGTCCCGGTCTTCGCCTGCGGCGAAACCGGGATGACAGCCGTGGGAACGTGGCGGTCGATGCTCCCCCTCCTGGGGGAGCTCGCGAAGCGAGAGGGGGTCCGCGGCGGCGCTTGACGAGTCGTGGGGGAAGGCGGGCACGTAGGCGGGATCATCGGGAGGCGCGCATGGCCGACATCCAACCCTTCGAAGTCCGCTGGGCGGACGAGGACGTGAGCCGGGTGCTGGACCAGGTGCGGGCCTACCCGTGGCCGGTCGAACCCGAAGCGCCCGACGGCTGGAACTACGGCTGCGACGGCGCATACCTGCGGGCCCTGTGCGACCACTGGACCTCGGCCTACGACTGGCGCGCCGCCGTGGCCGACCTCAACCGCTTCCCGCAGCACACGGCGCGCGTCGAGGACTTCGACATCCACTTCCTGCACGTGGTGGGCGAGGCCGGCGGCCGCCGGCCGCTCCTGGTCACCCACGGCTGGCCGGGCTCGCACTACGAGTTCTGGGGCGCGATCGAGAAGCTGGCGTTCCCGTCGCG
Source organism: Phenylobacterium sp. T106 (assembly GCF_057219735.1). Classification (NCBI taxonomy): domain Bacteria; kingdom Pseudomonadati; phylum Pseudomonadota; class Alphaproteobacteria; order Caulobacterales; family Caulobacteraceae; genus Phenylobacterium; species Phenylobacterium sp. T106. The sequence goes on along the minus strand of NZ_JBXVWA010000011.1, from coordinate 7,867 downwards.
CTTCGGCGGCGATCCCGCCGACGCCTTCGACCTGGTGGTCCCGTCGCTGCCGGGCTTCGGCTTCTCGTCCAAGCCCCGGCGGCCCATCGGCCAGCGCACGACGGCGCGGCTCTTCAACACGCTCATGACCGAGGTGCTGGGCTATACGACCTACCTCGCCCAGGGCGGCGACTGGGGCGCCATGGTCACCTCCTGGCTCGGCCGCGACCACGGCCGCTCGGCGCGCGCCATCCACCTCAACATGCTGGGCTTCCGCCCGCACGACGGCGTCCAGACGGACGAGGAGCGGGCGTGGGCGGCGCGGCAGGAGGCGGCCGCCGGCATGATGGGCGCCTACCTGCGCCTGCAGGTTTCCAAGCCCCAGTCGATCGCCTGGATGGGCGCGGGCAACCCGGTCGGCCAGGCCGCCTGGATCGTGGAGCGCTTCCACGACTGGTCCGACCTCAGCCGGAAGTCGCTGGACGAGGTCTACGGAAAGGACCGCCTGCTCACCAACGTGATGATCTATGTGATGACCGGCAGCTTCACGACCGGCGCCTGGTACTACCGCGGGCTCATCGAGGAGGGCGGCCTGGCCTTCGAGGCCGGGGAGCGCTGCGAGACGCCCACCGCCTTCGCGAACTTCCCCGGCGAGCCGCTCTATTCGGCGCCGCCGCGCTCGTTCGCCGAGCGGGCCTACAACGTGACGCGCTGGTCGGACATGCGCCGCGGCGGGCACTTCGCGGCGATGGAGGAGCCTGACCTCTTCGTGGACGAGGTCCGCGCCTGGGGCCGCGAGGCGGGCTGACGGCCTACCAGTTCACCAGCTTCTTCAGCTCGGGCAGGTAGCCCAGGAAGGTGTTGAAGTCGTCCTCGACGGCTTCCCAGGTCCCGCCCGGGGCGAGGTTGCCGTCGTACTCGAACGAGACGTCCCCGTCGGTGTCGAGATAGGCCTTGATGTACCGCTTCTCGCGGTTGAAGGCGTTCACCTTCTCGAGGTTCGGCGTGTCCGGGCCCTTGTCGAAGCCGACATAGTACTGCAGCGCCGCGCAGCGGTCCTTCCTGCAGTCGTAGAAGTAGACCGAGAAACGCAGGCCGTCGGCCCCCGAATCCACGTGCGCGTCGCCGTCCTTGTCCTTCTGGATGTCGGCCTTGTAGCCGTTGTCCTCCAGCCAGCGGGCGTACTCCGCGGCGGTCAGCCCGCCCTCCGGCAGCGGCTTACCCGTCGCGGTCGCCGCCGCGCCGCAGGCCCAGGCGACGCACGCCGCCAGCAACCAGATCCTCATCGCCACGCCCCGACGCCACTCTTCCGGGGGCCACCAAACACCCGGCCGCGGCGCCCATCAAGCCTGCGGTGACGCTTGCCCGCGGCCGCCGGTCCCGGCAGAAGCTCGGCCGCATGGCCCGCTACGACTTCGCTTCCGACAACACCGCGCCCGCCGCGCCCGAGGCCATGCAGGCGCTCGCGCAGGCCAACGCCGGCTTCGCCTCCGGCTACGGCGGCGACACGGTGAGCGCGCGCGCCGCCGACCTCATCCGCGAGGCGCTGGACGCGGACGCCGAGGTCCGCTTCGTGGCGTCGGGGACGGCGGCCAACGCGGTCTGCCTGGCGGCGCTCTGCCGCCCGTTCGAAGCGGTGCTCGCGCACGAGCACGCCCACGTCTGCACCGATGAGACCGGCGCGCCCGGGTTCTTCGGACAGGGCCTGGGCCTGATCCGCCTGGCCGGAGCGTCGGGCAGGATCGACCCCGCGGGGCTGGCGGCGCCCCTCGCCGCCCCGGACGTGTCGCACCGCCAGCCGGCGGCGGCCCTGTCGCTCACCAACGCGACCGAGTACGGCACGGTCTACACGTCGGCGCAGGTCCGTGCGCTCGTCGAACCCGTCAGAGCCAGAGGCTACGGCGTCCATCTGGACGGGGCCCGCCTGGCCAACGCCGCCGCCTCGGGCTTCGACCTGAAGGCGATCCGCACCCTCGGGGTGGACCTCCTGGTGTTCGGGGGGACGAAGGCGGGCATGCCGCCCACCGAGGCCGTGGTCCTCTTCGACCGGACCCTCGCCCGGCGCTTCGACGCGCGCCTGAAACAGGCGGGACAGCTTCCGTCCAAGGGCCGCTTCTACGCCGCCCCCTTCATCGGCATGCTCGAGGACGGCGCGCTCCTGCGCCACGCCGCCCACGCCAACGCCATGGCGCGCCGCCTGGCCTCCGCCATGCCCTTCCCGGTCCGCCATCCGGTCGAAGCCAACGGCGTGTTCGTGGAGATGGACGAGGCGCGGCTCGCGGCGCTGCACGCCAAGGGGTGGTTCGTCTACCGCTTCCTCGACGGTTCGGTCCGCTTCATGTGCTCGTGGGCCACGACGCCGGAATCCGTCGACGAGATCGCCGCGGCGCTCCGCACGCTCGCGTGACGGTTTGTGACCGGTTTGCCACCGGCGGTTTAGGGTCAGCTTTGCCCCAGCACGCCAAATGTGTGGCGCCAATGGCGCACATGATGAGAAATTCGTAATGTTCCCCGGCCGCTCGTCGACATTGTGGCGGCTTTTCGTTGCTCACGTAACGGCTGCGTGACAGCTTCCGGCCTCACCTTTTCGGACGCCTCCTCTTCGCGTCGCCTCCTTTGGGCGCCGGAGCGGCGTGCGCTCGAAGGCGACCAACCGCCGGCGTGACCGGCAGACCCGACATTACTTTTGCCAGGCCGGGGGCCGCAGAATGAAAGTCCAGATGAACACCATGCTTCGAAGCGCGCTGCTCGTGTCAGCCGCCTCCGCCGGCCTGCTCGCCGGGCCGACCTACGCCCAGGCCCAGGCCGCCGACGAGGGCGTCGATGTGGGCGAGATCGTCGTCACCGGCTCCCGTATCCGCCGCGACACCTTCTCAACGCCTCAGCCTCTCTCGGTGGTCAGCGCCGAGTCGATCCGCGAGTCGGGCCAGGTGTCCGTCGGCGACCTGCTGCTCGAGCAGCCGGTGATCAACCCCGCGACCAACGCGCAGAACTCCTCCGGCACCCTGTTCCTCGCGGGCCAGGTCCGCGCCGACATCCGCGGCCTCGGCCCCACGCGCACCCTGGTGCTGATGGACGGCCGCCGCCTGCCGTTCTCGGACGCCTCGTCGCCGGCCGTCGATCTGAACACCATTCCCTCGTTGATGATCGAGCGTATCGACACGATCGCCGGCGGCGTCTCGGCGGTCTACGGCTCGGAAGCCATCGCCGGCGTCGTCAACTTCATCATGAAGAAGGAGCAGGACGGCCTCGAGGTCGACCTGCAGGGCGGCATTTCGGAGGACGGCGACGGCGAGACCAGCCGCTTCGGCTTCAACTGGGGCCGCAAGTTCATGGACGACCGGCTGTCGGTCCTGATCGGCGGCGAATACGCCAACGAAGACAAGATCATGCAGCGTGACCGCCCGGAGCTGAGCCCGGGCATCCGCCGCGACACCCTGGCCACGCCGCAGTCCATCATCCTGCAGAGCCGCGCCAACACCTCGCCGTTCGCGACGTTCCAGCTGATCGGCGGCGCACTGGGCACGGCCCGGGCGGTCACGCTCGATGTGCGGAACCCGACGAACGTGGTGCGCCTGTCGGCTGCCTGCTCGACGGCCACCGTGCAGCCGACCTGCCAGGACGACGCGCTCTTCTATTCGGGGATCGCCTACAACGCCCTGCAGGGTAAGAGCGACCGCGCCGTCCTGCGCACCTACATCGACTACAAACTCGCCGACGACTGGAGCGTCTTCCTCGAAGGCAGCTACGTGAAGGCCAATGGCTACGGCATCTTCCAGCCGGCGTTCTCGAGCGCGGCCGGCGGCGGCACGATGCCCGTGGTCCTGCGCGGCGACAACGCCTACCTGAACGGTCCTGGCGCCACCGCTGCGGCCCTGCGGGCCGAATGGCTCGCCGCCGGCAAGACCTTCACGCAAGGGTCCACCGCTCAGGTCGGGAAGTTCTGGCAGGAGTTCGGCGGCCGCGACGTGAAGACCGCGCGTGAGCAGATCCGCCTCGCGGCCGGCTTCGCGGGCAAGTTCCAGACCTTCTCGCGCGACGTGAACGTCGACGGTTACGTCCAGTACGCCGAACTCGACGGCACCACGACCTCGTACAATGTGCCCAACGTCGCCCGAGTGCAGCAGGCGACCGACGCGGTGCTGCTGAACGGCCAGGTGGTCTGCCGCGACGCGGCGGCCCGCGCAGCCGGTTGCGCGCCGTGGGACCTGATCAACGGCGCCAGCCGTGAGGCCATCCTCTTCACCAACGCAACGTCGGTGACGGACCAGGAGGTCAAGCAGACCGTCGCGGGCCTGAACTTCGCGACCGAGCTGTTCGAGCTGCCGGCCGGCCCGCTGGGCATCGCCTTCGGCGCGGAATACCGCAAGGAAGAGAGCCTGTTCGTTCAGGACGCGCTCGGCGCCTCCGGCGCGCTGTTCTTCAACGCCATCGGCACCCGCGGCGGCGACTACAACGTCAAGGAAGCCTACGGCGAGGTGCGGATCCCGGTCCTGAAGGACCTGCCGTTCGCCGAGGAGCTGACCATCGAAGTCGCCGGCCGTTTGTCGGACTACTCGACGATCGGCGAGACCGACCAGTACCGGATCAACGTCAGCTGGTCTCCGATCCGCGACGTGCGCTTCCGCGCGACCGAGGCGACCGCCGTCCGCGCGCCGAACATCGTCGAACTGTTCGCGCCGCAGAGCCGCAACTTCACCAACACGGCGATCGACCCCTGCGACCGGGACGTCTTCCGCACCGCCACGGCGGCGCAGCAGGCCGCGCGCCGGGTGACCTGCGCGGCCGCGATCCCGAACTACAATCCGCTGACCTTCGTGTCGAACTTCGGCACCGGGCGCTCGTCGCTCGCGCTGCTGCAGGGCGGCAACCCGGACCTTGGCCCGGAGAAGGCGCACACCTATCAGTACGGCGTGGTCATCCAGCCCCGCTGGGTGCCGGGTCTCTCGGTGTCGGTGGACTTCTTCAAGTACAACATCACCGACTCCGTCGGCACCGTTCCGATCAACACCCTGCTCGGCGCGCTCTGCTATGACGACGCCTCGCGCCCGGTCGCGTCCAACGAGTTCTGCACGCAGATCCGTCGCGATCCGACCGGGACCAACGGCGGCGCCGTCCCGGGCGGCGTCACCGAGGTCGTGCTGGTCAACCAGAACGTGGCCAGCGTGAAGGTCGAAGGCTACGACTACTCCATCGCCTACGGCTTCCAGACCGAGGACGTGTTCGGGCGCGACTACGGCAGCATCGCGCTCCGTGTGGACGCCACCTGGATGTACAAGTTCGTGCAGCAGGGCCTGCCCGGCCAAGCGTTCGTGCAGTTCGCGAACACCATCACGAACGCGACCCCGGAGTGGAAGGGCAACGCGTCCGCCCGCTGGAGCTACGACAAGTACTCCTTCACCTGGAACACGATCTACTTCGGCTCGATGATCGCCAGCCAGGTGCAGCAGCGCGGCGTGCTGACGCCCTTCAAGACGGGCGACTACTTCCGCCACGACATCCGCGCGACCTACAAGTACACGGATGACATCATCTTCCGCGCGGGCGTCGTCAACGTGTTCGACCGCTACCCGCCGGCCCTGCCCGAGACCTTCACCGGCACGGGCACCGGCTCGTCGCAGTACGACAACCGCGGCCGCTACTTCTTCGTCGGTGCGAACCTGACCTTCTAAGCCGACGAAGACCCACGAACGACGAGAGCCGCCGGGGCGACCCGGCGGCTCTTTTCGTTTGTCCCGATGAATCCAGGCCGCGCCGGCGTCGAAGGCCGGCGTCCGGGCCTACTGCAGGCCGCTGCGGCCGATGGCGTAGAAGCGCTCGGCGCGCCGGGCCTTCAGCTCCTCGGCCGACAGGCCCTCCAGGGCCTTCAGCTCCTCCTCGACCGCGTCGCCGACCAGCACCATGGCCACGTCGGGGTCGGCGTGGGCGCCGCCGGCCGGCTCGGGGACGATCCGGTCGACGATCTTCATGCCCAGCAGGTCCTGCGCGGTGATCTTCATCGCCTTGGCGGCCTCCGCCGGAGTCCGCGCGCCGCGCCACAGGATCGAGTTCGCGCCCTCGGGCGGGATCACGGAATAGATGGCGTGCTCCAGGATCAGCACGCGCGAACCGCAGGCGATGCCCAGCGCGCCGCCCGAGCCGCCCTCGCCGGTGACCACCGCCACCATCGGCACCTCCAGCATCAGCGCCTTCTCGGTGGACCGCGCGATGGCCTCGGCCACGCCGCGCTCCTCCGAGGCCATGCCGGGATAGGCGGCCGGCGTGTCGACGAAGCTGATCACCGGCAGCTGGAAGCGCTCGGCCAGCTCGAACAGGCGCACGGCCTTGCGGTAGCCTTCGGGCCGGGCGTAGCCGAAGTTGTGCTTCACGCGGGTGACCGTGTCGCGGCCCTTCTCGTGACCCATGACCACCACGGGGCGGCCCCGGAACCGGCCGATGCCGCCCATGATCGCCTGGTCGTCGGCGTACTTGCGGTCGCCCCGCAGTTCCTGGAACTCGTCGATCAGCGCGGCCACATAGTCCACGAAGTGCGGCCGGTCGGGATGGCGCGCCACCTGCGTCTTCTGCCACGCGTCCAGGTTCGAGTAGGCCTCCACGCGCAGGGCCTGGGCGCGGGCGCGCAGGGCCTCGATCTCCTCGTCCACGCCGCCGCCGGCGGTCGCGGACAACTTGGAAAGCTCTTCGATCTTGGCTTCGAGGTCGGCGATCGGGCGCTCGAACTCGAGGTAGTGCGCGGCCATCTGGCGGTCGGTCCTGAAGGGGGGTGGACGCCCGGATCGGGCGGACGCGAGGCGGCGGAAACTAAGGCTGAACGGCCGCGCTCACAAGCCGCGAGCGCGACCACGCTCGCGTGTCCTCCGGAACGCTCAAGCCTGTCGACCGTTTGGGCCGGTCGAGGGAGACCGGAGCGAGAAAATGTTGAAGCCCCTGAACATCGCGATGGCGTCGGCGCTTGCGCTGTCCACCGCCGCCACCCCCGTCCTGGCCCAGCAGTACCGGCCGACGGACGAGTATCAGCGCCAGCAGCGCGAGTACGAAGCCCAGCGCGGCCAGTACGAGGCGCAGCGCGACGGGTACGAGGCCCGCCGCCAGGACTACCGCGAGGCCCGCCGCGACTACCGCGCGGCCCGTCGCGACTATGACCGCCGCCTCGCCGAGTGGGAGCGCGCCCGGGCCATCTACGACCGCCGCTACGGCGCGGGCGCCTACGCCCGGCTCTATGCGCGCCCGGTCTGGGATCAGACCTACTGGACCCGCAACGAGCCGCCGCCCTACGCCGGCTACTACGGCCGTCCCGCCTCGAGCTCGGCCGTGCCCTGTTCGTCGTCCGGCTCGAACAACAACACGGTCGCGGGCGGCCTGATCGGCGCGCTCGCGGGCGCGGTTCTGGGCAGCCAGGTGGCTTCGCGCGGCGCACGGACCGAAGGTGCGGTGCTCGGTGGCGTCGCCGGAGCCGTCGTCGGCGGCGCGATCGGCAACTCGCGCGACCGCGACTACAAGTGCGACGCTCGCGGCCCATACTTCACCTACGACGAGACCATGCCCTACCGCGAGGGCCGCAACCGATACTCGAGCAGCTACGATTCCAACTACTACAGCCGCCAGCGCTGCCGCCTCGCCGCCGCGCCGGTGGACGCCTACGGCCGCGACCTCCGCTACGTCCGCGTCTGCCCCGACGCCGAAGGCCGCTACCGCATCACGGGCTGACGCCCGGACCAAGAGGCTGGGGGCCTCGGCACACGCCCAGGCCCCCTCCCCCCTGTCATCCCGACCTGTCATCCCGGCCGAAGCGAAGCGGAGAGCCGGGACCCATAGACTCCGCGCCTCAAGCAAACCCCGCACAGCGCCGCCGCCAAGCTTGACTTTGGTGGATAGATGTTCTACCTTT